>NZ_JBDGIS010000002.1:0-567128 GCF_057657295.1 Luteimonas sp. Soil_C_16 | reverse complement strand
CATGCGAGAGTAGGTCATCGCCAGGGTTTTTACCCAAAACCCCCGCCGGTATCCGGCGGGGGTTTTTCTTTGCGTGATGTTTGGCGATAACGCGAGAGAACGTGGGAAAGTCAGGGCACTAGAGCGTCAGTAAGTCAGTTGTCAGCACATGAAGCGAGAATATTTAGTCGTCGGGTGCCGCTAGATAATCTCCGTTCGCTCAGAATCCGGCTGCGAATCGAGGCGCATGCGATATATCAGCTGCTCGAGGGAAGGCGCTGTGTTGTCTTGCTACGGCACGCCGGGACTCGAGGCTTCAGGCGATCAGGCGGATCGCGGCGACGGGCGATGGGTTTCGGTTCGCTCTTCCCATCCTACGAGAGCGTGCTCGTGCGCTTTTGAGGCGCGAGAACACGATGGGTCGCGCCTGCGGCAAAAGCGGAAGTTGTCGCATCGCTATTTGCGAAGATCGCGCAAGTGGGCGAGATCGTCGGCGATCGTAGCGGCGCTGTGTTGCTGCATGCGGCGGTAGGTCGACAGGACGTCTTCGCCGAGCGCGGTGAGCTCCGCACCACCGCCACCGCGTCCGCCGGTCAGCGTGGCGACGACCGGGGCACCGAAATACAGGTTGAGCTGTTCGACGAGTTGCCAGGCGCGGCGATAGCTCATGGACATGCGGCGACCCGCCGCGGAGATCGAACCCGTTTCGCGGATGCCATCGAGCAGATCGGCTTTGCCCGGGCCGAGCATCACCTGGCCGAGGCGGATGCGCAGCTGGAAATCGTCTGGGTCGCTCATGGCGGCAGCTTAGACGAGGCGGTCGATGCGATGAAGTCGATGCGTGCGTTGAGTGGGTTCGTGGACGACCCCGTGAAGTGTTGAATCGCGGCTTCGATCCAGGGGCCGTCTGCAGGCGGAACGTGTCGACTCCGAGGCTTCCCAAGCTGTGCGCTGGATGACGTCGACCGGTTTCTGTTGAGGCGCGATCCGCGTCTGAAGCTTGATCCGCTAGGTAGATCTACGATGGGTTTCGCGTTGTTCTAACGATCCTACGAAGCGTCGACCGCGCTTGGCGCTACGCCTCGGAAAAGGGCATTTTGCGAAATCCCAAGGGACGATCGAGCGGAAGCGAATACGGACGGTCGTGTATCGTCTGCGCTCGTCTTGAATGACCGCGCATGCCGCGATGAGTACCTACGCACTCCAGTCCGTGTTCCATCCCGCGTCGGTAGCCGTCGTCGGCGCGAGCCCGCGCGCGCGGTCACTCGGGCGGCTGGTGCTGCAGCAGTTGCGCGCCGGCGGGTTCGCGGGGCCGATCGGTCTGGTCAATTCGCGCTATGCGTCGATCGATGGCGTCGAAGCGTCGCCGTCGCTGGCGGCGCTTCCGTTCGTACCCGAACTGGTGGTGATCGCCGTACCGCCGGCGGATGTGGCGGGCATCGCGGATGCCGCAGCCAGCGCGGGTGCCAAGGCGGCGATCGTGCTGACGCGCGACATGGGCGAAGGCACCGGTTCGCACAATGCGGCGCTGGCCGAAGTCGCGCGCGCGCGCGGGCTGCGCATCGTGGGGCCGAACTGTCTCGGCGTGATCGCGCCACACGCGAAGCTGTTCGCCAGTTTCGCCGCGCACGCGCCGATCCCCGGCGATCTTGCCCTGATCTCGCAGTCCGGCGCCGTGGCGGCCGGCATGATCGAGTGGAGCCGGCCGCGGGGCATCGGGTTCTCCGCCGTGGCCTCGCTGGGCGACGCGCTCGATGTCGACTTCGCCGACCTGCTCGACTACTTCGCGACCGACCGCCACACCCGCGCGATCCTGCTGTACGTCGAGCGCGTGCGCGATGCGCGCAAGTTCCTGTCGGCAGCGCGTGCGGCGGCGCGTGCCAAGCCGGTGGTCGTGGTCAAACCCGGCCGGCATGCGCGACGCGACACGGCAGCGATCACCCACGCCGCGGCGCTGGCAGCGCCGGATGCCGTCTACGACGCCGCGTTCCGGCGTGCGGGCCTGCTGCGCGTGCATGCGCTCGACGAACTGTTCGCGGCCGCCGAAACCCTGTCGCATCTGGGCGGCGTGCCGGGCAACCGGCTCGCGGTGATGACCAACGGCATCGGCGTCGGCATGCTCGCGCTCGATCGTCTGGTCGATCTGGGCGGTACACGCGCGTCACTGTCGGAGGCGACGATCGGGACGCTCGATGGCGCGTTTCCGCGTGGCTGGTCGCGTCGCAATGCCGTGGACATGCTCGGCGATGCCGACGGCAGTCGATATGCCAGCGCGCTGGAGGCGCTGCTCGACGATCGCGAGAACGACGCGGTGCTGGTGATGCAGGTACCCACCGTGCTGTCGGATCCCGATGAAGTCGCGAGCGCTGTGGTGCGCACCGTGCAGGCGCGTTCGCGCACCGGCGCGCGCAAGCCGGTGCTCGCGGTCTGGCATGGCGATCAGCCTGATGCGCGCAAGACGCTCGGCGATGCCGGCATTCCGGTCTACGACAGCGAGGCGGATGCGGTGCGCGGCTTCATGTATCTCGCGCGTCACCACGAGGCGCAGCGGGCGCTGATGGAGACACCGCCGAGCCTGCCGGACGATTTCGTCGTCGATCTGCCGGCGGCGCGTTCTGTCGTCGATGCGGCACTGGCCTCCGGAAATCGTCTGCTCGACCCGGTGGCGACCGCGCGTCTGCTCGGCGCCTATGGCATTCCGGTCGCCGAAGTCTCGCGCGCACGCGACGCCGATGCAGCGGTCACCGCCGCGGAACTGTTGTTCGCGCGTGGCATCGCGGTCGCGGTGAAGATCGACGCGGCCGACATTCCGCACAAGTCCGACGTCGACGGCGTGCGTCTGAATCTCACGACGCCGCAGGCCGTCCGTCAGGCCGCCGAAGACATCCTGCAGCGCGCACGCACGCTGCAGCCCGGCGCTCGGATCGACGGCGTCACCGTGCACGCGATGGCCGTGCGGCCCAAGGCGCGCGAACTCATCGCCGGCATCGCCGACGATCCGACCTTCGGTCCGTTGATCGTGTTCGGCCGCGGCGGCACGGCCGTCGACGTCATCGACGACAAGGCCCTGATGCTACCGCCGTTGGATCTGCGCCTCGCGCACGAACTGATCGGACGCACGCGCGCGTCGCGCATGCTCAAGGCGTACCGCGATGTGCCCGCGGCCGACGAACGCGCCGTCGCGCTGGTGCTGGTGAAGCTTGCGCAGATGGCGGCGGACATTCCCGAACTGCTGGAACTCGACATCAATCCGTTGCTCGCCGATCGTGATGGTGTGATCGCGGTGGATGCACGCATTGCGCTCGCGCCGGTCAAGCGCCTGCACAAGGGACGCGGCCATCCGCGCTTCGCGATCTTTCCGTATCCGGTGGAATGGGCGCGCACGATCACGCTGTCGAACGGGAACACGGCCTTCGTGCGGCCGGTACGCCCCGAAGACGAGGCGATGTTCCGGCGCTTCTTCGAGCAGGTCAGCACCGAGGATCTGCGGTTGCGCTTCTTCAGCGCCGTGCGGCATTTCAGCCACGAGTTCATCGCGCGGCTCACCCAGCTCGACTACGCGCGCTCGATCGCGCTGGCGGCGATCGACCCGGACACCGGCGAGATGCTGGGCGCGGTACGTCTGCTCGCCGATGCGAACTACGACACCGGCGAGTACGGGATCATGGTGCGCTCCGACCTCAAGGGCGCCGGGCTCGGCTGGCGGCTGATGCGGATCATGATCGAATACGCCCGCTGGCAGGGGCTGCGCGTCGTCGAAGGCCAGGTGCTGCGCGAGAACACCACGATGCTGGCGATGTGCCGCCAACTGGGATTCTCGATCACCACCGATCCGGACGATGCCACGGTCGCGATCGTGCGACTGCCGGTCGAAGGCACCGACGCCTGAGCAGCTTCAATGGCCCTTGCGGCCCGAGCCGGATTGCTTGCCGCCGCCATCCTGCTTGTTGACCGTGGCCCAGGCGATGCGCTCGGCATCCGCCTTCGACCGGCCCTTGTTGCGCTCCGAAGCCTCCACGTGTTCAGCCTGTCGTTTCTGCTTGTCCGTGTAGGACGATTTGTCGCCGCGGGGCATGACACTGCTCCATCGATGGGAACGGAAAGCCTGCGCCGGCAATCGTGAGCAGTAGGTCGAATCCGCGTGCAGGAATCGTGGATCGGACGCAGTCAGTGCGACCGGAACGACGATAATGCAGCGGTGCGCAAGATCCTCCACATCGACATGGACGCGTTCTACGCTTCGGTCGAACAGCGCGACGATCCGTCGCTGCGCGGGCGACCGGTGGTCGTGGCCTGGCGCGGCGCGCGTTCGGTGGTCTGCGCGGCATCGTATGAGGCCCGGCCGTTCGGCGTGCGCTCGGCGATGCCGGCCGTCACTGCCGAGCGCCTGTGCCCGGACGCGGTGTTCGTGCCGCCGGATTTCGCCCGCTACAAGGCCGTGTCGCGGCAGGTACGCGAGATCTTCCACGCGCATACCGATCTGGTGCAGCCGCTGTCGCTGGACGAGGCCTATCTCGACGTCACCGATCCGAAGATTCCCTCGCCCAGCGCGACGGCGACCGCGCAGGCGATCCGCGCGCAGATCCGCGAGGCGACGCAGCTGACCGCGTCGGCCGGCGTGGCGCCGAACAAGTTCATCGCCAAGATCGCCTCGGACTGGAACAAGCCCGATGGCCTGTACGTGGTGAAGCCGGCGCAGATCGACGCCTTCCTGCTGCCGCTCAAGGTCGGCCTGATTCCCGGCGTCGGCAAGGTCATGGAGAAGAAGCTGGCCGAACTCGGTGTCGCCACGGTCGGCGATCTGCGCGGACTGTCGCGCGAGACGCTCGAGCGACGTTTCGGGACGTTCGGTGCGCGCCTGCACCAGCGCGCACTCGGCATCGACGACCGGCCGGTGGAACCGGACCAGCCGGTGCAGTCGATCTCGTCGGAGGACACGTTCGAGACCGATCTGCCGCTCGAAGCGCTGGCGCCGATGATCGAGCAGCTCGCGGAGAAGACGTGGGCGGCGACGCGCAAGACCGCGCGCGTCGGACGCACCGTGGTGCTCAAACTCAAGACCTCGCAGTTCCGCATTCTGACGCGCAGCTTCACGCCGGATGCGCCGCCCGCGTCGCAGGCGGAACTGACGCGGATCGCGTTGTCGTTGCGCGAACGTGTGGAGTTGCCGGCGTCGACGCGGTATCGACTGGTCGGTGTGGGGATCGGCGGATTCCGCGAGCCGGATGAGCTGCCGGTGCAGGCGGGGTTGTTCGAGGGGTGAGTGGGGAGTTCGGACTAACACCAACCCTCACCCGACGCGCGATGCGCGTCGACCCCGGATCGAGTCCGGGGCAGGCGCTCTCCCAGAGGGAGAGGTTTCCAAATCAAAAGCGGAATGTGCGCTGTGTTGCGGGCTGCGCTCAGCCGATCACACGCTTGAACGGCGGCAGCGCATCGAGGATGCGTTTGCCGTAGCGGCGATTGAGCAGGCGCGAGTCGAGGATGACCACGCGGCCGGTATCGGTCGAGGTCCGGATCAGGCGGCCGGCGAACTGCGTCAGCGTGCGCAGGGCATGCGGAATCGCGATCAGGTTGAACGGATTCTGCCCGCGCGCTTCGAGCCACTCGCCGAGCGTCGCCGTCTGCGGATCGGTCGGCACCGCGAACGGCACCTGGGTGATGACGACCGTCGTGCAGGCCTCACCCGGCAGGTCGAGACCTTCGCCGAACGAGTTGAGGCCGAACAGCACCGAGCCCTTGCCGGCGGCGACGCGTTCGAGGTGGGCTGCGACGACCTGCGATTTGTTGCCGCTGCTCTGCACCTGGATCGCGCCGCGGCGCGAGGCCGGCATCAGTTCGGCGACCTTCTCCATCTTCCAGCGCGAAGTGAAGAGCACCATGCTGCCCTTGTTCCAGTCGAGCTCGCGCGCCAGCCATTCGGCGACGGCCTTCGGGTGACCTTCGCGATCGTCGGGCGCCACCGGGAACTGCGGCACCACCAGCTGCGCCTGGTTCGGCAGATCGAACGGCGACGGCAGCGATGCGGTCTCGGCGTGATCCGGCAGACCGGTGTCGATCGCGAACGACTGGAAGTCGCCGCCGCCGGTCAGCGTGGCCGATGTCATCACGACCGAATCGATCTCCTTCCACAGCAGGGTGCGCAGCACGTGCGCGGCCGACACCGGCGAGCAGTGCAGGGCGAGATCGCCGTCGCGTGTCGCCGTCACCCAGCGCGCCATCGGCGGTGCGCCGTCGCGGTCCTCGCGTCGCCAGCCGGCCCACAGCTCGTGCTGCTGCTCGACCATCTCCAGCGCCATGCCGAGACTGCGCTGCAGCTTCTCGCGCGCCGGGTCTTCCTGCTTGGTCCGCGCGACGGCCTGCTGCGCGGCATGCACCCAGTTGAACAGGGCTCGCGTGTCGTCGCCGAGGGTTTCGATCGCAGGCGCCCAGTCGTCGGGCAGACGGCCGAGCGGTGCGCGCCACATCGGGTCGCGATCGCCGGGCTCGGGCTGCCAGACGCGGTCCACGTCGAGCTGGAACGCCTTGAGCCCCTTCGACACACGCGATGCGAGTTCGATCGCCTCGTTCGGCAGCAAGGTGCCGACGCGTTCCTTGTCGACCAGCCGATAGCTGCCGGCGATCAGGATCTGCATGCGGCTGGTGCGCTTGGCCATGTCGGCCAGCGGCAGGCGCGCCGCGCCCTGGTCGATCGCGACGTTCGCCACGTGGTGGCCCTCGTCGAGCACCAGCAGCATCTCGCTTGGCGGCGCCAGCAGCGGCTGGCCGTTCTCGATGTCGCCCATCGCCAGCGACGACAGCAGCAGCGCGTGATTGGTCACGACGATCTGCGCCTCGCGCACGGTGGTGCGGACTTTCAGCACCGGACATTGCTGGGCGAAGCTGCAGCGGCGCCCGGCGCAGCTCGATGCGGGCGTGGTGATGCGCGTGCGCAATGCAGGCGACACGGGTTCGGGCGCCGTGTCGAGATCGCCGTCCCATTGCCGGTCCGCATGCGCTTCGAGCAGGCGCCGCGCAGCGTCCACTTCATGCGGCGCCAGCGGGCGGTCGTAGAGCTGGCGCTCGTAGTCGCCGCCCTCGTCGGGCCCGGCGCCATCGAGCAGCATCGTGCCCTGGCTGTGCTCGGCGTGCAGTTCGGCGGCGTTGCGCGTGCACAGGTACCGCGTGCGGCCCTTGGCCAGCGCGACGCGGGCCTCCAAACCGGTCGCGGCGAGGAATGCCGGAATGTCGCGTTCCACCAGCTGCGACTGCAGCGCCACCGTCCCGGTGCTGATCACCAGCTTCTTCTTCGTCGCCAGCGCGATCGGCACGCCCGCGGTCAGGTAGGCGAGCGACTTGCCGACGCCGGTCGGTGCTTCGGCCACGCCGATGCCGCCCGAGGTCGCGAGCGCGCGCGACACCAGGCCGATCATCGCGCTCTGCGAACGGCGCGTGCTGAAGCCCGGCGTGTTCGCCTGCAGCTTCGCGTACGCGGCGCGGATGTCGTCCTTGAGCGCGTCGTTCAGCGCGCGCGGCGGCGCGTCGGCCGCGGGTGTGGCCGGCGAGGTGGAGTCGGAATCGCCCATGCGCCCATTGTCCCACGCCGCGTCGCGTGGACCGAGATCGGGATGCTGAACGCTCTGGACGCGATTGCCGGCGGTATGCAAACGCGAGCGTGTCGCAGGGCGTTCAGCGTGTGGACCGTGTCCTGGACACCGACGCATCGCCGTCGCCGCGCGGCGCGTCTTCCAGCATCACCAGCCGCTGGCCGTCGAGGCGGTAGTCGAGTGCGGCCTGGATCGACTGCAGTTCGCGCACGTGCGTGCACAACGCGTCGGCCTGCGCTTCGAGCGCAGCACTGCGGGCTTCGATCTTGTGGTCGAGATCGGCTTCCATGCGTTCGGCGCGCGCATCCATGCGGTCGGCGCGGCCGGTGAACACCTGCCACATCACGCTGCGACCGAGGCTGCCGGTCATGCGTTCGGCCGCGTCCTCGATGCGCGATTCGAAGCCGTCGCCGAACACGTCCTGGTCCCAGCGCCCGGTGCCGAGCGTGGCGTCGATGTAGCCGAGCGTGTCGGTGCGGTAGCGCTCGACCTGGCGCACCTTGCGCGCGCTGCCGGTCATCACTTCGACCACCCCGGCCAATGCATCGAACGCGATGCCGGTGCTCTCGCGCGCGACCGAGGTGACCTGTGGCATCAGCGTGCGCGCACCCGATTCCAGCCGGCGCAACCGCGCGGCATCCGCGGCGCTGACGGTCTGCACCGCGCGGTCCACGCTGAGCGTGCCGTCGTGGAAAAAGATCTCCTTCGGCACGCCGCTGTCGCGATAGAGCCATACGCCGCCGGTATCGACGAGCACGTTGTACGGCGTCGAGATATCGCACTGGTCGGAGGACAGACGCGGTGTGGTGTCGTCGTCCGACGCGTGCACCGTGAGCGACGCGACGAGCAGGCCTGCGACGAGCGCGGCGCGATGGACGGACATGGGCAGCATTCCCGATTGCATGGCCGCGAGCATCGGCCCATCGCGACGCGGCATCGCGTGCTTGAAGTCACGGTGGCGCGTGTTGCGCCGGATTCGAGGGTCAGCGCGCGCCGCGGCGGCGTCCGCCGCTCGCCAGGCGCTTCTGGAAATCGGCGGCGATGTCGGCCAGCGTCACCGCGGCCAGACGTGCGCGGAGCAGGGCCTCGGCGTCGGCCATCGCGTCGCTGAGATGGGCGTTGACGGCTTTCTCGACGAGGCAGTCCGGGTCGTCGTTCGCCAGGCCGAACGCGAACGGGGCGGGTGAGCCCAGCGCTGCGTGGATGTCGAGCAGGCTGATGTCGGCGAGCGGCGTCGCGAGCGACCAGCCGCCGCCATGACCTTTTTCCGATCGCACGTAGCCATGGTCGCGCAGTCCGGCCATGGTCCGGCGCACGACGACGGGGTTGGTGCCCAGCATCGCCGCGATCTCGTCCGACGTCGCGCGGCCGTCGGCGTCCGCCAGATGGATGAGGACGTGGAGCATGCGGCTGAGGCGGCTGTCGGGGCGCATGGGGCAGGCAACGGAGCGGGCGATCACGATACCGTAGTCACATCTCGACACTTATCGAGTTGCATGATGTCGGCGGCCGGCGCATCATGGAACAATTGAAGTGACATGAGGTGTGCGATGCGATACGACACGGTGATCGTGGGGGGGGGCAGCGCGGGGTTGTCGGCGGCGCAGGCCCTGGCGCGGGCGCGGCGCCAGGTGCTGGTGGTCGATGCAGGCCAGCCGCGCAACCGGTTCGCGGACGCCGTGCACAACGTGTTCGGCCACGACGGCACGCCGCCGGCCACGCTGCTGGCGCAGGGCCGCGCGGAGCTGCTGCGCTATCCCAGGGCGACGGTCATCGCGGGGGAGGCTCTCGAAGCGGGCGCGGATGCGGACGGGTTCTCGCTCGTGCTCGCGGACCGACAGACGGTGCAAGCCCGCACGCTGATCCTGGCCGGCGGCGTGCGCGATGTGCTGCCGCCGCTCGACGGTCTGCAGGCGCGCTGGGGCCGCAGCGTGCTGCATTGTCCGTACTGCCACGGCTTCGAAGTCGCCAGGCGCGCGCTCGGTGTCTTCGCCGGCGATGCGATGGGCCTGCATCGCGCACGGATGCTGCCCGACTGGGGCCCGACGACCTGCTTTCTCGAGAACGGCTTCGAGCCCGACGCTGACGACGCGCGCAAGCTTGCGAACCGTGGCGTGACGCTGGAACGCGTGCCGGTCGTCGAGCTGCTCGGTACTGCGCCGGCGCTGGACGGCGTGCGTCTGGCCGATGGCCGCAGCATCGCGATCGAGGCGCTGTTCGTCGGCTCGCGTGTCGAACCGGTCGACGGTCTGGCCGAGATGCTCGGCTGCGCGCAGGACACGGGTCCGCTGGGTCCGCATCTGCGCGTGGACGCGTTCAAGCAGACGAGCGTGCCCGGCGTGTTTGCGGCAGGGGATCTGAGCCAGCCGATGCACAGCGTGCCGCTCGCAGTGGCGTCGGGACTGCTCGCGGGCGTCGGCGCGCATCAGGCCCTGATCGCAGCCGACGCCGCCTGAGCACGGGTTTCATCGCGGGTTGCAGCGCTACGTCGATACTCGAACCATGCATCGCATCCTGTCCCTGTTGCTCGCTTCGCTGCTGGTCGGCGGCATGAGCGCTCAGCCCGCGGCCGCGCAGACGCCCGCGGCCGCACGCGGCACCGCGCTCGACGCCGTGCTCGACGACGCCCGCGCGATGACGCCCCTGCGCACGGTGCTGGTCGCACGCGACGGCGCACTGATCGCCGAGCGCGGCTACCGGGGCGCATCGACCACACGGCCGGCGAACATCAAGTCGGCCTCGAAGACGGTGATGTCGGCGCTGGTCGGCATCGCGATCGAGCGCGGCCTGCTCGACGGCGCGGACCAGCCGGTCGCGCCGCTGCTGGCCGATCGACTACCACGCGATCCCGACCCGCGCCTGGCCCGGGTCACCATCGGCCATCTGCTGTCGATGCAGGCCGGGCTGCAGTCCACGTCCGGTCGCGGCTACGGACGCTGGGTCGCGCAGCGCGACTGGGTGCGCGACGCACTCGCGCAGCCCTTCGTCGATACGCCGGGCGGCGGCATGATCTATTCGACCGGCTCCACGCATCTACTATCGGCGGTGCTCGCCAAGGTCGGCGGCAAGCCGGTACGTACGCTCGCGCGCGAATGGTTGGGCCCGCAGGCCGGCTTCGCGATCGCGTCCTGGGATACCGATCCGCAGGGCCTGCATTTCGGCGGCAACCAGATGGCGATGACGCCGCGTTCGCTGCTGGCGTTCGGCGAGCTCTACCGCAACCACGGCCGCGCGGCGTCGGGTGCGCAACTGGTGCCGGCGAGCTGGATCGCGCAGTCGTGGGTCGTGCGCACGCATTCGGTCTACACCGGCGACGGCTATGGCTACGGCTGGTTCGCGCGCCGGGTCGGCGGGCACGACGTGCGTTACGCGTGGGGTCACGGTGGGCAGATGCTCTACATCGTGCCGTCGCTGAATCTCACCGTGGCGATGACCTCCGACGAGACCACCGTCGCCGGCTCCGGTCACCTCGCGCAGCTGCACGCCCTGCTGGGCCGGATCATCGAAAGCCAGGCAGTCTAGCGTCTGCGGTGCGTCGAGGCAGGCGCGGGGCGGCGGTGGGTCGCCCATGCGGCGCGGTCGGCATGGCGCGCGGCGTAGCGCTCGCGCAGATGCCGGCTGATGCAGCTCGACAGGCCGCGGCCTGCGCGCGCTGCGGCGCAGGCCGCAGTGAACAGGCGCGGGCCGATGTCCTGCCGGCGGTAGTCGTAGACCGCGCCGTCCACGAATTCGACCGACAGCGTGTCGCCGATGATCGCCCACGCGCGTACGCCGCTTCCGCCGTGACGGTTGCCGTAGGGCTGAAGCCGGAGCGCGGGGAAGGGCATCGTGGCGCGTGGACGACCGCCACTGCTGCGATCAGGCCGCGTTCTGGATCGCCGCGTTCGCCGATTCCACGCTCGCCGCGAGCTCGTGCTGGCGGAACGGCTTGCTGAGGATCGTCAGGCCCGGATCGAAGTCGGCCATGCTGGTGTAGCCGGACACGATCACGATCGCGGTCTCCGGCAGACGTGCACGTACGGTGCGTGCGAGTTCGGCGCCGGTCATGCCCGGCATCAGATGGTCGGTGACCAGCACGGCGGGCGTCAGGCCATCGTCGAGCGCGCGCAGCGCCTCCTCGGCGGAACTGGCCTCGACGATGCGATAGCCCATGTCCTCGAGCGCGTCGGAGGTGCACATGCGCACCGAATCCTCGTCGTCGACCACCAGTGCGGTGCCGCGGTTGTCCCCAATGATGCTCACGGTCGTGTCCTCGTCTTCGGATGTGGCGCCGGGGTGCGAACCCACCGGCAGCCAGAGATGGATGGTGGTGCCGGCGCCGGGCGTGCTGTCGATCGTCAGGCGGCCGCCGAGCTGCGAGGCGAGCCCGTGCGCCATCGACAGGCCCAGGCCGGTGCCCTTGCCGATGCCCTTGGTCGAGAAGAACGGCTCGATCGCGCGCTGGCGCGTCTGCTCGTCCATGCCCACGCCGGTGTCGGCAACCGACACTACGACATAGCGGCCGGGCGCGATGCGCGCGTCGTCGGACACGCGGGCATTGCGCGCGCCGAGCGTCAGCGTGCCGCCTTCGGGCATCGCGTCGCAGGCGTTGACGCTGAGATTGAGGATCGCCATTTCCAGCTGATTCGGATCGGCCACCGCGGGCAGCAGATCGTCGGCGATGTCGAGCACGAGACGCACGCGCGGACTGCTGGAACTGTCGACCAGTTCGGCCATGCCCGAGACCAGCGTCGCGACGTCGACATCCAGCGTCTGCAGCGGCTGCCGGCGCGCGAACGACAGCAGGCGCTGCACCAGCGTGGCCGCGCGATCTGCGGACTGGCGGGCGACGCCGAGCATGCGCGCACGGCGTTCGGTCTTCGCGTCGGGATCGGAGGCGAGATCGAGTGCGGTGACGATCGGGGTCAGCAGATTGTTGAAGTCGTGGGCCACGCCGCCGGTCAGCTGGCCGATCGCTTCGAGCTTCTGCGACTGGCGCAGCGCTTCTTCGGCATTGCGTCGATCGGTCGTGTCGATCGCTTCGGGCACCACGGCGATGATGCGGCCGTCTTCCCGGATCGGTCGCAGCGACAGATCGTGGCTGCGCCGCCCGCCCGGCAGATCCAGCTGGATCTCGTCGCGCACGGTCTCGCCGGCCGCGGCGCGTTCGAACATCGCGCGGATCCGGGCCGGCATGCCGGGCGTTCCGCTGAACCACGGCGTGTCCCACAGCGGCACGCCGACCAGATCCTCGAAACCGGCGCCGATGGCGTCGAGCACGGGCCGGTTGGCGTCGGTGACGATGCCCTCGGGCGTGCACATGCCCTGCAACTGGTAGCTGGTTTCGAACAGCGTGCGCAGCTGCGCCTGCGAACGGGCGAGCGCGTCGGCGGCGGCGTTGATGTCGGTGACGTCGCGCGCGCTGCAGTAGTAGCGCCCGCCCTCGGGCGTCGCCACCCACGACAGCGTGCGCAGGCCGCCGGCGCGCGTGCGCCAGCGGTTCTCGAAGCGCAGCACCGGCTTCCCGGCACGCAGGGTGTCGAGCACGGACTGCGTCACCAGGTGATCGTCGGGGCTGACGTGGTCCATCCAGCGATGGCCCACGAGCGAATCGACCGGCCAGCCCAGCAGCTGTTCCCAGGCCGGGTTGACGGTTTCGATGATGCCGTCGGGATCCACGACGGCGAGCAGATCGGGCGTGACCTGCCACGTCAGCGAGCGTTCGCGTGCGCGTTCGATGACCTGGCGTTCGAGGTTGCTGTTGAGACTGCGGAGCTCCGCCTCGCGCGCCTGCAGCGCGAGGTCGGACAGATGCCGGGCGGTCACGTCGACGCCCTGGACGAAGACGCCGACGACGTCCTGACCGTCGTTGATCGGCTGGAACACGAAATCTACGTAACGCTCGGCCGAGGCGCCACCGGGCGTGGTCTGCACGATGTACTGCGCACCGTCCGCCGAGAACGCCTTGCCGCTGCGATAGACCTCGTCGAGCAGGGTCAGATAGCCCTGCCGGACCGCATCGGGCAGCGCATCGACGACGCGCTTGCCGAGCACATCCCCACGATCACCGATCAGCGTCTGGTAGGCGGGATTGAGATATGCGAACACATGCTCGGGGCCGGTCAGCATCGCCATGAACGTCGGCGCCTGTTCGAACATGCGGCCCATCTGCGCCACGTCGGCCTGCAGTCGGCGCTCGGTCGTCACCCTGCGGGTCACGTCGGTGGTGATGTTGAGCAGGCCGACGATCCGGTCCTGCTCGTCGCGCACCGGCGAATACGAGAAAGTCCAATAGGTCTCCTCGGGAAACCCGTTGCGCTGCATCGTCAGCGGCATGTCTTCATGCAGCGTCGGCTTGCCGTCGAACACGCTGTCGACGAGGGGACGGATGTCGTCCCAGACGTCGGACCAGATCACCTGCAGCGGTTTCCCCAGCGCCTGCGCTTCTTTGGCGCCGAGATGCGGTGCGTAAGCATCGTTGTAGAACAGCGTCAGCTCCGGGCCCCAGCACAGGCACATCGCGAAGCGCGATTCGAGCATCAGGCCCATCGCGGTGCGCAGCGATTGCGGCCAGCCGCTGATCGGACCGATCGACGTCGTCGACCAGTCGTTCGCCGCGATGCGCTGCGCCATCACGCTCGATCCGGGCAGAAATTCGGGCTGGGTGGCGGGCGCGTCGGACGTCACGAAGGGTGCGGCAGTGTGAGGACGGCGCATCCTGCCACAGGGTGTCGTGGTGACGTGATGAGGAGGTCAGCGCAGGCGCGTCTGCAGTGCGGCGGCGTTGGGAATCGCGTGTCCGGCGGCGGTGTTGTCGAACACCACCCAGGCATCGTTTGGCCCGGCGCGCACGGCGATCGCGATCGCGTCGAGCGCTTTGGCGTCGTAGTCGCTGTAGTAGATCTTCGGCTGGCCGTGCCAGCGCCAGTAACCGAAGCGCGCGCTGCCGCCCGGCCGCGCGTCATCACCGTGACGGGCGGGATCGGCGGCCACGCGCGCAACATGGTGCCGCGCCAGTAGCGCATCGGCCTGCGGCGTGAGCCAGCTGGCGTGTCGCGCCTCGCAGGCCACGCGGCCGGGCCAGCGTCGCGCCAGCATCGCGAAGAACGTGGTTGCGGTGCGGGCGTCGAAGGCCAGACTCGGCGGCAGCTGCACCAGCACGCAATCCAGTTTGTCGCCGAGAGCGCCTGCTGCTTCGAAGAACGCATCGAGCGCGGCGCCGCAGCCGGCCAGCCGCGCGTTGTGGGTGATCGTCTTCGGCAATTTGATCGAGAAGCGAAAGCCGGCGGGCACGCTGTCGGCCCAGCGGGCGTAGGTCGTGGCGCGATGCGGCTTGTAGAAGGACGAATTGATCTCCACCGCATTGAAACGCGTGGCATAGCGGGCCAGCATGCTGTCGCCGGCGCCGAACAGCGCCGCATCGCGCGACGCGATCGACCAGCCCGCGCAGCCGATGCGGATCACGCGTCGCCGCGCTTCGGCTTCGGGTAGGGCTGGGCCTGCAGCACCCGGGCGAGGTGCATCGCGTTCGAGGCGATGGTGGCGATGGTCTCGGTGACTTTGTCCGGCGTCTGCTTCAGATCCTTGTAGTCGACTGAGCCCATCGCCTCGCCGACCCAGTACGGCGGGCTGCCGCCGGGAATCGTGAAGCCGACATCGGTCAGCCCCTGGTAGAGCTGCGCGCAGACGTGGTGGGCGCCGTCCTCGTTGCCGACGACCGCGGCGACAGCGACTTTGCCGAACGTCGGATACACGCCGTCGTCGTCGATCTCGCCGAGCACCGCGTCCAGCCGTTCCAGCACGCGCTGGGCGATGCTGGACGGGTGGCCCATCCAGATCGGCGTCGCCACGACCAGAATCTCCGCGTCCATGATCCGCTTGCGCAGCGCGGGCCACTGGTCGCCATCGCCTTCGTCGGCGGTCACGCCCGGTTTGACGTCGTAGTCGGCGACGCGCGCGCTGCCGGTCGTCGCGCCGTGGCCGGCGAGTGCCTCGAGCACCTGGTCGAGCAGCTTCTGTGTGGAAGACGGCGCATCGCCGGATTTGAGAGTGCAGTTCAGGCCGAACGCGGTGATGGACATGCGCGGACTCGCAACGGACAGGGGACGTGGACTGTCCAAGGCAGAGCGTCCAGTCGCCGTCATCGCGTCGCGTTCAGGCCTGCGTCGCTGAACCGTCGGTGCCACTGCAACGCTGTGGTCGACGCGTGCCGGTGACGGCGATGTTGCGATGCACAATAATGGTCAGTCCTGTACCGGAGACCGGCCATGGCCCCCGCACCGGCGCTTCCCGATCGCCGCACCCGCACCCTGATCCTGTTCGCGCTGGCGATGGGCGGCTTCGCGATCGGCACCAGCGAATTCGCGATGATGGGGCTGATGCCGAACCTCACGCGCGGCTTCGGCGTCGACGAACCCGCGGTCGGCCATCTGATCAGCAGCTACGCGATCGGCGTCGTCGTCGGCGCACCGCTGCTCGCGATCCTCGGCGCGCGTCTGCCGCGTCGTCGCCTGCTGCTGGCGCTGATGGGCTTCTATGCACTCGGCAATCTGGCCAGCGCGCTGGCGCCGAACTACGCGACGATGCTGGTCGCGCGCTTCGTCGCCGGCCTGCCGCATGGCGCGTACTTCGGCGTGGCGATGCTCGTGGCCGCGTCGGTCAGTCCGCCCGCGCAACGCGGCGCCGCGGTCAGCCGCGTGCTGCTGGGGCTGTCGATCGCGATCCTCGTCGGCAATCCGCTGGCGACCTGGCTCGGCCAGCAGCTGAGCTGGCGCTGGACGTTCGCGCTGGTGTCGGTGCTGTCGGTGCTGACCGTGGTGCTGGTCGCGCGCTTCCTCGCGCCCGATCCCGACGAGCCTGCGCAGACGCCGATGCGCGAATTGCGCGCGTTCAACACCTCGCAGGTCTGGTACGCGCTGCTGATCGGCGCGATCGGCTTCGCCGGCATGTTCTGCGTCTTCAGTTATCTCGCGCCGACGCTGATCAACGTGACCCGCGTGGCGGAGTCGTGGATTCCGGTGGCGCTGGCGGCCTTCGGTGTCGGCGCGATCCTCGGCAACATCGCCGGCGGCTGGCTGGTCGATCGCCTGCAGTTCCGCGCGGTGCCGGTGATCCTGGGCTGGTCGCTGCTGGTGCTGCTGCTGTTCCCGCTCGCGACCGCCGCGCCGTGGTCGATCCTGCCGGCGATCGTCGCGGTCGGCACGATGGGCGCGCTGGCCCCTGTGCTGCAGACGCGGCTGATGGATGTCGCCGGCGACGCGCAGACGCTCGCCGCCGCGTCCAACCATGCCGCGTTCAATACCGCGAACGCGCTCGGCCCGTGGCTCGGCGGCATTGCGATCAGCGCCGGACTGGGCTGGACGTCGACCGGTTACGTCGGCGCCGCCACCGCAGCCGCGGGTCTGCTGATCTACGCCTGGGCGCGTCGCGTCGAACGGCGTCGCCGGCCCGAGGCGCCCTCGACCTGCTGACGCACCGGCGCGCCGCCTTCACGTCCGTCGCCCGCCGCGCTGCCGACACTGCGCGCTGATTCCTGACGGGAGTGCGACACATGGCAACGCGAAGCAGCAAGGGCGCGAAGGACGCGCAGACGATCGCGAAACTGATCGAGGACATCGACATCACGATGTTCACCACCGTGGGTCCGGGCGGCTATCTGGTCAGCCGGCCGCTGTCGACGCAGAAGGCGCAGTTCGACGGTGAGCGCGTGTGGTTCTTCGTCGCCTCCGACAGTCCGAAGGTCGCCGAGATCGCGCGCAATTCCAAGGTCAACCTGGCCTACGCGTCCAAGGGCCGCAACACCTATGTGTCAATCACCGGCGATGCCCACGTCAACGAGGACCCGGCGAAGATCGAGGCGTTCTGGAACGATGCGCTCAAGGCCTACTTCCCGCGCGGCGTCAACGATCCGAAGCTGACCCTGATCGAAGTGCAGGCGCACACCGCCGAGTACTGGGACGGCCCGGGTTCGCTGATCGGCAAGGCCATCGCCTTCGCCGTCGCGCGCGTGACCAAGCGCGAGGAAGTGATGGGCGAGAACCGCATCGTCAATCTGCGCGGCCCCAACAAGACCTCGAAGCTGCCGCCGTCGCACGCCGATGCCCGCGGCGGTGCGAAGAAGGCCGCGAAGAAGACCACGAAGAAGGCGGCCAGCAAGACCGCGACGCCGAAGCCGGCTGCGAAGCAGGCGACCGCGGCCAAGAAGGCCGCGACGCAGCGCACCGCCAGGACCGGCAAGCGCGCGGTGAAGAAGACCGCTGCGCGAAGCTGAGCCGCAGGCCCGCGCCGATGGCGCTCCGGTGTGCCGCGGCCCGGTTGCCGCGGCACACTACGCCGCCCGATCTATCGAGTCCTGCCATGGCCGCGCACGAACACGAGTTCGATCCAGACGACAACTTCGCCTTCGGCGCGCCCGAGCGGGACGATGGCGAGGACGATGCGCACGAGGGCGATCTCGAAGCGATCGCATGGCAGTGGCTGCTGCGCATCAATCCCGGCGACGAGGACGCGGCCACCCAGCAGTTCCAGGCATTCCGCGAAGCGCTCGGCGACGACGACGTGCAGGACGCCGTGCAGGCCGCGCTCGAATCCGCCACCGACTGGCGCGCGAGTTTTCGCGTGCCCGAGGACGAGCGCGCGACCCTGATCGATGCGATCGGCACGCTGGCCGAACGTTTCCGCGTGGAAATCGACTGGGGCGTCGAGGATCCGACCGACGACGTCGCGCTGGGCAGCGCCTCCACCCACGCTCTGCTCGACACCGCCTACGACCAGCTGCGCGTGGCCGGCTACACGCTGTGGACCTGGGACACGGGCGACGACAGCGTCGCCGGCGTCATGGCGCCGCGCGACGACGACGAGGGCATGCGCGTCATCGGCCACGCGCTCGGACTGGACGTGCGCCCCGGCGCCGGCTGACGCGTTGGCTGAACGCGCGGTTTGAACACTCCGTTCGCGGAATCCCTGCTACGGTGCCGCTGTCCGTCACCGCATGGGAGGGTGCGATGGACAGCCGAACCGTCTACACCGCATGGGGCTGCGCCTTGTCGCTGGCCGCCGTGTGCATGGCGCCGGCTTGGGCAACGGGGCCGGATGCGAGTGCGAGCGTCGAGCCGCCGAGCGCGGTACTCGATACCGACCAGCGGGCCGCGTGGCTGCAGCCGATCCCCACCGACCGCCCGATCCGCCGCATGTCGGCGCTGAAGACCGAATACCGCCGCATTCGCGAACTGCGTCGCGAACAGATGCAGCCCGAGTACGAACGTCGTCTGGCGACGGCCGGTGAGGAAGCGGCCGAGGCCTGGCGCCAGGAAACGCTGAAGAACATCGCCCGGCGCGACCTGCGCGATCTGCGGGCACGTCTGGAGCGCTGACGCGGCGCATGCGCCGGGTCGGGGCGCCCTGCGCCGATGCCTCAGCGCTGGATATCCGGTGCCGCGTCCGTGGCGGCCGACTGCGCCACCGCTGCGTTCGCATCGGCATGATCGTCCGCGTCGGCATCGAGGCCGGCGTCGGCGTCGTTCTCGCCCGGGGACAGCGCGAGTTCGACCAGGATCGGAAAGTGGTCCGAGCCGATGTCCGGCAGCCGCTGCATGCGCACCAGCGTGAAGTGCTTGCTGTGGAACAGATGGTCCAACGGCCAGCGCAGGCCCGGCAGCTTCGCGTGGAAGGTGTTGTACATGCCTCGGCCGATGCGCGGATCGAGCAGGCCGCTGAGCTTGCGGAACAGCCGCGTGGTGCGTGACCAGGCCACGTCGTTGAGATCACCGGCGACGATCACCGGCAGCGTCGCGTCGTGGGCGGCGCGACCGACGATCACCAGTTCCGCATCGCGATCCACCGAGCTGTCGGACTCGGTCGGACTCGGCGGGCGCGGGTGCAGAGCATGCAGGGTGATGCGCTGACCGCCGTCGAGCGCCAGCGTCGCGTGGATCGACGGGATGTCGTCCTCGACCAGATAGCGGATTTCCGCATCGTGCAGCGGCAGGCGCGAGTACACGTGCATGCCGTAGAGATTGTCGAGCGGGCAGCGCAGCACGTGCGGCAGCGCGTCGGTCAATACTTCCAGCTGCGCTTCCCACCAGGCGTCGGTCTCGACCGCGATCAGCACGTCGGGCGTCTGCGCGCGCACCACCGCGATCAGCGGGTCGGCGTTGCGGTTGGTCGTCAGTACGTTGCTGGCCATCAGCCGGATGCGCACGGGCGCATCGGCCGGCGCGTCCTCGACCTCGACACGCGCCATGCGCGTGTACGGAATGATCCACCACGCCTGCCACAGCATGCAGGCCGCATTGACGATGACGATCGCGATCGTCCAGGGATCGTCGATTGGATGGAACACGAGCTGCAGCACCAGGATCAGCGCCGACAGCAGCAACAGCTGCAGACGCGGGAAATCGAAACCGCGGATCCACCACGCGCCGCTGCGGATGGTCGGCATCAGGGTCGCGACGGCCAGCAGTGCGGTGACTGAGGCGAAGGTGAGGGTCAGCATCAGGCGTGAGGCGGCGGCAGGAGCCGCACTATGAACACGCGCGCGCTGCCATCGTGTGAACCCGGGCGCGCCGTTGCGTCGCCGCCGCTGGCCGCGGGTGGCGACGACTGCGACCATAACCGGCCCGCCGCGCCGCAGCCGGTGGCAACCGACGTCGGAGTTTGTCGCATGTCCCTGCGTTCGCGCATCGATCCGTTCACCCTGTTGCTGCTGGCGACCGTCGCGCTGGCGTCGCTGCTGCCGGTGCAGGGCCGTGCGGCGGCGGTCATGGACGTGGTGACGAATATCGCGATCGCCGCGTTGTTCTTCCTGCATGGCGCGCGCCTGTCGCGCGCGGCGATCGTCGCCGGCGCGCTGCACTGGCGCCTGCATCTGACGATCCTCGCGTGCACGTTCGTGCTGTTTCCGCTGATCGGCCTGCTGGGCAAACCGCTGTCGGGCTGGCTGCTGACGCCCGAGCTCTACGTCGGCGTGCTGTTCCTGTGCGCGTTGCCGTCGACGGTGCAGTCGTCGATCGCGTTCACGTCGATGGCCGGCGGCAACGTACCGGCCGCGGTGTGCAGCGCGTCGCTGTCGAGCCTGCTCGGCGTGGCGCTGACGCCGCTGTTGATGGCGCTGCTGGTCGGCAGCGCCGAAGGTGCCATGGCGCATCCGTTCACCGCGGTCGGCAAGATCATGCTGCTTCTGCTGCTGCCCTTCGTCGCCGGACATCTGCTGCGGCCGGTCGTCGGCGGCTGGGTCGAGCGCCGTCGCGCAGTGCTGCGCTGGACCGACCAGGGCACGATCCTGCTGGTGGTCTACACCGCCTTCAGCGCGTCGGTGATCGAGGGTCTGTGGCGCGAGACGCCAGTGTGGACCCTGGTCGCGGTCGCCGTGGTCTGCGCGCTGTTGCTGGGTATCGCGATGCCGCTGATCGCCTGGATCGCCCGCCGGCTCGGCTTCGACCGCGCCGACGAGATCGCGATCGTGTTCTGCGGCTCGAAGAAGAGTCTCGCCACCGGCCTGCCGATGGCCAAGGTGATGTTCGCCAGCGGCGGACTCGGCGCGATCGTGTTGCCGGTGATCCTGTATCACCAGATCCAGCTGATCGTCTGCGCGGTCGTGGCGCGACGTTACGCCGAGGGCACGGCGAAGGCCGCCGCGCGCTGAGTTGCCGGATGTGAAGCCGGACGCGCCCCGAGGTGCGCGCCCGGCTCGAATAGCGCACTCAGCGGTTCAACGCGCCCATGCCCGCTGCGGGATAGCGGGTGCCCGACGCGGCATCCGGCGGAAAAATCGCATCGATGCGGGCCAGATCGTCCTCGGTCAGATGGATGTCGAGCGCGGCGATGTTCTCGTCGAGGAAGCCGATGCGCTTGGTGCCCGGGATCGGCACCAGATCGTCGCCTTGTGACAGCACCCACGCGAGTGCGAGCTGGCCCGGGGTGACGCCGTAATCCTGGGCGATCGCCTGCACCGATTCGACCAGCGCGAGATTGCGGTCGAAGTTCTCGCCCTGGAAGCGCGGCGAATGGCGGCGGTAGTCGTCCTCGTCGAAGTCCTCGACGTTGCGGATCGTGCCGGTCAGGAAGCCGCGGCCCAGCGGCGAATACGGCACGAAGCCGATACCGAGCTCGCGACAGGCGGTCAGCGTGCCGTTGGTCTCGGGATCGCGCGACCACAGCGAGTACTCGCTCTGCAGCGCGGCGATCGTGTGCACTTTGGCTGCGCGCCGCAGCGTGTCGGCCGAGGCTTCGGACAGACCCAGGTGCCGCACCTTGCCCTGTTCGACCAGCCGCGCCATCGCGCCAACGGTGTCCTCGATCGGCACTTCAGGATCCACGCGGTGCTGGTAGTACAGATCGATTGTCTCGGTGTTGAGCCGCTTCAGGCTGGCCTCGCAGGCCTGCTGCACGTACTCGGGCCGACCGTTGATGCCACGCGCATGCGGATCGGACGGATCGAGCTGGATGCCAAACTTGGTCGCGATGAAGACGTCGTCGCGGCGACCGTCGATCGCGCGGCCCACCAGCGTTTCATTCGTGTGCGGGCCGTACATGTCGGCGGTGTCGAGCAGGGTGATGCCCTGGTCGAGCGCGTGCTTGATGACGGCGATCGCGTCGGCATCGCTGCCGCGGCCACCGTAGAACGCGCTCATGCCCATGCAGCCGAGTCCGATTGCGGAGACGGTAGGGCCGCCGAGTCCAAGGGTGCGGGTCTTCATCGCGGGTCTCCGTCGTGAATGCGAGGGCTCACTGTGCCGGCCGAGATGGCAAGCCCGTGTCGAGATGCGCGTCGAGTGCTGTCTCCGTGGCGGCTTCGGCGCCGGGCGAGCGGGTGCTGGCGTGGTCCACTGGCGCGACCGCATGCGTCGCCGCGCGACGTGCATCGCCATCGGTCACCTCGTTGCGCACGCGCGGCAAGGCCTGCGGATGGTGGGCATCGAGAAAGGCCAGCATGCCTTCGCGCACGGCGCAGCGCAGGTCGAACAGTTCACCGGAATTGCGCGCGCTGACCAGCAGCCGCACCTCGATGGTGTGTTTGTCGGTCTCGGTGATCTGGGTCACGCAGACGCGGCGATCCCAGCGCGGATCGGCCTCGCAGATGCGCTGCAGTTCGTCGCGGATCGCCGGAATCGGTGCGCGGTGGTCGAGCCACAGGAATACCGTGCCCAGCAGCTGCGCGCTGGTGCGCGTCCAGTTCTGGAAGGGATTGGAAATGAACCACTGCAGCGGCACGACGAGACGGCGCTCGTCCCAGATGCGCACGACGACGTAGGTCGACGTGATCTCCTCGATGCGACCCCATTCGCCTTCGACGATCACCACGTCGTCGAGCCGGATCGGCTGCGCCAGCGCGATCTGCAGACCGGCGATCAGATTGCCGAACACCGGCTGCGCGGCGACGCCGGCGATCAGGCCGATGATGCCGGCCGATGCCAGCAGGCCCGCGCCGACCTGGCGCACCTGCGGAAACGTCATCAGCGCCAGCGACACGCCGACCAGCACCACGCCCGCCTGGATCACACGGCTGATCACCCGCGCCTGGGTCTGGATGCGCCGCGCGGCGAGATTGTCTTCCACGTCGACCGGATGCTCGAGCAGGATGCGTGCCTCGATCGCGCCGACGACGCGTGCGACCAGCCAGGTCAGGCACAACATGCCGCCGATCGCGATCCAGTGGCGCAGCTGGCCGAGCAGGTCCGGATCGATCGGTGTGGCATCGAGTGCCAGCGACAGGAACAGCAGCGGCAGCGCGACCGCGGCCGGCACGGCGACGACCTGGGCGATGCGCGCACGCATGTGCTCGTGGGCACGTCGACTGGCGACGCGGGCGAGCGCACGCAGGCTCCAGTGCACGACGATGCCGAGGATCAACGCAACCAGCAGCGGCCACGCGATGGCGGCGAGATGGGTCCATTCGGAGGGCATGGCGGTCTCGTCGACGGCGGGTCAGTGTGCGGCGACGCGGGTCCACGCATCGTTAATCGATGGTGCCGACGCGTCGGGCTCGCCGTGCGGATCACACCGCGCGATCCCGCGACGAGCGACGCCGCGCGGCCTGAAGGACGCCACGGTCGGACGGCTCAGGCGGCGGGGCGATCCGGTGCGGCGCGTTGCACGGTGCGCAGCAATGCGATGACGAGACACATGCCGACCACCAGATACGGCAGCCCGCTCGGCACCCACATCAGCAGCCCGGCGAGCTGCTGGTCGCGCAGCGCATCGAGGCCGGCGAGCAGGGCGCGATCGGTATAGGACGGATACAGCAGCCGCGGCGAAAACGTCAGCAGCGCGCCGAGGAACCCCATCAGCATCATCGCGGTGACCAGCGCGACGAGTGCGCCGGTCGCGCCGCCGTCGCGCGTGCGCAACCGGTGCAGCACCGCGCTCCAGAACCAGAGACCGGCGAGCAGCACGCTGGCGAGCATCATCCGGTGCAGCGGTTCGCTGGCCAGCGTGGCCGACGTCGCCGCGGGCAGATGCCACAGCCACATCGTGCCGACATGGACGAGCGTCGCGGCGCCGAGCTGTGCATGCGCCCATCTGCCGACCGGTGCGAGCACATGTGCAAGCCATGACGCGACCGCCCTCGGCAACGCATAGGCCGCGACCGCACCGGGCCGTGCGATCAACAGCAGCGGTGGCGCCCATGCGAGCAGGGTCATGTGCTGCGCGACGTGCGCCGACAGCGCATAGGCCGCGAACGTGTCCAGTGGCCACACCAGCGCGAAGCCCAGCGCGAGCAGACCGGCCGCGAAGGTAAGCGCGCCGCGCGCTGCGCCCGTGTTGACGGTGCCTGTAGTTGCCCGGCGCATGCGCACGAAGCCCACGGTGTACACGAGCGCCGCGAGTGAGAGCGGCAGCAGCGTCCACACCGACAGCGTCCATGCATAGCCGAGCGGCGGCGGTGGACCGTCCGGCATCGCCGCGCCGGTCGTCGATGCGACCAGCAGGAGCGCCAGACCGGCGGCGGCCGGGACGAGGGAGGTGACACGCGACATGCGACCGACCCTAGCAGCCGGCAGCTGGACACTGCGTCGAGGTGCACGCGACGCCACACGGACTTGATGCGCCTGCGCGTAGGCTGCGCGCTTCGACGATTCGTGGAGCGCCGGTGTACTTCTGGCTCAAGGTCCTGCACATCCTGGCGATGACGGTCTGGTTCACCGGCCTGTTCTTCCTGCCACGCCTGTTCGTCGCCCGACACCGCCGCGAGATCGATTCCGACCCCGCGTACTGGAACCCGGTCACCAACACGCTGTTCTTCCGGATCATGACCCCGGCGGCGCTGCTGACGATCACGTTCGGCGGCATCCTGATCGCCTGGAATCCCAGCGGTGCCTGGCTGGTGCTCAAGCTCGTCGTGGTCGCGGCGGCGGTGCTGCTGCATCTGTACATGGGGCTGCTGCTCTACGAGCTGGGCCACGACCGCTGCCGGCACGGACCGACGTTCTTCCGCGTCATCGGCTGGGTGCCGCTGGTGTTGCTGCTGCTGATCGCCGGATTGACAGGCGCGAAGCCGCAGACGCTCGGCGATCTGCCGGCGCCGCCATCGCGCAATGTGGGTGTGGAGGATGTGGTGCCCGGGCTCGAGGATGACGCCGCGAGGCTGTAGCGCTTTGCTCTGCTCTTGATTCGCTCTGGCACTTCCCTGAAACGTGACGCGTTGAATAGCTGCTTACCCAGAGGGCGCCGCCCATGGATGGGCGGCGTTTTCCGACCGAGGCAGGATGCCGAGTCGGAAAATCCCTGCGGACTCCAAGCCGCGGGCTTCGGACTTGTCGGGGAGACGTTTTTCTTTGGTTCCGTTTCTTTTGGCGTCAACCAAAAGAAATGAACTCGGCCGCGTCAGCGGACGAAAGCGTTTGATCTTGGTCTTACGCCTACGGCGAGAAGCAACGTCAAACGCTTCCACTCGCCTTGCGGCGAGCGGGTTCATTTCTTTTGCTGGCCCTACGCACGCAGTGCGAACGGCGAAGCCGGCCCCGAAGGGGCGAGCATCGAAGATGCGAGTCAAAGAAACGGAACCAAAGAAAAGGGCCTGCCCCGACGAAGCAAATCCGGCGAGTCATTCGTTTCGGGATTTTTCGACTCGCCATCCTGGCTCGGTCGAAAAACGCCGCACATCCATGTGCGGCGCCCTACGGGTCTGCACTCATCTGGGCGGCATTACGATGGCGGAAGCAACGGCAACACGCGAAGCATGCTTCAGCCCGTAAGTGGCGCGCGCAGCGGCAGAAGCCAATTTCAGCAGCGACGAGTATTAGCGAAGGGCGAACGCTACTCCGCCGGCGGCTTCTCCACCGCATCCCGCCCACTCTCCGCCTCCGTCTCCTCATCCCCATACACACCCACGCCATGCCGGAAGCTCAGCGTGCCGCCGAGCCAACCGGCGACGCCCACCAGCACCGCCATCGTCGACGACGACAGCAGACCCCAGGGCCACACCGCCTCCGTGTGACCGGGCAGCCGCAGCCACACGCCGAGCGCGGCCATCGCCAGCACCATCACCGCGACGATGAAGTGGTTCCATGCCGAGACGTGCCGGCGCACGACACGGATCGACATCATGTCGATCGTGCCGACGATGCCGGCCAGCACGCCGAAACCGAGGCCGCCGACGTTGAACCAGAACGAGAGTTCGGCCCAGAACGGCGCGCCGAGCCAGAGATAGAGGATGTCGGTGACCACGACCATCGACAGGAACGCGATCGGGAACGTCACCAGCATCGGATGGATGGGGTGCTTGGCGATCGCCAGCACGCTTTCCACGGTGTGGCTCTGCGTATCGGGAACGGGTTGGCGTAGATCCTTGCGCATCGGAGATCCGGGTCAGGCGCAGGTCGGCAGCAGCGCGACCGGCAGGGCGGTGAAGACGACGCCGATGACGGCGATCAGGGCGACGAGCGCCGACAGTGCGGTGAGGAAACGCAGGCGCGCGGTTTCGGTGCGTCCATCGGTCTGTGCGCGTGCGGTGCGCCAGGCGCGCAGTGCGCGCGCGCCGAACAGGGCGATGACACCCAGCGCGAGCACGGTCAGCGCCCACAGCACCCAGGTCATCGTTTCCAGACCCGCGACCGGCGTGCGCCACAAGGCGCGTGCGCAGGCGAGCCCCTGCAGGCTGTAAACCACGACGAAGTGCACGGCCCACACCACCAGCGGCATGGACATGCGGGTCAGTCCGATGGGCAGCGTCGCGCTCACGCGAACCTCGGGAACAGGTGCAGCAGCGCCCAGACGATCAGGCCCTGCGCCACGACATAGCGCCAGAAGCCGGTCGCGATGCGTGCCTCGAGACTGCGCACCGCATCGACATGGCCATGGTGGATGCGCAGCGCGACGAAGCCGGCGATCAGCACCGCGACCGCCATGTGCAGCGCCTGGAAGCCGGCGAGCGTCCACACGACCGAACCGTAGGCATGCCGCTGCGGCGCGCCGACGGCCTCGGCGATCGCGGGCAACTGCAGGGCGAGGCAGGCGATGGCGGACAGGATCGCGAACGCGCTCCACATCACGGCAGCGCGGGCATGCCCGGCACGCAGGGCGATCGGCATGCGCCACGCGCCGACACCGGCCGCCAGCAACGCGCCGAGTGCGGCGAGCATCGGTGTCGATGCCGTCAGCGTGGCGCCACCGCCGGGCCAGGCCGGCGCGTTGAGCCACAGATAGAAGTAGGCGAAGACCAGCGAGGCGAACAGCGAGCCGACGATCATCAGCGTGCCGACCAGTGCCCACCAGCCCGGCGCGTTGCGTGCCATTGCCTGTGTGGGCAGGCGCAGGCCCGGCGCCACTTCGATCTCGAGCGGGGTTTCGCGGCCGTTGACCGTCCACAGCCAGCGCAGGAATAGGCCGATCAGCGGCAGCAGCATCAGGATCGACAGCCAGTACTGCGACGTGATGAAGCCGCCGAGCAGCACCGCGATCGTCAATGCCGCGAACAGCGGGAACCAGGTCGAGTTCGACAGCCGGATCGCCTGTTCGGGCTGCGCGGACTGGATGCCGGTGCCGAGAATCCAGCGACGGCCCTCGATGGCCTCGCCGAGCAGACCATCGGTCCGCCGCGTCGCGTCGACCACGCCCGGGTCGTGCCACAGCGGATTGCGATCGTCGACGACCGGGATCGAGGCGAAGTTGTACTTCGGCGCCGGGTGCGGCAAGGCCCATTCCAGCGTGCCGGCCTGCCAGGGATTCTCGGTGCCGCGGCGTCCGAGGCGGAAGCACAGTGCGACGTCGATCAGGATCGCGATGATGCCGACGGCGAGCACGAAGCCTGCCGCCGTCGAGAGCAGGTTGAGCCACTGCACGCCGAGCTCCATCGCGTAGCTGTCCACGCGCCGCGGCATGCCGACCAGGCCGGTGATGTGCATCGGCAGGAACGCCAGATGGAAGCCGATGAACACCAGCCAGAAGCCGCTGCGGCTCAGCGATTCGGACGGCATGCGTCCGCTCGCCAGCGGCAGCCAGTAGTACAGCCCGGCGAACATCGGGAACATCATCCCGCCGATCAGCACGTAGTGCAGATGGGCGACGACGAAGTGGGTGTCGTGCGCCTGCCAGTCGAACGGTACGAACGCGAGCATGACCCCGGTCAGGCCACCGCAGACGAAGGTGATGAAGAAGCCGATGATGTAGAGCATCGGCACGCGCAACCAGGGTTTGCCGGCCCACAGCGTGGCGATCCACGCGAAGATCTGGATGCCCGTCGGAATCGCGACCGCCATGCTCGCCGCACTGAAGAACGCCAGCGCCAGCAGCGGAATGCCGACCGCGAACATGTGGTGCACCCACAGGCCGAAACTCAGGAATCCGGTCGCGACCAGCGCCAGCACGACCCAGGTGTAGCCGACGATCGGACGGCGCGCGAAGGTCGGCACGATCGTCGACACCACGCCTGCCGCCGGCAGGAAGATGATGTAGACCTCGGGATGGCCGAACAGCCAGAACAGGTGCTGCCACAGCAGCGGATCGCCGCCGCGCGCGACTTCGAAGAACGCGAAATCGAACGCGCGCTGGATCTCCAGCAGCAGGCTCGCGAGGATCAGCGGCGGAAAACCGAACGCGATCATGAAGGCCGTGACCAGCACCGCCCATGCGAACAGCGGCATGCGCGTGAGGTCCATGCCCGGCGCGCGGGTGATCAGGATCGCGACGATCAGTTCGACGGCCGCGGTAACCGCCGCGATCTCGGCGAAGGTCACGCCGATCAGCCAGAAATCCGCGCCCTTGCCCGGCGAATACGTCGAATCGGTCAGCGGCGTGTACATGAACCAGCCGCCGTCGGGCACGCTGCCGAAGATGAAACTCGAATACAGGAAGATGCCGCCGAACAGGTAGCACCACCAGCCGAACGCCGACAGCCGCGGGAATGGCAGATCGCGTGTGCCGAGCATCTTCGGGATGAGGTACATCGCGAAGCCTTCCATGATCGGCACCGCGAACAGGAACATCATCGTCGTGCCGTGCATGGTCACGAACTGCGCGTAGCGCTCCGGGTCGAGCACGTTCAGGCCCGGCCACGACAGCTGCAGGCGGATGAACATCGACAGCATGCCGCCGATCAGCAGGAAGACCAGGCCGGTGACGATGAAACGCAATGCGATCGTCGTGTGGTTGACCGCGGTCAGCTGACCGGCGAGACCGCGGCCGTTGGCCCAGACGCGTTCGAGCAGGGCGATGCGCTCGGCATGACGCAGATGGTCGCCGGGCGTGGGAATCGTGTGGTCGGGGGTCAGGCTGCTCACAGCACGTCCTCGGATGCGCCGTGACGCGGGGGTGCGCGGCCGGCGGGATGGCCGGGCGCGGGGGCTTCGATGGCGGGAGCAGGCTCGCGTGCGGCCAGCCAGTCTTCGATCGCGTCGGCGTCCATCACGCGCACCGGAAACACCATGCGCGCGTGTTCGAGACCGCAGAATTCCGCGCACTGGCCGCGCATCGGCGTGGCCTGGTCGGCGCGCAGGCGCAAGGTATTCACGCGGCCGGGAATCGCATCCATCTTGCCGCCGAGGCGCGGGATCCAGAAGCTGTGGATCACATCGTCGCTGGTGATGCGGTACTCGACCATCGCGCCCAGCGGCACGGCCAGCTCGTCGACGCTTTCGCCGATCACTTGGCCATCGGCGTCGCGATACCGGAAATGCCACTGCCACTGCCGCGCGGTGACTTCGACCACGGCATCGGGCTCGACACCGACGCCGGTCACGCGCGCGCTGGTCAGGCTGCCGTAGACCAGCAGCGCGGCGAGCACGACGGTCGGAAACGCCAGCCCGCCCCAGACCACCAGACGCTCGGGCCGGCGCAGCGCGCTGTCGGCGTCGCGACGTCGCACCGCAAGCCACAGCAGCACCAGCACCAGTGCCCAGACACCCGTGAACGCACCGGCCATCAGCCACCAGCCGCGGGCGATCTCGGCGGCGGCCGGGCCGGCAGGATCCAGCGCGGACTGCGGACCCGCGCAGGCGGTGACGAGCGCCGCGAGGGCGGCGACGGTGAGAACGCCAGCGATGCGGCGGAGCCGGTTCGTGATGTCGATTGCTGCAGCCCCGTCGTGCATGTACAGGGCCTGCCGGTCGACAGGCCCGCGGCCACGCTACCGATCCGCGCGGCCACGCTCCGTGAATGCGTCATCACGACGCGGCCTTGGCGAACCCCTCACGGCAGGGGCGACGGCCACGTCGCAGTCTCATGGATTGAGACACTTTGCAGGCATCGTAGGCGCGTGAACCTGACCGACAAGCTCGCGATCCTCGCCGACGCCGCCAAGTACGACGCCTCCTGCGCGTCGAGCGGTGCGAACAAGCGCGATTCGTCGAAGACCGGCGGTATCGGCAGTACCGAGGGCATGGGCATCTGTCACTCGTATACGCCCGACGGTCGCTGCGTGTCGCTGCTGAAGATCCTGTTGACCAACTTCTGCGTGTTCGACTGCGCGTATTGCGTCAATCGCGTGTCGAGCAACGTGCGCCGCGCGCGCTTCACGCCCGAAGAAGTCGTGACGCTGACGCTGGATTTCTACAAGCGCAACTACATCGAAGGTCTGTTCCTCTCCAGCGGCATCATCCGCAGCGGCGACTACACGATGGAGCAGATGGTCGAGGTCGCGCGCAGCCTGCGCGAGGACCATCGCTTCGCCGGCTACATCCACCTCAAGACGATTCCCGATGCCGCGCCCGAACTGCTGGCCGCGGCCGGGCGCTATGCCGACCGCCTGAGCATCAACATCGAACTGCCGACCGAGGCCGGCATGACCGCGCTGGCGCCGGAGAAGACTCATGCCGGCATCCATGGCGCGATGGGCGAACTCAAGTGGCGCATCGACGAGGACAAGGACGCGCGCCGGGTCAAGCGCCAGGCGGTGACGGTGCGCCGCGTCAAGGCGCCGCGGTTCGCGCCGGCGGGGCAGAGCACGCAGATGATCGTCGGCGCCGATTCGGCCGACGACCGCAGCATCCTGGAAACCAGCAACCGCATGTACGGCACCTACCGGATGCGGCGGGTGTACTACTCGGCCTTCAGCCCGATTCCCGATGCCGCGAAGAATCTGCCGCTGCAGTCGCCGCCGCTGCTGCGCGAGCACCGGCTGTATCAGGCCGACTGGCTGCTGCGCTTCTACGGTTTCGATGTCGACGAGATCACGCCCGATGCGACGAGCGCCGAGGACGTGGACGCCGAGACGCCCGGCATGCTGGATCTCGACGTCGACCCGAAGCTGGCCTGGGCGCTGCGCAACCCGACGCGCTTTCCCGTCGACATCAACCGCGCGCCGCGCGAAATGCTGCTGCGCGTGCCGGGCCTGGGCACGCGCAATGTCGAGCGCATCATTTCGGCGCGCCCGCACGGCGCGCTGCGCCTCGACGATCTTGCCCGTCTGCGCGTGCCGCTGAAGAAGATCATGCCGTTCGTGATCACCCCCGGCCATCATCCGCGCCAGCGTCTCGACGACCCTGTTCGGCTGCGCGCCGAACTCGCCCCGCAGCCGCGGCAGGCGAGCCTGTTCTGAGTCGCGCCGCTGCCATGACGGATCGCGCCGGATCGCTGAGCGCTGAGCTTCCGTGAGCGCCGCGCCCGCCCACGCGCGCGTCACCGCGAGAATCGACCCGCCCTGGGACGCCCACGCCTGGCGTGCCGCCGCGCGTGCTGCCCTGTGCGCCGGCCTGCCACCCGAACGACTCGACTGGAGCGGCGGCGCCCAGGGCTCACTGCTCGGCGGGCTTGATCTCGTGTCGCTGCCCGCGCACCGCACCGCCACGCGCGTGCCGTCGGAATTCCTGTCGCTCGCCGGCGCCGTGCTCTGCAACCGGGCCGAGGACCGGCACGGTCTGCTCTACCGCATGCTCTGGCGCATCGCCGAAGGTGAGCGTGCGTTGCTGCAGCGTGCGTCCGATCCCGACGTGCATCGCGCGACCACGATGGCGCAGGCCGTGCGCCGCGACAGCCACAAGATGAAGGCCTTCGTGCGCTTCCGCGAAGTGCCCGGCGACACCGACCGCTACATCGCCTGGTTCGAACCGGATCACCACGTCGTCGATCGCGTCGCGCCGTTCTTCGCGCGCCGCTTCGCCGGCATGCGCTGGGCGATCGTGACGCCGTACCGCACCGCGATCTGGGATGGCGAGGCGCTCGCGTTCGCCGACGGCGGTGTGCGCGCCGATGCGCCGTCCGAAGATGCGCGCGAAGACCTGTGGCGCACTTACTACGCGAACATCTTCAATCCGGCGCGGCTCAACACCACGATGATGCGCGCCGAGATGCCGCAGAAGTACTGGAAGCACCTGCCGGAAGCCGCGCTGCTCCCCGATCTCGTTCGCGACGCCGGCCTGCGCGTGCGCGAGATGGCCGAGCGCGAACACGAAGCGCCGCGTCGCCGCATTCCCGCAGCGCCGGCGCCGGCGCCGATCGTGGCCGGCACGCTCGAGGCACTGCGCGAATCCGCACGTGATTGCCGGCGCTGCCCGCTGTGGCAACCGGCGACGCAGATCGTGTTCGGCGAAGGCCCGTCCAGCGCACGCACGATGATCGTCGGCGAACAGCCGGGCGATGAAGAGGATCTGTCCGGGCGTCCGTTCGTCGGTCCCGCGGGGCGTCTGTTCTCGCGCGCACTGGACGAGCTCGGCATCGACCGCAGCACCCTGTACCTGACCAACGCGGTCAAGCATTTCCGCTTCGAACCACGCGGCAAGCGTCGCCTGCACAAACGGCCGGACGTCGCCCACATCGAAGCCTGCAACGGCTGGCTGCGCGCGGAGATCGCGCAGGTCAAACCCGAGCGCATCGTCTGCCTCGGTGCGAGCGCGGCGCGCGCGGTGTTCGGCCCCGGTGTGCGGTTGACCGAGGAACGCGGCATCTGGCGCACGCGTGACGATGGCGTGCGCGCATTCGCCACCGTGCATCCCTCGTGGGTGCTGCGGCAGGGCGACCCGCAGGCCCAGGCGGCGGCCTATGCCGGCTTCGTCGACGACCTGCGCCAGCTGCTCGCGGCCTGATCGCACGATTCCGAGAACGGCGCCATTGCGGGCCTGCGTGAACCGATCCTGCGCGGCGCCGCGCCCGTTCACCTGCATTTCGCGGCCATCGCCGAACACTCCGCGCACCCCAAACGCAGGAGCGTCACGATGCAGCACACCACCGCCATCCGTGGCCTTGTTCTGGCCCTCTCGCTCGCCGCTGGCGCCGCCGTCGCCCAGGACGCCATGACCAGCACCCAGGTGCGCGCCGCACTGACCGAAGGCGGCTACACCGACATCCACGACGTCGAATTCAAGGACGGGGTGTGGAAGGCCGACGTCACCGACGCCAACGGCACCAAGATCGACGTGCGTCTGGATCCGGCCACCGGCCGCGTCTATCCGGAGACCGCAGGCGCGACCAGCCTCGGTGAGGCCGACATCCGCGCCAAGCTGACCGCCGGCGGCTTCACCCGCATCGAGGACGTCAAGTTCGACGACGGCATGTGGGAGGCCGAGGCCGACAACGCGCAGGGCCAGCGCATGGATCTGAAGATCGATCCGCAGGACGGTCGCATCGTCAGCCAGTCGCGCGACTGATCATTCGCGTCGCGATACAAGAACGCCCGGCCTCGGCCGGGCGTTTTGCTGTCCGGAATCCGGAGACGATGCGTCAGTCGCGGGCGTGATCCGGAATCGGCACGTCGTGCGGCATCTCGTCGCGTACGCAGTTCGCCGCATCCTTGGGCGCGTCCGCGTTGGCATCGACGCAGCGCGCGGCGATCATCGCCCAGCGCGACACCGCATCCTCGCGGTTGGACAGCGCATCGGTCGCGACCATCCAGCGCGCGATGTCGACCAGGCGCGCACGTTCGTCGAGCGAGGACACCGCATCGATCGCCGCAGTGCTGACGATGAAGCTGTGCGCGAAGGCGGCGGTCGCCCGCTCGGTCGAGACGTCCGGCGCCGCGAGGCCGCCGGGCGTTTCGAGCAGCGCATGCAGGCCGATCGCCTCGCGCGCCTTGAGATCGCCGGCCGAGCCGATGCTCATGCGCAGCAGCACGGTCGCGCTGAGGGCGCCAATGAAGATGCCGATCATCAGGACGAACACGGCGCCGACCAGCAGGGGGCCACGCGGACGTGGCGCCTCGATGTCGTCATGGGAAGTTTGATGCACGCGAACACTCCGTCGCCGACTGGTTGCCGGCGGCGGCATAGGCTAGCGCAGCGGGATGGCGATGCGTCGGTCCGGGGTGCGACCGATCAGCGCAGCCAGCCCGCGAGTTCCTCGCGGCTCAGGCGGCCGTCGCGGTTGCTGTCGATCGCGTTGAACTCCGCGTCGAGCGTCGGGTGCGCCTTGGCTTCGGCCCGGCTGATGTAGCCGTCGCCATCCACATCGAGGGCGGCGAAGTCGACGCGGTACTGGTCGGCCTGCGCCGAGCGCGGCTCGTAGGACCGGACGATGACTTGGCGACCGTCGTCGCGGTCCATGGTGACCACACCGGTCTGCCGGCCGGATTGCGACGACACACTGGTCTGCGCATCGGCCTGCTGCAGCGGCGAGGTCGTGACCTGGGCGAAGGCGGGCGCGGCGGCGAGCGCGAGCAGGCCGACGACGATGGATGAGCGGATCATGGAACCCCCTGTGACGTGTCCTGGGGCGACAGGGTCGCAACGTGCGCCCGCATGACGCGTGAACGCGCCGGCGACGGATTCAGCGGTGGCGCAGGCGCAGCATGACGGTCTGGATCGCCAGCACCACGCCGATGCCCAGCGCGACCCAGGCGGACGTCACCGCGCCGGTGAGCGGCCACTCGGTCTGTTTGAACCACACCGCGAACAGGCCCCACAGCGCGATCGCCAGATAGGCGATGTTGCCGCGCATGCGCAGGTTGAGCACGAGCAGCACGACCGCCGAGATCACCCACAGCGCGAGACTCCAGCCGAGCATGCGGCTGGTCGACAGCAGCTCGTAGGCGACGATCGTCTGCGCCACGTTGAGGAAGGCCGCCAGCGACAGCCAGCCGGCATGGATCGACAGCGCCAGCCAGGCCAGCCGGTAGCGGCTCGCATTGCCGGGACGCGACAGCTGGACGGCGCACCAGGCCAGACTCATCAACGCGCCGAAGATCACCACCACGCAGGCCCAGAACAGCCCGGCGGAGAACAGCGGCATCCAGATTGCGGTGAGAAAGAAACCGAGCGCGGCGATAGGCGCGATGCGGCCGAGCAGCGGGTCGGTGCGGCGCGTGCCGGTCGTCTGCCAGATCGCGTAGAGCAGATCGAGCAGGAAGATCAGGCCCCAGACCGAGAACGCGTAGCCGGCTGCGACCAGCAGTGTGGGATAGCGGTCGGAGATCGTGCCCTGGTCGGGCCCGAAGACACCGGTCTGCGACAGCCAGGCGATGACCGGCATCGCGATCGAACACAGCAGGACGAGCAGGCGCATGGCGGCGTTTTCCGGCGGGAACCGGCGCGGATGCTCGCATCGGCGGCGTGAGGGTGTCGTGGCAGTGCGCGATGGGCGGGGCCGGTGCATCTGCCCTCCCCTGTTTGCGGGGAAGGGTCGGGTGGGAGCGAATGGTCAGGGGGCAACTGCGGGTGTCGTTCCCTCACCCCACCACTTGCGTTGCAGGTGGCCCCTCTCCCTCAGGGAGAGGGACGCCGCTGCATGCCACCTTCGGCAGAAGGGCATCACATGCCGCTATGCCGCAGCAACGCCGCAATATCCGGATCGCGGCCGCGGAACGCGCGGAAGTTCTCGATCGCATCCCGGCTGCCGCCGCGCGACAGCACTTCGTCGCGGAAGCGCCGGCCGGTTTCCGACAGCTGATCGGTCGCTTCCTCGAACGCCGCATACGCATCCGCGCTCAGCACTTCGGCCCACTTGTAGCTGTAGTAACCGGCCGCGTAGCCGCCCGCGAAAATGTGGCTGAACTGGTTCGGGAATCGGTGCCAGTCAGGCGTGCGGGTCACGGCGACTTCGTCGCGCACGCGTTCGAGCAGCGCCAGCACATCGTCGCGGCCGGCGTCGAAATCCGAATGCAGCAGCATGTCGAACAACGAGAACTCGATCTGTCGCAGCGTCTGCAGGCCGCTCTGGAAATTGCGCGCGGCGCGCATGCGGTCGAACAGGTCACGCGGCAGCGGCTCGCCGGTGTCGATGTGCGCGGTCATCGCCTGCACGCGGTCCCACTCCCAGCAGAAGTTCTCCATGAACTGGCTCGGCAGTTCCACCGCGTCCCACTCCACGCCGTTGATGCCGGCGATCGGCAGCGTGTCCACCTGCGTCAGCAACTGGTGCAGGCCGTGGCCCATCTCGTGGAACAGCGTGGTGACTTCGCCGTGGGTGAACGTCGCCGGGCGGCCGCCGGTGCCGCGGCCGAAGTTGCAGACCAGATAGACCAGCGGCGTCTGCACGCCGTCGGCGGTCGCGCGGCGGTTGCGGCAGTCGTCCATCCACGCGCCGCCGCGCTTGCCCTCGCGGGCATAGAGATCGAGATAGAACTGCCCGACCAAGGCGCCGTCGGTATCGACCAGGCGATAGAAGCGCGCATCCTCGTGCCACACCGGCGCGTCGTCGCGTTCGACGCGCAGGCCGTACAGCGACCCGATGACGTCGAACAGGCCGGCCAGCACGCGGTCCTCGGTGAAGTAGCGCTTCACCGTCTGCGCCGAGTAGTCGTAGCGGGCCTGGCGCAGGCGGTCGCTGGCGAACGACATGTCCCAGGGTTCGAGCGACGGAATGCCGAGCTGCTCGCGCGCGAAGTCCGCCAGTTGTTCGCGGTCCTGCTCGGCGTGCGGACGCGCACGCGCGGCGAGATCGCGCAGGAAGTCCAGCACCGCGTCGGGCGCGGTCGCCATCTTGGTCGCGAGCGAGAGTTCGGCATAGTTCGCGTGGCCGAGCAGACGGGCTTTTTCCTCGCGCAGCGCAAGGATGCGGGCGATCAGCGGTCCGTTGTCGAGCGCCTCGGGGCCGGACTCGGAGGCGCGCAGGCCGTAGGCGCGATAGAAACGCTCGCGCAATGCGCGATTGGTCGCATAGGTCTGGATCGGCAGATAGGACGGCATCTGCAGCGTCAGCTTCCAGCCTTCGCGCCCGTCGCGTTCGGCCGCGGCGCGCGCGGCGGCGAGCGTTTCCTCGGGCAGGCCGTCGAGTTCGGCGAGGTCTTCGACGTACACCGCGAAGGCGTCCGTCGCGTCCAGCACGTGCTCGGAGAACTCGGACGACAGGGTCGCCAGTGCCTGCTGGATGTCGGAAAAGCGCGTACGCGCGGCATCGTCGAGCGCAGCGCCGCCGAGCCGGAAATCGCGCAGTGCATGTTCGAGCACGCGTCGTTGCAGACCGTCCAGACCCAGTGCGTCAGCTTGGTCGGAAAGCGCCTGGTAGGCCGAAAACAGGGCCTGGTCCTGCCCCAGCGCACTGAAGAAACGCGTCACCTTCGGCAGCGCGGCGTTGTAGGCCTCGCGCATCGCGGGCGTGTTGACCACGGCATTGAGGTGGCCGACCTGGTTCCAGGCCCGGCCCAGACGCTCGGTGGCGTCCTCCAGCGGCGCGACCACGGTGTCCCAGGTCACCGGCTGCGCACGCCCGGCGAGCGCCAGCGCGGCTTCGGCCTCGGCGACCAGCGCGTCGATCGCGGGCTGCACATGCGCCGGTTCGATCTCGTCGAAGCGCGGCAGGCCGGTCTGATCGAGCAGCGGGTTGTCCATCGTGCGGCCATCGAGCGGAGGAGGGAGCCCGATTCTAGGCACGCCCGGATGCACGGCCCGTGTGTGCGCACCGCGTGGCGGCTTCGGCGCTATGGTGGCGGCCTCGTCCCGCGCCGCGTCCGTAATGCATTCGATCGAAGTCGTCCTGGTGATGCTGCTGGCCGTGGTCGCCAGCGGTTACCTGACCCGCGTGTTGCCGCGCTGGCTGCCGCTGCCGTTGCCGCTGGTGCAGATCGCGCTGGGCGCGACGATCGCCGGCGTGTTCGGCCAAGGCGTCACCCTCGATCCACACCTGTTCTTCGTGCTGTTCCTGCCGCCGCTGCTGTTTCTCGACGGTTGGCGGATTCCCAAGAGCGGCCTGTTCCGCGACCGCGGGCTGATCCTGCAGCTGGCGCTGGGGCTGGTGGTGTTCACAGTCATCGGCGCGGGCCTGCTGATCCACTGGATGATTCCGGTGATGCCGCTGGCGGTCGCGTTCGCGCTCGCCGCGATCCTGTCGCCGACCGATCCGGTGGCGGTGTCGTCGATCGCCGCGCGCGCGCCGATTCCTAAACGCGTGATGCACATCCTCGAAGGCGAGTCGCTGCTCAACGACGCGTCCGGCCTGGTGTGTTTCCGCTTCGCCGTCGCCGCGGCGCTGACCGGGACGTTCTCGCTGATGTCGGCGTCGCTGACCTTCCTGTGGCTGGCGCTGGCGGGCGTCGCGGTGGGCGTGCTGCAGACGATCGGCATCAACCGCGGCCACGCGATGGTCTCGCGCGTGTTCGGCGAGGAGGCCGGCACGCCGATCCTGATCAGCCTGCTCACCCCGTTCGGTGCGTATCTGCTGGCCGAGCAGGTGGGCGCATCGGGGATTCTCGCCGCGGTCGCCGCCGGCGTGACGATGAGCTACGTCGAACTCAGCGGCCGCGCGCTGGCCACCACGCGCGTGCAGCGCGCCGCGGTGTGGGACACGGTGCAGTTCTCGCTCAACGGCATCATCTTCGTGCTGCTGGGCGAGCAGCTGCCGTGGATCGTCGAACGTGCGGTGCGCTCGGTGCGCGAGGCCGGCCACGTCGATCCGTGGTGGCTGGCGGTGTACGTGTTCGCGATCTACGGCGGCCTGTTCGCACTGCGATTCGCGTGGGTCTGGGTCTCGCTGCGGATCGGTCTGTACCGCAGCGGTCGCCACGACACCCGGCCGCGCGTGCGCCTGGTCGCGGCGATGTCGCTGGCCGGCGTGCGCGGCGCGATCACCTTGGCCGGTGTGCTGACCCTGCCGCTGCTGCTCGACGACGGCACGCCGTTCCCCACCCGCGATCTGGCGATCTTCCTCGCCGCCGCGGTGATCATCCTGTCGCTGCTGCTCGGCAGCTTCGTGCTGCCGCGCCTGCTGCGCGGACTGGAAGTGCCGGAGGAGGACGAGGACGACCGCGAACTCGATCGCGCCCGCCACGAGGCCGCGATTGCCGCCGTGGCCGCCGTCGAACGCGCGCAGCACGCGTTACCTGCCGCGCAGGCCAATCCCGACCTCTACGCCAGCGCCGCGGTGCGGGTCATGGCCTTGTACGAGGAGCGGCTGCGCCGCGACGGCACGCTGGGTGTGGACGCAGCCGAACTGCGCCGCGCCGACGACGCCGAGCGTGCGCTGCGCCTGGCCGGCGTGCATGCCGAGCGCGAACGCATCTACGCGCTCGCGCGGCATCGCGAGATCTCCGATGAGGTCGCACGCAAGCTCGTGCGCGATCTGGATCTGATGGAAGCGCGGTACCGGTGACCTTGAGCACTCCCCCGCATGCGGGGGGGCTTCAAAGCACACTCAGCCCGGCTGCCAGTCGAACGCCAGCGTCTCGTCGCGCGCGAAGCGCTGCAGGTGGTTCTCGATGACCGTCTGGTAGCGCTCGCTGTCTTCGGCGGTGGGCTGGGTCAGCACGATGCGCAGCGTGTCGTCTTCGACGAAGAAGTCGGCACCGTTGTCCTCGCCCTGGAACGGAATGAAGGCGTGGCCCCCCTCGTCGTCGCGGGTGATCTCGAACTTGTGCCGCCAGTGGTTGCACAGGGAGCGCAACAGGCGCGGGGCATCGTTGGACGCGGTGGTCGCGGTGGTGGTGATCGACATCGTGGACTCCTGCGAGCGGCGCGTCGCCGCGGCCGCGAGCATAGGCCCAAGCCGATGGCGCGGTGAACCCCCGGCGGCCAACGCAGCGTTGCAATGCCGATGCCGCACACTGTGCGGCCCCCGTTTCCTGCAGGTGTTCCATGGCCGAAGCCGCCGCTCCGCACGCGTTTCCCTGGCCCGTCGTGCTGTTCGATCTCGACGGCACCCTCGTCGACAGCGCGTCCGACATCGCTGCGGCGGTCAACCGCCTGCTCGCCGAGCTCGGCCACGCGCAGGTCGACGAGGCCACGGTGCGCAGCTGGATCGGCGACGGCGCGCGCCAGCTGATCACATCGGCGCTGCAGCACGCCGGCGACACGCGGACGGCCGACGCGGTGATGCCGCGCTTCATGCGTCACTACGAGGACTGCCTGCTGCTCGAACCGCGCCTGTATCCCGGCGTGGCGTCGACGCTGCAGGCACTGCAGGCCGCCGGGGTGCGCATGGCGGTGTGCACCAACAAGCCGGCGCAGTTCGTGCCGCCGCTGCTCGCGGCATTGGGCATCGACGGCTGTTTCGACGCGGTGCTCGGCGCCGGCGACCTGCCCGAGCGCAAGCCGCATCCGTTGCCGCTGCTGCATCTGGCGCAGGGTTTCGGCGTCGACATCACGCAGTGTTTGATGGTCGGCGATTCGGCAGCCGATGCCGGCGCGGCGATCGCGGCCGGCGCGCCACTGGTGCTGGTCGGCTACGGCTATCGGCGCGACTTCGATCTGCATGGTTGCGGCGCGCTTGCGGTGATCGACCGGTTCGAGGAGCTGCTCGACCTGCGCTGACGCCTTTTCTTACTCGATGGGTTTCGCTGCGCTCTACCCATCCTACGAAGCGCCAAACGCCAGCCCTCACTGCATTGCGAACAACCGCGCACGCACCTCGGCTGCGATGCGCGCGGTCTCGTGCAGCGGCGTGACATCGAACGCCGGCAGCGCATCCCCGAACGGACGGGCGCGGCCATCGGCGATCAGGCCATCGACGAAGCGCTGCGGCGCGCCGTCGAGCGGCCCGGGCGCGAACACGAACACCGGCGCACGCGTCGCGCAGGCTTCCGACAGCATGTTCACCGAGTCCGACGAACAGACGATGCGGTCCGCCCAGCCCAGCAGGCCCGCATACGGATTCGCGCCGTCGCCATCGTCCGCCCAGACGCAGCCGGCGCGTCCGGCGTAACGCGCCCGCAGCGCCGCACGCACGGCCGGTGATGTGCGCCGCGACCCGGTCAGCAACAGGCTGCCGCCCCCACGCGCGACGATCGCGTCGAGCCGGTCGGCCAGGGCGTGGAACGCGGCGACGTCGAAACGCCCATGCCGCGAATCGCCCCCCAGCAGCACGGCGATCCGCGGGCCGGGCAGGGCGCCGATCGCAGGATGCGCATCGCGCGCGGCGGCCAGCCAGGCGTCGTCGACCGGATGCAGGCTGCCCCGCGCGACCAGCACGTTGTCGCCGCGCAGCGCATCGTGCTCGGGCACGACGACGAGATCCCAATGCCGCGGATCGATGCGTGGATCAAGGATCTGCACCGTGCGCGCGCCGCGCTGCCCGGCCAGTCGCGTTGCGAGCGCAGCCTGGCGGCCGCAACCGATCGCGATGTCCGGTGCGGCGCGGAGGCGTGCCGCGTAATCGCTGCCGAAGGCGTGTGACGCAAACGGCAGCAGACGCGGCGCGGCCCAGCGCCACGGCGCATGCGGATCGAGATGCAGTGCCTCGGCCTGCGGCGACAGCGCGGCCGCCAGCGCCTCGGCCTGACGCGCGTTGCCGGCGCGCCCATCGCTGAGCGCCCAGATCCTTCCGTAATCCCGCTCTTCGCCTGGTCGACGTTCCACGTATGTGATCATCCGTTCCGGCCGACGCACGCGTCGCGCCGCCGCAGGACTCTACACTGCGGCCCTGCCTGGCCCCATCCGATCGAGGTTGCCTGATGACCGATGTTCTGCCCGATGCCGCGCTCGACCAGCTGTTCCGCACCGCCCGCACCTACAACGGCTTCAGCGGGCAGATCAGCGACGACACGCTGCGCCAGCTCTACGACCTGCTGAAGTTCGCACCGACGTCGGCCAATTCGTCGCCGGCGCGCTTCGTGTTCGTGAAGTCGGCGGAAGGCAAGGCGAAGCTCGGGCCGGCGCTCTCGGAGGGCAATTACGAGAAGACGATGGCCGCGCCGGTCGTCGTGATCGTCGCCCACGACGAGGACTTCCACGAGAAGCTGCCGTTCCTGTTTCCGCACACCGATGCCAAGAGCTGGTTCGACGGTCCGCGCGAGAACCGCGAGGTGCCGGCGTTCCGCAATGGCAGCCTGCAGGGCGCGTATCTGATCCTGGCCGCGCGCGCGCTGGGTCTGGATGCCGGCCCGATGTCGGGCTTCGACAATGCCAAGGTCGACGAGGCGTTCTTCGCCGGCACCGCGATCAAGTCCAATTTCATCATCAATCTCGGCATCGGCGATCCATCGACGATCTTCCCGCGTTCGCCGCGCCTGCCGTTCGACGAGGCCGCGCGCATCGTCTGAGTGTCATCCCGCGTGGTCGCCAGCCGACCCGCGGGCTTCGAATCCGTCCGTACCACCCACCACCCGCTCGAGGATCCGTCCATGCGTACCGCCCACCTGCTGCTCCCGCTTGCCGCCGCCCTTGCCCTCGCCGCCTGCGCCCAGCAGGACGCGGCGCCGGCCGACGCGACCCCACCCGCCGCATCTGCGCCCGCGCAGCCGGCGACCGCTGCACCGGCCGACACCGCGCCGGCCGCCGACGCCATCACCGGCGTCTCGGGCACCTACGTGCTCGATCCCAAGCACACCGACGTGATCGCGCAGTGGAGCCATTTCGGCTTCTCCAACCCGATCGCGCATTTCGGCGAAGTCTCCGGCCAGATCGTCTACAACGCCGAGAACGTCGGCGCGTCGTCGGTCGAGGTCACGCTGCCGCTGTCGGGTTTGAACTCGCACGTCGGCGATTTCGACGACCACCTGCGCAGCGCCGACTTCTTCGACGCGGCCAAGTTCCCGAACGCCACCTTCAAGAGCACCGCGGTCGAGAGCGCCGGCACCAACAAGCTCAAGGTCACCGGTGACCTGACGATCAAGGACATCACCAAGCCGGTGGTGCTGGACGTCACGATCAACAAGTTCGGCGAGCAGCCGATGGCCAAGCGCGCCGCCGCCGGTTTCGATGCCGTGGCGACGATCAAGCGCAGCGATTTCGGCGTCGGTGCGTACGCGCCGAACGTCAGCGACGACGTCGAACTGCGCATCACCACCGAGGCCGTCGTCGCCGAGGGCGCCGCCCCGGCCGCGCCTGCCGCACAGTAAGATTCCGCGTCACGACGCCGGCGCACGGGTCCCCTGTGCGCCGGCGTTTTCGTTTCCGCGTTCCGGATCCACCGTCATGAAAGTCCATCGTCCCGCCGACCAGCGCGGCCGCACCACGCTCGGCGCCCGCACGCGCCTGTGCACGTTCTCCAGCGGCGATTTCCACGATCCCGAGTGGCTGGGCTTCGGCGCGCTGCGCCAGCTCAACGAGGAACACCTGCCGCCCGGCGCGACCGTGCCCGCGCAGCGCGTTGCGAACATGGAACTGCTCACTCTGGTGCTCGAGGGCGCGCTGGTCCGCGAGGGCATCACGCTCGAAACCGGCGCGCTGGCGTGGACCGGCGCCGGCCACGCCAGCGACATGCCGATGGAAACCGCCGGCGCGGACGGCGCGCGCGTCCTGCGCATCGCGATCCAGCCCGACCGGGTTAATCTGCCGCCCGCAATCGACACCACCCGCGCCGCCGGCGCCGAGGGATGGGCACTGCTGGCCGCGCCCGAAGCTGAAGGAAACAGCCTGCCGATCCGCCAGCAGGCCTGGCTGCGCCGTGCGCGTCTCGCGCCCGGCGCGCATCTGGACCTAACGCTCGAGGCCACGCAGCGGCACTGGCTGCAGATCCTGCGCGGTGGCGTGACCGTCGACGGCCACGCGCTGGCGGCCGGCGATGCGCTTGGCGTCTACGAGGCCGACATCCACGCCGAGCTCGTCGCTACGGCCGCGGGCGCCGAAGCGCTGCTGATCACCCTGCCGGGCTGAGCCCGTCCTGCACGGCCGCGCGGTAGAATGGCGGCCTCCACGTTGATGAAACCCGCCGTCATGACCGCAGCCCCGACGCAAGCCAACGCCGCCCAGCGCTACGAAGTGCGCCGCGCCGATCTGCCGCTGAGCTGCCCGCTGCCTTCGATGGCGCTGTGGAACTCGCATCCGCGCGTCTACCTGCCGATCGAAGCCGAGAACGGCGAGTCCGACTGCCCGTACTGCGGCGCGCACTTCGTCCTCGTCGACTGATCCCGGCGCGTCAGGCGCCCGCATGCGTCGACCGCTGACCGTCATCCAATTGCTGCCCGCGCTGTCGTCGGGCGGCGTCGAGCGCTCCACGATCGAGATCGCGCAGGCGCTGGTCGCGGCGGGCCACCGCGCGATCGTCGTCTCCGCCGGCGGTCGCCTCGTGACTGCGCTGGAAGCGACCGGCGCGACCCACGTCACGCTCGACATCGGCGCGAAATCGCTCGGGGTGCTGCGCCATGTGCGCCGCCTGCGCCGCCTGTTCGCCGAGACCGGCGCCGACATCGTGCACGCCCGCTCGCGACTGCCGGCCTGGATCGGCTGGTGGGCGTTGCGCGGCATGCCCGCGGCGCGCCGTCCGCATTTCGTCACCACGATGCACGGGCTCAATTCGCCGTCGCGCTACAGCGCGATCATGGCGCGCGGCGAACGGGTGATCTGCGTGTCGGACACCGTGCGCGATTACCTGCTGCGGCATTACCCGGCGACGCCGCGCGAACGCCTGCGGGTGATCCCGCGTGGCATCGATCCCGCGCAGTTTCCGCCCGCGCCGCACCCCGATGTGGCGGCGCGGGCCGACGTCGCCGCGCGCTGGCCGCAGCTCGGCGGTGACGGCCCGCTGTTGCTGTTGCCCGGGCGCGGCACGCGGCTGAAGGGCCATCACGATGCGATCGCGCTGCTCGCCGACCTGCGCGCCGGCGGTCTCGATGCGCGGTTGTGGATGCCCGGCGCACGCGAGGCGGGTCGCGAAACCTACATCGCCGAGCTCGAACGCGAAGCGCAGGCGCTGGGCTGCGGCGACGCGCTGGCGATGACTCCGCCCACCGATGCGATCGCGCGCGCCTACGCGGCCAGCGATCTGGTGCTGCAACTCTCGCGCAAACCCGAAGCCTTCGGCCGCACCGTGCTCGAGGCGCTGTCGTGCGCGCGGCCGGTGGTGGGCTGGGCGCATGGCGGCGTCGGCGAACTGCTCGCGCAGCTGCAGCCCGAAGGCGCGGTGCCACCGTTCGATCGCGCCGCGCTGGCGCAGGCCGCGCGCGCGCTGGTCACGCGAGCGCCGGCGCGAGCCGGTACGATGCCCGGCACGCTGCGTGCGATGCAGGAGGCGACCCTCGCGGTCTATGACGAGTTCGACGACGACAACTGAGCCGACGACCGGCGCGCGCGCACCGCGGCCCGTCGGTTGGCGCTGGGCGCCGCACTGGGTGTTGGCCTTCGTGATCCTGTGGCCTGCGCCCGGTTACGCCGAGGGCGTGATGGTGCTGGGCGCGCTGGCCGCGATCATCCATCTGCTCGCCGCCCGGTTCCGTGGCGGCGCGGCGTTGCTGAGCGCGCCCGCGTGGGCCCTGACCAGCGTGCTGTTCTTCGCCTACTGGTTGCCGCAACTGCTGTCGGCGGTGGATTCGGTCGATGTCGGACGCGCGCTGCGCGAGGCGCTGGTCGATCTGCGTTATCTGCCGTTCCTGTGGCTGGTGGCCTCCGCCGTCGCGACGCGTCGCGGCCGGCGCATCACGCTCGGCGGACTCGCCGTGATCGTCGCGGTGTGGACGCTCGACGGCCTGGCCGAAGTCGTGTTCGGCACCAGTCCGCTGTTCTTCGGCATCGACCAGCTCAAGCAGCTGATCAGCAACCGGCCGATGTGCACGCTCGAACAGGTCGCCGCCGCGGACCGGCTCGGCGGCGTGCTCGGCCCCTGCAATCTGAAACTCGGCGTGGTGCTGGCGAGCCTGTCGCCATTCGGTCTGTACTGGGCCGGTCGCCGCTTCGGCGCCAGTGGCTGGGTGATCGCGAGTGCGGCGATCGGCATCGTGTTGCTGTTCGCCGGCTCACGCGCGTCGTGGCTGACCTATGCGCTGGTGCTGCTGCTGTCGGGCTGGCGCCTGCTCGGCTGGCGCCGCCTGCTGGCGGTGTTCGCAGCCGGTGTCGTCGTCGCCGTGGTGGCGGCACTCGTTTCGCCGCAGGTCCGCGAGCGTGTCGAGCGCACCGCGATGGGACTCTCGACCGATGCCTCCGCCGTCGACGACGCACTCGCGGGCCGCGCCCGTATCTGGGACGCGTCGCTGTGCATGATTCGCGAGAACCCGATCAACGGTGTCGGCGCACGCGGCTTCCGCGAAGCGTTCCCCGGGTGCGATCCCCGCCCCGACGAGATGGCCGCCTGGGGCGACGGGCCTGCGTTCCATGCCCACCAGATCGTGCTCGAGATCGGCAGCGAGACCGGACTCATCGGCCTGCTGATGTGGCTGGCCGGCGTCGCGATGGCCTCGCGCGCCTGGCGCTTCGCCACGCCCGAGGCGCGCGAACAGGCACGCCCGGCGATGCTCGCGCTGGTGGTCACGGTGTTCCCGCTCAACACCCATCTCGCGTTCTATTCGACGTTCTGGGGCGGCTTCACGCTGCTGCTGTCGGCCCTCTACGCCGGCAGTCTGCTGGCACGCGTGGAACCGGCGCGGCCGGAAGACGGCGTGCTGCGCTGAGCGAGATCCGTAGGACGGGTCGAGCGCAGCGAACCCCATCTCGGTGATGCGCGCGCTCGCGACCACAGTCGTCGAAGCGGACGCGCGCATCTGCAGGCGATGGTCTGTCGGTTCGTGACGATGGGTGTCGCTGCGCGCGACCCGTCTTCCGAGTGGTGAAGCCTTCGCCTCAGTACAGCGCTTCACCATCCGGCTGCCGCTTGAAGCGCCGGTGGATCCACAGGTACTGGTCGGGCGCGGCGCGGGCCATGTCTTCGATGCCGACCATCACCGTCGCGGTGTCCGCGGTCGCGTCCGCGGTCGGATACGGCTCGGGCGCCGGCGACAGCGTCAGCGTGTAGCCGCCATCGTCGCGGCGCACGTGGCGGTAGAACACCACCGCCGCGCCGGACAGGCGCGCGAGCGAATGGGTCGAGGTCAAGCTGTGCGCGGGGCGGCCGAAGAACGGCACGTAGACCGCATCGCCGCCGCTGGGATCCTGGTCGGGCGCGTACCACAGCAGGCCGCCGCGCTTGAGATGCCGCACCACGCCGCGTACGTCGCGCTTGGGGAACATCGCCGCGGCGTACCGCGCGCGGCCACGGCGCACCGCCCACTCCATCGCCGGCGCCGTGTGCGGGCGATACATGCCGGCCAGCGGCACGTAATCGCACATCAGGCGCCCGCAGACTTCCAGCGTGGTGAAGTGCCCGGACACGACGATCACGCCGCGTCCCGCCGCGCGCGCGGCTTCGACGTGTTCGACGCCCTCGACGATCAGCCCGCGCTGCAACGGTGCGATCGAGCCCCACCAGGCGCGTGCGAACTCGAACAGGCCGATGCCCAGCGCATGGAAATGCCGACGGAGCAGCGCGTCGCGCGCGGACGCGTCGAGATCCGGGAAACACAGTTCGAGATTGCGCGCGGCCACGCGGCGGCGGCTCGCCAGCGCCATGCGCAACGTATTGCCGAGACCGCGACCGAGCACGCGCTGCAGTGGCCACGGAATCCGCGCCGCGAGCGCCATCAGGCCGATGCCGATCCACGCCGGCCAATGGCGGGGCGCGAGCGGCGGGCGGGGCAGGGGCGTCGTCGACATCGGTCCATTGTAGAAGGTGGCGCCGTGCAGGCATCCGCTATCCTGTGCGGATGCGGGCCGACACCACAGAACGACTGCTGCGCGGCCTCTACTCGGCCCTGCTCGTCGTGCTCGCGCCGATCACGGTCTATCACCTGATCTGGCGCGGCTTCCGACAGTCGGCCTATCTGCTGCGCTGGGACGAGCGTTACGGCATCTATCGCACGCCGCCGCTGACCGCGCCGGTGTGGGTGCACGCGGTGTCGGTCGGCGAGGTCAACGCGGCCGCGCCGCTGATCAATGCGCTGCTCGCGCGCGACCCCGCGCGCCGTCTGCTGGTGACCACGATCACGCCGACCGGTTCGGAGCGCGTACGCGCGCTGTGGGGCGATCGCGTCGAGCACGTCTATCTGCCCTACGACCTCTCGGGCGCGGTGCGGCGTTTCCTGCGCCATTTCCGCCCGCAGATCGGCCTGATCGTCGAGACGGAGCTGTGGCCGAACCTGCTGTTCTGCTGCCGCGATGCCGGCGTGCCGACGGTGATCGTCAACGCGCGGCTGTCGGCGCGTTCGCTGCGCGGTTATCGCGTGCTGCGCCCGCTGGTCGGGCGTGCGCTGCGCACGGTGCGCCGCGTCGCCACGCAATCGGCCGACGACGGCAAGCGCTTCGTGAAGCTCGGTGCGCTGCGCGAGGCGGTAATCGACACCGGCAACCTGAAATTCGACATCACTCTCGATGAGGCGAAGATCGCGACGCTGGTCGCGGATTTCCGTGGCCGTGCGGGCGCGCGGCCGGTGTGGATCGCGGCGAGCACGCATCCCGAGGAGGAAGCCGCGGTCATCGACATCCACCGCCGCCTGCGCACGCGCTGGCCCGACCTTCTGCTGATCTGGGCGCCGCGCCATCCCGAGCGTTTCCGCAGCGCCATGCAGCTCGGCGTCGACGCGGGCTGGCGCGTGGCCACGCGCGCGCTGACCACCTGGCCCGATGCTGGCGACGATGTTTTCGTGCTCGACACGCTCGGCGAACTCGGCCTGTTCTTCGCCTGCGCCGATGTCGCCTTCGTCGGCGGCAGCCTGCAGGACATCGGCGGCCACAATCTGCTCGAGCCGGCCGCGGTGGGCACGCCCGTGGTCACCGGTCCGCATCTGCAGAACTTCGCCGACATCGCGAAGCAGCTCGGCCGCGCGGAGGCGCTGCGCATCGGCGCGGACGCCGACGCGGTGCACGATCACATCGCGGCGTTACTGGCCGATGCGCACGCGCGCGAGGCGATGGCCGCGGCCGGCCGTGCGCTCGTCGCCAATGGCCGCGGCGCACTGGCGCGCACGCTGGCGCTGATCGAGTCCGATCTGCCGGTGCCGGATACGAAAACGGCGCGGATCCTGCGATCCGCGCCGTCGTCGATCTGACCGGACCGCTTACTGCGGCGGCGGAGTCGCCGCGCCGGCGCCGGTGGACGCACCGACGCTGTTGACGTCGACGGTCAGCTGGCGGTTCACGTCCTGCAGGTTGCCGATGTCCAGCGTACCCGCCGCCTGTTCGAGCAGCAGGCGGCTCTGCAGGAAGTTGTACTTGGCGAAGGCATAGGCCTGACGCGCCGAGAACAGGTTCTGCTGGTTGATCAACACGTCGATGACCGTACGCGTCCCGACTTCCAGGCCGACCTGCGAGGCCTCGTAGGCGCTGTTGGCCGAGACCAGGGCGAGACGGCGGGCCTCGACCTCGGTGATGCCGGCGACGAGGTTCTGGTAGGCGCTGCGGGTATTGCGTTCGATCGCGCGACGCTGCGCTTCGTACTGGTCGCCGGCGATGTCGCGCTGGGCGATCGACTGGCGCACGCGCGACTGGGTGATGCCACCGCTGAAGATCGGTACGGTCAGCGTCAGGCCGATGCTGTTGGTCTCGCCCTGGCGGGTCAGCGAGTCAACATTGTCCCGGCCCCAGGTATCGCTGTTGCCGTAGCTGGCGCCCAGATCGAGCGTTGGCAGGTGGGCCGACTTCGCCGCGGTCACGTTGTATTCGGAGGCTGTCACCTGATAGCGCAGCGCCTGCAATTGCGGGTTCTGGTCGATCGCGGTGGCGACCCAGGCTTCCGCGTCTCGGCCTTCCGGCAGTTGCGGGGTGAAATCGTCGGGCAGGCCGCGCAGGTCGCGGATTTCCGAGCCGGTGATCTCGGCCAGCGCCTGGTAGGCATCCTGCAGCGCGTTGCGCTGGACGATCGTGTTCGCGCGCGCGCTGTCGTACTGGGCACGGGCTTCGTGCACGTCGGTGATCGGGGCCAGGCCCACTTCGAGGCGCTTGTCGGCGAAGTCGAACTGGCGCTTGAACGCGGTCTCGGCAGCTTCGGCAGCGGCCAGCGTTTCGTTCGCGACCAGCACGTCGAAATAGGCCGCGGCGGTGCGCGTGATCAGCGAGTCGTTGTCGGCGTCGAGCTGGAAGTCGGCCGCCGTGCTCAGCGCACGCTGCGAGCGCAGCGTCGAGATCTGGCCCCAGTCGAACAGCACCTGGCCGGCATTGACGCCGACGCTGCGCGTACGAGCGCGGCCCGACACACCGGCGACGCGGCTGTCGGTCAGCGAGGCGCTGCCGTTGATCTGCGGCAGCAATGCGCCACGGGCCTGGACCGCGCCTTCCTTGGTCGACAGGCGCTGCGATTCGGCGATCGACAGCGTCGGGTCATTGGTACGGGCCAGCTCGTAGGTCTGGACGAGATCGGCGGCCAGCAGCGGGCTGGACGTCAGCGCGAGTGCGAGCGACAGGAACAGGGGGCGGCGGAACATGGAGGATCCTTGGACGATCAGAGAGAGAACTGCGGCACCGGCGCGGCGCCTGCGAGGTAGGTGAGTCCGGTCTCGAACAACGATTCGATGCGCGTCGCGTTGACAGCCTCGCCTTCGCGGCGCACCAGCACGGCTTCCATCGCGGGCGCGCGACCGCGGACGACGAACATGCGGCCGCCGGGACGCAGCCACTGCACGAAACGCTCGGGGATCACGTCGACCGCGCCGCACACGCAGATCGCGTCGAAGCGGCGGTCCGTGTTCCAGGCGAAGGCGTCGGCGGTGATCACCTCGACGTTCGCGATGCCCTGCGCCTGCAGACGACCGCGGGCGGCGTCGGCGAGGTCGTCGTGACGCTCCAAGCTGACGACGTCACGGGCCAGGTAGCCCATGCACGCGGCGAGATAACCGCTGCCGGTGCCGATCTGCAGCACTTCGTCGCCCTGTTCGAGCTTCAGCGCCTGCAGCGCACGGCCTTCGACCACGGGCTTGAGCATCAGCTCGCCGTGGCCGAGCGGGAGTTCGAGGTCGGCATAGGCCAGTGCGCGGCGCGACTCGGCCACGAAGGATTCGCGCGGCAGGCGCGAGATCGTTTCGAGCACGCGCGCATCGAGCACGTCCCAGGGCCGGACCTGTTGTTCCACCATCGCCGCACGGGCCTTGGCGTAATCGATCGTCATTGTTGCGGGTTCCTTCGTTCGCCAGCCCGCAATTCTAGCGGTGCGGGGGCGGGTTCATCATCGCGGGGGTGTTGCAGTGGACGCAGTGCCGGAAGTCATCGGCCCAGACGGCATGCAGCGGGCACGTGTGACCGCGTTCAGCGACGCCCGTAGGCGCGCAGGAACATGTCCACCGAGGCTTCCAGGTGCGCGCGCCGTTGGCCGGCGCACTGGCCGGCGTCGTCGCAGTCGAACACCATGCGCTGGTGGAGGTCGCCCTTGAGCAGCACGAAGAACTGCGCCGCCGCCGTCGGCACGAGGGCCTCGTCGAGATCGAGATCGCCGGTTTCGATCCGGCGCCGGAGCATCGCCGCGAACGACGACTGCACGCGCTCGGGACCGCCCTTCCAGAACCGCTGCGGCAGGCGCTTTTCGACCATCTGTGGGGTACACAGCAGACGGTGGCCGGCGACGGCCTCGGGCGAGGACACCATCGCGAAGAACGCCTCGGCGACTTCCAGCAGGCGCTGGCGCAGCGGCGTGGCCGGCGCGGGCTCGAACACCGAATCGGGCATTTGCTGCTCGCAGTAGCGCGCCGCGGCCTCGGTGAACAGGGTGTCCTTGTCGCCGAAATGGCTGTAGACGGTCAGCTTGGACACGCCGGCCTCGGCCGCGATCTGGTCCATGCTCACGCCTTCGAAGCCCTGCTGCAGGAACATGCGCTCGGCGGCTTCGAGGATCGCCGCGCGCTTGGCCAGATCCTTCGGACGGCCGGGACCCGCCGGCGCCTTTTCGGGCGTCGGGGTATGGGGCAGCGAGGACGGACGCGTCGACATGGCGGGGAATACTATACCAATCAGTTCTGAAAATATACGATACGGCTCCGTATCCCCACTGCTGGACGGTCGCCATGTGCCGCCTGACCCCGATCCGCCTCTCCCGCTTGGTGCTGCCGGTGCTCGTCACCTGCACGCTGGTCCTGGCTGCCTGCGGTGACAACGCGGCGCCCGAGCCGGCGGCGCGTCCGGTGCTCGTGGTCACGCCGGCATCGGCTGCCGACAGCGGCGCGTCCGCGTTCCCCGGCGAAATCCGCGCCCGCGAGGAAAGCGCGCTGGCCTTCCAGGTGGGCGGGCAACTCCTGAGACGCGATGTCGATGCCGGCGCGCACGTGCGCCGCGGCCAGGTGCTGGCGGAGATCGATCCCGGCGATCTGCGGCTGCAGCAACAGTCGGCGCAGGCGCAGGTCGCCTCGGCCGAAGCGGAGTACGCGCGCACCCGAACCGATCGCGCGCGCTACGCCGCGCTCGTCGACCAGCAGCTGATCAGCCGCTCGCAGATGGACGCACAGGACGCGGCCTACACCGCGGCGCAGGCGCAACTGCGCGCCGCACGCGCGCAAGCGGACGTTGCCGGCAACCAGGCGGGCTACACGCAACTGCGCGCACCGCGCGATGGCGTCATCGCCAGCCGTGAGGCCGAAGCCGGACAGGTGGTCGCCGCGGGCCAGGCGATCTTCATGCTCGCCGGCGACGACGGCCGCGAAGTCGCGATCGCGTTGCCGGAATCGCGCATCGCCGGCTTCGCGATCGGCCAGCCGGCGCAGATCGAACTGTGGAACCGGCCGGGCGTGCGCGTGCCGGGCACGATCCGCGAGATCGCCGCGGCCGCGGATCCGCAGGCGCGCACCTACGCCGCGCGCGTCGCGATCGCCGACGATGCGGTTGAAGGCCTCGAACTTGGACAGAGCGCCCGCGTGTATCTCGCCGCCGCGACATCGGACACGGATCTGCAGGTGCCGCTGACCGCGATCCAGCCGGGCGTGGATGGCGGCAAGGCGGTCTGGGTGGTCGATCGCGCCGAGGGCGTCGTGCGCTCGGTGCCGGTCGAAACCGGTCCCTACGGCGCACGCAGCGTGCCGGTGCTGTCGGGTCTCGCGGCCGATGCACTCGTGGTTGCGGCCGGCGGCCATCTGCTGCGCGAGGGCCAGCGGGTGACGCCGGTGGATCGCGAGAACCGGCCTGTGCAGGTGCAGGCGGCGCAGCCGGCGGCAGCCGAATGAACCGGCTTGCGTTGGCAGAGCGCGCGTCGCACATGCAGGCGGTGCAGCAATGAGCCGTTTCAACCTCTCCGAATGGGCGCTCGGCAACCGCACGCTGGTGCTCTACATGATGCTGGTCGTCGCGGTGGCCGGCATCTTCTCGTACGGCCGGCTCGGCCAGTCCGAGGATCCGCCGTTCACCTTCAAGGCGATGGTGATCCAGACCCAGTGGCCGGGCGCGACCGCAGAGCAGGTCTCGCAGCAGGTCACCGAGCGCATCGAGCGCAAGCTGATGGAGACCGGCGACTACGAATTCGTGCGTTCGTACTCGCGGCCGGGCGAGTCGCAGGTGATCTTCTTCGCCCGTGATTCGATGCGCTCGAGCGAAATTCCCGATCTCTGGTACCAGGTGCGCAAGAAGGTCGCGGATCTGCGGCCGTCGTTGCCGCAGGACATCGTCGGCCCGTTCTTCAACGACGAGTTCGGCGACACCTTCGGCAACATCTATGCGCTGACGGGCGAGGGCTTCGACTACGCGATCAAGAAGGACTATGCCGACCGCATCCAGCGCGAGCTGCAGCTTGTCGACGATGTCGGCAAGGTCGAACTGGTCGGTCTGCAGGACGAAAAAGTCTGGATCGAAGTCAGCAACACGCGACTGGCGACGCTCGGCATTCCGATGGCGGCCGTGCAGCAGGCGCTGGCGGAACAGAACGCGCTGGTGCCGGCGGGTTTCTTCGAAACCGACAGTGCACGCGTGCAGTTGCGCGTCGATGGCGCATTCGAATCGGTGGATGCGATCCGCGACTTCCCGATCCGCGCAGGTGACCGCACCGTGCGCCTGGGGGACATCGCGACCGTCGAGCGCGGCTTCGCCGATCCCGCCGCGCCGCGCATGCGCTTCATGGGCGAGGACGCAATCGGCATCGCCGTGGCAATGCATGACGGCGGCGACATCCTCAAACTCGGCACGCGACTCGAAAACGAGTTCGCGCGGTTACAGGAAACGTTGCCGGCCGGCATGGAACTGCGCAAGGTCTCTGACCAGCCACGCGCGGTGCGCGATTCGGTGGGCGAGTTCGTCAAGGTGCTGGCCGAGGCGGTGATCATCGTGCTGCTGGTGAGCTTCGTTTCGCTGGGTTTCCGCACCGGTCTCGTGGTCGCGGTGTCGATTCCGCTGGTGCTGGCGATGACCTTCATCGCGATGGACCAGTTCGACATCGGCCTGCACAAGATCTCGCTCGGCGCGCTGGTGCTCGCGCTGGGCTTGATGGTGGACGACGCGATCATCGCGGTGGAGATGATGGCCATCCGCATGGAGCAGGGCGACAGTCGGCTCGCGGCGGCGAGTTACGCCTGGACGCACACCGCGTTTCCGATGCTGACCGGCACGCTGGTCACCGCAGCCGGCTTTCTGCCGATCGCGACCGCCGCGTCGAGTACCGGCGAATACACGCGCTCGTTGTTCGAAGTGGTGACGATCGCGCTGGTGGTGTCGTGGATCGCGGCGGTGCTGTTCATCCCGCTGCTCGGCGAGAAGATGCTGCCCGATCTCGCGAACCCGCAGCCGCCGCGCCCGGGCTCGCTGCCCGCGCGCTGGCGCGACACGCGCAGCCGCATGGCCGTACGCTGGCCACGCTTCGCGTTCGCCTTGGCGCCGAAGGTTCCGCAGGCGCACGACCACGATCCCTACCAGCGTCCGTTCTACCGGCGCTTCCGCGGGTTGCTGGACTGGTCGCTGACCCATCGCTGGATCGTCATCGGTGCGACGGCGGCCCTGTTCGTCGCGTCGCTGTTGTTGTTCCGCTTCGTGCCGCAGCAGTTCTTCCCGGACTCGACGCGACTGGAGCTGATGGTCGATGTCGAACTCGCCGAAGGCAGCTCGCTGCGCGCGACCGAAGCCGCGGCTGCGCGTCTCGATGCACTGCTCGCCGAGCGTGCGGGTGTCGACAATCGCGTCGTCTATGTTGGCACCGGTTCGCCGCGCTTCTATCTGCCGCTCGACCAGCAACTGCCGCAGGCCAACTTCGCCCAGTTCGTCGTGGCGACCACCGATGTCGAGGCACGCGAAGCGATGCGCGTCTGGCTGACCGACGAGGTCGCGCCGCAATTCCCCGAACTGCAGTTGCGCGTGACGCGGCTCGAGACCGGACCGCCGGTCGGCTACCCGGTGCAGCTGCGTGTCTCCGGCGAGCATGTCGAACGCGTACGCGGCATCGCCGATGCGATCGCCAACCAGGTGCGCACGAATCCGAACGTCGCCAACGTCAATCTGGACTGGGACGAACCCAGCCGCATCGTGCGTCTGGTGGTCGATCAGGAGCGCGCGCGCGTGCTCGGCGTGAGTTCGCAGCACCTCGCGCAGTTCCTGTCGAGTTCGCTGTCGGGCCTGCAGGTCAGCACCTATCGCGAAGGCAACGAACTGATCGGCATCGTCATGCGCGGTCCGGACGACGAACGCGGTCAGCTCGACATGCTCGAAAGCCTGGCGATACCGACGTCGAACGGGCAGTCGGTGCCGCTGGGCCAGATCGCGCGGCTGGAGCCGACGTTCGAGGACGGCATCATCTGGCACCGCGACCGGCTGCCGACGATCACCGTGCGTGCCGACATCCGTGGCGACGTGACGGCGCCGACGGTCGTCGCGCAGATCCTGCCGACGCTCGATGGCATCCGCGCGTCGATGCCGGATGGGTATCGCCTGGAAACCGGCGGCACCGTCGAGGATTCGGGCAAGGGCCAGGATTCGATCAAGGCGGGACTGCCGCTGTTCCTGTTCGTCGTCGTCTCGCTGCTGATGCTGCAGCTGCGCAGCTTCTCGCGCACCGCGCTGGTGTTGCTGACCGCGCCGTTGGGCATGATCGGCGTGACCCTGTTCCTGCTGGTGTTCCGCGTGCCGTTCGGCTTCGTCGCGATGCTCGGCACGATCGCGCTGGCCGGCATGATCATGCGCAACTCGATCATCCTCGTGGACCAGATCGAACAGGACATCGCCGCCGGCCACGCGCGCTGGGATGCGGTGATCGACGCGACGGTGCGCCGCTTCCGCCCGATCGTGCTGACCGCGCTCGCCGCAATCCTGGCGATGATTCCGCTGTCGCGCAGCGTGTTCTTCGGCCCGATGGCCGTCGCGATCATGGGCGGCCTCACCGTGGCCACGCTGCTGACGTTGACGTTCCTGCCGGCGCTGTACGCGGCGTGGTTCAAGGTGAAGCGGGACGACGACGCACGCGCCTGACCGGCGCGCGCAGGCGACTCACATCGGTCGTGCGTGATCGCGCAGCCAGGCGGCGAGCGCACCTTCGTCGAGTTCGCCTGCCGCCAAGGCCATCCAGGTCAGATAGCGATCCTCTTGCGACGCGTCGAGATCGACACTGTTGAGTCGCAGGAACAGCAATGCGGCGACGAGCGACGTGCGCTTGTTGCCGTCGACGAACGGATGCAGATGCGCGATGCCGTGCGCGTATGCCGCCGCGAGTGCATGGATGTCCGGCGGTGGATCACCGTAGCTCACAAGTTGCAGTGGCTTCGCCAGTGCCGTCTCGAAGAGGCTGCGATCGCGGATGCCGCTGGCGCCGCCGTGTTCCGACAGTTGCGCAAGGTGAATGGCTTCGACGACGAGCGGCTGCAGCCAGATGACCGCGCTCACTTGGCGAGCTGGCGCAGCACGTCCCGGTTCTCGCGCATCACCTTGCGCGCGACCTCCATCTGGCGCTCGAACTCCGCGTCGTATGCCGAGATGAGATAGCCACCGGGCGCTTCGCTCAGATGCAGCGAATCGCCTGCCTCTAAACGCAGGTTCGACAGGATTTCCTTCGGCAGCACGACGCCGACCGAATTGCCGATGCGGGTGAGCTTGAGCGCGGTCATGCGGAGACTCCGGCGTTAGTACGGATGTAATTACGCGCCGGCGCTTGTCTCGTGTCAAGACGGAGCCGGCCCATCGTTCAGCAGCTGTGGCCGGCGTGTGATGCGCTTCGTTCAGCGACCACCCGCCGCCTTCCGAACTTCCGACGCGACGCGCGCTTTGATCGCATCGGTGGTGCGGCTGTCGGGTCCGCTGTAGCCGAAGGCCTGCATCACGAACGCGGTGTGGTCGCCGGCGCTCAGGCAATACGACACCAGCGCGCGTCCGCTACCCGCGGGGCCGGAGACGTGCGTCGCCAGCGTGCCCTGGTCGGTCTGGTCGCGGGTCACGTAGCCGACCGCGGCGGCGCCACGTGCGAGCGCGGCATGGCAGGTCATGACGCTCAGCTGCGTGGCCGGGAACCGGTCGACGTCGCATCCCAGGCTGAAGTCGTATGCGGATGCAGGCGCCATCGGCGCGAGTGCAACGACAGACAGCGCAGTGATCAAAGACAGATGCTTCATGGACAGCGTCCTCTTCATGGAGTCTGGCGGTGGCGTGTGAGGCCTGCGCTCAGGCGCGGATGAAGACTTCGACGCGCCGGTTGAGCTGACGGCCGCCGGGATTGTCCTGGCCGTCGAGCGTGTTGGGTGCCACCGGCTGCGATTCGCCGAAGCCACGCGCTCCGATGTCGCCTGCGACACCGCGCGTCTGCAAGGCGGCGCGCACCGCCTCGGCGCGGCGTTCGGACAGCGACTGGTTGTAGGCGTCGTCGCCCTTCGCATCGGTGTGGCCACGGACTTCCATTCCGCGGTGTTCGACCGACTGCAGCGCGGTGGCGAACACGTCGAGCGTGTGCGCGGCATCGGGGCGGATGTCGGACTTGTCGAAGTCGAACAGCACGCGCTCGTCGAGCGTGACCACGTAGCCGCAAGGCGCACCGGGCGGCGCGAATGTCTGCAGCGTCGGAAAGCGGCCGGCCGGCGCGACGCGCGGCATCGGTGGCATCTTCACCGGACGCGCGGGCGGGCCGATGGTGCCGGTGCCATCGCCGTTGTTGGTGATCAGGCCGTGCGGACCGTTCCAGGTGCCGGACCCGTCGGCCTCGATGCGCACCAGGCCATCGGGACCGTTCCAGCTGCCGCTGCCGTCACCGTTCGATGTGATCAGGCCGCCCTCGCCATTCCAGGTGCCGCCGCCTTTGCCGTCGAGACGGATCAGACCGGATTTCCCGTTGTAGGTGCCCGAGCCGTCGGCTTCGACGCGCACGATCGCCTCGCTGCCGTCCGGCTCCGCGGTGCCGTTGATCGTGCCGCTGCCATCGGCGTTGACGGTGATCAGGCCGCCCTCGAAGTTCGCGGTGCCGCTGCCGTCAGGATTCAGCTTGAAGATCCCGGCATCGCTGTTGCGCACGAGGGCGCCCGTCTCGTCGATGCGCGTGATGCCAGCACCGTCGATCAGCGTGCCACCCACATCGCAGCGCGCGGGCCGGACGCGGATGCCGGCGACCGGATCGAGGATCGCGGCCATCGAGCCTTCCAGTGCGCGCTGGGCCGGCGTGACGCCGACGATCTCGGGCACGACGATCGGTGGAATCACCGGCATGTCGGGCACTGCAGGATCCGACGCGATGGATGCATTCTGCGCATCACCGGGAAGGCCCGTGACCGCATCCGTTACCGGCGCGTCGTCCTGCGCCGGCACGGGCGTCGGACTTCTTGCGCAGCCTGCGAGTGCCACGCCCACCACACACCACATCATTCCGATCCGAAATGCCTGCATCTGTGTCGATCCTGCATCCGCGCCTGCGGGTTGCAGGATGGTAGGCAGGGACCCGTTAGGGATGCGTTTTTCAGTCGCCGAGCATCGCCAGATTGCGCACCGCGCCCTTGTCGGCACTGGTCGCGAGCAGCGCATACGCCTTCAACGCGGCGGTGACCTTGCGCGGGCGCGCTTGCGCAGGTTTCCAGCCGAGTGCGTCCTGCGCGTTGCGGCGATTGGCCAGTTCGACGTCGTCGACCAGCAGCTCGATGCGCCGTTGTGGAATGTCGATCCGGATACGGTCGCCATCGCGCACCAGTCCGATCGTGCCGCCTGCTGCGGCTTCTGGTGATGCGTGTCCGATCGACAGGCCCGAGGTGCCGCCGGAGAAGCGTCCGTCGGTCAGCAGCGCACATTGTTTGCCGAGGCCTTTCGACTTCAGGTAGCTCGTCGGATACAGCATCTCCTGCATGCCCGGCCCGCCCTTCGGGCCTTCGTAGCGGATCACCACGACGTCGCCCGCCTGCACCTCGTCGGCGAGGATGCCTTTCACCGCGGCGTCCTGGCTTTCGAACACTTTTGCCGTGCCTACGAACACGTGGATCGACGCATCCACGCCCGCGGTCTTGACCACGCAACCATCGGGCGCGAGGTTGCCGCGCAGCACGGCGAGGCCGCCTTCCTGCGAATACGCGTGCGCGACGTCGCGGATGCAGCCGCCCGCGCGATCGTCGTCAAGCGTTTCCCAGCGCGTCGCCTGGCTGAAGGCGGTCTGGGTCGGAATGCCGGCAGGACCGGCCTTGAAGAACGTGCGCACCGCGTCATCGTCGGTAACGGTGATGTCCCAGCGCGCGATGGCATCGCGCAGCGTGCGGCTGTGTACCGTCGGCTGGTCGACATGCAGCAGACCGCCGCGTGCGAGTTCGCCGAGGATCGAGACGATGCCGCCGGCGCGGTGCACGTCTTCCATGTGGTAGGTCTGGATGTTCGGCGCGACCTTGCACAGTTGCGGCACGCGGCGCGACAGGCGGTCGATGTCGTGCAGGTCGAAGGCGACTTCGGCCTCCTGCGCGGCGGCGAGCAGATGCAGGATGGTGTTGGTCGAGCCGCCCATCGCGATGTCGAGCGTCATCGCGTTTTCGAATGCCTCGAAGGTCGCGATGCCGCGTGGCAACGCAGTGGGATCCTCGGCGCCGTACCAGCGATGGCAGAGTTCGACAACCGTACGCGCGGCCTGCAGGAACAGCTGCTCGCGATCGGCGTGCGTCGCCAGCATCGAGCCGTTGCCGGGCAGGGCGAGGCCCAGTGCTTCGGTCAGGCAGTTCATCGAGTTGGCGGTGAACATGCCGCTGCAGGAACCACAGGTCGGACACGCGCTGCGCTCGTAGGCGGCGACCTTCTCGTCGGAGGCGTCCGGGTCGGCGGCGACGACCATCGCATCGACCAGATCGAGTCCGTGTTCGGACAGCTTCGTCTTGCCGGCTTCCATCGGGCCGCCGGACACGAACACGACCGGGATGTTCAGGCGCAGCGCGGCCATCAGCATGCCGGGCGTGATCTTGTCGCAGTTGGAAATGCACACCAGCGCGTCGGCGCAGTGCGCATTGACCATGTACTCGACCGAGTCGGCGATGATCTCGCGGCTCGGCAGCGAGTACAGCATGCCGTCGTGGCCCATCGCGATGCCGTCGTCGACGGCGATGGTGTTGAACTCCTTCGCCACACCGCCGACGCGCTCGATCTCGCGCGCGACCAGCTGGCCGATGTCCTTGAGGTGCACGTGGCCGGGCACGAACTGGGTGAACGAATTCGCGACCGCGACGATCGGCTTGTGGAAGTCGTCGTCCTGCATACCGGTCGCGCGCCACAGCGCGCGAGCGCCGGCCATGTTGCGACCAAAGGTGGAGGTTCTGGAACGGTACTCGGGCATCAATGACTCGCAGGTGCGGCGGGCGCGGGGCTGGCGGCGTGTGTGGAGTGGTTGTACGCGATCGACGCGGCGGGGTGATGCCATGCCGCGTCGATCCGGCGCGCTATCCGGCGATCCGCGCGGGCGCCGCGATGCGAGCGAGCACCGCGGCGGCGGCCTCACGCGTCGACACCGCGGTGCCGTCGGATGCCAGGTCGGCCGTGAACACGCTCGCCTCCAGCGCCTCATCCACGGCCTGCTCGATACACGCCGCTTCCTGCGACAGGCCCAGCGAATAGCGCAACAGCAGCGCGGCGCTGAGGATCGTGCCGTAGGGATTGGCGATGCCCTTGCCGGCGATATCCGGCGCCGAACCGTGGATCGGCTCGTACATGCCCACGCAGCCTTCGCCCAGCGATGCGGACGGCAGCAGGCCCAGCGAGCCGGCCAGCATCGAGGCCTCGTCGGTCAGTATGTCGCCGAACATGTTCTCGGTCACGATCACGTCGTAGGCGCGCGGCTTCGACAGCAGATGCATCGCCATCGAATCGACCAGCTGGTGTTCGATGGTGATGTCGGGAAATTCATCGCGCGCGATGCGGCTGGCAACATCGCGCCACAGCCGCGAGGTCTCGAGCACGTTGGCCTTGTCGACGGACGTCAAGTGGCCGCGGCGACCACGCGCCAGCAGACAGGCGCGGCGCACGACGCGTTCGATCTCGCTCACTGTGTAGCGGCACAGATCGCTGGCGCTGTCGGCATCGCGGGTCTTGTCGCCGAAATAGATGCCACCGGTCAGTTCGCGCACCACCAGCAGGTCCACGCCGGCCAGCAGATGCGGCTTGATCGGCGAGGCGCCCATCGCGGCTGGATGCGGCCTGGTGGGACGCAGATTCGCGTACAGGCCCAGCGCCTTGCGGATCGCCAGCAGGCCCTGTTCGGGGCGCACGCTCGCGTTGGGATCGGACCACTTCGGCCCGCCCACCGCGCCCAGCAGCACCGCATCGGCGTCGCGCGCGGCGGCCAGTGTGGCGTCGGGCAGCGGCTTGCCGGTGGCGTCGATGGCGGCGCCACCGATCAGGTGTTCGTGGAGCGAGAAACGATGGCCGAAACGTTGCGCGACGGCCTGCAGCACGTCGACCGCGGCCGCGGTCACTTCGGGGCCGATGCCGTCTCCGGGCAGAACGACGATGTCAGCGTGCATGGTGCGTGTCCTCGTAGTTGCGGATGTCGGCGCCGCGCGCCAGCAGAAAGCCCATTTCGTCGACGCCTTCGAGCAGGCAGGTGCGTGCGAACGCCTCGAGCGGGAACGCGTGGACGGTGCCGTCCGGTGTGCGCAGTTCGCGAGCGACGATGTCGAACGTCAGCACGTCGTCGGGACGCGTCATCAGGTCCTGCACCACGGCCTCGGGCAGCACGACCGGCAGCACGCCGTTCTTCAATGCGTTGTTGCGGAAAATGTCGGCGATCTCGCTGCTGACCACGACCTGCAGCCCGAGATCGCGCAGCGCCCACGGCGCGTGTTCGCGCGAGGACCCGCAGCCGAAGTTGCGCCCGGCCAGCAGCACCGCGCGCCCAGCGTTGTGCGCCTGGTTGAAGGCAAAATCCGGATTCGCGCTGCCGTCGTCGCGCCAGCGCCAGTCGTTGAACGCGAAACGGCCGAGACCCTTGCGCTCGGTCGTCGACAGGAAGCGCGCGGGAATGATCTGGTCGGTGTCGATATTGCTATGGGCCAGCACCACGCTGGCCGAGCGCACCGGAAACTCCGGGATATGAGCGGCGGACATCAGGCCACCTCCCGGCGGTCGTCGAACAGTTCGCGTGGATCGGCGACGACGCCGCGTACCGCAGCCCAGGCCGCCGTGGTCGGCGAGGCCAGCAGCGTGCGCGCACCCGGGCCCTGACGGCCCTCGAAGTTGCGGTTGCTGGTGCTCACGGCCAACTGGCCGGGCGCCACCAGATCGCCGTTCATCGCGATGCACATCGAACATCCCGGCTCGCGCCATTCGGCGCCGGCCTCGCGGACGATCGCATCGATGCCTTCGGCCTCGGCCTCGCGCTTGACGATCTCCGAGCCCGGCACGACCAGCATGCGCACGCCTGCCGAGACACGGCGGCCACGCAGCACCTCCGCCACCTCGCGCATGTCGCGCAGACGGCCGTTGGTGCACGAGCCGACGAACACCACGTCGACCGGCATGCCGGCCAGCGACTGTCCGGCGACGACGCGCATGTAATCCTGTCCTTTCTTCTCGGCCGCATCGGTCGCGGCCGGCACCGGCACGTCGACGCCGATCGCGGTGCCCGGGTGCGTGCCCCAGGTCAGCGTCGGACGGATGTCGGCGGCATCGATGCGGACTTCGGTGTCGAAACGCGCGCCGTCGTCCGTGCGCAGTTCGCGCCAGCGCGCGACCGCGGCATCGAACTCGGCGCCCTTGGGGCCACGCGGCGTGCGCGCGATCCAGGCGAAGGTGGTGTCGTCCGGCGCGACCATGCCGGCGCGCGCGCCGGCCTCGATCGACATGTTGCACAGGGTCATGCGCTGCTCCATGTCCATCGCCTCGATGGTGGAGCCGCGGTACTCGATGACGTGTCCGGTGCCGCCGTTGACGCCGATGACGCCGATCGCGTGCAGGGTCACGTCCTTGGCGCCGACGCCGGGCGCCAGCGGGCCGTCGACGGTGATCGACATCGTCTTCGGCCGCCGCTGCAGCAGGCACTGCGTCGCCAGCACGTTGCCGACTTCGCTGGTGCCGATGCCGAACGCCAGCGCGCCGAACGCGCCGTGCGTGGAGGTGTGGCTGTCGCCGCACACGATGGTCATGCCGGGCAGGGTGAAGCCCTGTTCGGGCGCGATCACGTGGACAATGCCGCGTTGGTCGGAACTCATGTCGAACAGCTCGATGCCGAACTGCGCGCAGTTCCGCGCCAACGTGTCGACCTGCTTCTCAGACGCTTCGCTGGCGTAAGGCAGGCGGCCGTCGGGACCGGCCGGCAGCGTCGGCGTGGAGTGGTCCATCGTCGCCTTGGTGCGGTCCGGGCGGCGCGGGACGAGGCCACGCGCGCGCAGTTCGGTGAAGGCCTGCGGCGAGGTGACTTCGTGGATCAGGTGCAGATCGATGTACAGCACGGCGGGCGCGGCGGCGGACTCGGGCGTCACGATGTGCGCGTCCCACAGTTTGTCGAACAGGGTGCGTGGCGGTCTGGCAGTCATTGCTGGCGGTGTGTCCGGAATGCGAAAGGGAATGCGTGAAGCGTCAGGCGTGCGCGGCCTGCGGCGCCGGCGCGGCGCGTGCGCTACGCAGGATACGGTTGGCGACATCCAGCCAGGCGAGTGCGCTGGCCTCGATGATGTCGCGGCTGGTGCCGGTGCCTTCGTGGATCTCGTCGCCGTGGCGCACACTGACGCTGGCCTCGCCGCGCGCGTCGCGGCCCATGCCGACGCTGTGGACCTGGTAGCTCTCCAGCGCCAGCTCGACGCCGGTCGCGGTGGCAAGCGCTGCGAACAGCGCATCGACCGGGCCATCGCCCAGCGCACTTTCGCTGACCTTGCCGCCATCGGGATCGGACAGTTCGACCTGGGCGCTCGCGCGCTGGCCGCGATCGCTGACGGTCATCGAGGCCAGACGCCAGCCCTGGCCATCGACGTCGCCGTGCATCAGCGCTTCCAGATCGTCGTCCTCGACCACGCGCTGACGCTCGCACAGATCCTTGAACGCGGCGAAGACCTGTTCCAGCTGCGCTTCTTCCAGCGTGTAACCCAGCGCGCGCAGGCGATGGCCGACCGCGGCGCGACCACTGTGGCGGCCCAGCACCAGCTTTGAATCGGGCCAGCCGACGTCGGACGGATTCATGATCTCGTAGGTGCCACGGTGGCGCAGCATGCCGTGCTGGTGAATGCCGGATTCGTGCGCGAATGCATTCTCGCCGACGATGGCCTTGTTGCGCTGCACGGCCATGCCGGTCAGGCGACGCAGCAATTGCGAGGTCGGGACCAGGCGGCGCGTGTCGATCTGCGTGTCCAGGTTGTAGAACGCGTTGCGCACCTTCAGCGCCATCGCCAATTCTTCGACCGCGCAGTTGCCGGCGCGCTCGCCGATGCCATTGATGGTGCACTCGACCTGACGCGCGCCGCCTTCGATCGCGGCCAGCGAATTGGCGACGGCCAGGCCCAGATCGTTGTGGCAGTGCGCGCTGAAGATCACGTCGCGCGCGCCGGGAATCGTCTCGATCAGAAGCTGGAACAGCGCGCGGGTTTCCTCCGGCGTCGCGTAGCCCAGCGTGTCGGGCACGTTGATCGTGGTCGCGCCGTTGGCGATCGCGACGGCAATCACCTCGGCCAGGAAATCGTCTTCGGTGCGGGTCGCGTCTTCGGCCGAGAATTCGACGTCGCCGATCAGCCGGCGCGCGTGGGCGACGCTGGTCGCGGTCATGTCCAGCACCTGCTGCCGGCTCATGCGCAGCTTGTGTTCGCGGTGCAGCGGGCTGGTGGAGATGAAGACGTGCAGGCGCGGATTCGCGGTGCCGTCCAGCGCGCGCGCCGAGGCCTCGATGTCGGCGGGCAGGCAGCGCGACAGCACGGCCAGCGTCGGACGGCGGACCTCGCGCGCGATCAGCCGTGCGGCCTCGCGGTCGGATTCGGAGCTGGCCGGAAAGCCGGTCTCGATGATGTCGACGCCCAGCGCATCGAGTGCGCGCGCCATCACCACCTTCTGCTGCGGGGTCATGCTGCAACCGGGCGACTGTTCGCCGTCGCGCAGGGTGGTGTCGAAAATCCGGATGGTGTCGGAGGCGGTCATGCGGGGAGTTCCTCGAGAATTTCGTGTGGCGTGCGTTCGATGCGGGCGGCGGTCGTGCGTCGAAGTCGCGGTTCGCCGCCTCCGGACGGCGCGGATGCAGCGAGGTCGTTGCGGCGACGCGGCGTCGCCATGTGCACGGCGGGTGCGAAGGCCGCAATGGCCGGCACCTCGGGCGCGGTTTCGCGAATGCGACGGCGCGGCTTGCGTGGCGGGCGCGGACGCACGTCCGACAGCAGCTGCGCCAGCACGCCTGCATCGACGTTGCCGCCCGACACCACCGCCACCTTGCGCTTCCCGGCGACGCGGCGGCCGGCGGCCAGTGCCAGCGCGCCGGCACCTTCGGCGATCACATGTTCTTCCAGCGCCAGACGCACCAGTGTCTCGCGCAGTTCGGCCTCGCGCACGATCACCACGTCGTCGAGCAGATCGGTCAGCAGCGCGCGCGTCAGCAGGCCGGGATCCTTGACCCGCACGCCGTCGGCCAGCGTCGCGACGGGCGAGAACGGCGAATGATCGCCGCGCAGCACGCGCGCCATCGCATCCACGCCTTCGACCTGCGCGCCGACGATGCGCACGCCCTGCGACTTCAGTGCCAGCGCGACGCCCGACGCCAGGCCACCACCGCCGATCGGCACGATGACCACGTCCGGCATCAACACCGAGGCGATTTCCAGTCCGACCGTGCCCTGGCCGGCGATCACGTCGACATCGTCGAACGCCGACAGCAGGCGGAAGCCGTTCTGCGCGGCCAGTTCGGCGGCGAAGGCCTTGGCTTCGTCGTAGGTCTCGCCATGCAGGCGCACGGTCGCGCCCCAGTGGGCGACGCCGGCGACCTTGGTCGCGGGTGCGTTCTTCGGCATCACCGTGATCGCCGGCACGCCCAGACGGTACGCCGCCCACGCCATGCCCTGCGCGTGGTTGCCGGCCGAGGCGGTGATCACCGTGCGGTCGTCGCCCCGCTCGCGCGCAGCCATCAATGCGTTCAAAGCGCCGCGCACCTTGTAGGACCCGGTGCGCTGCAGGTTCTCGAGCTTCAGCCAGCAGCCGAAGCGTTCGGCGTAATGCATCGGCGTCACGTCGAGATGCCGACGCAGCCGCGCCTGCGCCGCCAGCACATCACTGGCGGTCGCGCGCGGGACGTGGCCTACGTCGGGTTCGGACATGCTCAGACTGCCGTCAGCCAGCCGCGCGCGACTTCCGCCTCGCCGCGCACGACGCGTGCATACAGCGCGGCGAGCTCGCGGGTGACCGGGTTGTCGCCATAGCTGCGGTCCTCGACGCCGTGTACCGGCGCCACTTCGGCCGCGGTGCCGCAGGCGAAGACTTCGTCGGCGTCGTACAGCTCCTCGACGGTGACGGCGCGCGACTCGGCACCGCTCAGCGTCACCAGCGTGTCGCGGGTGATGCCCGGCAGCGCGTCGCGATGCTGGACCGCGGTGACGCGTCCGGCCTTGACGATGAAGACATTGGCGCCGGTGCATTCGACGACGTAGCCGTCGGCATCGGTGAACAGCGCTTCGTCGAAACCGCGCGACTTGCTCTCGCGCTTGGCCAGAATGGAATTGACGTAGGCGCCGCACAGCTTCAGCGGCGGCAGCGAAGCCGCGGGATTGCGCCGCCATTTGCTGATGCCCAGTCGCGCGCGAGTGCCGTTGAGATGCACCTGGGTCGCGGTGGTCGCGACCATCAGGTGTTCGGTGTGGCCTTCGACATCCAGGCCGAAGCCGCCTTCGCCGAACCACGCCAGCGGGCGGATGTAGGCATCGCGATGGCCATTCGCGCGCAGCGTCGCCAGCACCGCCTCGGTAGCCTGCGCGGGATCGAAGCGCATGCCCAGCAGCGCCGCGCCTTCGCGCATGCGCGCCATGTGTTCGGGCAGGCGGAACACCGCGGCGCCGTCGGCGGTCGCGTAGCTGCGGATGCCCTCGAACACGCCGCTGCCGTAGTGCATCGCGTGCGTGGTCAGGCCGGCCTGCAGCGCGTCGATGTCGCACATCGCGCCGTCGAACCAGGCCTGCGGGCGCGTGGACGTTGCGGTCTCCGCGATCGACGGCGCCTGCGCCGGTGCGGCGTCGGCAGTGACGTTCAACGACACGGCGACACCTCCACCGACAGGCAGTCGTAGAGCTTGGCCAGCTGGCCCTGCAGGGCGATCGCGGCGCGGTCGCCTTCGACAGTCATGCGCAGGTTCCAGCGGTCGCCGTCCGCGTGCGCGTCGCCCTCGAACGACACCGGGCGGAAGCCGCGGCGTTCGGTCGTGCCCAGCACGCGCACCAATGCGCCTTCGGCGCGGCGCAGGGTCATCTCAAACTGGTAACGCATGGCTCGATTCCTTGGCGGACGTGGCGGCAGCGGGTTCGGTGACAGGCGCGACGGGATCGCCGATGTCGAGCGAGGTGGCCTCGTCGGCATCGAGCATCTGCGCGTTGTTGTGGTTGGGCGGCACCAGCGGCCAGACGTTGGCGGCGGTGTCGATGGCGACGTGCAGCAGCGCCGGACCGTCGGCAGCCAGCAGCGCGGCCAGGGCGGATTCGACATCGGCGGCCTTATCGACCGACAGCGCCTGGATGCCGAACGCGCGCGCGACCTGCGCGAAGTCCGGGTTGTCGGACAGGTCGATCTCGGAATAGCGGCGCTCGAAGAACAGCTCCTGCCACTGGCGCACCATGCCCAGCGCGGAGTTGTCGAGCAGGATGATCTTCACCGGCACGCGGTAGCGCTTGAGCGTCGCCAGCTCCTGCACGTTCATCATGAAAGAACCGTCACCGCTGACGCAGACCACGCGCCGCGACGGGTCTTCCATCTGCGCGCCGATCGCGGCCGGCAGGCCGAAGCCCATCGCACCCAGCGCGCCGCTGGTCAGGTGCTTGCGCGGATGGTCGAAGCGCCAGTGCTGCGCGACCCACATCTGATGCTGGCCGACATCGCAGGCGACGGTCGCATCGGGCGCCAGTTCGCTCATGCGCTTCAGCAGCGCCGGGGCGAAGACCTTGTCGCCGGGTGCGTCGTAACGCGCGGCGAATTTCTCGCGGCGCTGCGCGCACAGATCACGCCACGCGGTGCGTGCGGCCGCATGCCGGCCCTGCATCTGCGCCGCGCACGGCGCGCCCAGGCGCGAGAGGCTGGTGGCGACATCGCCGCACACCGACACGTCCGCCGCGCGCAGCTTGCCGACTTCGCAGCTGTCGCCATCCAGATGCACGATGCGCGCCAGCGGTGCGAACTCGGCCAGCTTGCCGGTCGCACGATCGTCGAAGCGCGCACCGACGACGATCAGCAGATCCGATTCCTGCACCGCCAGATTCGCCGCGCGGCTGCCGTGCATGCCCAGCATGCCCAGATTCGCCGGATGCGCCGGCGGCAGCGCGCCCAGTGCGCGCAGCGTCAGCACGGTCGGGATCTGCGTCAGATCGGCGAACTCGCGGAACGCTTCCAGCGCATCGCCCAGGATGATGCCGCCGCCGCCGTAGACCACCGGGCGCTCGGCCTGCGAGATCAGCGCGGCCGCTTCGTGCAGCGCGTGGTCGGCGCAGGCCGGCATGACGTCGGCGGTCGAGGGCACATGTGCGCCCAGATGCGAGGCATCGCCGATCTGCACATCCTTCGGCAGATCGATCAGCACCGGGCCGGGACGGCCGGAGCGCGCGATTCGGAAGGCTTCGGCGACGATGTTGGGCAGTTCGTCGACGCTGCGCAGCAGGAAGCTGTGCTTGACGATCGGCAGGGTCATGCCGAACACGTCCAGTTCCTGGAACGCATCGGTGCCCATCAGCGGTGTCGCCACCTGGCCGGTGATGATGACCATCGGCACCGAGTCCAGCATCGCGTCGGCGATGCCGGTCACCAGGTTCGAGGCGCCCGGGCCGGAGGTCGCGACGCAGACACCGACGCGCCCGCTGGCCCGCGCGAACCCGTTCGCGGCGAACGCCGCGCCCTGTTCGTGGCGGACCAGCACGTGCTTCAACGATGCGCCGTGCAGCGCGTCGTAGAACGGCATGATCGCGCCGCCCGGATAGCCGAAGATCGTGTCGACCCCCTCGGCTTCCAGCGCCTGCACCAGCCAGCGGGCGCCGTTCATCAGGCGGCCTCGCTCTGCGGTTGTGCCGGCGCGCCGGTCTGCTCGCCCAGCCAGGTCATCTTGGCGCGCAGCTGCTTGCCGACCTGCTCGATCGGATGGTCCTTGTCGGCCTGCTGGAACTTCTTGTAATTCGGCAGGCCGGCGTCGTATTCGGCCTGCCAGTTGCGGGTGAAGGTGCCGTTCTGGATGTCGGTCAGCACCTCCTTCATGCGCGCCTTGACGCTGGCATCGATGACCCGCGGGCCGCTGACGAAGTCGCCGTACTGCGCGGTCTCGGAGATGAATTCCAGCATCCGGGTGATGCCGCCCTCGTAGAACAGGTCGACGATCAGCTTCAGCTCGTGCAGCACTTCGTAGTACGCGATCTCGGGCTGATAACCGGCTTCGACCAGCGTCTCGAAACCGGCCTGCACCAGCGACGAGGCGCCGCCGCACAGCACCGCCTGTTCGCCGAACAGATCGGTCTCGGTTTCTTCCTTGAACGTGGTCTTGATGATGTTCGCGCGCGCGCCGCCCAGACCCGCGGCATAGGTCAGTGCCAGCTGTTCGGCCTTGCCGGTGGGGTCCTGGTGCACGGCGTAGATGCAGGGCACGCCGCGACCGATCTCGTACTCGCGACGCACCAGCGCGCCCGGGCCCTTCGGCGCGACCAGCACCACGTCCAGATCGGCGCGCGGCGCGATCATGTCGAAGTGCACGTTGAGGCCGTGCGCGAACAGCAGGCAGGCGCCCTGCTTCATGTGCGGCGCCAGCACGTCGGCATACAGCTGCTTCTGCACCATGTCGGGCGTCAGCACGGCGACCAGGTCGGCGTCGGCGACTGCGTCGGCAGGCGTCTTGACGGTGAAGCCGTCGGCCTTCGCCTTCTGCTCGGTCGGGCCGCCGGGACGCAGGCCGACGACGACGTCGAAGCCGGAATCGCGCAGGTTCAGCGCGTGCGCGCGGCCCTGGCTGCCGTAGCCGACGATGGCGATGGTGGGGTTGGCATTGCTCATGGGTGGTGGTGTCCGATCTGCGGGTGGAAAGGGGAGGTGGGCGGCTCACGCGGTGACGCGTGAGGCCCGGATGTGGAAACGGCCGGCGGGCGAGGGCGTTGCCCCGTCCCGACCGGCCGTCGCATGCACCGCGTCTGCGGTCGCGGAGGCGGTGGCGGTGGCGGCGCATGTATCCCGACACGCGGCCGACGCACGCGCTGCGCTTTTCGGCGTGGCTTGCTGGTGGCTGCGGGCGTCGGCGGGATGGCGATGCATGGCGGGACGGGCTCTGGTGCGGGAGGTTTTGCAAGGGGCCAAACAAAAACCCCGCGCCTTTCGGCGCGGGGTTCAGGTTCTTTCGACCTTGTGGGGTGTCGTCTTGCTACACGAACCCCATCCCCGCGCCATTCCGGACGGTAATAAGGAGTACGAGTACGAGGAGAATGGCCGAGGTGAGCGCGACCGGCAGGCGCACGTCGCGTACGCGGAGGCGTGCGGCGGTGGCGGTCTGGCGGTGGTTGTTGCGCTGCGTCATGGAGTCGAGAAAAACACGCCCGTGTCGGACGTGTCAACAGTTACTTCGACAACGGTTTGCCCGCCGGACGCTTGCGATGCCGCTGACGCAACAGCTTCAGCGCGGCCGCTTCCCACTGGCGTTCGCCGCGCGCGTTGCCCGCCGCGCGCTGCAGTCCGCCATCGCGCCAAGCCTCGTAGAGCACCGGATCGATGTAGGCCTTGCGGCACACCGCGACGGTGTTGCCGAGCGCATCGGCGACGTCGGCGATGACGATCTTCTCCTGCGTCGCCAGTGCACGCTCGCTGGGCTCGCCGCCTTTCCGGCCTTCGGGCAGCGGCATTGCCGCGAACCGGCGGAACGCCATCAGCGTGCCGCCCCAGGTGCGGAAATCCTTGGCCGTGAACGCGCCACCCATCGCCTCGCGCAGATAGTCGTTCACCATGCCGGAGTCGACGCCATGGCGTTCGCCGTCGTCGTCGACGTACTGGAACAAGGCCTGGCCCGGCAGCTGCTGCACCTTGCGCACCAGTGCGGTCAGCTTGGCGTCGTCGAGTTCGATCTCCTGCTCCTGTCCGCTCTTGCCGCGGAATTTCAGCCGCGCGCGACCGCCTCGCACGAGTTCGAAGTGGCGGTTGCGCAGCGTCGTCAGACCGAACGAGCCGTTGCTGCGCGTGTAGCTGTCGTTGCCGACGCGCACGAAGGTCTGCGCCATCAGCGAGACGACGATCGCCAGCACCTTGTCGCGCGGCATGCCCGGCAGCTTGAGATCGCGCCCCAGGGCACGACGCAGACGCGGCAGCGCGGTCGCGAAGGCGACGATGCGGTCGAACTTGCCGTGACCGCGCACCTCGCTCCAGTCCGGGTGATAGCGGTACTGCTTGCGTCCGCGCGCGTCGCGACCGGTGGCCTGCAGATGTCCGTTCTCCAGCGCGCAGATCCACACGTTGCGATACGCGGGCGGGATCGCGAGCATGCGCACCCGGTCGAGTGTCGCGCGATCGCGCACGGCCTTGCCATCGGGATCGCGATAGCTGAATCCCTTGCCTGCGCGGCGCCGGCTCAGTCCCGGCAGGTCGTCGCTGACCCAGCGCAGGCCCGCGAGGCGCGCAGCGCGCGCGTTGTCGTCATCGTTCACGGATTTGCCCGTCAGCTTCATGAGCGGCTGATAACAAGCGCGGGATCAGGGACTCGTGAACAGGCGGCGCTTCACCCCTTCGGCACGCAGCGGTTCGCACACTCCGCCCACACGAATGCACGAGGAACACCGCCATGAAGACGATGCACAAGACCCTGATGGGCGCCGCGATTGCCGGCACGATGCTGATCTCGGGCACGGCTGTTGCGCAGCAGATGCAGGAACGCGGCGACCAGACCGTTGCTGCGAAGACCGATTCCGACCAGCCCGTGTCCGATACGTGGATCACCACCAAGGTCAAGGCCGATCTGCTCGCGTCGAGCGACGTTGCCGGCCTCGACATCGGTGTCGAGACCACCAACGGCATCGTCAGCCTGTCGGGCGACGTGGAGTCGCAGGCGCAGATCGATCGCGCCAAGGCGATCGCCGGCGAGATCGAAGGCGTCCAGCGCGTCGACAGCGCGCAGCTGAAGGTCGGGCACGCCGACCACAAGAACTGACCTCGGTTCCGTCAAGCACTGCAACCGGAGGGCCTCCCATGTAGAGGCCCTTTTTTCATGTGTGGCCGCAGGCATCGCCGCTCAGGAGCGGTCCGTGTCTCCGACCAGCACGCGGGTGAGTGCGTCGTAGGTGTTGCGCAGGTCGACGCCGTGCGCCGGACGCGCCAGGCACTCGGCCAGTGCCGGCGGCAGCTCGACCGGACGCGCCACCAGCGGCTCGACGATGGTGTCGAACTTGGCGGGGTGCGCAGTCGCCACGACCGCCCAGTCGCGCGTGTCGCCGTCCGCGCGCAGGGTTTCGAGCAGATGCAGGCCCGTGGCCGTGTGCGGGCACGGCACGATGCCGTGGCGCGCAGGCGCTTCGTGGATCGTCGTACGGATGGTCGCGTCGTCCACCGAGCGCGCGACGAACGCGGTGCGCAATGCGGCGTCGTCGGCATGCCAGTGGCGCAGCCGTTCGAAGTTGCTCGGTGCGCCGACATCCATTGCATTCGCGAGTGTGGCGCGCGTGGGTTGCGCGTCGTAGTCCGCGCCGTCGAAGAACCGCGGCAGCGTGTCGTTCGCATTGCAGGCCAGTCGGATCTCGCCCAGCGGCGCGCCCATCGCCCGTGCCACGAACGCAGCGGACGCATTGCCCAGATTGCCGGTCGGCACGATCAGATTGAACGCCTCGCCGGTCGCGGCGTGGTGGTGCGCGGCGGCGTGTGCGTAGTACGCGGCCTGTGGCAACAGACGGCCGAGGCTGATGCTGTTGGCGGTGCCCAGCGTGATGCGTGCGCGCAGGTCCGGATCCGACAGGGCCTGCTTCGCGAGTCGCTGGCAGTCGTCGAAACTGCCGTCGACGCGGTATGCATGCACGTTGTCGCCCCAGCATTCCAGACCGTGCGCCTGTCGCGGCGACACGCGTCCGTCCGGGTACAGGATCACGACCGAGAAACCGGGCCGGCGATGGAATGCGGAGGCGACGGCCGCGCCGGTATCGCCTGATGTCGCCACGAGAATCGTCGTGTCCGGCGCCGCGGGATCGCGCAGTGCGCCGAGCGCGCCGGCGAGGAAGCGGGCGGCGTAATCCTTGAATGCCGCGGTCGGACCGTGGAACAGCTCGAGCAGATGGTCGCCCGGACCTGCGAGCGGACGCAGCGGCGCGTCGAATGCGAACGCCGTCGCGCAGAGGTCTGGGAGTTGCGAATCGATCCGCGAACCGGAGAACCACGGCGCGAGGGTGGCGACCGCGGTGTCGACGAGGGTCGTGCGCGGGGTGACGAGATCGATCGTCGGAATCGACTGGGGCACGTACAGGCCGCCATCCGGCGCCAGACCGGCGACGAGCGCATCGTCGATGCCGACGGCGGGTGCGTCGCCGCGGGTGCTGACGAACTTCATGCGGCGTCTCCATCGAGCAGATCGGCGCGCGGACCTGCGACCGGCGAGACATGGGCCTGCGCTTCGATGCCGGCATCAGTGAAGCCTGCGCGCATTGCAGGTGCAGCCTGCTCCGCCGCCTCGCGCGAATCGAACCACGCGAACACGCTGGGTCCGCCGCCGGAAATGCTCGCGCCCAGCGCGCCATGCGCAAGGGCTGCGGCCTTGACCGCAGCGAAGCCGGGAATCAGCGGCGCGCGGCGTGGTTCGACCAGCACGTCGTGCAGGCCGGCGCGGATGAGGTCGCGATCACCGCGCTGCAGGCCGGTCAGGAACAGCGCCAGATGCGTGCTGTGGGTCACCACATCGTGCAGTGCGTACGGGTCCGCCAGCACCGCGCGCGAGCGGCGCGTTTCCAGTACCTGTTCCGGATGCACGACCACTGCGAACAGCCAGTCGGGCACGTCGAGTGCGATGAGCCGATCGGCGGTCGACAGCGTGACGCCGCCGAGCAGCATCGGCGCGACGTTGTCGCCGTGCCGCGCGCCGGACGCGACCGATTCACCGTCGAGCGCGAACGGATACAGCGCCTCGCGCGACAAGGGGACGTCCAGCAATGCATTGGCCGCGACCAGCGCCGCGACGCAGGAGGCGGCCGAGCCACCGAGCCCGGAGCCGAGCGGAATGCCCTTTTCCAGCGTCAGCGCGAAGCCGAACGGCAGCGACAACGCCGCGCGCAGCGACTGCAATGCACGGCCGGCGGTGTTGTCGGCCGCTGCCAGCGGCAGGCGATCGGCACCTTCGACCGCGCCGCCGATCGACTCGATGCGCACCTCGGGCGTGTCGATGCGACGCACGTGGGCGATATCGCGCGGGCCGTCGATCACATGGCCGAGCACGTCGAAGCCCACGCCGATGTTGCCGACGCTCGCGGGCGCGAACGCGCGCGCGGATGCAAGTCTGTCGCTCATGCGTGACGCCAGCCGGTGCGCGCACCGAGTGCGTGCGCGATCGCGAGCACGTCGCCGAACACGCCGGCGGCGGTGACCTGCGGGCCGGCGCCCGGGCCCTGCACGACCAGCGGATTTTCAGCATAGCGGGCCGTGGTGAACTGGACGAGGTTGTCGGTCAGACGTGTATGCATGCACGCATGATCGGCGGGAAGTGCGCGCACGCCAACACTCGCGTCGCTGCCGGCGCCGAGCCGGGCGATGTGGCGCAGCCCGCACCCGTCCGCGCGCGCTGCATCCAGACGCGCCTGCATCGGCGCATCGAGTTCGGACAGGCGCTCGAGGAACACGTCCAGCGGCACCTCGCGCAGCGCTTCGGGCACCAGGCTTTCGACGTCGGCATCGGCCAGCGACAGCGGCCGGCCGGCTTCGCGGGCGAGGATCACCAGCTTGCGGGCGACATCCAGCCCCGACAGGTCATCACGCGGGTCCGGCTCGGTGTAGCCGAGCGCGCGCGCTTCGCGCACGAGGTCGGAGAACGGCCGGCTGCCGTCGAAACTGTTGAACAGCCAGGCCAAGGTGCCCGACAGCATGCCGTCGATCGCGTGCAGCGTGTCGCCTGTATCGAGCAGATTGCGCAGCGTCACGATCACCGGCAGGCCGGCGCCGACCGTCGCTTCGTACAGAAAGCGGCTGTGACCGGCGACGCGTGCCTCGGCGATCCGCGCATAGCGCTGCCAGTCGCCGCTGCCGGCGTGCTTGTTCGGGGTGACGACGTGGATGCCGGCGGCGAGCCAGTCCGCGTACTTCGCCGCGACAACATCGCTGGCACTGCAGTCGACGATCATCGCGTGCGGCAGATGGTCGGCGCGGACGTGCGCGGCGAAGGCGTCGAGATCACAGGCGTCCGCGTGGTCGTCGAGCAGCGCGCCTGCGGCGTCCGGATCGAGGGCCGCATCACTCAGATGCATGCGCCGGCTACTGGCGACTGCACGCAGGCGCAGATCGACGCCTGCGCGCGCACGCAGCGACGGGATCACCTCGGCCAGCTGCGCCAGCAGCGCGCGGCCGACGTTGCCGGGGCCGATCACGCCCACCGACACCGTCTGCGGCGACAGCCAGAACGCGGCGTGCGCGGCGCGCAAGGCGCGCGTCGCGTCGTCCTGTGCGATCGCGACCGAGATGTTGCGCTCGCTCGCGCCCTGGGCGATGGCGCGGATGTTGACGCGGGCCTGCGCGAGTCCATCGAACAGGCGCGCCGCGACGCCCTGGCTGCCGACCATGCCGTCGCCGACTGCTGCGAGCACGCACAGGTCCGTCGTCACCGCGACCCCTTGTGCCTGGCCTTCGGCGATCGCATCGGCGAAGGCTGCGGTGATCGCGTCATGGCCCCGCGTCGCTTGCTCGGCGCGCACCACGCAGCAGATCGAATGCTCGGACGAGCCCTGCGATATCATCGTCACCGACACGCCGGCGCCGTGCAGCGCGGCGAACATGCGCTCGGCCATGCCGGGCACGCCGACGAGCCCGTTGCCGACGAGTTCGAGCACCGCGACATCGCGCACCAGGCTCAGGCCCTTGACCGGCGACGCCGCGGGGGCGGCCTCCAGCGCGATCAAGGTGCCCGGCGCTGCGGGATTGCGACTGTTGCGGATGCGCACCGGCGTGCCGCGCGACTGCACCGGCGCCAGCGTCTGCGGATGCAGCACCTTGGCGCCGAAGTAGGCGAGTTCGCAGGCCTCCGCGTAGGACATCGCGTCGAGGCACACGGCGTCGGGGACCAGGCGCGGATCGGCGGACAGCACGCCATCCACATCGGTCCAGATCGTCAGCGCGTCGGCATCGAACAGGTTGGCGAAGATCGCCGCGGAATAGTCGCTGCCGTTGCGGCCCAGCGTGGTGTCGTGGCCGTCGGCATCGCGCGCGACGAAGCCGGTGATCACGACGTCGCGGGCGCCGTGGGCGAGCCGCCAGGTCGCGAGCCGTGCGCGGCTGGCATCCCAGTCGACGACGGCGCCCATCTCAGCGGCGTGGACGACCAGCACCTCGCGCGCGTCGAGCCGGTGCCAGTCCGGGCCGAGCGCGGCCTGGGCGAGCCGCGACGAAAGCTGTTCGCCACAGCCGTGGATGCGCGCGAGGCGCGCGTCGTGCGCGTGCGGATCGACACCGGATGCGTGGTCGTGCAGATCGCACGCCAGCGCAGCGAACTCCTTCTCCAGCGTGACGTGCAGCGGGCCGCCCGCTTCGGATTCGAACGCGTCCGCCGTCTCGAGATGGCGCTGGCGCAGTGCCTCCCAGCCGGGCTTCCAGTCCACCCCGGCAGCGGCCGCATCGCCGAGTGCGACCAGCGCATTCGTCGTGCCGGCCATCGCCGAGACCACGACCGGCCGCAGGCGCGCGTCGGCGGGCACGAGCGCGGCGAGCCTGCCGATATGCGCGGCATCGGCCAGGCTGCTGCCGCCGAACTTGTGCACGTGGCATGCGAGCGCGGGCGATGCCGCGGGGGCAGGTGAAGCGAGTGGCGCGACAGCGGACATCGGAGAACTCCTCATGGAGCTCCGCAGCCGGCAGGGCGTGGGACGTGGCGTCCGCACCCCGGGTCGGGATGCGGAGCGGACGGTCAGATCAACTGGCGGCGCGCGTCCACATCCCGTGGCCGGTGGTACCGGTGCCGGTAATGGTGCCGCGCGTGGTGACGGACGCCGCGCCCGCACGCACGCCGACGGTCGCCGGGGTGGCGATCAGGCGGGTGGTGCGGTGGTTGGTGCGGTGCGTCATTTCCGCAGGGAATCACGCCGCTGCGCGGAGTGTCAACGGTTTTCGCGGTAACGATCGGCGCGTGCGCACGCGCCGGACGCAATGCGTGATGCGCGAAAGCCGACTGACGCTGTTGGGGCACGCGCGCGCTTCATGCTCTAATCCGCACCGAAGCGGGGGTACCGGCATCAGTCGGTTGAGACAGTCCCTTCGAACCTGATCCGGCTGATACCGGCGTAGGGAAGCTTCGCAGGACCTGCCGCAGAACCGTCTTCCGCGTGTGCACGCGGTTGTGGGTGCGCCGGGTCCGCGCCGCCGCTTCGTCCGCGAGAAAGAGAACCCGCTTCGGGTTCCCGTCGCCACCACAGGACGAATGCCATGAATGCCGTGCCCTCCACGCTGCTGCAGCAGACCGATCAGCTCTCTGGATCGGTGACGCGCCCGATCCCCGGCTCGCGCAAGATCCACGTTGAGGGCTCGCGCCCGGGCCTGCGCGTCGCGATGCGGGAGATCGTGCAGACGCGCACGCCGACGCTGTTCGGCGGCGAGGAAAATCCGCCGATCACGGTCTATGACCCGTCAGGTCCGTACACCGACCCGGACGTGACGATCGATCTCGCCGCAGGTCTCGCGCCGTTGCGCGCGCGCTGGATCGAGGAGCGCGGCGATACCGAGACGCTTGCGGCATTGAGTTCGGCATTCGGCCGTGGTCGCGAACACGATCCGAAGCTCGCGCACGTGCGCTTTCCGTCGCGCACCCTGCCGCGCGTAGCGAAGGCCGGCGCCAACGTGACCCAGATGCATTACGCACGCCGCGGCATCGTGACGCCAGAAATGGAATACGTCGCGATCCGCGAGAACCAGCGCCTCGAACTGGTGCGCGACGCGCTGCTGCGCCAGCAGCATCCGGGCGAGGCGTTCGGCGCGCACATCCAGCAGGTGATCACGCCGGAATTCGTGCGCGACGAGATCGCCCGCGGCCGCGCGATCCTGCCCAGCAACATCAACCACCCCGAAAGCGAGCCGATGATCATCGGCCGCAACTTCCTGACCAAGATCAACGCCAACATCGGCAACAGCGCGGTGAGTTCCGGCATCGCCGAGGAAGTCGAGAAGCTGGTGTGGTCGATCCGCTGGGGCGGCGACACGGTGATGGATCTCTCGACCGGCAAGCACATCCACGAGACGCGCGAGTGGATCATCCGCAACTCGCCGGTGCCGATCGGCACGGTGCCGATCTACCAGGCGCTGGAGAAGGTGGACGGTCGCGCCGAGGAGCTGACCTGGGAGATTTTCCGCGACACGCTGATCGAGCAGGCCGAGCAGGGCGTCGACTACTTCACGATCCACGCCGGCGTACTGCTGCGCTACGTGCCGCTGACCGCGAAGCGCGTGACCGGCATCGTCTCGCGCGGCGGCTCGATCATGGCCAAGTGGTGCCTCGCGCATCACCGCGAGAGCTTCCTCTACGAGCACTTCGAGGACATCTGCGAGATCATGAAGGCCTACGACGTGGCGTTCTCGCTCGGTGACGGCCTGCGCCCCGGCTGCATCGCAGACGCCAACGACGCCGCGCAGTTCGGCGAGCTGGAGACGCTGGGCGAACTCTCGAAGATCGCGTGGAAGCACGACATCCAGACCATGATCGAAGGTCCCGGACACGTGCCGATGCAGCTGATCAAGGAGAACATGGACAAGCAGCTGCGCGAGTGCGGCGAGGCGCCGTTCTACACGCTCGGCCCGCTGACCACCGACATCGCGCCGGGCTACGACCACATCACCAGCGCGATCGGCGCGGCGATGATCGGCTGGTACGGCACGGCGATGCTCTGCTACGTGACGCCGAAGGAGCACCTGGGCCTGCCGAACCGCGAGGACGTGCGCGACGGGATCATGGCCTACAAGATCGCCGCGCATGCGGCCGATCTCGCCAAGGGCCATCCGGGCGCACAGGTGCGCGACAATGCGCTCAGCAAGGCGCGCTTCGAGTTCCGCTGGCAGGACCAGTTCCATCTCGGCCTCGATCCCGAGAAGGCCGAAGCCTTCCACGACGAGACGCTGCCGAAGGACGCGCACAAGGCCGCGCACTTCTGCTCGATGTGCGGCCCGCACTTCTGCTCGATGAAGATCACCCAGGACGTGCGCGATTACGCGGCCGAGCACGGCGTCGACACCGGGGATGCGCTGGCGGCCGGCATGGCGGAAAAGTCCGCGGAGTTCCGCGCGCAGGGCGCCGAGGTCTACCGCCCGGGCTGAATGCACGGCGGCCGGATGAACCGTTCCTCCGGCCGTCGCATCCGCGCGACACCGCACCGCGTATGTTCAGTAACGGTATCGGGACAGCGCGTCACGATCCGCCCCAGAACAGGGAGATCCGATATGAAGACTTCGACGTCCCGCATCGCCGCCTGGCTCGTGGCGCTGTGCGGCCTCGTGCTGCTCGCCGGCTGTGCCACCGGCCCGCGCATCACCACCGAGGCCGATCCGCGCGCCGACTTCTCGGCGTACCGCACCTGGTCCTTCTACACGCCGCTGGCGATCGAGAAGGAAGGCTACGAAACCCAGACCAGCGAGATCGCCAAGGCGGCGGTGCGCGCCGAGATGGAACGCCGTGGCTACCGCTACAGCGAATCCAATCCGGACCTGTGGGTGAACATCAATGCCTACATGGAACGCCGCACCGACGTCAGCAGCTATCCGACGGTCGACTACGCCTACTACTACAGCTACCGCGCGCGCGGCTACTTCGCGGTGCCGTACTGGAACGAGCGCACCAGCGTGTACCGCTACACCGAGGGCACGATGAACATCGACCTGGTCGATGCGCGCGCGAAGCGTCTGGTGTGGGAAGGCATCGCGGTCGGCCGCGTTTCCAATAACAAGCCGGATCAGCGGGCACAGCGGATCAACTCGACGATCGCCGAGATCTTCGCGAACTATCCGCACCAGTCCGGCGCACGCGCCCAGGCGATGTAAGCGGGGCGCATTTCCGCGGTGAAAAATGAACGGGCCTTGCGGCCCGTTTTTTTTTGTGCGTGCGATGCAGGCTTCAGTCCGCGTCGGTGCGGTCCGCGCCCAGGTCCTGCGCGAGCCGCTGCAGCCAGCCGCGCCAGGTGGCGCCGTCGCGGGTCGGATCGTACTCGCTGCCCAGCGCGGTGATCCGATGGCCCAATGCGACTTCGTCGAGCCCTTCTCCGAGCAGCGCCTCGGCCTCGGCGCGCGCGCGCGACACCTGCTCCGGTGCCTCGCTGCCGCGGTAATAGGCGATCACCGCTTCCGGCGTGTCGTGTTCCATCGCCCAGTCCTGGTGGAAGTAGGCGGTGAAGAAGTTTTCCAGCGTCGGATAGGCGCTCATCGGGGCGTCGACTCGTCAGGGCTTGTTGGGATAGCCGGTCACGATTCTATAGCCGATGTCGAGCTGGTTCGAACGCTCCAGGACCAGGCGTACCGAGAACACATCGACTGCGCTGGTGTCGCCACGGCTGACCGAAATCCCGGTGCTGGCGTCGAACGTGGTGTCGATGACCAGACGGTTGCCGCCGCTGCCGTCGGCCCAAGCATCGACGCGGGCCTGGTGGTCGGCGATCGTCGCGGACACGAAACGCTCCGCCTCCGGCAGATTGCGGAAGCTGGACGCCGCGCTGATGTTGTCGCGGCTCACCCGGTCGAGCAGCCACTGCTCGCTCTTGCCGACGTGACGCTCGATCAGATGCCCGCCGGCCTCCTCATGTGCCTCAAGTCCGCCGCCCGGGACTTCGGCAGGCGCGTCGGGGCCTTCGGGCGACTCGACGCTACCGAGATAGGTCTCGATCCGGCCGACCGTCGCTTCGACCGCGTCCCGCTCGACGCGCGACAGCGCCTGCGCCGGCAACGCATTCAGCGCATCCCGGATGTCACCGAGCAACTGGGCGAGTTCGTCGTCGAACACCGGGCTGCGTTCGGCGAGGGTCACCGCGTCACCGGTCTCGGCCAGGAAGCCGGTCAGCTCGCCGGCATCCAGTCGGGCGGCGATGTGGCTGTCGAGCGCATCGCGGCCCATTGCAGCGAGTCCGTCCGAAGCGCCAGCGCCCTCGGGCCGCGGGGCCGTCGCCGACCAGTTGGCCTGGGACGGGACGAACGGTGTGGCGGTCACATCCATCGGAATTGGTGTCCTGTCATGGGATCGCAGGACACTAGAGCGCCGCCGCGCTTCCGACAGCCTCGGGCGGACCCGAGGTCGCGGGGACCGTCCATGACCTGTGGCCCGCGCGTTGTGCGGAATCTGGCTCCAGACTGCACTTCATTCAGCCTGCCTTGGCTAACCTCGCTCACCTGCAAACTGGTGGTCCGATGCCAAACCCGATGTCGCCCGACGAGCCGACGCCCCTGCGTCTTCGCGTGGGCGACGGCGTCGTCGATTTCGCGACGCGCGAGATCCTGATGCTCGGCGCGCGTGGTCCGCGCCGGGTGACACCGAAGACGATCGGGGTCTTGCGAATGCTGGCCCAGGTGCCTGGTGCCGTCGTGGGGCGGCACGAGCTCCTTGCCGAGGTATGGCGGGACACCATGCCGACCGATGATGTCCTGACCCAGGCCATCACCCAGTTGCGCAAGGCGTTCGGCACCGGTTCGGCTGGTGCGGAAGCCGGCAAGCGTTACGTGGAAACGATCGCCAAGGGCGGCTATCGCCTGACCGTGCCCGTCGAGGTCATCGCGCCCAGTCGTCCGGCGATGCCCGGAGTGGCCGGCGTTCCACCAAGTGCCGATGACGACATCGCGGACCTAGCGCTGCCCGCAGTTCCGAAGTCCCGGCCAGCCACCCGTCACCGTCGTCGCTGGTTGCTCGCGTGCGCGGCAATCGCAAGCGTTGCACTGTGCGGGATCGGTGTGTGGATGACGCTCGAGGCGATGCGAACCACGTCCGGAACCACGGCTCGCAGCCCAGGCCCTTCGCCGGTCAGCCTGCCCTACCGACTGATTACCAATGCGTCCGGCTTCGAGCTCTCGCCTTCGCTGTCACCGGATGGCTCTATGGTGGCGTACGCGGCGTCTGGCGTGGGTGACGCGACCCAGCAGTCCACGATCATGGTGCAGACCACATCGAGTGCGGTGCCACGCGCCATTTCGCGTCCCCCGCCGGGCGCGCGTGATGAACTGCCTGCTTGGTCGCCGGACGGCCGCGAAATAGCGTTTGCACGATGGGACGCGGATGGCGCCTGCCGCGTGCTGCTGGTGCCGGCTGCTGGCGTCGGCAATGAACGCGAGATCGCGCGTTGCGACCGCAGCGATCTGCTCAGCTTCGAATGGCTGCCCGATGGCGGCGGACTCCTGTTCGGCACGATGACCGGTGTAGACGGGGACGCACGCTTGCGGATCCTCGATCCCGACGGCGGGCACTGGCGGGATCTCGATTATCCGGGCGCGCCCGGCGACATCGATTTCGCGCCACAGGTGTCTCCGGATGGCCGGTGGATCGGATTCATCCGCAATCCACAGATGGGTGATCTGTGGCGCGTGCCGGTTGATGGAGGGACGCCGCAGCAGATTACCCACCTAGGCGCGGAGTTTCGAGGATGGAGCTGGGGGCGCGACAGTGACGCCATGGTGTTCGGTCTGCGGGTGGACGGGGAGGCGAGGCTGTATTCGGCCCGGATCGAGGATGGATCGATCGTCGACCTCGGGATCGAGGATGCGCAGTCGCCCACGATCTCTGCGGCCAGCGGCATGATGGCGTTCGTCCACCGCAGGCCCCAGTTCGGTTTGTATCGCGTGGACGCGACGAACGGCGAATGGCGTCGCCTGTTCCCCTCTTCAGGGCGGGACGCGCAGCCCATCGTGTCGCCGGATGGCAAGCAACTCGTCTTTACGTCCGATCGCGCAGGCCGGTTCGAACTCTGGTGGGCGCGTCTCGATGCGCCGGAGTCGCTCCGCCCCATCGAGCGCGTGCGCCCGGATACGCGCCAGCCGCCCGCTTGGTCAGAGGATGGCAGTCATCTTCTGGTGACCGCACTGGACGATGCCAACGCCCCCATGATCCTGGAGATCGAACCCGTCAGCGGAAGCGTCGAGCGTCTCGATCTGCCCAGTACCCATCCAGCGCAAGCGGCGTATGGCCCGCCCGGCATCCTTTACGTGGTCGAGGGAAATCACGCAGATGGCGGGACTTCACTCGTGGCCTACGATCGTCGCACCTGGCGTGTGCAGGGCCGCATCGAGGACGCGTCCCAGGTCCGGTTCGATCCGGTGAACAGGCGCGTCCTGTACTCAAGGCTGGATGCCAATGGCCTCTGGAGTGCATCGCCTCGTCTAGACGCCGCATCGATCGTCCGGTTGAGCGAAACCGTACCGTCCCGGTGGCGATATCGCAGCTGGTCACTCGCGACTGGCGGCACGCTCGTCTACCTGGACGCGACGCCCGATTGCAGGTCCCGTGTAGTACAGCATGCGGCGCGACAGGAGGGACTTGAACAGATTGGGGACGAGTGTGTGGATTCCGCCATCTACGGTGCAACCAACGGTTTTTCCACGGTAGGCCGTTTTTGGTACATCGCTCTCGCCTCAGAAGACGACAGCGACATCGGATTTACCACGGCACCCAGACTCGTCCGAGACAACGTGAAGCTGTCCAAGTGGCTAATTGAATTGAAGAAAATTATTTCGTGATTCTTTCGTAAAAAAATTCGTACTGATTTCGGCAAAGTCTAGTATCGAATTCGGGCAAAAGATTGCGCACGGCAGCACAACATCCGCCTCGTTCAATGGGGTGTTGGCATGTCGAACTGTCTGTGGGCTGCGCGAGGCCAGATGTTGGCACTGGACGTCGTGGCGGATGCCGCTCAATGCATCGGGACGGCCCGTCTGGGCGGCGTTCAGATGTCGGCGCCGGTATTCAACGTCTGGATCCAAGTGCGAGGCGACGCGTGGATCGAGTCGAGGGAAGGGCGCTTCCGTCTGACACGCGGCGACTGGATGGCGTTCGAGAAAGAGTCCGCACCGCTCGTGCAAAGCGGTGCGAACGGACTGTGTATCGGGATTGCGCTCGACACCGCTGCTCTCGACGCCTTGCAGTCGCTGAGCGACAGCAGCCTCTACGCAGGTCGGGGGCAACTGAACGCACGTGAGCTGCTGACGCTCTTCAGGCTTTGGCGCGAAGCCGCGCATGCGGATGGTCGGGCACTGACGGTCCGCCCACTGTTGCTGCAGCTCGCCAATGTCCAGCGTGAACTGGCGACGCGTGTACGGCGCTGTCCAGGCCGTTCCAGGAGCCGCAAGCGGCAGGTGTTCGGTCGCATGCAGCGCGCGCATCTGTTTCTCGAAGGGAATGCCGATCGGGTGGTCAGGATCAGCGAGCTCGCCGATCTGACCAGCTTCTCGAGCTGGTATTTCTCCAAGGCCTTCCACGCCCTGTACGACGAAAGCCCGCAGGCGCTATCGGTTCGCTTGCGTCTGGAGCGCGCCGCGCTCCTGTTGCGCACGACATCGATGATGGTCGGTGAGGTCGCTGCGGCAACCGGTTTCGACAATTGCTGCAGCTTCGCTCGTGCGTTCAAAAACCATCACGGCGTACCGGCGAGCCGCTATCGGGCCGTTAGCCGCGCCCCTCGGCTGAACGGACACAACGAAGCCCACGCATCGGCTTAACACTGGCGGATGACTTCGGCAGCGGTCTGGCTGCGTCGATTGCCCAAACGACCGATTCGGCAAAGTGAGAGAGTGACAGTGGCAAGGCAGTCCAAGTCGTTCCAGACGTAACGTGCCCATGGCGTCTTAACGCCTCAGTAACACACACACTCTGGAGAGAGACTTTGAAGAATTTTCGCACTCCCGCACTGCGGAAGGGCTTGCTGCCAGCCGCGATCCTGACCGCGATCGTGCCGGGTGCCGCTTTCGCTCAGGCGCAGACCTCGGAAGCCCCGACCACCCTCGACCGCATCGAAGTCACCGGCTCGCGCATCCGACAGGTCGATCTGGAAACCGCCCAGCCGGTGTTGCAGATCACCCGTCAGGACCTCGAGACCCAGGGTTACAGCTCGGTTGCCGACATCCTCGAGAACATCACCTCGGCCGGTTCGCCGGCCATCAGCCGCGCCGCGCCGCTGAGCTCGGGTGAGGCAGTGGGTGGCACCTACATCGACCTGCGCAACCTCGGCCCGCAGCGCACGCTGGTGCTGGTCAACGGTCGTCGCCTGGGCATCACCACCGGTGGCCTGCAGGACGTGTCTGCGATCCCGACCGCGATGGTCGAGCGCATCGAAATCCTGAAGGACGGCGCCTCGACCATTTACGGTTCGGACGCGGTCGCCGGCGTGATCAACATTATCACCCGTCGCAATTTCGACGGTGCCGAAGTCGGCGCTTATTACGGCCAGTGGGGCGAGGGCGACGGTGCGGTCGAGCGTTACGACATCGTGGTCGGTTCGAAGGGCGAGCGCACCTCGCTGACCTTCGGCGCCGAATACGCGAAGGAAGATCCGGTGTTCGCGCCGGACCGTTGGTTCTCGCGCGACACGTTCCCGACCGGCCCCAAGAGCGCGCCGATCCCGGGCGGCGCGTCGGGCACGCGTAAGGAAGGCCAGTTCACGTTCGGTGGCGTCAACTACACGCTGCGTCGCGACGTGCCGAATCTGGATCCGACCCAGTTCTCCAGCTATCGCCCGGTGAATGCCGCGCTCGACCAGACGTTCCCGAGCCAGCAGTCGACGGTCTATAGCGGCATCGAGCGCAAGTCCGCTTTCCTGAACTCCATCGTCGACATCACCGACAACATCACGCTCGAAACCGACGTGCTGTACTCGGATCGTGATTCCTATGCGCGTAACGCCGGCTATCCGTTCCGCAGCGCCGATTTCGACAACAGTGCTGATGGCTTGTCGGCCGACAGCGTCTTCAATCCGGTCGGCGTCGACGTCAACTACGCGCGTCGTGGTTGGGAAGTGCCGCGTGAAGTCCGCAACAGCCTGACGACGTTCCGCATCAGCAACACCGTCAAGGGCTCGTTCGAGTTTGGCGACAACCGCATCTTCGATTGGGACGTCGGCCACCTGTACAACCAGAACAAGGGTGTGCAGATCAGCACGGGCAACCTGAACACTCTCAATGTCGCCCGCGCGACCGGGGCGTCGTTCCGCAACTCCGACGGCGTCGTCCAGTGCGGCACCGCGGCCAATCCGATCACCCTCGGTACCGGCCCCGGCGCTTGCACGCCGTGGAATCCGCTGATTCCGTTCGGCTACCCGTCCGAGAACAGCCTCGCCGATCCGAATGTGCAGGCCTACCTGTACAAGCCGGGCCAGGCGCTGTCAGAGACCGAAACCCGCAGCTATTTCGCCAACCTCAGCGGCTCGATCTTCGAGTTGCCGGCCGGCGATCTCGGCTTCGCGGTGGGTGTCGAGCACCGTCAGGAACGCGGTTCGTTCTCGCCCGACGCGCTCGCGCAGACCGGCGACTCGACCGACCTCGCCTCGGGCCCGACCGGCGGTTCCTACAGCCTCGACGAAGTCTATGCCGAGCTGCAGATCCCGCTGCTGTCGGACGTGCCGTTCGCGCAGGAACTGAGCATCAATCTCGCCTCGCGTTACTCGGACTACGACACCTTCGGTGATGCCACCAACAGCAAGGCCGGTTTCGTGTGGAAGCCGATCGAATCGCTGCTGGTGCGCGGTACCTGGTCGCAGGGCTTCCGCGCGCCGACGATTGCCGACCTGTTCGGTGGCGAGTCGCAGTCGTTCGAGTTCTACGCCGACCCGTGCGACTCGGTGTTCGGTATCGCAGCCGGTTCCGCACGCTGCTTGGCCGACGTGCCGGCGGACTTCCGCCAGCGCGCCAACACCGCGAGCGGTTTCTCCGAAACGCAGGAAGACCAGTCCGATCGCGCCTTCACCTCGGGTTCGAACCCGGGTCTGACGCCGGAAGAGTCGGTCAGCAAGACGCTGGGCCTGGTCTACAGCCCGTCGCAGGTCGAAGGCCTGAACGTCGCGCTCGACTGGTGGAACATCCGCATCGACAACACGATCATCGGCGATGCGCCGACGACCGTGCTCGACGACTGCTACGCGCGTGGCATCGAAGCGCGCTGCTCTGATCCGACGGGCTCGCGCTTCACGCGTGCGGCTGACGGTACGATCACCTCGTTCTTCTATGCCGGCGTCAACGCGGGTTACCAGGAGACCGAGGGCTACGACCTCGACATCAACTACGCGTTCCAGACCGACTACGGCAACTTCCGCGCGTCGTGGCTCAACACATACGTGTCGAAGAACGAGCTGAAGCAGGACAGCAACGATGCAGTGCCGCCGTCGCAGGCCAACGGCTTCTCGGGTGGCGCGGGCATCAACTTCCGTATCCGTTCCAACGCCACGCTGGGCTGGGAGATGGGTGATTTCGGCGTCACCTGGACGGCGCGCTACTACTCCGGCGTCAAGGAAAGCTGCCTGACCACCGACATCGAAGGTTTCTGCAGCCTGCCGAACTACACCGCACCTGATCTGGCCGGCAACATCTCGCCGCAGAACGAGATCGGCTCCAACACGTTCCACGACGTCCAGTTCCGCTGGACCGCGCCGTGGAATGCGACGGTCTCGGTCGGTGCGAACAACGTGTTCGAGCACTACTCGGCGCCGATGTACTCGAACCCGGCTTCGGGCTCGGCCTACTACGGCGGTTACGACATCGGTCGTTTCCTGTACATGCAGTACAACCAGCGCTTCTGATACATCGAAGCCCTGTGTGATCCGCTACGGCCCCGAAAGGGGCCGTAGTTCTGTGGGGCGCTGTCGTTCTGCGGACCGCTCTTCCAGCTGAAAAAAAGCCGCCCAAGGGCGGCTTTTTCTGTTTCGATGCAAGCCGGTCGACGCGCGGATTCGAGCGCAAGCGGGCGCCGCGTCGATGTGGCGACCCTCGAATGCCGGCTGTGCGCCGCCTTAGGTCACATCCTGGCGCGGGGGCAGGGACAAGCGCCGATCAAATCGCTCTGCGTTCCGTATCCGAACGCCTCGTCGCCGATTGTCAGACTGCCTACGCCTGCCCCAGGCCACGCAACCGGTCGGCATGCGCGCGCCAGTCGTCGAGCCTGTCGAGGACGCCGGTGCGCTGCAGGTACTCCTCGCGCACCGGCTCGCCCGAGGCGAGTGCGGTCGCGACGTGGACGGCGCCGGTGATCCAGAAACTGCGCGTGCCGGCGCGGACCGGGTCGCGCTGGAACGCCACCGCTTCGATGATCGGCATCGGCAGTCCCCAGAGCCCGAGCAGATAGGCGCCCGCTTCGGTGTGGCCCGACGCGTCGGACGGCTGGCCGTCGACGGTTGCGCGTTCGTCGCGGACGCCCGGCAACAGCAGACCAATGTCGGCCAGCAGGGCCGCGGTGGCGCCGAGTTCGGTGCTCGATTCCGGGAGCATGCGGCGTGCGAGCTGCGATGCCATCAACGCACGTTGCTGCATCGCCGGGCGATCCAGGTCGCTGCGCGCGGCATAGGCGAACACTTCGCTGGTCAGCACCAGATCGCGCATCGTCACCATGCCCAGCCGGGTCACGGCCGAGCGCAGGTCGGTGATGGTGCGGCCGAACGAGAAGTACGCCGAGTTGCACAGCTGCAGGACCCGGGCCGCGATGGCGGGATCGCCCGAGATCAGCTGCGCGATGTCGGCGGCACTGGTGTCGTCGGAGTCGAGCGCGTTCGCCAGCGCGAGATAGGTCTGCGGCGGCGATGGAAGCCTGTCGATCCGGCCGATGCGCTCGCGCAGCATCGGGTTGTCGAGCAACTCGCGCAGTTCTTCGAGGCTGGCGATCGCCTCGAGCAGCTGGGCCTCGCCGACCGGCATGGGCAGGAAGCGGTGCGCGAGCGACAGCAGGCGCGCCGGCGGCTGGCCGCTGACGACCGCGATGCGCGAGGCTTCCGGGTGCAGCGTGCGGATCCGGCCGAGCAGGGCGTCGACCGGCATATCGGGCAGCATCGGCGCGACCAGCACCACGTCCGGTGGCGCCTCTGCGATCGACGCCAGGGCGGTCGCGCCATCGGACGCGCGCTGCACCTGCCACGTCGCGTCCATGTCCGCGACGAGCGCAACGAGATCGGACGGCAGGCCGTCCTCGCCACCCACGAAAAGAATGCGCACGCAGGACGTCCCCGGATGGCCGCAGCACCCCCGTGGCGTCGGCTCGCGGCGATGTTAGCAACCACGCCGCGCGGGTTTCGGCGGCGTGTCGCAAACTGTGACGGCGGAAACGCCGTCGCAGCGATTACTCGGCCTTGTAGGCGGCGATGGCGTCGTTGAGCAACGCCTTGGCTTCCGCCGCGTCACCCCAGCCGCTGATCTTCACCCACTTGCCCTTCTCGAGATCCTTGTAGTGCTCGAAGAAGTGCCCGATGCGCTCGAGCCAGTGGGCCGACACCTTGTCGAGGTCGTCGACGTGGGCATAACCGCTGAACACCTTGTCCACCGGCACGGCGAGGATCTTCTCGTCGCTGCCCGCCTCGTCGGTCATCTTCAGCACGCCGACCGGACGGCAGCGGATCACCGAGCCCGGGATCAGCGGCAGCGGCAGCACCACCAGCACGTCGGCCGGGTCGCCATCGCCGCAAACGGTGTTCGGCACGTAGCCGTAGTTGCAGGGGTAGCGCATCGGCGTGGACAGGATGCGGTCGACGAAGATCGCGCCGCTTTCCTTGTCGACCTCGTACTTGACCGGCTCGGCGTCCTTCGGGATTTCGATGATGACGTTGATTTCGTCCGGCGGGTTCTTGCCGGTGGAGACGGAGCCAAGGCCCATAGCGATGCACTTCCAGTGGTCGATAAGATCGCCCATTTTACGGCCAACGATGTTGCGGCGCAGCGCTGATCGCGGGCGATGGTTTCCGATGCAACGTCGGGCGCGACCATCGACCAAGGGTACGCCCCAGTATGGTCGTGCCATACGGGGGCGTACATATGGACACCGACTTCCGCAGACGCAGGCCCGTTCCGATGACCACGCTCGATTCGCTGTCCCCGACCGCCACCGCCGCGCAAGGCTACTGGCAGAACCCGCTGGCCCCGAACGACACGCATACGCATGACGGTCCGGCTGCCGGCGGCGTCGACGACCATGCCGACATCGGGGGTCTGGACGACGGTCCGGACATCGCCACGCGGGAAGCGCCCGAGCGCGCGCCCAATGGTGCGATCGGCATCGACGGGGGCAGCACCAACTCCACCGGACGCACCACCGGCAGCACGCCGGACGGCAAGCCGGTCGTCAGCGACAAGCTGCACAGCGACGCCCAGGTCGACGTGACCCGCGAGCGCACCCAGGCGCAGGGCTACATCAGCCGCGACCAGGTGGTGTTCACCACCGGCACCGGCGACGACAACGTCGGCGTGAGCCAGCGCGACGATGGCACGCTGGACGTGTCGGTCAATGGCGAGAGCTACGAAGTGCGTCTCGCCGAAGGCCAGGAGCTGACCCTGCGCACCGGCGCCGGCAACGACACCATCCAGGTCGCGCCGAACGTCCAGGTCAACGTCGTCGTCGATGCAGGCGACGGCAACAACGACATCAACGTCGAAGGCGACGGCGACAACCGCATCAGCAGCGGCGACGGCGACGACACCATCCGCGCCACCGGCAGCGGCCGCAACGACATCCACACCACCGGCGGCACCAACGAGATCTTCGGCGGCAGCGGCGTCAACGTGATCTACGGCGGCGACGGCAGCGACACCATCCACGCCGGCAGCGGCACCAACTACATCGAAGGCGGCCGCGGTGACGACGTGATCCATGGCGGCGGCACGTTCGACATTCTCTCCGCCGGTGGCGGCGACGATGTGGTCAATGTCGGCGACGGCCGCACGACGGTCTATGCCGGCGCCGGCAGCGACACGATCGAAGGCGCCAACGCGCAGACCACGGTCTATTCGGAAGCCAGCGACATCGTCAATGCGGCAACGGGCGCGCGCCCGACCGTCGTCAACGTCGAGATCGACAACACCGTCGGCGATCGCGGCGTGCGCGTGCAGGGCTCCGATGCCTTCGTGCAGCGCATGCAGTCCGAACTGGATTTCCTGCGCGCCTCGCCGAACGGCCAGCAGATGATGGCGGAGTTCGACAAGGCCGCCGAGGCCAAAGGCAACACCGTGACGATCCAGGAACTGTCGAACGAGGACAACGGTTACGCCCAGACCTTCAGTAACGACGCCGACATCGTCAACGGCCGCCCGGGCGCCGGTGGTGACGTGACCATCAGCTACAACCCGTCGTTCCACATGGATGCGTTCCCGGCGCCGTCGGTGGTGCTGTTCCACGAGATGTCGCATGCCTACAACGGCGTCAACGGCACCTTCCTGCAGGGCACGTATCGCGGCACGGGTCCTGACAACGGCCAGGTGCCCAATGCCGAACGACAGGCCGTGGGACTGGAGACCAGTGCCAGGCCGTACGACTTCGACGGTACCGGCGCGATCACCCACAACCCGATCCACCTGACCGAGAACGGCATCCGTCGCGAGCTGGGCATGCCCGACCGTCCGAGCTACGCGCTCTGACATCTGACAATGATGCGGGGGCGGTGCATGCGTGCACCGCCCCTTTTCTTTCATGGCGCCTGCATCGGGCGTCGTGAGACGCCGACGGGATCAACGCGCCGATGATCGAGACACCTCGCGCGCGCATCAGTGCGCCGCCCTCACGCTTGCGGGACCATGCTGCGGTCCGCAGCGCCGTTGCCGCCGCGTGTTTTGCCTGCGCCGTACTGCCGGCACCGGCGGTGTCCAGCGACTCCCCACGTCCAGTTCCGAGGTCCGCAATGCCCCCCAGCGATTCCGCGCGCGCCCACGTCGATGCCGAAGGCGTCGTGCTGGAGGCGGTGTTCGCGCGTGACGGCGAGGGTGTGCGTGTCGACTACCGGATCCGCAACACGGGCACGGTGCCGCTGGTCGTGTTCGACCGTGGCGATCGCCATGCGGTGCTGACGAAGCGCCAGCCATCCGGCGCTGTCGGCGTGCCGTCATTGCGCGAACACGCCGGCACGCGCGCAACGCTTTCGCACGTCGCACGCGCGTTGCCGACACCTGCGCCGACCGTGCCGCCCACGCCGCTCGCGCGCCGCGTCGAGCCGGGCGCGGGCGTCGATGCCACCTTCCGCTTCTCTAACTGGCTCGCCTCAACGCCCGCGCAGGTGCAGTGGTGCGTCGGTGTCGGCATCGCCGACGACGCGCGTCTGTTCGCGTCCGACGACAGTGGCGACGTGCAGGTCTGGCAGGCCGACTTCGGCTACGCCGAGGACCAGCAGGTGCTGTGCACGCCGTGGTTCGATATGGCGACAGGGACGTTCGAGAAATAGCCGCCGAGCGATGGCGCCGTGGGACGCATCAATCGGATGTATCGCCCGGATCACCGAAAGCCTGCGTCGGCAAACACGCTTCGCAGGATGGGTAGAGCGCAGCGACACCCATCGGTGCATCGATCGATGGACGCAAAGTTTGGGAACCACGCGCGATTGTGTGCTTCGGCGTCTGCGACAGCCCTCACCCCAACCCCTCTCCCAAAGGGAGAGGGGCTAGATGCATTGCGAAGTAGGGCGCTTCACTAAAGCAACGGCACCAGCAACAACGCGACGATGTTGATGATCTTGATCAACGGATTGATCGCCGGGCCCGCGGTGTCCTTGTAGGGATCGCCGACGGTATCGCCGGTCACCGCGGCCTTGTGGGCTTCGCTGCCCTTGCCGCCGTGGTGGCCATCCTCGATGTACTTCTTCGCGTTGTCCCAAGCGCCGCCGCCTGTGGTCATCGAGATCGCGACGAACAGGCCGGTGACGATCGTGCCGATCAGCAGGCCGCCGAGTGCGCGGATGCCGGCGCCCGGTCCCATCAGCGCGTTCATGCCGAGCGCGACGACCACCGGCACCAGCACCGGCAGCAGCGAGGGCACGATCATTTCCTTGATCGCCGATTTCGTCAGCATGTCGACCGCGCGCGAGTAGTCGGGCTTCGCGGTGCCGGCCATGATGCCGGGGATCTCGCGGAACTGCCGGCGCACCTCTTCGACTACCGCGCCTGCCGCGCGGCCCACCGCTTCCATCGCCATCGCGCCGAACAGATAGGGAATCAGCCCGCCGATGAAGAGACCGATGATCACCGCGGGGTCGGCGAGATCGAAGCGGAACTCGGTGCCCGGATACTTCGCTTCCAGGTTGTGGGTGAAGTCGGCGAACAGCACCAGCGCCGCGAGCGCGGCCGAGCCGATCGCATAGCCCTTGGTCACCGCCTTGGTGGTGTTGCCCACCGCATCCAGCGGGTCGGTGATGTCGCGGATCTCCGATGGCAGCTCGGCCATCTCGGCGATGCCGCCGGCGTTGTCGGTGATCGGCCCGTAGGCATCGAGGGCCACGATCATGCCGGCCATCGACAGCATCGCCGTCGCCGCGATCGCGATGCCGTACAGGCCCGCGAACGAGAAGCACGCCCAGATCGCGAAGCACACCGCGATCACCGGCATGGCGGTCGACTTCATCGACACGCCCAGACCCGCGATGATGTTGGTGCCGTGCCCCGTGGTCGACGCCTGTGCGATGTGCTTGACCGGTGCGTACTGCGTGCCGGTGTAGTACTCGGTGATCCAGACGATCGCGCCGGTCAGCACCAGGCCGATCAGCGCGCACAGATAGAGGTTGGTCGCGCCGTGCGTGTTGTCGGCCATCAGCTGCGTGGTGATCGGCCAGAACAGCGCCGCGGCGATGACGCCCGAGACGATCACGCCCTTGTACAGCGCGCCCATGATCGAGCCGCCCGCCTGCACCTTGACGAAGAACGTGCCGACGATCGATGCCAGGATCGATGCGCCGCCGAGCACCAGCGGATACAGCACGCCGTTCGCACCGACGGTCGGCGCCATCAGGAAGCCGAGCAGCATCGTCGCGATGACGGTGACCGCGTAGGTCTCGAACAGGTCGGCCGCCATGCCTGCGCAGTCGCCGACGTTGTCGCCCACGTTGTCGGCGATCACCGCCGGATTGCGCGGATCGTCCTCGGGAATGCCGGCCTCGACCTTGCCGACCAGATCGGCGCCGACGTCGGCGCCCTTGGTGAAGATGCCGCCGCCCAGACGCGCGAAGATCGAGATCAGCGAACTGCCGAACGCCAGGCCCACCAGCGCATGCAACGCGGCCTCACCGGCGATGCCGAAGTGCGGCAGCAGCATCCAGTAACCGGCCACGCCGAGCAGGCCCAGGCCCACGACCAGCATGCCGGTGATCGCGCCGCCGCGGAATGCGACGTCCATCGCCGGTCCGATGCCGCGGCGCGCGGCTTCGGCCGTGCGCACGTTCGCCTTCACCGACACGTTCATGCCGATGTAGCCGGCCGCGCCCGACAGCACCGCGCCGAGCAGGAAGCCGATGCCGGTCGCCCAGCCCAGGAACACGCCGATCAGCACGAACAGCACGACGCCGACGATGGAGATCGTCAGATACTGTCGATTGAGATACGCGCGGGCGCCTTCCTGGATCGCGCCTGCGATTTCCTGCATCCGTGCGTTGCCGGCAGGTTGCCGGTTGATCCAGCCGGCGGAGATCACGCCGTAGAGAATCGCGATGGCGGCACAGCCCAGTGCCAGCCACAAACCGTGTTGCTCGAGCATGGAAACCCCTCCCAGAGTCGGTATGCCAAGACGGACAGCGGTGATGCGGTGATGCGCGCCGACTATCGCACAGCGCGCGCGGGCCGGTGCACTGGGGTGAGACCCGATGCTCCGAGGCAGGCGATGCGCGCGATAGGGCGACCGGCGCCAGTCGCGGTGATGCCTAGCCGGCCATCGTCAGCGCGAGCGTGCCGTCGGCATCGGTGCGGATGCGCACGGGTGCGTCGTAGGCCTGCGACAGCAACGCGTCGGTCAGCACCTGCTCGCGCGGGCCGTCGGCGAGTACGCGGCCCGCGCGCAGCAGCACGACGTGGCCGATCTCCGGGACCAGTTCTTCGAGATGATGGGTGACCAGCACCAGCGTGGTGCCGGCGCGCGCGATCGCGCCGATCCGCGTCATCAACTGCGCGCGGGCCACGACGTCGAGTCCGCTCGAAGGCTCGTCGAGCAGCAGGGCGGCCGGCGCGTGGAACAGTGCACGTGCCAGCAGCACGCGACGCGCTTCACCTGCAGACAGCGTGGCGTAGCGACGCCGGGCGAGATGCGCCGCCTGCATCTGCTGCAGCGCCGCGAGTGCCCGTGCATGCAGCGCCGGATCGGCTGCACCGGCGTCGGCGATCGCACCGAGGCGCGCGCCGGCGACGACCGCGCCCGCGGTCAGCAACGGCAGCGTGCGCAGATCTTCGTGCAGGCGCTGGGTCACGATGCCGAGCTGTCCGCGCAGGCTGCGCACGTCCCACCGATGCGCGCCGAGCACGCGCACCGGCGCGCGACCGTCCGCATGGGCGAGCGGATGCACCTCGCGGGTCAACAGCTGCATCAGCGTGGACTTGCCGCTGCCGTTCGCGCCGAGGATCGCGGTGTGCCGGCCGGATGGAATCGCCAGGTCGAGCGCATCCAGGGCGACGTGGTCGCCGCGACGCACCGTGGCGCGATCCAGCTCCAGCAGGTACGCAGGGCTCCGATTCATGCGGATGCGCGCTGCACCGTCGCATGAATGCGACGCGCGTAGCGAGTCTGAATCGCGAGGTCATCCATACGTGGTCGGAGGGATGGAAAGGGGGCAGCGATGCCGCCATGATGCATGGGTTCACGCCTTTTTGACGCGCCCATGTCTTCTACGATTCTCGAGTTCCTGTCCGGCGGCCTGCTGCAATTCGGCTGGGGGGCGATGCTCGTCTACCTGCTGGTGGTGACGCAGCTGACGATCTTCGCGGTGACCCTGTATCTGCATCGCAGCCAGGCGCATCGCGGTGTCGACTTCCACCCCGTGATCGCGCACTTCTTCCGCTTCTGGACGTGGCTCACCACGTCGATGATCACGCGCGAGTGGGTGGCGATCCATCGCAAGCACCATGCGAAGTGCGAGACCGAAGACGACCCGCACAGCCCGCGCTTCAAGGGCATCAAGACCGTGTTCTGGCAGGGCGTGGAGCTCTACCGCGAAGCCCGCGCGCAGCGCGCCGACATCGAGCAGTACGGCAAGGGCGCACCCAGCGACTGGATCGAGCGCAGGCTCTACACGCCGCACGCCAATCTCGGTCCGACCTTCCTGCTGCTGCTGAGCGTCGTGCTGTTCGGCTTCAAGGGCGTCGCGGTGTGGGCGATCCAGATGGCGTGGATTCCGTTCTGGGCCGCGGGTGTCGTCAACGGCCTCGGTCACTGGTGGGGCTACCGCAATTTCGAGACCACCGACACCGCGACCAATCTGACGCCGTGGGGCGTGTGGATCGGTGGCGAGGAGCTGCACAACAACCACCACGCGTTCCCGAGTTCGGCGAAGTTCGCGTTGCGCAAGTGGGAGTTCGACATCGGCTGGGCAGTCATCCAGGGCCTGGCGTCGGTGCGTCTGGCGAAGGTGCTGCGCGTCGCGCCGTCGCTCGACATCCGTCCCAATATCCACGTGCCGGACACCGACACCATGCGCGCGCTGCTCGCGCACCGGTTCCAGGCGATGACCGATTACCAGCGCAACGTGCTCAAGCCCGCGCTGCGCGAAGAAGCGCAGGCCGCCGGTGCGCGTCTGCGCGCGCTGTTGCCGCGCAAGCTGCGCAAGGGACTGGTCGACGATGGTCGCTGGCTGCAGCCCGACGCGCGCCAGCAACTGCAGCAGTGGGTCGACCAGCGCCCGCGCATCCGCACGCTGGTCGAACATCGCGCGCGCCTGACCGCGCTGCTCGAAGCACGGTCGCAGAACGCCAGCGAAGCGCTGCACAACCTGCAGGTCTGGTGCCGCGAGGCCGAGGCCAGCGGCATCCGCGCGCTGCAGGAGTATTCGGCCCGGCTCAAGGGCTATTCGCTGCAGAGCGCGCACGCCTGAAACCGCACGCTGTGATCGCAAGACGACGGCCGGTCCTGCAGCGGGCCGGCCGCTTGCTGTGTGCGGTGTGCGCGCTCATCGCCGTCACCGCCGGCGCGCAGGTCACGCGCACGTCCGAGTATCTCAAGCACATGGACACCGATGGCGATGGCCGTGTCTCGCTCGCCGAGTACCAGGCATGGATGCGATACGGTTTCGACCAGATGGACCGCAATGGCGATGGCGTGCTGACGGCCGATGAGCTGCCGGGCGGCAAGGGCCGGCCAGTGACGCTGGCCGAACACATGGCCAAGCTCGCCGCGACGTTCAACCGGCAGGACACCAATCGCGACGGTTATCTCGACGCGCGCGAGCTGGCGGCACCGCCGCAGAAGTAGCGGCGCGTTCTCCCGCACGATCGCGCGATGGATGCGAGCGGCGTGCGCTCGATGGCGCCTGCGCACCATTCGCGTCCTGGCGGCCGGAACCGACGTTGCTATCCTCGGGCGGTGATCGATCCGGTCCGCTCCAGGGAGGAAGACATGACGCATCTCGCGCATCTGCGCCGCGCCATCGGCTGGTTGCTCGTCGCGCTGCTCGGCACGGTGCTTCTAGTGAATCTGATCGGATTCCTCAGTCCGTTCTGGGGCCACATGCGACATCCCGGCGACGCCTCGCAGTCGCGCGCCCTGCTGGACGCGGTGGCGCCGTGGACGGCCGTGCTGTCGTTGCTGTACCTGCTGCCCGCTTGGCATCTGTCGCGCACGCTCGCGTCCCCGTTTGCGCGGGGCGTCGTGCTGGCGATGGGCGCGCTCGTCGTGGTTGCGGATGTGTGGGTGCTTTCGCTCGCACCGCTGCGCGACGATTCCCTCGTCGCACAACTGGTCTCGAGCGTGGCGGCGGCCTATCCATTCGCCGCGTTGCTCGTGTTCATCGGGCTGGTGTGGCACGCGCTGCGCATCGAAATTGTGCCGAGCGAACGCTGATCGGACCGCGTTGCGCCGGTTTCAATCCAGCGGCATTTCCGTTTCGATCCAGCGCGTCACCGAGTCGTGGCGCGGTGCCCAGCCCAGCTCGCAGCGCGCGCGCGGGCCGCGGACGCGGCTGTTGGAGCCGAACGAATAGCGCGCATGGCCCTCGCCCCAGACCTGCGCAGCCTGCGCGACGGTCCAGGATTCGACCGGTCCCAGTCCGAGCCGCGTCGCGATCGCCGCGCCCAGTTCCGCGTAGGACGCTTCGCCGTTCTCGACGAAGTAGAACGCGCCGGCGGGTGCGTTCGCGAGCGCGAGGCGGTACAGCGCGACGACATCCTCGATGTGCACGTTCGACCAGCGGTTGACGCCGCTGCCGACGATACGCACCACGCCGCTGGCCTGCGCCTGCTGCACCAGCGGCGGAATCTGCACGCTGTCGCGCGCCAGGCCCGTGCCGCTGCCGTAGATCATCGTGTTGCACAGCACGACGCTGCGGACACCGTCGCCGGCGGCGGCACGGATCGCGGTGTCGACCGCATGACGCGCCTGCTTGCCGGCTTCGACGATCAGCTGCGTGTCCTCGTCGAAGACGTGCGGCGACAGCGCGTTGCCCGCGACGTCGTCGCCGATGACGCTGGACCCGCTGGTGTGCAGGAAGGCTTTGCCGGAGCCGCGCAGTCCGTCGAGCAGCGCGTCGACCGCGCCGCGGTGATCGCTGCTGGCGGCGTTGATGACCGCGTCCGCGCGCTGCGCTTCGGTGCTCAGGAGTTCGCGGTCGTCGAGCGTGCCGAGCACCGGCACGATGCCGAGCGCTTCGACCCGCGCCGCGGCGTCCGGTGATCTGACCAGGCCGCGGACCGTGTGGCCATCCTGCAGCAGGGCGGTGGCGAGCGAGCCGCCGATGAAGCCGGTCACGCCGGTGATGAAGAGGTCCATGAGAGATCTCGATGTGGGAAGGCGGCCAGTCTGCGCGTGTCGATTGCGGTCAGAAACCGGCGATTCGGGAGATATCTTTTGATTTCCGGTCAATAATCGAGGCCTGATCGGCTGCGGCACATCGCCATGAAGACCACGCTGGACGAACTGCAGGCATTCGTGACCGTCGTCGACAGCGGCTCGATCACCGCGGCCGCACGCCAGCTCGAACAGACGGTCTCGGGCATCAGCCGGGCACTGGGTCGACTGGAAGACAAGCTCGACACGACGCTGCTGCAGCGGACCACGCGGCGGATCGCGCTCAGCGAGGAAGGGCGCGCGTTCCTCGACGACGCACGCGACGTGCTCGCGCGCATGGACGCTGCCGAGGACCGCATGCGCGGATTGCGCGACGGACCGTCGGGTGTGCTGCGCGTCGATGCGGCGACGTCGTTCCTGTTGCACGTGCTGGTGCCCCGCGTCGCCGCGTTCCGTGCCGCCTATCCGAAGATCACGCTGGAACTCACCAGCAGCGATCGCACCATCGATCTGCTCGAGCATCGGACCGACATCGCGATCCGCGTCGGTGCGCTGAAGGATTCGAGTCTCGTCGCACGGCATCTGATGGACAGCCGGCTGCGGGTGCTCGCCGCGCCGGACTACCTCGATGCGCATGGCACGCCGGCATCGGTCGCGGCACTGGCCGATCACGCCGTGCTGGGCTTCACCGGCCTGCCGCATCTCAACGTCTGGCCGCTGCACGGCCCCGGTGGCGTGGCCTTGACGATCGTGCCGACGATCGCCGGATCCAGTGGCGAGACCGTGCGCGCGCTCGCGGTGTCGGGCGCGGGCATCGCCTGCCTGTCCGACTTCACCACCGAGGACGATCGCCGCGCAGGGCGGCTGGTGGAGGTGCTCGCGAGCGAGACACTCGACGTGCGCCAGCAGGTGCACGCCGTGTACTACCGCAACTCCGGCGTGTCGTCGCGGATCCGTGCGTTCGTCGAGCATCTGGCTGCGTCGCTGGCCGATGCGTCGCGACCGTCGGATCGCTGAAACGAAGAACGCCGGCCCTTGCGGGCCGGCGTCCGGGTAAAACGCGCGGGAGACGTGGTCCCGCGCGGGTGCCGCACTTACTTGGTGATGTCGACGTCCTTGGTTTCGCGCAGGAAGATCGTGCCGATCACCAGCGACATCAGTGCGATGCCGATCGGGTACCACAGGCCGTAGTAGATGTTGCCGGTGGCCGCGACCAGGGCGAACGAGATCGCCGGCAGGAAGCCGCCGAACCAGCCGTTACCGATGTGGTACGGCAGCGACATCGAGGTGTAGCGGATGCGGGTCGGGAACAGCTCGACCAGATACGCCGCGATCGGGCCGTAGACCATCGTCACGAAGATCACCAGGATCCACAGCAGGAAGATCGTCATCGGGATGTTGATGCGATCGGTGTCCGCCTTCTCCGGATAACCCGCGGCATTGAGCGCGCCGCGCAGTTCGGTGCCGAAGCTGCCCTGCTGGGTCTTGAGCGCATCGCCGGCCAGGCCTTCGGCCTCGTACGACGCGACACTGTTGCTGCCCACGCGCACCTCGGCCAGCGTGCCCGCCGGCGCGGCTTCCACGCTGTAGGGCACACCGGCATTCGCGAGCGCGGCGGTCGCCACGTCACAGGAGCTGGTGAACTTGCGCGTACCCGTCGGATTGAACTGGAAGCTGCAGGTGCTGGGATCAGCCACCACCAGGGCCGGAGACGTGGCCACGGCTTCTTCGATCGCCGGATTGGCGAAGTGGGTCAGGCCCTTGAAGATCGGGAAGTAGGAGATCGCGGCGATCAGACAGCCCGCCATGATGATCTTCTTGCGACCGATCTTGTCCGACAGCCAGCCGAAGAACAGGAAGAACGGCGTGCCGAGCAGCAGCGCTGCCGCGATCAGCAGGTAGGACACCGTCAGATCGACTTTGAGCATGCTCTGCAGATAGAACAGCGCGTAGAACTGGCCGGCGTACCAGACCACGGCCTGGCCGGCGGTGGCGCCGAACAGCACCAGCAGCATCAGCTTGAGGTTGCCGCCCTTGACCGAATCACGGAACGGCTGCTTGGAGCCCTTGCCCTCGGCCTTCATCTGCTGGAACAACGGCGACTCGGCCAGCTGCAGGCGAATCCACACCGACACGCCGAGCAGCACGATCGAACCCAGGAACGGCAGACGCCAGCCCCAGTCCTCGAACGCTTCGACGCCCAGAAGCCAGCGGCACAGCAGGATCACGGCCAGCGACAGGAACAGACCGAGCGTCGCCGTGGTCTGGATGAAGGCCGTGTACAGACCGCGCTTGCCCGGCGGGGCGTGTTCGGCGACGTAGGTGGCTGCGCCGCCGTACTCGCCGCCCATCGCCAGGCCCTGGGCCAGACGCAGCACGATCAGCATGATTGGCGCCGCGATACCGATCGTCGCGTAACTGGGCAATACGCCGACCAGGAACGTCGACACGCCCATGATGATGATCGTGACCAGGAACGTGTACTTGCGGCCGATGCGGTCGCCGAGGCTGCCGAAGAAGGCCGCGCCGAACGGACGCACGAAGAAGCCGGCCGCGAACGCCAGCAGGGTGAAGATCATGCCCGTGGTCGGATTGACGCCACTGAAGAACTGGCGCGACAGGATGATCGCGAGCGAGCCGTACAGATAGAAGTCGTACCACTCGAAGACGGTGCCGAGGCTGGACGCGAAGATGACCTTTTTATGGCCCTTCGTCAGCGCGGGCTTGGGTGCCGGGTTGGCGGTCGTGCTGGACATGGGAAGCTTCCCCTCCGAAGCGTTCGTGATGTGTGCGGGGCCGGCGGAATGCCGGCGACCCGGTCAGACGTGCTGCATGCGGTCGCGGAACAGACGGTGGTGCGGGTGGGGGCCGCTCGCACGCGGCGGTGAAACGCAACAGGGACGGCGCGTGGCCGTCCCTGTCGGGTGGATCAGAACGAGTAGCGGGCCATCGTGTGCAGGCGCATCAGCTCGCCGTCGGCGCCGGATTCGAGCGTGCGCTCGCCCCAGATCGCCTCGACGCCGAAGTCGAGCTTGGGCACCGGCGACCAGATCATGTTCGCGTGCACCGAATGCACCTTGCGGGTCACGCCCAGGCCGGTCCACGCGGTGTCGTTGTCCCACTGCGAGCGCGAATAGAACAGGTTGCCGCGGACCTTCGGGGTGAACACCTGGCGCAGGCCGAAGTAGCCCGCCCAGCCGCCCAGCGCATTGATGTTGCCGGCGCCGTCGGCGATCACGTCCTGCTGCACCGTGGCCAGACCGATGTAGCGCCCGATGCCCTCGCCGCCGCTGACCTGGTAGCGGATGTCGGTGCTGTCACCCAGCTTGACCAGGCCACTGACCTGCGCACCGAAGCCGGTGTCGGTGTTGTCGTTGCCGATGACCGGTTCGTACTTGAGCTGCCGCGCCATGCCCGCGAAGCTGACGTGGCCCCAGTCGCCCTTGTGGGTGTAGCGGGCGATGACGTCGGGAATCGCGCTGTTGTCGCCGGCGATCACGCGCGCGCCGCCGCCGAAGGGCTGCACGGTGGTTTCCGGGCTTTCGAGCGACACCACCCACGGGCCGCTGGTGTAACGCAGCTGCGGCTGGCGCACGAAAGCGACGCCGTCGGTCGGGCCGACGAAATCGACCGCGTCGAGTAGCGCGTTGGTGTCCATGAAGTTCGACCACGTCTGACCGACCAGCCAGTTGTTGTAGGTCAGGTAGGCGTGGCGCAGCGTCGCACCGTAGGTATTGGTGGCCGCCGAATTGCCGAGCGCGCCGCCGAAGAAATCGAGTTCGACGCGCGCGCCGAGCTTGTCGCCCGAATCGAGCACCGTGCTGGCGTCGAACCACAGGCGCGAGAACTTCAGATGCGCATCGGAATAGGTGTCGGGCGCATTGCCGCCGACCGGGATCGCGCCGGGCACGTAGAAATCGCGGCCCGCGGTGCCCTTGGCGATGTCGCCGTCGGTGGTCTTGGTGACCATCGCATCGGTGCGGATCATGCCGCCCACGGTGAACTTGGTGCCGGGATTGGCGGTCGGCGTGATCGTCGTCGTCTGGATCGGCGCGGCGGCGCCGGTGCCGGCGACGGCGACGGGGGCGGCGGGCTGCGCGGCCTGGGCCGTGCGGACCTCGGTCACCACGGTTTCGGTCTGCTGCTGTTGCGTCACCAGCTGCTGGACCATCGCTTCGAGCTGGGCGACGCGCGCTTCGAGCTCGCGTTCCTTGGCGCTCTGCGCGAAGGCGACGCCGGGCAGGGTGAGCGCGGCGAGTACGGCGGCTGCCAGAAGGCGCGGACGTACCTGTTTGATCTGTGTCATCGGGTCTCCCCTCCCAAGGGATGGCGTGAACAAGTGGTGCAAGGCGGAACGGGTGGAGCGCCCAATGCGGCACGATCCATTTCACGCAGACTGCACGTTGCAGCGGAGCACGCCCATTCCCCATTGGTCGATACTCCGCCGCGCCCCGGTTAGACCAAGGTCTAGCGTGGCGCTCCGGTGAATCCGGCACACTGGCCGGACGTGTTCCCGGAGGCTTCCCGATGTCCAACCCCGCAGAAATCCATCCGGCGCCGGCCGGTTTCGCCGGTCCCGACACCATCACCGCCGAGGCCTACGCGCGCGATTACGCGCGTTCGGTGCAGGACCCGGACGCGTTCTGGGGCGAGGCTGCCAAGCGCCTCGACTGGTTCAAGGCACCGACGAAGATCCGCAACGTCAGCTACGACCTGCAGGACTTCCGCATCCGCTGGTTCGAGGACGGCGAGCTCAACGTCAGCGTCAACTGCCTCGACCGGCACCTGGCGACGAAGGGCGACAAGACCGCGCTGATCTGGGAAGGCGACAGCCCCGACACCGCAGCGCTGCACGTCAGCTACCGCGATCTCCATGCGCGCGTGTGCAAGCTCGCCAATGCGCTGCGCAACCTCGGCGTCGGCAAGGGCGACCGCGTCACCCTCTATCTGCCGATGATCGTCGAAGCGGCCGTCGCGATGCTCGCGTGCGCACGCATCGGCGCGGTGCATTGCGTGGTCTTCGGCGGCTTCTCGCCGAATTCGATCGCCGATCGCGTCGCCGATTGCGGCAGCAAGCTCATCATCACTGCCGACGAAGGCCTGCGCGGCGGCAAGTCGGTGCCGCTGAAGGCGAACGTCGATGCGGCGTTGAAACTGCCGGGCACCAATACCGTCGAGACGGTGCTAGTCGTGCGCCACACCGGTGGCGCGGTCGACATGCAGATGCCGCGCGACCGCTGGTACGACGCCGTCGTCGACGACCAGCCCGACACCTGCGAACCGGAGCGCATGAACGCGGAAGACCCGCTCTTCATCCTCTACACCTCCGGTTCCACCGGCAAGCCGAAGGGCGTGCTGCACACGACCGGCGGCTACCTGCTGTTCGCCAGCTACACGCACGAGGCGATCTTCGACCTGCGCGACGAGGACGTGTACTGGTGCACGGCTGACGTCGGCTGGGTTACCGGCCACAGCTACATCGTCTACGGCCCGCTGGCGAACGCCGCGACCTCGCTCATCTTCGAAGGCGTGCCGAACTATCCCGACGTCTCGCGCTTCTGGAACGTCATCGACAAGCACCAGGTCACGATCTTCTACACCGCGCCCACCGCGATCCGCGCGCTGATGCGCGAAGGCGAAGCGCCGGTCAAGAAGACCTCGCGCAAGTCGCTGCGCCTGCTCGGCAGCGTCGGCGAGCCGATCAATCCGGAAGCCTGGCGCTGGTATTACGAAGTGGTCGGCGACAGCCGCTGCCCGATCGTCGATACCTGGTGGCAGACCGAAACCGGCGGCATTCTGATCTCGCCGCTGCCCGGCGCGATCGACACCAAGCCCGGTTCGGCGACCAAACCGTTCTTCGGCGTGCAGCCGGCGCTGGTCGATGCCAACGGCGTCGTCCTCGAAGGCGCAGCCGAGGGCAATCTCGTCATCACCGATTCCTGGCCCGGCCAGATGCGCAGCGTCTACGGTGACCACCAGCGCTTCATCGACACCTACTTCAAGGCGTATCCGGGCAGCTACTTCACCGGCGACGGCTGCCGCCGCGACGAGGACGGCTATTACTGGATCACCGGCCGCGTCGACGATGTTATCAACGTGTCCGGTCACCGCATCGGCACCGCGGAACTGGAAAGCGCGCTGGTCGCGCATCCGAAGGTCGCCGAGGCCGCGGTCGTCGGTTTTCCTCACGACATCAAGGGCCAGGGCATCTACGCCTACGTGACCCTCAAGGCCGGCGAGGAGTACAGCGAAGACCTGCGCAAGGAACTGGTCAAGCACGTGCGCAGCGAAATCGGCCCGACCGCATCGCCGGATCACATCCAGTGGGCGCCGGGTCTGCCGAAGACACGCTCGGGCAAGATCATGCGTCGCATCCTGCGCAAGATCGCCGAGAACGCACCCGACCAGCTCGGCGACACCAGTACGCTGGCCGATCCGTCGGTCGTCGACGCCCTGGTCAAGGAGCGGTACATCCCGCAGGCATGAAGCTCACTCAATGACCACCCTGCTGATTGCCGACGATCACCCGCTGTTCCGCGAGGCACTGCGCGGCGCGATCTCCCGCGCCGTGCCGAACGCGCGCCTGCGTGAAGCGCACAACGTCGATGCGCTGTACGCCATGGTCGAATCCGAACCGGATGCCGACCTGCTGATGCTCGATCTCAACATGCCTGGCGTGCACGGTTTCAGCGCGCTGGTGCATCTGCGCGCGCAGTTCCCGCAACTGCCGGTGCTGATGGTGTCCGCGCGCGAGGAGCCGGCGGTGATGCGCCGTGCACTCGATCACGGCGCATCGGGCTTCGTGCCCAAATCCGCCGATGCCGAAACGCTGGCCCGCGCCGTCGCACAGGTCCTCGACGGCGACCGTTTCGTGCCGGAAGCCGCCGCGTCCGCCGCTGGCGTGTCCCCGGGCGAACACGACGTCGCCGCGCGCCTGCGCGATCTCACCCCGCAACAGTTCCGTGTGTTGCAGATGCTCGGCGACGGCATGCTCAACAAGCAGATCGCCTACGAGCTCGGCGTGTCCGAAGCGACGGTGAAAGCGCACATGACCGCCGTGCTGCGCAAGCTCGGCGCGTCCAACCGCACGCAGGCGGTGCTGATCGCCGGCAAGCTCGCGGTCGATCCGGATCTGGACGGAATTCCGGCGGACGCGCGGTGAATGCTCCTTCCCCCGCGCTGCGGGGGAAGGCCGGGATGGGGGCAAACGATCTGCTCGCGTGTTACGAGGGTCTTCAAAGGTCAGCTTGAACTCAAGCTCGGCGAGGTCCGAAGGTTCGCCCCCACCCAACCCTCCCCCGCGAGCAGGGGAGGGCTCCAGACATCACCGCTTCCGATACGCCCGCGGCAACCCACCCTCGTTCGCCGGCGTCGCCGGACGCAGGTAACGATCCCGCAGTTCCGTCTGACGCGAGCGCATTTCGATCGCGCGGCCGTCGAACCACACCTGGTCGGCGGTGCTGGTGACATCGAGCGGATCGCCCGACCACAGCACGAGATCCGCGGTCCGACCGACCGCGATCGTGCCGATGGAGTCGCCGACACCGAACGTCTCCGCCGGCACCCGCGTCAGGCCTGCGAGGCCTGCATCCCACGGCAGACCGTGCGCGACGGCGTTGCCGGCAAGCTGACGCAGCTTGCGCGCGTTGTGCGAGGCGTCGCTGGCCTGGGCGAAGCCGACGCGCACGCCGGCGGCCTGCAGGCGCGCGGCGTTCTCGAGCGTCGCGCCGATCTGGTCGAAGTCCGACGGCAGGTTCACCAGCGGATCGACGAACACCGGCACGTTCGCCGCGGCGAGGTCCGATGCGACGCGCCAGCCTTCGGCGCCGCCGCGAATGGCGATGCGCAGGTTGTGGCGCTTCGACCAGCGCAGCAGCTGGCGGATGTCGGCCGCGCGATTGACGCCGACGACGATCGTGCCGCGTCCATCGAGATAGGGCGCCAGTGCGCGCTTGCCGGCCGGCGTCAGCGCGGCGACGTGCGAGTCGGCCGGCAGGCGGCCACGCGCTTCGTCGATCAGCTGGTCGAGCAGCATCCATTGCGCCGCGCGCGAGGATCCGCTCTGCTCCGCGCCGTCGGCGCCGAGCGAGAGATGCAGCACCTTCGGGCCGGCGGGATCGACGCTGCCGTCGAGACGCATCACCGCGCCTTGGCCGCCGATGATCGAACTCGCACTGCCGGCCGAGATCAGGGTGAAGCCGATGCCTTCGACGCGCGCGACCGGAATCACGATCGAGTCGGGATTGAACGCCAGCGTGACGTCGAACTCGGGCCGCACGGCCATGTCGCTGGTCTCGCCGAGCGACAGGCGATCATCGCGCGTGCCGCGCTCGCCGGACACTTCCTCGATACCGATGCCGGTCACGCCGCCGAACAGCGTCGGCGTCAGCGGACGGCCGTTGGCTTCGACGACCTGCGCGTCACCCGCAGCCAGGCCTGCGCCGACCGCGGCCACGCGGCCATTGCGCACCAGCACGTCGGTGTTCTGCAACGAACCCTGCGGACCGGCGGTGTGCACGGTCGCGCCTCGGATCAGCACCGACTGCGCGGCGACCGGCAGGGTGGCGGCGAGCAGCGCGCCGCTGACGATCAGGCGCGCCATGGCGCGCGGCAGACGGCGGCTCATCGGGCACCTCCATTGGCGGCGGCGCCCTGGCCGAGCATGAAATCCGACACCGGCTGACGCGCCGGATCGAAGCGGTCGTAGACGTGCGCGCCGTCGATCCACACCTGTTCGGCCAGCGCGTAGACGGTGAACGGGTTGCCGTTCCACAGCACCGCGTCGCCCATCTTGCCCGCGGTCAGCGTGCCGGTCTGGTCGAGCACGCCCAGCGATTTCGCGGCGTTCTCGGTGAGCCAGCGGATCGCGTGTTCGGGCGTGATCTCGATGCCGGCGCGGTGTGCGCTGGCGATAACCTTGGCCGCTTCCTGGTTGAGGCGCTGGATGCCCTCGTCGGAATCGGAATGCACGATCGCGCAGCCACCGGGCGCGCGGTCGACGATCGCGATGTTCTCCTGGATGCCGTCGAAGGCTTCCATCTTGAAGCCCCACCAGTCGGCCCACAGCGCGCCGCAGACGCCCTCGGCGCCGAGACGGTCGGCGATCTTGTAGGCCTCCACGCCGTGATGGAACGCGGCGACCTTGAAGTCGAATTCCTTCGCGAGATCGAGCATCTGCGCCATTTCGTCGGCGCGGTAGCAATGGATGTGCACGAGGATGTCGCCATCCATCGCACCGGCCATCGTCTCGACCTTGAGGTCGCGCTTGCCCGGCGAATCGCCGGCCTGCTTGCGGCGGTACTCGGCCGCGTCGATCAGCGCCGCGCGATAGCCGGCGACGTTGCCCATGCGCGTCGCCGGGCCGCCCTTCTGGCCGTAGACGCGCTTGGGGTTCTCGCCGCAGGCCATCTTCAGTCCGTAGGGCGCGCCGGGAAACTTCATGTCGGTGACCATCGTCGCCGCGACGTTCTTCAGCGTCACGCCGCGGCCGCCGATGAGGTTCGCCGACCCGGGCAGGATCTGCAGCGATGTCACGCCGCCGGCGAGCGCCGCGCCAAAGCCGGGGTCCTGCGGCCACACCGAATGTTCGGCCCAGACCTGCGCGGTGTTGGGCGCGGTCATCTCGTTGCCGTCGCTGTGCGCGCTGGCGCCCGGGCTCGGGTACACGCCCAGATGCGAGTGCACGTCGATGATGCCCGGCGTGACCCACTTGCCGGTGCCGTCGACGCGCTGCGCGTTCGCCGGTGCGTCGAGGCCGACACCGACCGCGGCGACACGCCCGTCCTGCAGCAGCACGTCCGCGCCTTCCAGGCGCTGGCCGTCGCCGACCAGCACGGTGGCGTTGGTGATCAGCACCGGCGCCGATGCGATCGGCGCATAGGTGCTGGCATAGGCGGTCGCACCGACATGCGAGGTATCGGACGACGCGGCAGGTTTGCCGGACGTGGACGTGGTGGCGCAGCCACCGAAAAGCGCGACCGCGAGCGCGGCAGACAACAGGCGGGACATCGGTAACTCCCCGAAAGCGTGTGGACGGATGGATTTCCCCGGCACGCCGGCGAGGCGGCGTGCGACAGCGTCCGAGTGTACCCGCGGCCGTGCGGCGCGCGCTGGGACCGGCGGCGTGTTCCGCGAAGCGCCGCGGGCCACATGCGAGAATGGCCGCGTACACGGAGAAGAAGACGATGAAAGAAAAAGAACAGATCGTCGAGAACTGGCTGCCGCGCTACACCGGCGTGCCGCTGGACCAGTTCGGCGAACACATCCTGCTGACCAATTTCAGCGGTTACCTGCATCACTTCGCCCGGCTCACCGGCGCCCAGGTGGTCGGTCTCGACCGGCCGATGCCCAGCGCCACGGCGGACGGCATCACGATGATCAACTTCGGCATGGGCAGCCCCAATGCCGCGACGATGATGGATCTGCTGTCGGCGATCATGCCCAAGGCGGTGCTGTTCCTCGGCAAGTGCGGCGGTCTGAAGCGCAAGAACCAGCTCGGTGATCTGGTGCTGCCGATCGCGGCAATCCGCGGCGAAGGCACCAGCAGCGATTACCTGCTGCCCGAAGTGCCGGCGTTGCCCGCGTTCGCCCTGCAGCGTGCGGTCTCGACGATGATCCGCGATCTCGGCCACGACTACTGGACCGGCACCGTCTACACGACCAATCGCCGCGTCTGGGAACACGACGCCGCGTTCAAGGAACGCCTGCGCGCGATGCGCTGCATGGCGATCGACATGGAGACGGCGACGGTGTTCGCGGCCGGCTTCGCGAACCGCATCCCATCGGGCGCGCTGCTGCTGGTCAGCGACCAGCCGATGATTCCCGAAGGCGTCAAGACCGAAGCATCGGACGCACTGGTGAGCGCGGACTTCGTCGAGCGGCATATCAACATCGGCATCGAAGCACTGAAGCTGATCCGCCGGCATGGCAAGTCGGTGCGGCATCTGCGGTTCGACGAGTAGCGCCGGGCAGCGTCTCCAGAGGGTGAGATCGTTCGGGCTTTGGGCACCTCTCCCTCCGGGAGAACTCGAAACGGCGCAGCCGTTTCGGGTGAGGGCAGGTAGTGAGGGACATCGAAAAGTGCCCTCACCCCCATCCTCTCCCGGAGGGAGAGGGGCTCGACACAATGATCGAACGCGCGCCCACAAAAAAGCCCGGCATCCGCCGGGCTTTTTCGTACCACCACCGCGACTCACTCAGTTCGCCGCGGGGCGCTTCACCGCATAGATCAGACCATCGGCGTGCGCCTTGATCAGATCGGCCTTGGCGATCTGGATCTGCTCGCTCTCGTCGAATTCGATCGTCGAAAGATCGCCCTTGATGTCGCTGCGTGACACCGACTTCTCGGCCGAGGCCGCGTTCTCGGTGATCACCACCACGCCAGCGGCATCGGCGGAGACGACCTTCATCAGGCCGTAGGCCGGATCGATCGGCTTCTCGGCGTCGTCGGTGAACTCGTAGTCGGAAAACTCGCTGAGCTGCGCAGCGTAGAGGTCGCCGACGGCCGGCGCTTCGAGCAGCGCCTTGTCGGCGTCTCCACGCTGGCAGGCGGCCAGCAGCATCACACCGGACAGGACGAGCAGGGCAGGCAGCAGGCGGATCGGGCGACGCGTCATGGAGCACTCCGATGGATGGGATGGATGATCGCGCCGAGTATAGGGTGCCGTGGCGGCGAAACGACACGTGGTGCGCGGTCTGGACGGCCGCGCTAGTCTGCGCGCCATGGATACGATCACACCCGATGACGTCGTCGCCTTCTGGCGACAGGCCGGCATGCAGAAATGGTTCCAGGGTGGCGATGCCTTCGACCGCGAATGCGACGAGCGCTTCCGCGATGCGCACTTCGCCGCGGGCCGTCGCGAGCTGGAAGACTGGCTCGAGACCGCCGAGGGCGGACTCGCGCTGTTGATCCTGCTCGACCAGATTCCGCGCAACATCTTCCGCGACAGCGGACACGCCTTCGCGACCGACAGCCTCGCGCGCCACTATGCGCAGCGCATGATCGACGCCGGCCACGACCGCAGCTTCGATGCCGACCTGCGCGGTTTCGTCTATCTGCCGTTCGAGCATTCCGAAGACCTGGCCGATCAGCGACGTTCGGTCGCGCTGTTCGCCGACGTCGACAACGCCGAGTACCGCAAGTACGCGCAGGCGCATCTCGACGTCATCGAACGCTTCGGGCGGTTTCCGCATCGCAACCGCGCGCTCGGTCGTGTCAATACGCCGGACGAGCAGACCTGGCTCGACGAAGGCGGCGGCTTCTAGCGCGCCGCTACAGTCAGAGGAACGAATCCGCCAGGCGCGCGATGCCTTCGACGCTGCGCCGCCAGGTCGACCTGCGCGCCCACGCGTCTGCTTCCAGCACGTCCGACTCGCGCAGATAGTCCTGCTCGATCTCGCGCAGTCTCGCCACGACGCCGGCGTCGAAGCACAGCAGCCCGGCCTCGGCATTGAGCATGAAACTGCGGATGTCGAGATTGCTCGATCCGACGAGCGCGATGTCGTCGTCGATGCTCAGATGCTTGGCATGCAGGAAGTGCGGCCGGTACAGCGCGATGCGCACGCCGGCGGCGAGCAGTTCGTCGTAGAACCCGGCCTGCGCCCACGCGGTCAGGCGCTGGTTATTGGTCGCCGACAGGATCAGCTGCACCGACACGCCCGACAACGCGGCGACACGCAGGGCGCCGAGCGTCGCCTCGTCGGGCACGAAGTAGGGCGTGACCAGCACCGCACGCCGGCGCGCACGCTGCACGAGCGCGACGAACACATCGCGCGCGTTCTCGAACGGATACGCCGGACCGCTCGGCAACAACTGCGCGGGCACCTGGCCACTGGGCGCGATCGGCGGCGCGTCGACTTCCAGCACTTCGCCGGTCTCGATGTACCAGTCGCTGGCGAACAGCGCCTGCAGTTGCGCGACCACCGGCCCGCGCACGCGCGCGACGACCTCGCGGTTGGGATGGCCGGGCACGAAGTCCGGGTCGGCGAGGTTCTGCGAGCCCGTCAGCGCGAGACGGCCGTCGATGACCGCGATCTTGCGATGGTTGCGCAGGTCCATCCGCGCGCTGCGACGCCATGCCAGGCCACCGGCCAGTGTGGCCTGCACGCTGACGCCGGCATCGCGCAGCGGGCGCCGGAACGCGCGCAGTCCGGGCTTGGCGCCGACCGCGTCGAGCAGCAGTCGACAGCGCACGCCGCGACGTGCCGCACGTTCGAGTGCCGCGGCGACCGCGCGGCCGGCGGTGTCGTCGCGCATCAGGTAATAGAGCAGGTGCACCTCGCGCGTCGCCGCGTCGATGTCGTCGATCAGGCGCTGCAGGGCGCCTGCGTAATCGTCGAGCAGTTCGACCGCGTTGCCATTGGTCGGCATGAAATCGCCCAGCCGTTCCACCAGCCGCGCGGCATCGGCGGGCGCGGAGAACGCATCGGGCGGGCACCAGCGCAATGCGGTCAACGGGGTCTGCCGCTGACGGATCAGCCGCGACGCCCGCGCCTGCCGCTCGCGCCGCAGCTTGGACAGCCACGGATGGCCGAGCAGCAGATAGGCGGGGAGTCCGAGCAAGGGCACGAAGCCGATCAGCAGGAGCCAGCTGCGCGCGGCCGACGGACGTGTGCGTGCGGGGATCCACAGCAGGGCCGCGATCCGGATCAGCCAGTCGGCCACGAGGATCCACAGGCCGATGTGCAGGTCGTGATTCGACATGCGTTCGAGTGTGGCATGCGGGTGTGGCGGGGATGGGTGAACCGGTTTCTCCGGGCCTGCAGTTCTCGAATCGCGCTGGCGCCGTGAGCCCCTCTCCCTCCGGGAAAGGGGTTGGGGTGAGGGGCGTGCGCTGCGCGGGCCTTGGAGCCCTTCACCAGATTCTCGAATCCCAGACACACAAAACCCGCCTTGCGGCGGGCTCTGTAGGGAGGCGCTGGATCCCCGCCTTCGCGGGGATGACCTACCGGCAGCCACGCGCGTTGCGCGCGGGCCGCACAAACACAAAACCCGCCTCGCGGCGGGTTCTGCTTGAAGACACTGGATCCCGGCCTGCGCCGGGATGACGCAACGTCAGCCGCGCTGAAGCGCGGGTCGTTGCGTCACTTGATCTTGCCTTCCTTGTAGATCACGTGCTTCCGGACGACGGGGTCGTACTTCTTGAACTCCATCTTGCCGGGGGTGTTCTTCTTGTTCTTGTCCGTGGTGTAGAAATGCCCGGTGTTGGCCGAGGAAATCAGACGGATCTTGTCGCGCTTGCCTGCCATGTTCTAACTCCTCAGACCTTTTCGCCGCGGGCACGAAGCTCGGCGAGGACGACGTCGATGCCGTTCTTGTCGATGGTGCGCAGGGCCTTGGTGGATACACGCAGCTTGATCCAGCGGTTTTCGCTGGCAACCCAGAAACGACGCTCATGCAGGTTGGGCATGAAGCGGCGACGGGTCTTGTTCATGGCATGCGACACGTTGTTGCCATGCGTCGTACGCTTGCCAGTGACTTGGCAGACTCGGGACATTACGCACCTCGAAGTATTGGAATCGCCCTTAGCCAGGGAGATGGCGGCCCCGATGGCGTGGCCATCGCGCGGTACGGGAAGGAATTCTCGTTGCACCACTGCCGGGAATCGCGCTTCCGGAAGGCAGGTCAGGCCATGTCGCCATGGGCTGGACGCAACGAGCCGGCCATTCTGCTGAAATTCCCCTTGCTGCGCAAGGCCTTGGCCGAAGCAGGTGCCGCGTGCCCTGCGTGGGGGCGCCCTTGGGCGCGATGCGACGTTCCTGGTGATGCCCATCGCGCTCAAGGGCGCTCCCACAGGCACCGAGCGGGTCCGTTCAGCCGCGTTTGCGTGCCCGCGGCTTCGCCCGGGGCTTCGCGCCCGCCGCTGGCGCGGTCTCCTTGCCGGTCAGCACGCCGGCGTCCTGCAGGGTCTCCAGCCAGGACAGCGTGTCCACATAGGCCAGGAACTGGCGCAGGTACTCCGGCGACAGGCCGCCCATCAGGGTCAGTGCGCGATGGGCGAGGGCGGCCGAGTTCAGTGGGCCGGCGCCGGTCGGCACCTCCGCCAGCGACTTGCGGACCTGGCTGCCGGTGCGCAGCGTCGACCACAGCGCGCGGAAGTCATCGACGGCAGGCAGCTCGGGATAGACCGCATTCGATGCTGCGCTCTCTGCGCGTGCCGTCATGCCGTCGACCAGTGTGCCCAGCGCACTTCGCGTCGGCGCCGAACCGTGCGCGTCGCGCGATCTGCGTTCGACATCGCGCGCATACGCATCGACCAGCGAGGTCAACTTCGTATCGAGCCCATCTTGCGCCGCACCGTCGAGCGTCGATGCGCGCCGATGCAAAGCCGCGATGCGATGGAAGCGCAACGGGTTCACGCGATCGGCGCCGGTCGCACGCCAGCCGTCGAGCACTGCGTCGATGTCGATGCGATCAGCGGCCATCGGGCTGGGCAGCGGCCTGCAGGCGCGGCACCGGCGCCATCTCCACGCGGCGGTTCTGCGCGCGGCCTTCTGCATCCGCGTTGGAGCCCACCGGCTGCTGCGCACCGAACGCGGCGGCGAACACCGATTCGGCCGGGACGCCTGCGGCGATCAAACCGCGGGTCACGTTCAAGGCGCGCTGCGCCGAGAGCTCCAGGTTGTCGGAGAACCGGTTGCCGTCACGCACCAGACGGTCGTCGGTGAAGCCGCTGACCATCAGGATCTCGTCCCGCGAGGCCAGATACTCGGTCAGCGGCCCGGCCAGGCTCTGCAACAGCTCGCGGCCTTCGGGCTGCAGCTGGTCGGACGCGTCGGCGAACAGCACGCTGCCGCGGATCCCGATGCGGCCGTCGACCAGGGTGATGCGGCCCGCGGCCAGCGGCGCGGCCAGCGCCTGTTCCAGCGTCTGGCGGCGCTGCGTCTCGGCCTCGCGCTGGGCGATCTCCGCATCCAGCTTGAGTTCCAGCTGCAGCTGCACGCCGATCACGCCGACCAGGATCAGCACGAACGCGCCCAGCAGCACCGACATGAGGTCGCCGAACGCGGCCCAGATCGGCGCGAACGATTCGTGATCGCCTTCCAGCTCGACGCTCATGCGGTGGCGGCGCGCGTTGCGCCGAGCTGCTGCAGGTCTTCGATGATCTGCTTCTGCGCCAGCACGCTGAGGTCCACCACCTCACGCGCCTGCGCCACGTAATACGCCAATTGCTCGTCGCTGCGCGCCAGCGATTTCTCCAGCGCGTCCTCGATGCCCTGCAGGCGCGTCGCGAGCTGCTGGTTCGATTCGCCGAACACGTCCACCGCGGCGCCGAAGGCCTCGCCGAGACTCGCGACCTCCGCCGCGCCGACGCTGAGCGTCGCCGCCACGCCGTCGAGCTTGCCGGTCTCGGCAGTGATGTGATCGGTGAAGCGGGTGCCCACGCGTTCGAGCAGATCGGCCGAGGTCGCCACTAGCGCATCGATCGCCGCGCGCTGTTCGGTCGACGCGTGGTTTACCGCGCTCAGCAAGGTGTCGAGCGTCGACAGCATCTGCGTGCGCTCTTCCAGCATCGCGGTGTCGCGCACCATGCTCTCCGATAGCGACTGGCGCAGTTCGGCGATGACTTCGGCGGCCGCGCGCGGCGCTTCCGATGCGGTGTCCACGAGGCGCGAGATCTCGGCGATGGTCTCGCTGGCATGCGCCTGCGTCTGCGCGCCGATGGTGTCGGCCGTGGTCGCCAGCGTGTCGCAGATCGCCTGCTGCTGGCGCGTGGTCTCGGCGCCGGCCCGCGCCCAGTCCTCGCGCAGCGCGGCGCCCATCGCGGTGAGGCTGTCGGTCCACGCGGCCAGGCGCTGCGCATCCTGCGCGGCGAGCGCGGTCTGCAGGCCGGCATGCGAACTGTCGAGCTGCTGCAGCAGCGCGGCCGAGTGCGTTTCGAACGTCGCCGCGGCTGCGGTGAGCGCCTGCTGGTGATGCGCGCTCATCGCGTCGTTCGTGGCGGCCTGCTTTTCGAGCGCGTCGTTCCACGCGGCGCTGACCGTGCCGGCGGTGGCGTCGAGGCGCGTGGCGACGCCGTCGACCAGTGCGGTGGCGCGCTGCTCGAAGGTGTCGCCGATGCCGTCGAGTGCGCTGCGCAGATCGGCCGTCAGCGCGGCATGCGACGCCTGCTGCGCGGCCAGCGCGTCCTGCCAGCGTGCGGCCACGCTTGCCGTCGACGCGTCGAAGCCGGTCGTCAGTGCCTGCAGCTGGCGGTCGACGGCGCCGGTCACCGTCTCGTGCAGCGCGGTGGTCTGCGCGCTCGTCGCGTCGAGGCGCGTGGTGACGTCGCCGAGCAGCGCATCCGCGCGCTGCCCGAACGTCGTGTTGAAGCCGTCGAGCGCGCCACGCAGATCGCGCGCCAAGGTTTCGTTCGACGCCTGCTGCCCGTCCACCGCCTGCTGCCAGCGCTGCGCCACGGTCGCGGTCGAGGCTTCGAAGCCGGCGGTCAGCGTCTGCAGCTGGCGCTCGACCGCGTCGGAGACCGTCGCCTGCAGCGCTGCGGTTTCGCGTGCGAGCGCGGCCATCGTCGTTTCGAACACCGGCTGCAACGCGGCCGTCGCCGCGCGCGCGCTGTCGGCGACACTGGTCTGCAGGGCGCGTTCGACAGAGGCGGCCAGCTGCGTGTAGACCGCTTCGGTGCGGCCGTGGAAGGCATCCTGGCTGGCGGCGTGACGCTCACCCGACGCGGCGTGCTGCTGCTCGATCGTCGCCATCATCGCGCCCAGCCGCTCGACCAGCGCCGGCATCACTTCGGTCTGCTGCTGCAGCAGACGCAGGGTTTCCTCGCGCTGATGCGCCTGCGAATGCGTGCGCAGCGTCGTCGCGGCGGCCACGTCCAGCAGCTGCACGACGTGCGCGCGTTCGCGACGCAGCAGCGCCGAGGCCAGACCCAGCATCGCCGAGGTCGCGATGCCCGCAATCGATGTGCCGAACGCGAAGCCCAGCCCCTTGACCGGCGCCGCCAGCGAATCGCGGATCGCCTGAAGATCGGTCGCCGTCTCCAGCGCCATGCCGGTGCCGCGCAGCATCACCATCATGCCGAGCAGCGTGCCCAGCATGCCCAGCAGCACCAGCATGCCGACCAGATACGGCGTGAGTGCCGGCACCGGCAGCGCGACGCGCTCGCCCTCGATGCGCAGGCGCACCGCGTTGCGCAGACCCGCATCCAGACCGCCCAGCCAGGCGCCCAGCGAGGCCGGCGGTGCGCTCAATTGCGCCACGCCATCGGACAGTGTCTGCGTGGCCTGCCGGTAGCGCAGCAGTTCCAGCCCGCCGGCGACGTAACAAGCGCCGATCAACAGCGTGACGGCGAGCGCCAGCGTGTTCGAACCGACGTAACCGATCGCGATCCAGCCGACCACGGCGAGGCCGAGGGCGAACACGAACGCGGGAAGGAGAGCGGTATTACGACTGCTTGAGGACATAAGGACTGCGTCAGTGGGTGCGAAGCGCTGCGAGCAGCCCCTCGACCGGTTGGAAACGGACATCCAGCTCGGCGATCAGCACGCCCTGCATGTCCCTGCGAAAACCATCGAGCCAGGCCGCGGACGGATCCGTGGCCGACGCACCCGCGGCGGCGCGCAGCCGCTCGAAGTGCGTTTCGAGCAGGGCCGGCACCGCGCCGAGCAACGCGTGCTCGCGCGGGCTCAGCGCGCCCTCCATCACCGCATCCACCTCGGCCAGCCGCGCCATTTCGGCCGAGCGCTGCGCCAACCGGTCGCGCAGATCGCCGCGCAATCGCCCGGTTGCGATCAGCATCGACCGCTGCAGCGCGAGATGCCGCTGGCGGAACGGCGCGAAGTCGATGGCGGCCGCGGGTGCGGCATCGGCGTCGTTCGAGGCCTCGGCTGCCTGCGGCTGGGGAATCGCCAGTTCCGGCGCCTCGGTGATCGACGCCAGCAATGTTGCGCGCGCCTTGGCACACGCCGCTGCATCATCCCGATCAACGACTTGCGCGTCTTGTTCAGCCTCGGACGCCTTCGCGTCCAGCACCTTCGACAGCACCACCGCCCGCGTCCAGTCGATCCACTGGCTCAAACGCTCGGCCGGCGCCGGGCCGCCTTGCGGCAGCGTGTCGTCGGTCAGGCGGGCCAGCAGCCGGATGAAGGTCGGGCCGCGGAAGGCGGGGCGGGGCGGGGAATCCAAGGAGGTGGCGCGCAAAAGACGGCGATTTTACAGTGTGCATGCATTCCGGCGGGCGACGCCCAAGCGCCGGGTCCGGAATGCGAGGGCGCCTGCTTCGGATACGGGAAGTCGCGGGCCCGGTCTTCAGCGGGACGGCGGTTTCAGATCGGTGCGCCGGTCGTCCCGTGTCAGCCCGCCCAGGCGTGCTTTGTCCAGACTCAAGGCGATGGCCGCGTTGCGGCCGGCCAGTGTCACGACGCGGAACTCGGCCACCGTGCCCAAGACAAGCGAGGCTTCGGACACATCGAGGCCGTAGTCCTGTTCCAGCCACTGGATCATGGCCGCGGTCGCGGCGCGCGCAGCCTCGTCCAGCGACGACGCCTGCCCGATCGTGCTGATGTGGGTGTCATCTTCGACCCGCGGCGCAGCCAGTGCGCGGTCCGCCAGCACTTCGACACTGAACTCGACATCCAGCGAGGTTTCGAGCGCCCACTGTGTCGTCTCGCCGTCACCCTGCAAGGCATGGCCATCGCCGAGATACAGCATGGCGCCCGGTTGATAGACGGGCAGATACACCGTGGCGCCTTCGGCGATCCGGTTGAAATCCATGTTGCCGCCCCATCGGCCGGTGTCGCCGGTCGAAGGCGCGCCGAATCCGAAATCGGGGGCCACGGCCAATCCGCCCAGCATGGGCTTCACCGGCACCACATAGTTGCGCAGACCCGCGGGCGGATTTTCCAGGCGCGCAGTGCCGGCCTCGCGGTCCAGACGCCAGCGTACCTGCTGCCCCAGTCCTGTGGTCTTCGGAGCGATGCCGATCGAGGTGGCCCGATGCGCGAGTCCATCCAGGCTGTCCGCGTAGTCGCGATTCAGCCGCAGCTTTCGGATGTGCACCGCCAGCACGTCGCCGGCCTTCGCACCGGATACGAAGAACGGGCCGGTTTGTGGATTTCCATACAGCGCAACGACGCTGCCATGGGCGTCCACGCCGCCCGAGTCGATGGTGTGGGTGGCCACCACATCGCCGGGCTGGATCACCATGACGGGCGGGCGCGCCGCATCGAAAGCATTGGAATAGCTCGTGGGCGCATACACCCGTCGTGCGGGCGCACCCGAAGGCATCGCCAGGCGAAGACCGGTGACCGCATGCCGTGCGCGCGGCCCTTTGTTGCTGGTGTCAGGATAGTCCGCCCAGCCCGTTAGACGGTCGCCCGAAATCTCGGCTTCGAATCGGTACGCAACATCGTGGGTGTCCATCGCGGCAACGCTCAGGTGCATGCCGTCCCTTGAACCGCTCACGTTCCAACCATCCAAGTCGCCCGACACGCGAGGGGCAGACGACTGGAGCGTGAGGACCCGATGTTCGGCGTTGCCCCACCGGTCGATGGAGAGCAGCCAGGTTTCGGTCTCCTGCGCTGCGGCAGGCAGCGTTGTGAGGATGAGAAGGACACTCCACAGACAGATCCGCATCGCTTCATCCCTTGCAGCGCTCTGCCGGAATGGCGCGCCTGGCACAGGCTAGGCGCGCTGCGCCAGCCACGGACAGTGGAATGAGTCACGGTGTCCGCGCTGTAAGGCGGGTCCGGAGCGTGCTGCGCCAGATCACGGAATCAAGCGTCTATCCGGACCGGAAGCGAGTTCGGAACCTCACGTTCGACTCCATCGGCGATGGCCGCTGCGCGTCGCTTTCCGCGTTCGTCATCCCGTGTCCCAAGGCTTGGCTCCTGGCAACTGGCGACCTGCCGACTCGACACTGGACGCGGCGATCGAGGGCTTGTGACATCCATTGCGTACCCATGAGGAGCGTCACCGTGCTGAAAACGATCGTGTTCGCGGGATTCATTGCCACCGCATCCCTGGCGTCTCTTCCGCTGCTCGCACAAACGAATGCGCCGGGGGTGCGCGAGGCGCATGCGGAACACGAAGTCATCGCGCTCGCTGGCACCTACGCGAACGCGATCGTCGAACGCGACGTCGCCACGCTCGACCGGTTGCTCTCGGAGGACTTCGTCGATGTGTCGCCGGATGGCACGGTCAGTACGCGCGCGCAGTTCATTAACGAGTACGCGAATCCGCAGCCGACTGCGCCAAAGTTCGAATCCGCCGTGTTCGATGCCAGCGATGCGCGGGTGCGCGTCTACGGCGACACGGCCCTCATGACCGGCCGCAGCACGTGGCGCGGAAGTGCAGGCGGCCATGCGTTCACTGGCGTGCTCGTGTCGACGATGGTGGCCGTGCACCGGGACGGGCAGTGGCAGATCGCCAGCTCGCATTCGAGTTCGGTGCCGCCGGCGCAGGACGCGTCATCCCCGGCGGAGTGATCAACGCCCGACGCGCGGTGTTCGCGATGCACAGGCCCGTATCGGGACAAGCGCCATCCCTTGCGCACGCTGCGCGCGACACCGCCACGCCTGCGGTGTGATCATCGGCATTCGCGTCGCGGGGGCACTCCCTCGGCGCGCTCCACCCCCAGGGAACCGCCCGATGATCCGTCTGCTGCTGTCGTGTCTGCTGTTGCTGTGCACCGCGCCGCTGCTGGCGCAGGAACGCATCCTGTCTTACGACAGCGATCTGCAGCTCAATGCGGACGGCAGCCTGGATGTGACCGAGCGCATCCGGGTCCGCGCGGAAGGCGAGCAGATCCGCCGCGGCATCTATCGCGATTTCCCCACGCATTACCGGGACCGCTACGGCAACCGGGTCGTGGTCGACTTCGAAATGTTGGGCCTCATGCGCGATGGGCAGCCCGAGCCGTTCTTTCTGGAAAACAGGTCGAACGGCGTGCGCATCAACACCGGCAATGACGACTTCCTGCCGGTGCCGGCGGCGTTCACGTACACGCTGCGCTATCGCACGTCGCGGCAGTTGGGATTTTTCGACACGCACGACGAGCTGTACTTCAACGCGATCGGCCACGGTTGGGCGTTTCCGATCGAAACCGGCGGTGCGACGCTGCGTCTGCCGCGCGACATCCCCGCCGCCGATCTGGCCGCCGAGTGCTACACCGGCGCGCAGGGTGCGACGACGCAGGCCTGCACGGCCGAGGTCACCGGTCCGGGCGCCGCGCGGTGGACACTGACCGCACCGTTGCAGCCGGAAGAAGGGCTGACCACGGTGCTCTCGTTTCCGAAAGGCCTGTTCGTCGAACCGACCCGCGCGCAGAGACTGCGCTGGATGCTCGACGACAACCGCGCGGCGCTGATCGCGCTGGCCGGACTGATCGTGATGCTGGCCTTCGGCCTGATGCGCTGGCGCAAGGTGGGGCGCGACCCGAAGGCAGGCCCGGTGGTGGTCGAGTACGACCCGCCCGACGATCTGTCGCCCGCCACGCTGCGCTACATCGAGAAGATGCACATCGACGCGCGCGGGTTCTCGGCCGACGTGCTGTCGCTGGCCGTGGCCGGGCATGTCGACATCCATCGCGACGAGAAGGTGCTCAAGCAGGACGACTGGCGCGTGCAGCGTGCTTCCGGTCCGGGCCGGCCGCTTGCGCCGGGCGAAGCCGCCTTGCTGGCGGACCTGTTCGAGGACGACGATGCCCTGATCTTCGACTCCGGCAACGCCACACGCATGGTGCGCATCCTCAACGCGCACCGGGTGCGGATCAAGCAGGCGATGGCCACGCGCTTTCCCGGCGGCCTGTACCGCTACAACGGCGGCAGCATTGCGTGGATGGCACTGCTGCTGGCGGTGTTCTCGATCGCGACGGTGATGTTCGGCATCGGCACGGGCTCGGGCCTCGTGCTCGCGCTGCCGTTGCTGATCGCCATGGCAGTGGTGTTCCTGGTGTTCGTGTTCCTGCTGCCGACGGTGACGCCCGCAGGCCGCCGCATGCGCGACCGCATCGAAGGCTTCCGGCGCTATCTGACCGTGGCCGACAAGCAGGATCTGCAGCGCCTGACAGCACCGGATGCGGACGCGCCGATGCTGGACGCGGGCCGTTTCGAATTCCTGCTGCCATATGCGGTGGCGCTGCAGGTCGAGGATGCGTGGACGAAGAAATTCACCGCCGCCGTGGGCGCGAGCGCGGCGGCGGCTGCGACCGCGTCGATCGGCTGGTACTACGGAAGCGGCGCGCACGGCGCCCCGGGCATTTCCGACATCGCCGGTTTCAGCAAGGCGATCGGCAGCGGGTTCACCGGACAGATCGCGTCGTCGGCGTCGCCGCCTGGGAGTTCGTCGGGGAGTGGGGGCGGTGGGTTTTCGGGTGGGGGCGGTGGAGGTGGGGGCGGCGGCGGGCGGTGAGCGATGCGTTGTGTCGCCCAGAGCGCCCTCACCCCAACCCCTCTCCCTGAGGGAGAGGGGCTCAAGGGCCAGCCGGTCGCGCGGGGTGCGGGCCGCCGAAAAGCCAAATCCCGATGACCCGCGACCTCAAGTCCGATCGGCCCGCCGATGCATCCACCGGTACAACACCGGCAACACCAGCAGCGTCAGCAGCGTCGACGAGAGGATCCCGCCGATGACCACCGTCGCCAGCGGGCGCTGCACTTCCGCACCCGCGCCGACGTTGAACGCCATCGGCACGAAGCCGAGCGAGGCGACCAGTGCGGTCATCAGCACCGGACGCAGGCGTCCGAGTGCACCTTCGACGATCGCAGGGCGTAGATCGAGGCCGTCCTCGCGCAGCTTGCGGATGAAGGTCAGCATCACGAGGCCGTTGAGCACGGCCACACCCGACAGCGCGATGAAGCCGACACCGGCCGAGATCGACAGCGGAATGCCGCGCGCCGCGAGTGCGAGTACGCCGCCGGTGAGCGCGAGCGGTACGCCGCTGAAGACCACCAGTGCATCGCGCAGCGAACCGAAGGCCATGAACAGCAGCGCGAGGATCACCGCCAGCGTCAGCGGCACCACCAGCGACAGACGCTGGCTGGCCGACGCCAGCTGTTCGAACGTGCCGCCGTAGTCGATCCAGTAACCGGTCGGCAGCGTCACCGAAGCGGCGACGGCGCTCTGCAGCTCGCCGACGAAGCCACCGAGATCGCGTCCGCGCACGTTGGCGGTGACGACGATGCGGCGTTTGCCGTTCTCGCGGTTGATCTGGTTCGGCGCGAGCTGCGTGCCGATGGTCGCGACTTCGCGCAGCGGCACCGTGCGGGGCGTGCCACTGGCCCAGCTGCCGCCGCGATCGGATTCGTCGGCGCTGTCGGCGGCGGCGCCCGGGAGCGGAATCGGCAGGTCGGCCAGCGCTGCAGGATCACCGCGCAACGACTCAGGCAGCCGCACGACGATGTCGAAACGGCGGTCGCCATCGAAGAGCTGGCCCGCTGTCTCGCCGCCGATCGCCGCGGCGACCACGCGTTGCACGTCGCCCGGGTTGAGCCCGTAGCGCGCCATCGCGCGTGGATCGGGCGCGATCTCCAGCAACGGCAGGCCGTCGACCGCTTCGATGCGCACGTCGGCGGCGCCGTCGATGCCCTGCAGCACGCGTTCGACATCAGTGGCGACCGCCTGCAGGCGCTCGAGATCGTCGCCCTGGATCTTCACCGCCACGTCGCTGCGCACGCCGGAGATCAGTTCGTTGAAGCGCATCTGGATCGGCTGGGTGAACTCGTAGTTGTTGCCGGGCAGGGTCTCGGCGATGGTTTCGAGCTCGCCGACCAGCGTGGCGCGTGGCTTGCGCGGATCGGGCCAATCCGCGCGCGGCCTGAGGATCAGGAAGGTGTCGGCGACCGACGGCGGCATCGGGTCGCTGGCGACTTCGGCGGTGCCGATTTTCGAGAACACGCGTGCGACCTCGGGCACCTGCAACAGACGGCGTTCGAGCGCGCGCTGCATCGCCACCGACTGTTCGATGCCGGTGCCGGGCACGCGCATCGCATGCAGTGCGATGTCGCCCTCGTCGAGTCCGGGAACGAACTCGCTGCCCATCCGCGTGGCCAGCCAGCCGCAGGCCAGCACCAGCACCAGCGCGCCGCCGACGAACCAGTGTCCGTGTCGCAGCGCCCAGTCGAGCGCGGGCGCATAGCCGCGACGTGCGGCGCGCATGACCCGGTTGTCGTGCTCGGCAACGCGGCCGCGCAGCAGCAAGGCGATGGTCGCCGGCACGAAGGTCAGCGACAGGAGCATCGCGCCGGTCAACGCCAGCACGACGGTGATCGCCATCGGGTGGAACATCTTGCCTTCCACGCCTTCGAGCGCGAACACCGGCAGATACACCGCGGCGATGATGCCGAGCCCGAACAGACTGGGTCGGATGACTTCGGCGCTGGCCGAGGCCGCGACCGCGTGCCGCTCGCGCGTATCGAGCAGGCGGCCGAGCCGCTGCTGCGCTTCGCCGAAGCGGCGCAGGCAGTTCTCGACGATGATCACCGCGCCGTCGACGATCAGTCCGAAATCCAGCGCGCCCATGCTCATCAGATTCCCGGACACGCCGCCCTGACGCATGCCGATCACGGTGAACAGCATCGTCAGCGGAATCACCAGCGCGGTGAGCAGCGCCGCGCGCACGTTGCCGAGCAGCAGGAACAGCACCACGATCACCAGCAGCGCGCCTTCGATCAGGTTCTTGGCGACCGTGCGGATGGTGCGGTCGACCAGCGCCGTGCGGTCGTAGACCGCGACTGCGCGCACGCCGTCGGGCAGGCTCGCATTCGTCGCCTCCAGCCGCTGCGCCGCGGCCTGCGCCACGGTGCGGCTGTTCTCGCCGAACAGCATCAGCACCGTGCCGAGCACGACTTCCGCGCCGTTCTGCGTGGCCGCGCCGGTGCGCAGTTCGCGGCCTTCGCCGACGCTCGCCACATCGTGCACGTGGATCGGCACGCCATCGCGCCGCGCCATGACGATGTTGCCGATCGCCTCGACATCGGCGACCTGCCCCGGCACGCGCACCAGCAACTGCTGGCCGTTGCGCTCGATGTAGCCGGCGCCGACATTGCGGTTGTTGTTGGCGACCGCGGTGACGACATCCTCGAACGTGAAGTCGAGCGCGACCAGCAGCGCGGGATCGGGCGTGATGTGCACTTCCCGCGCGAAACCGCCGATGGTGTCGACCTCGGTCACGCCGCGCACATTGCGCATCTGCGGCCGCACGACCCAGTCCTGCAGCGTGCGCAGATCGGTCGCGGTGTAGGGCGTGCCGTCCGGCTTGCGCGCATCCGGCTCGGCCTCGACGGTGTACATGAAGATCTCGCCGAGCCCGGTCGCGACGGGACCGAGCGACGGCTCGACATCGTCCGGCAACTGCCCCTGCACCTGCTGCACGCGCTCGGCGACCTGCTGCCGCGCGAAGTACAGATCGGTGCCGTCCTCGAACACGACGGTGACCTGCGAGAGGCCATACGCCGACAGCGAACGCGTGTAGTCGAGACGCGGCAATCCCGCGAGCGCGGTCTCGATCGGGAACGTGACGCGCTGTTCGGTTTCCAGCGGCGAATAGCCGGGCGCCGACGTGTTGATCTGCACCTGCACGTTGGTGATGTCGGGCGTCGCGTCGATCGGCAGTTTCGTGAAACTCCAGCTGCCGACGGCGATCAGCAGGAGCGTCGCGGCAAGGACCAGCCAGCGATGGCGGATGGCGGCGTGGATGAGGGATTCAAGCATGGGGGTGGTCCCTGCTTGCGATCAGGCGTGACTTCGCAGGCACCCCTCCGATCCCGGTAACGTCATTCCAGCGGCTTTCAACAGACGTATGTCTGATCACGCCGATATCCATTCTGATGCTGGCGGAATGACCTGAAGAGCGGCTTCGGTTCGTTCCCAGCGAAGATGGATTCCCGCTTTCGCGGGAATGACGGGGAAACGGCAACCCGCGAACGGGTCCGAACGCACGGCCTGCGTCGGAAGTGACGTCAATGCGCATGACCCGCCCCCGCCTTCTCCAGATCCGCCTTGATCGTGTAGCTCTGTGCGATCACCACGTCCTCGCCCACCGCAATGCCCTCGACGATCTCCACCTGCCGCGCATCGCGCCGCCCGAGCGTCACCACACGTTTCTCGTAGCGATCGCCCTCGCGCACGAACACCACGTCGCGGCCGTCCATCTGTTGCAAAGCCGTCAGCGGCACGACGAGATCCGCCGGCTGCGTCGACACGGTGACCAACGCGCGCACGGCCGAGCCGGGGCGCCACTGGCCGTCCGCGTTGTCGAGCGTGGCGCGGGCGATCGTGCTCTGGCTCGCGGTGGCGGTGCCGGGCAGCACGCGGTCGATACGCGTGTCGGCAGTCGCGCCGTCGCCGAGGCGGCTGATCGTCACCGGCGAGCCGGCGGCGAGATGCTCGGCATCGCGTCCGAAGACATGCAGGTCGACCCACAGCGTCGACAGATCGGCGATCTCGTACAGCACCGCGCCTTCGCCGGCGCTCTGGCCGACGGACGCGTTGCGCGCGAGGACGGTGCCGGTGATCGGCGCGGCAACCGCATACGTCGACAGGCTGAGATTGCTCTCGATCGTCGCCAGCGCCTGGCCGGCGCGCACGCGGTCGCCGACTTCGGCGTGCAGCCGGCGGATCGGCCCGGGGAAGCGTGCGGTCACGCGGGCGTTGCCGCTTTCCAGCGTGGTCAGCAGGCCCTGCACTTCGTGCTGGTCGGCGATGGTGCCGGCCACGGCGGGCGCGACACGGATGCCGAGGTCGTCGGCGATGTCGGCTGCGATGGTCGTGGCGTCGTCTGCATGCGCCTCGTCTGCGTGCCCGTCATCGGCGTGCGCGTCCGCGGGTGCATCGGCAGGCGCACCGGACGTGTCGGCCGCTGGCGCCGTCGACGATCCGCTGCACGCGGAAAACAGCAGTGCCAGGGCGAGCGCGAACGAAGCGGCAGTGACATGGTGGAACGTCCTCATCGGGCGTCTCCTTCGAAAGGGGCGGGCGTCGCATGCGCGACGACGAGGGACTGGCCGGTCAGGCGCTGCAGTTCGATCAGGGCGATCTGCGCGGCTTCGGCGGCGTCGAGTTGCTGGCGCAGCGCATCGCTGCGCGCGTCCTGCAGTTGCGACCATTCGAGATACGACACCGCGCCTGCGCGCCACGCGCGCTCGGTGGCACTGGCGGCGCGATCCAGACGCGGCAGCACGTCGCGCGCGAGCAGCGAGACCGCCGACTGCGCGACGCGATAGCGGCCATGCGCGTCGGCCAGCGTGGCCTGCAGCGCGCGATCACCGGCATCGCGCTCGATCGAGACCAGTGCGAGTTCCGCGGCTGCGGCGCGGATCGCCGGCTGCGCACGCGCGCGACTGCCCAGCGGCAGGACAAGGCCACCGACCAGCGAGGTGTCGCCGTTCTCGCGCTGATGGCGGATGCCGGCCTGCCAGCCGATGTCCGGCGTGGCGTCGCTGCGCGCGAGCTGCAGCCGTGCTTCGGCGATGCGTGCCTTGTCGTTGAATTGCAGCAGTTCCGGTGATCGCGCAAGCAAAGTGCGCAACGTCTCGAAGTCGGATATGTCCGGCAGCACCAGCGGATCGCTGTCGGCGATGGCGACTCCACCCTCCGGATCGCCCCACAGCATCGACAGGCTGCGCTGTGCGGTTTCGATTTCCAGGCGCGCATTGGCGGCCTGCAGTTCGGCCTGCGCCTGCGCCGCCTGCGCGGTGAGCACGACCGCTTCGGGTGAGGCACCAGCGGCGAAGCGCTGGCGCGCCGCGGCCACGACACGCGTGCGCTGCGCGACGTCGGCCTGCGCGATTTCCAGGCGCCGCATGGCGACGACGATCGCGAGATGGCGACGCGCGGTGTCGGCCAGCAGATCGACGCGTGCGGCTTCGCGCTGCAGGGCCAGCGCATCGATACGGGTCTGCGCGAGCGCGCGGCGTGCATCGGGCTTGCCGCCGCGTTCGAACACGCCGGCCAGCGTCAGCGTGGTTTCGAGTGTGCGCGTGGGCGCATCGAGGCCGAGGTTCTCGATCTCGATGCCGGCCTCCAGCGGCGGTCGCAGCGCGGCGACCTCGCGTTCGGCATCGAACACCGCGCGCTGGCCGTCGAACAGGCGCAGCTCGGGATGGGCATCGGCAACACGCACGAACGCGTCATCGAGGGTGAGGGACTGCGCGCTTGCGCGCACGGGCGCCGACTGCGCGGCCACGAGGCACGGCGCAGCGGCGAGGGCGGCCAGGGCCGCCAATCGCAACAACATGGGAACGCTCCAATTCCGGAATGACGAAAAGCCGGCCTCAGGCCGGCGCGCGCGTCATGCGGAAATCGGCGGGCGCAGCAGGGAATCGGGCACGCGCGCGGGCGCGGATTCGGACACGGGCAATGCGGGGTGCGGCATCGCCAGTGGTGCCAGCAGCGATGCCACCGGCGGCAGCGCGGGCGTATGCGCGCCACAGGTGGCGCAATGCGCGACCGCGTGCAGCAGGTCGCCGCCGTCCTCGTGCGTGTCGGATGCGTGGTCGTGCTGCTCGGCGGTCTCGCCGTGCGCGGCCTCGTAGGTATTGCCCATCGCCACCAGCACCGGCGCTGCCATCAACCCGAACACCAGCAGCGCCAGCAGCAGCCGGCGCGACCAGGACAGGGAGTTGGCGATGCGATGCATCCGCGCAGCCTAGGCGCTGCGCACGGCGTTACACAATTCCAGCAGACGCGTGCGTGGCGCGGTGGACCGTTCGTGGCGCTTTCTGCGTTGGACGGGAAACGGGCCGGATTCGCGCGCAACCGGCCGCCCACCATCGCGCTTCGCGAAGCGACCGAGAGACCGCCATGACCCGATCCCGCCTGCGACATGCCGTTCCCGCGCTCGTGCTGGGCCTGCTGTGCCTGACGGCCGCCGCCGCGCCACCGCCGACCGGCAGCCGTGAACTCGATCCGGACATCGCCGACCGCCTGCCGCGACCGGACGTCTCGGAACTGCGCCGCGTCTGCGCACAGCCGTTCGAAAACCGCGGCACGTTCGTCATGGGTGCCAACGTCACCGGCGCGGGCGCGTCTTCGGACTTCGTGCCCGAACACCGGTATCTCGAAATCCGCCAGGTCCGCGCGACGCTGCGCGGGCCGGGACTGTCGGCCGGCGATCTGTCCGCCAGCGTGTCGGGCGAGAGCGGCTGGTACGACATGCGGTTGTCGAACGACGCCATCATCTGGACCGCTGCGGCGGACGGTCCGCTGTACGCCGACCGCGGCAGCCGGATCAAATTCGTGGCGTATCGCAACAGCGGCAGTGATCGCGCAGTGACCGGCGATTACGTGATGCGCGGCTGTCTGGTGGATCGCGTGCCGCAACGGATCACGCGGCCCGACATCGATGTGCCGCGCCTGCCGAAGAAGCGGCTGACGCCACGCGAGCCTGTGGAGATGACGCCGCTGCGGCGGCCGGCGGTGCCCGCCGGCGGATGACGCCTCAGGCGCGCTGCGCGCGCAGGCGCTCGAGCACGCCGTCGAGCGCTTCGAGATTGCCGTAATGGATCACCAGCCGGCCCTTGTTGCCGCGGCCGTTCGCGATGGACACGCGCGTGCCCAGTGTCTCCGACAGTTCGTTCTCCAGCGAGACGATGTCGGCCTGCGGGCGCGCCTTGTTGCGCGCGACGGTGCGCGTATCGCCGCCCGGCACGCGACCGGCAGCGAACTGCTGCGCGCGATGTTCGACTTCGCGGACCGACCAACCGTGCTCGACGGCGTCGCTGGCGAGCTTGCTGGCGAGTTCGGGCGAGAGCGTCAGCAGGGCGCGGGCGTGGCCCATTTCCAGCTGCCTGGATTCGACCAGGATGCGGATCGCCGGCGGCAGTTCCAGCAGACGCAGCAGGTTCGACACCGCGGCGCGCGAGCGGCCGACGGCTTCGGCGGCTTGTGCGTGGGTGAGGTCGAATTCGTCGATCAGCCGCTGCAGCGCCTGCGCTTCTTCCAGCGGGTTGAGGTCTTCGCGCTGGATGTTCTCGATCAGCGCCATCGCGACGACCGTGCGGTCCTCGACGTTGCGCACGACCGCCGGCACTTCGCTCAGGCCGGCCTGCTTCGACGCGCGCCAGCGCCGTTCGCCGGCGATGATCTCGAAGGTGCGGTCGGGGCGCTCGCGCACCACCAGCGGCTGGATCACGCCCTGGGCCTTGATCGACTCGGCCAGCTCGGTGAGCTTGTCGGCGTCCCAGTGTTTGCGGGGCTGGTACTTGCCGGCGCTCAGCGCATCGATCGGCAGCACGCGCAGCGTGTCCTGCTCGGTCGCTTCCAGGCTGGCCGGCGCCTCGGCTGCGGCCTTCGGGCCGAGCAGGGCTTCGAGGCCGCGGCCCAGACCGCGCTTCTTGGCGGGCGTCTTCGCAGCGGTCATGCCGGCGTCTCCATGGCGGTGGCGTCCTGATTGCTCTTCTGTGCGTCGCGTTCGCGCTGGCGGCGGATCACTTCGCCGGCGAGACCGAGATAGGCGATCGCGCCGCGCGAGCCCTTGTCGTAGCCGACGATGCTCTGGCCGTGGCTGGGCGCCTCGGCCACGCGCACGTTGCGCGGCACGATGGTGCGGAACACCTTGTCGCCGAAGTGGTTCGTCAGCTCGCCCGACACGGCGTTGGCGAGGTTGTTGCGCACGTCGAACATCGTGCGCAGCACGCCCTCGACCTCGAGCTTGGGATTGAGGTTCTGCTTGATCGCATCGATCGTCTGCAGCAGCGCGGTCAGGCCTTCGAGCGCGTAGTACTCGCACTGCATCGGCACGAGCACCGAATCGGCGGCGGTCAGCGCATTGAGCGTCAGCAGCGACAGCGCCGGCGGACAGTCGATCAGGATGTAGTCGTAACGCGCGCGCAGCGGTTCGAGCGCGCGCTTGAGGCGCTGCTCGCGATCGTCGGCGCCCATCAGTTCGAGTTCGGCGGCGGTGAGATCGGTGTTGCCGGGAATCAGGTCGACCTCTTCCTCGGTCTGCACGATCGCATCACCGGCCTCCACCTCGCCCAGCAGCACGTCGCAGGTCGACACCGGCACCGCGCCCTTGTCGATGCCGCAGCCCATGGTCGCGTTGCCCTGCGAATCGAGGTCGACCAGCAGCACGCGGAGCGGCGTGCGCGCGAGCGCAGCGGCCAGGTTCACGGCCGTCGTCGTCTTTCCGACGCCGCCCTTCTGGTTGGCGATGGCGATGATGCGGGCCATGGGCTCCGTGCGAGGTTCAGGAAGGGAATCGGCCACCGCGGGCGGCGGCCGGACCGGGGATTATGCCCCCCAAGGGTCGCTTGGGGACACCGATCCGGCCGCGCGTCGGCATCAACGGGGCGACGCGGTTGCAGATGAACCGGGGATGCGCGGCCGGGTGTCGCGGATGTCCCGCGTGCGATCCGGGACAGCGGCTCAGGCGCGTGCGACGACGACCAGGTGCCGTTCGGCGTCGAGGCCGGGCACCTCGAGCGGGGTGACCGAGTCGAGCCGCCAGCCGGTCGGCAGCGCGACGATCTCGTCGACCGGATGGACGCCCTTCATCGCCAGCAGGCGGCCGCCGTCGGCTTTCGGCAGATGGCCGCCGACGGCGAGGATATCGGGCAGCGTGGCCAGCGCACGCGCGGTGATCGCGTCGAACGCACCGGGCCGGTCGACGGCTTCGATGCGCGATTCGGCGACGTCGGCATTGGTGAGTTTGAGCTGCCGCACCGCCTCGCGCAGGAAGCGCGCCTTCTTGCCGTTCGACTCGACCAGAGTGACGTGCAGGCCGGGCAGCGCGATCGCCAGCGGAATGCCGGGCAGGCCGGGGCCGGTGCCGAGATCGGCGAGCGTGGCGAGGCCGTCGACGTGCGGCACCATCGCCAGCGAATCGAGCAGATGCCGCACCACCATCTCGCGCGGATCGCGCACGGCGGTCAGGTTGTAGGTCTTGTTCCAGCGCACGAGCAGCGCGAGATAGGCGAGCAGCGGGTCGGCCAGCGTCGGCGCGAGGCCCAGGGTGCGCAGCCCGGCGTCGAGTTCGGCGCGCAGCGCGGTGTCGTCGGAGAGTTCCATGGCGCGCATTGTAGAAGCTGGTGCGGCGCGTGGTCTGTGGATCGAGCCGGATGACTGCGTCCTCGCGTGCGCTTGCTGAGCGCGGGTGTCCAGTGGGCTCGAACGTCCAGATTGCGGTGCGCCTCGTCCTTTCCTTTCCGGGGGAAGGTGCCCGGAGGGCGGAAGCGGGTGCTTTCAGGATGTTCCGCGCAAAGCTTCGGCCCTCACCCGACGCGCTGCGCGCGCCGACCTCTCCCAGAGGGAGAGGTGCAGATTTCTTGGCAGGTCGGGAGACGACCTTGATCGCAAATCAGATCTGCGAATCAGCAACCCGAACGCCCGCTAGATCCACCCGCCGCCACGCCACCGTCGCCAGATAGCCCGGCAACGGTGCGAACGCATGCAGATGCCAGTCCGCCGGTGTCCCCAGCGCAGGGTCACAGGCGACCAGCGCCCAGCCATCGTCGCGCGCGGCGAACTCCAGGCGATCGAGCCCGAACGACAACCCCTGCCCATGCGCTTTCAGCACGGCTTCCTTCGCGCACCACAGCTGCACGAAGGCGGCCTCTGCATCGTCGGGGGCGCGCGTCGCCAGCGCCGTGGCTTCGCCCGCAGTGAAGAAGCGCTGCGCCAGTGCCATCGCCTGTGGCCGGGGCCGCATCCATTCGATGTCCACGCCCACCGACACACCGTCGCCCAGTGCGACCAGCAAGGCATCGCCGCTGTGGCTCCAGTTCGCGTCGAGGCCCGGATGGCCGGGCACCTGCAACTGCGGGCGGCCGCGCGCGTCGCGGTCGAGGGCGAGGTCGGACCCGGGGCGGCCGAGCGTGTCGGCCAACCAGGGGCGCACCAGGGATTCGGCGGACTGGCCGCGGCGGTAGTCCCGCCACGCGATGCGCACCGCCCCGGCGGCCAGACTCAAGGTTTCGCTGAACATCCCTCGCTGAACATCCGAACTTGGCATCCCGCAGGCCGTCCAGCGTAAGCTAAAACCGCTGTTCCGCGGGCCGGACACGGCGTACGGAACAATCTTCGGAGTCGCAACACGATGTCGGCAGTGGGTGTGGAACAGGGCGCGTCGCGCATCGAGGGCCTGCAGGGCGCAGGCGAGTACCGGCCGCTGGTCGGCGGCGATCCGTCGCGCGCGATCGCGTTCGGCGCCGGCGGCGTGGTGACGCTCGACACCTTTCTCGCGCACGTGCGCGGCGTCGCCGCGCTGCTGCCCGATGCGCCGTTCGCGCTGAACCTCTGCGAAGACCGCTACCGCTTCCTCGTCGCGTTCTGCGCCGTCGCGTTGCGCGGGCAGACCACGCTGCTGCCGCCGGCGCGCACGCGCGGTGCGATCGACGACGTTCGCGCGCGGCATCCGCACAGCTACTGCATCGGCGATCGCGACGACTGCGGCTGCGACGCGCCGCACGATGTCGGCCACGCGCCCGCGCCGCCGCATTACGTGCGCCTGCCCGATGCGCTGCCGACGCGCGATGGCGACGTGCCGCAGATCGCGCTCGACGCGCTGGTCGCGATCGGGTTCACCTCCGGCAGCACGGGCGTGCCCGGCGCCAATCCCAAGACCTGGGCCACGTTCCACGCGTGCACGCTGCAGAACCTCGCCGCACTCGCCGATCTGCACGGCGCGGCCACGTTGCCGGTCGTGGCGACCGTGCCGCCGCAGCACATGTACGGCATGGAGCTCTCCATCCTGCTGCCGCTGCTCGGCAATGTCGCCGTACACGGCGCACGGCCGTTCTTTCCCGAAGACATCGCGGCCGCGTTGCGCGATGCACCGCGTCCGCCGTTGCTGGTCACCACGCCGGTGCATCTGCGCTCGCTGGTCGAATCGGGCGTCGCCCTGCCGCCGCTGGCCGCGATCGCCACCGCGACCGCGCCCCTGCCGCAGGCGCTGGCCGCCGAGGCCGAAGCGCGGTTCGGCTGCGAGGTGCGCGAACTGTTCGGATCCACCGAGACCTGCATCTTCGCGCGCCGCCGCACCGCGCTCGAGCAGGCCTGGACCCCGTTCGACGGCGTGCGTCTGCAGCCCGTGCCCGACGGCACCCTCGTGCACGCGCCGCATCTGCCCGAGCCGCGGCTGCTGGCCGACATCGTCGAACTCGATGCCGCGGGCCGGTTCGAGCTGCGTGGCCGTCAGGCCGACATGATCGAGATCGCCGGCAAGCGCGCCTCGCTCGCCGACCTCACCCGCCGCCTGCTCGCCATCGACGGCGTCCGCGACGGCGTGATCTGCCAGAGCGCCACGCCGGATGCCACCGGCGTCCGCCGGATCATGGCCGCGGTCGTGGCGAGTCCTGCGCTCGACGATGCCGCGCTGCTGGACGCCTTGCGGGCCAGTATGGATCCGGTGTTCCTGCCGCGCCGCATCCGCCGCGTCGACGGGCTGCCGCGCAACGAGACCGGCAAACTGCCCCGCGCCGCGCTGGACGCTCTGTTCGGTCCTTCGGCCGGCTGAATACCGACATCTCCGTCACGGACCGGGCCGGATGCTGGCGCCGGCCTTCGGGCCTGCACGCGCCACTTCCCGATTTCCCGAGTTCCGCACTGGAGCATTCCGCATGAACTTCCTCATCTACATCATCGTCGGTGGCATCGCCGGCTGGCTCGCCAGCATCCTGATGCGCACCAACGGGCAGCAGGGCATCCTGCTGAACATCGTCGTCGGCATCATCGGTGGCTTCATCGGTGGCTGGCTGCTGCCGATGCTGGGCGTCTCGCTCGGCGCAGGCTGGATCGGCTTCCTGCTGACCGCGCTGATCGGCGCGATCATCCTGCTGGCGATCGTCAACCTGTTCCGCCGCGGCAGCGCGCGCTGATCGCAGCGGGATCGATGTCAAAAAAAGGCCCGGCATTGCCGGGCCTTTTCTTTGCGGGATGCACCGCGTCGCCTCAGCCCGAAATGGTGACCCAGGCCGGCGCATGGTCGCTGGGGCGGTCCCAGGTCCGCGGTTCGCGATCGATGCCGGATGCGACGACCTGATCCCGCAACGCATCCGACACCAGCGTGAGATCGATCCGCAGGCCGAGATCGCGGCGGAAACCCGCCTGGCGGTAATCCCACCAGCTGAAGACGCCCGCGTCGTCGTGATGCAGGCGGAACGCATCGTGCAGACCGAGGCCGAGCAGGCCGCGCAGGGCGTCGCGCTCGGCGGTCGAGGTCAGGATGTGGCTGTCGTTCCAGACCGCGGGGTCGTGCACGTCGCGGTCGTCGGGGGCGATGTTGAAATCGCCGAGCACGACGAGCTTCGGGTGCGCGGCGAGTTCGCGCTGCACCCAGTCGTGCACGGCGGCGAGCCAGCGCAGTTTGTAGGCGTATTTTTCGGTGCCGACGTCCTGGCCGTTGACGACGTACAGGTTGATGACGCGCACGCCGTCGATGGTCGCGGCGATCACGCGCTTCTGTTCGTCGTCGAATCCCGGAATGCCGATCTGCACGTCGTCGAGTACGCGGTCGCGGGCGAGCAGGGCGACGCCGTTGTAGGTCTTCTGGCCGGCGAACACGGTGCGGTAGCCGAGCGCGGCGAGCGCGGTGACGGGGAAGCGCGCGTCCTCGAGCTTGGTTTCCTGGATGCCGACCACGTCGGGTTGCGCATCGCGCAGCCATTGCTCGAGGTGCGGCAGGCGGACGTTGAGCGAGTTGACGTTCCAGCTGGCGATCTTCATCCGGGAATTCTAGCGTCCGCCGCCTCGCCGGTCGCGCGCATGCGCAGCGTGGCGGTGGTGCCGCCTTCGGGCGAGGAGCGGATGTCGAGCGCCCAGCCGAGGTGTTCGCAGACGCGCGCGATGAGTTCCAGGCCGATGCCGTCGCCGGTCGGCACGCCGGTGCGCGCCATGCGCGAGTAGACGGCGCTGATCTGCTCGGGTGTCATGCCGTGCCCGGGATCGCGGATCACGACGGTGGCATCGCCCTGCAGTTCGACGTCGATGCGGCCGCGGTCGCTGTGTTCGATCGCATTGCGCAGCAGGTTGCCCACCGTCGCGCGCACGACGGCCGGCGGCGCGAGCAGGGTGCAGGGCTGCGGCGCGTGCAGCACGATCTCCAGTGCCTTGTCGCGGGTGAGATGGCGGTGGTCGTCGATGATCGCGGGCAGCAAGGCCGACAGTTCGATCGGCTGGCCGGCCTGCAGCAGGCGCGCGGGATCCTTCGCCAGCGCGAGCAGCAGGGCGATCATCCGGTCCATGTCGTCGGCGGTGCGCTGGATGCGGCGCAGCTGGTGCGCGGTCATGGCCGGCACGTCGGGCGGCGCCAGTGCGAGTTCCGCGGCGCCGGACATCACCGCGATCGGCGTGCGCAGTTCGTGGCTGGCGGTGTTGATGAAGGCGCGTTCGCGATCGACGAACTGCTCGTTGCGCTGGAGGTAGTCGTTGAGCGCGTTGGCGATGACCAGCAGTTCCGAACTCGCGCGCGTCTCGGGCACGATCCGCTGGCCGGTGCGGTCGGGCGACAGCGCGGCGATGTCGCCGGCGAGCGTGGTCAACGGCCGCAGGGTGCGGCCGAGGCCCAGCGCCATCAGTCCGCCCATCACCGTAACCAGGATGACCGACGAGCCGAGAATGAAGAGCGTGAGCCGGTCCTCCTCGCGCTCCATGTCGGTGATGTCGAGGGTCAGCACGTGGCGCACGCCGTCGACGTGCTCGACCAGCACCAGGATCTCGGTGCCGTTCGGCAGCTCGACCTCGTCGTGGATGCCGTCGGGCAATGCCGCGGTTTCCGGCGGCGCGCCGCCGTTGACGTACAGACGCAGGCTGTCGGAATCGCTCCAGCGATACGACGGATCCGCCGCGCTGCGTTGCAGATGATGGGTGAACTCGGTGCGCAGCATCGAATCCCACAGCAGGCGTTCGGCGTACTCGTTGACGAGAAAGCCGTGCAGCGAGACGCCGGCCGCGAGCAGCAGCGCGTAGACGGCCAGCCAGTACAGGATGCGGCTGCGCAGACTGCGTGCGCGGCTCATGCCGGCGCGCCGGTGTCGGCGGGCGCCGCCAGCCGGTAGCCGTAGCGCGGCAGGGTCTGGATCAGCTTGATCGCGAACGGGCCGTCGACGCTGCGGCGCAGTTCGTAGACATGCGAGCGCAGCATGTCGCCATCGGGCGGCGCGTCGGCCCACAGCGCGTGCTCTAACTGCTGGCGTTCGACCGCGGCGGGACTGGCCTGCATCAGCACTTCGAGCAGCTTGCGGCCCGCGGGGTAGAGATGCAGCGGCTGGCCGGCGCGGCTGGCTTCGAGCGTGTCGAGGTTGAGGCGCAGGTCGTGCACTTCCAGCGTGCGCGCGCTGCGGCGGCCGCGCGCACGCGCCAGCACGGCTTCCAGGCGCACTTCGAGTTCCGGCAGTGCGAAGGGCTTGGTCAGATAGTCGTCGGCCCCGGCGCGGAAGCCGGCGATCTTGTCGGGCAGTTCGTCGCGGGCGGTGAGCATGATCACCGGGGTGTCGATCGCATGTTCGCGCAGGCGCTGCAGCAGGGCGCGGCCGTCGAGGCGCGGCAGCATCCAGTCGAGGATGATCGCGTCGTAATGCTGGGTCACCGCGAGGTGCAGGCCCACGATGCCGTCCGGCGCGGCGTCCATCTCGTGGCCACGCGGCTCGAAGTAGTCGAACAGGTTGCCGACCAGGTTGCGGTTGTCCTCGACCACCAGCAGTCGCATCGGTTCTCGTCCTGGGCGCAAAGCGTGCCGGCCGATGATACGGCGCGGCGGCGCGGCGTTCCGACAGGCTTCCGACATGCCGGCGTCGATCCTGTACGGGCCGCGGATCGCGCGGCGGGTGGATTCGGACATGACGCTACGGACTGCGATGACGCGCCTGAAACCGGTGCTGGGCATGGCCATGCTCGGCCTCGTCGTGCTCGGCGTGTCGCGGTTGGGGCTGGCGCTGTGGCAACGGGCGGCGGTGGACGAGGTCCATGGCTGGGTGCCGGTGCTCGTGCAGGGCCTGCGCGTCGACGTCGCCACGCTGTGCCTGCTGTTCGTGCCGCTGGCGGCGTTGCTGCTGCTGGTGCCCGCCGCGGTCTACGACGCGCGCTGGGTGCGCGGCATCGCGGTGGGCTGGCTCGCGCTCGCGACGACGCTGCTGGTCTGGCTCGAACTCGCCACGCCCGGCTTCATGGCCGAGTACGGCCTGCGGCCCGACCGCGTGTTCGTCGAATATCTGGTCTATCCGCGCGAAGTGCTGTCGATGCTCGCCGAAGGCCGGCCGCTGGAATGCATCGGCGTGCTGCTGCTGACCGCGGCGGCCGCCTGGGCCAGCCTGCGGCTCGCGCGACGCGGGTGGCCCAGTCAGCCGACGCCGGCCGGCGGCGTGCTGCTGCGCGCCGGCCTCGCGGTGCTGGTGCTCGGCGTCGGCGCGTTCGGTGCGCGCTCGACGCTGGGCCATCGGCCGATGAATCCGGCGATGCTGGCCTTCAGCACCAATCCCACGGTCAATGCGCTGCCGCTGAACTCGTTCTACTCGCTGGCGTTCGCGATGCGCGGCTGGCTGCAGCACGAGGAGACCGCCGAGTCCCTGTACGGCGAACTGCCGGCGGAGACGGTACTCGCATCGGTCCGGGCCGGCACCGGCCTGCCGGCCTCGGCGTTCACCGACCCCGAGCGTCCGACGCTCGCCGCGCGTGCGCCGGTGTGGCGCGGCAAGCCGAAGAACCTGGTGATCGTGCTGGAGGAGAGCCTCGGCGCGCAGTTCATCGGCAGCCTCGGCGGGCGGCCGCTGTCGCCGGAGTACGACCGCCTGAGCGAACAGGGCTGGGCGTTCGAGCGGCTGTACGCGACCGGTACGCGCTCGGTGCGCGGCATCGAGGCGGTGGTCGCCGGCTTCGCGCCGACGCCGGCGCAGGCCGTGGTCAAACGTGCGCGCAGTCAGCAGGGCTTTTTCACCCTCGCCGACGTGCTGCGCCGGCGCGGTTACGACACGACGTTCTACTACGGCGGCGAAAGCCATTTCGACAACATGCGCGGTTTCTTCCTCGGCAACGGCTTCGGCCGCGTGGTCGAGCAACGCGACTATCGCGCGCCGGCGTTCGTCGGCTCCTGGGGCGTGTCCGACGAGGATCTGTTCGCGCGCGCCGACGAGGAATTCGCGCGCCTGCATGCGGACGGGAAGCCGTTCTTCGGTTTCGTATTCACCTCGAGCAACCACGATCCCTTCGAGTTCCCGACCGGCCGCATCACCCCGTTCGAGCAGCCGCTGGCCACGCGCAACAATGCCGCGAAGTACGCCGACCACGCGCTGGGCGGCTTCTTCGACAAGGCGATGGCCAGCGACTACTGGAACGACACCGTGTTCCTCGTCGTCGCCGACCACGACTCGCGCGTGTTCGGCCGCGATCTGGTGCCGGTCGACAATTTCCATATTCCGGGTCTGATCCTCGGCGCCGGCATCGCGCCGCGTCGCGACGACCGCATCGCCAGCCAGATCGATCTGGGGCCGACGCTGCTGTCGCTGATCGGCATCGCCGATGCCACGCCGATGACCGGCCGCGATCTCGCCGATCCGGCGATGCGCCTGCCCGGGCGCGCGTTGATGCAGTACGACCGCAATTTCGCGTGGTTGCAGGGCGACGATGTGGTGGTGCTGCAGCCCGACAAGGTGCCGAGCCAGTACCGCTACGTGCCGGGCCAGGGCCGCCTGCAGCCCGCGGCGCTGTCGCCACTGCTCGCACGCGAGGCGCATGCGCAGGCGCTGTGGGGATCGCTCGCGTATGAGCGTGGCTGGTACGGATTGCCGCGGGTCAACGCGCGAGAAAATCCACCAGCTTCGCGATCCGCGCATACGGCGGTCGCAGCCAGTCGGTAACCGCGACGCGCGACTGCCACAGCACCGGCAGCGCCTTGGTCATCGCATCGAACCCGGCGCGGCCGTGATACGCGCCCATGCCGCTCGGGCCGACGCCGCCGAACGGCAGGCGGTTCGCGGCGAAATGCAGCAGGGTGTCGTTGACGGTCACGCCGCCGGCGACGGTGCGCGCGAGGATCGCCTCGGCCTGCGCGCGATCGCCGAAGGGGTACAGCGCCAGCGGCCGGTCGCGCGCTTCGACGAAGGCGATGGCGTCGTCGAGCGAGTTGTAGGACATCACCGGCAGGATCGGCCCGAAGATTTCCTCGCGCATCACCTCGCTGTCGTCGCCGGGCTCGACGACCAGCGTCGGTGCGAGGGCGCGCGCGCCGTCGACCTCGAGCAGCGGCAGCACGGTCAGGCCGCGTGTGCGCGCATCGTCGAGCAGACCGGTCAGGCGCGCATGCTGCGCGTCGCTGACGATGTGCGTGTAATCCGACGCGCGGGTGCCGGCATCGGCATAGCGCGCCTGCACCTCGAAACGCAGCGCCTCCAGCAGCGCGTCGCGACGCGCGGCATCGACCAGCACGTAATCCGGCGCGATGCAGGTCTGGCCGGCGTTGAACAGCTTGCCGGTGACCAGCCGCGACGCGGCCTTCTCGAGCGGATAGCCGGGGCAGACGATCGCCGGCGACTTGCCGCCGAGTTCCAGCGTCAGCGGGGTGAGGTTCGGCGCCGCGGCGGCCATGACCTTGCGGCCGACTGCGGTGGAGCCGGTGAACACCAGATGGTCGAACGGCAGGCCGGCGAACGAAGCGCCGATGTCGGCATCGCCGAGCGCGACGGCGACGCGGTCGGCCGGAAACACTTCGGCCAGCAGCGAACGCAGGAACGCGCTGCTGCGCGGCGTGTGTTCGGACGGCTTGAGATAGACGTGGTTGCCGGCGGCGATCGCGGTCGCCAGCGGAATCAGCGCCAGATTCACCGGGTAGTTCCACGGCGCGATCACACCGACCACGCCCAGCGGCACCGGACGCACTTCGGCGCGCGCCGGCCACAGCTTCCAGCCGGCGCCGACGCGACGCGGGCGCATCCAGCCACGCAGATGGCGGCGCAGTGCATCGATCTCTGACAGCACGGTCATGCCGTCGGCGATCAGCGATTCGGACCGCGCGCGATGGCCGAAGTCGGCCGAGATCGCGTCGGCCATCTCCTCCAGGCGTCGCGCGAATGCGGCGCGCAGGCGGGCGAGATCGTCGCGGCGCTGCGCGGCATCGGGGCGACGGCTGCGCCAGGCTGCGCGGAGGGCATCAAGCGTCGGTCGCAGGTCGGCGACCGGCGTCGCGGCGGGTGTCGGATCGGTCGGGGCGGCGTCCATCGCCGCAGTGTAGCGCCGGCGTCGCGGCATTCCGGCAGGGCCGCAGGTAGACTCCGGCGATGGACTTGAGACCCTATCGGAACACCGCCCCGCGCCTCGGCGCACGTGTCTATGTGGACCCTGCAGCAACGGTGATCGGCGATGTCGTGCTCGGCGACGACGTGTCGGTGTGGCCGGCGACGGTGATCCGCGGCGACGTGAACCACGTGCACATCGGCGCGCGCACCAGCGTGCAGGACGGCACCGTGATCCACGTCAGCCACGCCGGCCCGCATGCCAAGCGCGGCGGCTTCCCGACGCTGATCGGCAGCGACGTCACCATCGGCCACAAGGCGGTGATCCACGCCTGCACGATCGAGGACGCGGCGCTGATCGGCATGGGCGCGCTTTTGCTCGACGGCGCGGTGGTGAAGAAGCACGCATTCGTGGCCGCAGGCGCGGTGGTGTCGCCGGGCAAGGTGGTCGGCGAAGGCGAACTGTGGGTCGGCAATCCGGCGCGCTGCGTTCGCAGGCTCGACGATGCGCAGATCGAAGGCCTGTACTACAGCGCCGCGCACTACGTGCGTCTCAAGGACGAATACCTCGCCGCGCTGGCGGGCTGAGCAGCGCAGGGGCAGGTACGACACATGACGCACCGGGACGACGCGCATTCGCGCATGACCGCACGGAGCCGCGGCGCCTGATGCTCGATACGGTCCGCGAGGTCCACACCCCCGAGGGCGTCGCGCTGCGTCTGCCGGCTGCCGGTCCGGTGCCGCGTGCGGTGGCGTGGCTGATCGATCTGGCGATCCGCGGCGCGCTGTTGATGGCGATCTCGATCGTGCTCGGCATGCTCGGCAAGTTCGGCTCGGGCCTGTACATGATCGTGCTGTTCGTCGTGTTCTGGGGCTATCCGGTGGTGTTCGAAGCGCTGTACGGCGGGCAGACGCCGGGCAAGCGCGCGCTGAGCCTGCGCGTGGTCTCGGCCGACGGCGCGCCGATCGGCTGGATGGCGAGTTTCGTGCGCAATCTGATGCGCACCGTCGACATGCTGCCCTTCGGCTACGGCGCGGGTCTGGTCGCCAGCCTCGCCGATCCCTGGAGCCGGCGGCTCGGCGACATGGTCGCAGGCACGCTGGTGATCCACGCGCCGCGCGAGCGCACCCGCATCGACGCGTTGCAGATCGCGCCGCAGGCGCCGGCCGCGCCGTTGCAGGCGCACGAGCAGCTCGCGGTGATCGCATTCGCCGAACGCGCGCACGCGTTGACCGGCGAACGCCAGCAGGAACTGGCCGACCTCGCCATGCCGGTCACCGGTGCCCGCGGCGAAACCGGCGTGCTGCGATTGCTGGGCGTGGCCAACTGGCTGCTGGGGCGGCGCGCATGAGGCAGGACGCCTTCGTCGCCCGGCACGAGCCCGAGTGGGACGCGTTCGAACGCTGGCTCGATGCGCGCGAAGGCAGTCCGCGCCGCGCGCGTGCGACGCGTCGCGACTGGGACGGCCTGGTCGACGAGGACGTGCCCTCGCGCTATCGCCGCCTGTGCCAGCAGCAGGCGCTCGCCCGCCGTCGCGGCTACAGCCCGCAGGTCACCGCGCGGTTGCAGGCGCTGATGCAGCGCGGCCACAACGTGCTCTATCGCCCGCCACCGCCGCCGTGGCGGCGTGCGCTGCGGTTCCTGCTCGCCGATTTCCCGCGCCTGGTGCGCGCGCAGCGCGGCTGCCTGTGGGCCGCGCTGGTGCTGTTCGCGGTGCCGCTGGTGCTGATGTTCGTGCTGATCCAGCAGTGGCCGGAACTCGCCTACGGGGTGATGTCGCCCGAGCAGCTGGCGCAGATGGAAGGCATGTACGACCCGGCGCGCGCAGCCGAGCGTTTCGCGCGTGAGAGCCAGAGCGACATGGAGATGTTCGGCTACTACATCTGGAACAACGTCAGCATCGGCTTCCGCACCTTCGCCAGCGGTCTGCTTGCGGGTGTGGGCACGATCTTCGTGCTGATCTTCAACGGTGTTTTCATCGGCACGGTCGCCGGACATCTGCAGGCGATCGGCCACGGCGGTCCGTTCTGGCGCTTCGTCGTCGGCCATTCGGCGCCGGAGCTCACCGCGATCGTGATTGCCGGTGCCGGTGGTCTGCGGCTCGGACTCGCGCTGGTCGCACCGGGTCAGCTGCGCCGCGTCGATGCGCTGGTGCAGGCCGGTCGCGACGGTGGCCGGCTGTGTCTGGGCATCCTCTTCATGCTGGTGTTCGCGGCGTTCGTCGAAGCGTTCTGGTCGTCGACCGGCGCGATTCCCGATCCCGTCAAGTTCGGTGTCGGTGGCGGCCTGTGGCTGCTGACCGGGCTGTGGCTGTGGCGCGGTGGACGCGGAGTCGCCGATGCGCGTTGAAACCGTGCAGGTGGAACTGCGGCCGCGCACCGCCTGGGAAGCGATGGAGCTCGGCAACGCGCTGGTGCGCCGCCACGCGCTCGCGATCTGGGGCCCGTCGCTGCTGCTCGGGCTGCCGGTGTTCGTCGTGCTCAACGCCTTGGGCTGGGCGATCGACCAGCTGTGGCTGTCGGCGCTACTGCTGTGGTGGCTCAAGCCGGTGTTCGATCGCGTGCCGCTGTTCGTGCTGTCGCGCGCGGTGTTCGGTGCGGCGCTGGGCATGCGCGCGACGCTCGATGCGCAATGGCGCTGGGGTTGGCGGCCGCTGATCGGGCATCTGACCTGGCGCCGGTTCAGTCCCTGGCGCGCGGCGACGCTGCCGGTGGATCTGCTCGAAGGTCTGTCCGGCGCGCCGCTCGTGCAGCGGCGCCATCTGCTCGCCGACGGCATCGGCGGACACGCGCTGCTGCTGACCGTGATCTGCCAGTTGTTCGTGGCCGCGCTGCTGCTGTCGCTGTCGACGCTGGTGCTGATGTTCGTGCCCACCGAGCTGCTGTCCGAATCGGCACGCGCGATGTGGGCGCTGGTCTCCGAGCAGCCGCCGCGCTGGGTGCAGGTGCTGGGCAATCTCGCGTTCTGGATGGCGATCGGGCTGGTCGAGCCGTTCTACATCGGTGCCGGCTTCGGTCTGTATCTCAACCGTCGCACGCAGCTGGAAGCCTGGGATCTGGAGATCGCGTTCCGGCGTCTGCGCGCGCGCCTGGCGCCTGCAGCGACGCTGGTGCTCGGGCTGCTGCTCGCCGGCCTGATGCTGGCGCCGGTCTCCGGACAGGCGCAGGACGCAGCGACCGCCGGCGGCGAAGGCACGCGCGAGATCAATCCGACCAAGACCTGGCGGCCTGGCGAACGCAAGCAGGACGTCGCGCAGGACGATGCGGCGCAGACGCCGACGCTCCCGCAGGTCTTCGGACGCCTCAAGGACGGCGCCGCGTTCCAGCGCGCGATCGAACGTGCCTATGCCGATCCGCTGCTCGACAACAAGCGCGAGGTCATGCGCTGGCAGCGCAAGGACGCGGACGAGGACAAGACAGACGACACGGCCCCGCCGATACCGAACACCGGCCTGCTGGCCGCGATCGGGCAGGTCTTCGCGCTGATCGCCGAGTACGGTCTGTGGCTGGTGCTCGCGATCGTCGTCGGCGTGCTGGCCTGGACCGCGCGCCGCTGGTGGCCGTGGATGCGCGACACCCTGGGACCGGTGCGCGAACCGAGCGAGATCGTGGTCGAAGCTGCACCGCTTCCGCCGGAAAACCTGCCCGCCGATCTGGTCTCCGAAGTGCGACGGCTGTGGGCCGAGGGCCGGCATCGTCGCGCGCTGGCGCTGCTGTATCGCGGCGGCGTCGAGGCGATGGTCGCGCGCGCCGGCGTGACACTGGTGCCGGGCGCGACCGAGGCGCAGGTCCTGCGCGCGTCGCGGCGCCTGCCCGATGCCGAAGACCGTGATGCGTTCGCCGAGATGGTGCGCGTCTGGCAGCGCGCCGCCTACGGCCAGCGCCTGCCGGATGATGCCGGCCTGGATGCGCTGCTGGCGCGTCTGGCGCCGCGTTTCGGATGGTCCGCCTGATGCGCTGGCCCACCCGCATCGCCCTCGCCGCACTCGGCGCGTTGATCGTCGCCCTGGGCGTCGCCTGGTTCCTGCATACGCACGAGCGCGTCTCCGACACCGTCGATCTGCCGCCGCGCGGCGAGGCCGCCTACAACCCGCTGTACGCGTTGCGCGAAACGCTGCGCGCCGATGGGGTGGAGGCGCGTTCGCGTCAGCGTCTGCAACTCGCCAGCGTGCCGCTGGGACCGCGCGACACCGTGCTGCTCTACAGCGAACCGCGCACGCTGCTGCCGTCGGAAGTCGAAGCGCTGCTCGGCTGGGTCCAGCAGGGCGGACATCTGCTGGTGCGCACGCCGTTGCCGCGCCGTCGCGCGGATGCCGCGCGTCCCTGGGATCTGCTCGAACGCCTCGGCGTGCACACCGTCGACGGCCGCACGCAGTGCGAACCGCTGCTGGTGACCGGGCAGGGCGGCCATGTCGAGTTCTGCAACGGCCGGCGCTTCCTCGTCGACGCGGAGCCGCTGCTCGAATGGGGCGACAGCGGCGAGGACGGTCTGGTGTTCGCGCGACTGGCGCATGGCGCCGGCAGAGTCGACGTGCTCGCCGACTTCGATTTCATGCGCAATGCCGATCTGCGCGAAGTGCCGCACGCGCTGCTGACCCGGCAGCTGCTGGCGCCGAACTGGGGCGCGGGCACCGTGCATCTGGTCTACGCCGCCAGCGTGCCGCCGCTGTGGTACCAGATCCTCACCCGCGGCTGGATGGCGTGGGGGCCGTTGCTGCTCGCGCTGCTCGCCTGGTTGTGGATGCGCACGCAGCGGCTCGGTCCGGTATCGCCGGCGCCGCCGGTCGCACGGCGCGCGCTGCTCGAACACGTCGCCGCGAGTGGCGAACATCTCGTGCGATACGGCCGCGCGCCGCTGCTCTACGACGCGGTGCGCACGACGTTCCTCGATCGCCTGCGCCGGCGCGATCCACTCGCCGCCGCGCTCGAAGGCGAGGCCGGCATCGAGGCCATCGCCGCGCGCACCGGCGTGTCGCCACGCGATGTCCGCCAGGCGCTGCAGGCGCCCCGACCCGATGATGCGACGGCGTTCCGCCAGCGCATCGCCCGACTGATCCAGATGCGCAACAACCTGTGAGCCAGACCATGACCGAACTGCCCGTGCCCCCGTCCGCACCGATCACCGGCGACGCTCTCGCCGCGCGCGTCGCCGCCGTGCGCGATGAAGTCTCCAAGGCCTTCATCGGCCAGCCCGAGGTGCTCGACCAGATCCTGGTCGCGCTGCTCGCCGGCGGCCACGTGCTGATCGAAGGCGTGCCCGGCCTCGGCAAGACGCTGCTGGTGCGCGCGCTGTCGGCGGTGCTCGGCTGCAACTTCGCGCGCGTGCAGTTCACGCCCGACCTGATGCCCAGCGACGTCAGCGGCCACGCGGTCTGGGACACCAAGAGCGAGACCTTCGTGGTCCGCCGCGGCGCGATCTTCACCAATCTGCTGCTGGCCGACGAGATCAACCGCGCGCCGGCCAAGACGCAGTCCGCGCTGCTCGAAGCGATGCAGGAACAGCAGGTCACGATCGAAGGCCACAGCTTCGAACTGCCGCCGCCGTTCATGACGCTGGCGACGCAGAATCCGGTCGAACAGGAAGGCACGTATCCGCTGCCCGAAGCGCAGCTCGACCGTTTCCTGCTCAAGGTGCTGATCGACTATCCCGAGCATGCCGACGAGGTCGCGATGGTCACCGCGATCAGCAGCGGCAAGGTCGCCGCCGATTTCGACCTGTCGCAGCTCGCAACCGTTCTGCAGCCGGGCGAGATCGTCGCGCTGCAGCAGGGCACCGCGGCGACGGTGGTCGATGCGGCGGTGATCGATTACGCGGTGCGCATCGCCGCGGCCACGCGCAAGTGGCCAGGCATCGCACTCGGCGCCGGCCCGCGCGGCAGCCTCGCGCTGGTGCGCGCGGCGCGGGCGCAGGCGGTGCTGTCGGGCCGCGATTTCGTCACGCCCGACGACATCCGCGAGATCGCGACGCCGGCGCTGCGTCATCGCATCGCGCTGGCGCCGGAGCTGCAGATCGAAGGCCAGGATGCCGACCAGGTGCTGCAGGCGCTGCTGGCCCGCGTGGAAGCGCCGCGCAAGTGAGAAACTGCGCAATGTCCTGCTGCGCTTGCCAGCTGACGCGCGTGCGGTGCTCGGCGTGCTCGCGTACCACATGTACGCTGCGCTTCCTGCGCTCCACCACGCGCCATCTGGCGGCGCTCGCGACGGACCTTGAACAGTTTCGATACCCGTCGCGACGCCCGCACATGAGCCGTCACGCATGAGGCCGACGATCGCGCTCGTCGTGCTGCTGGTCGTCTGGGGACTGGGCGGCGTCGCCGCGTCGCTGTGGCCTGTCGCGGTGCTGCCCTGGAACGTGTTCGGCACGGCATTGCTGCTGCTGTCGATCCTCGATCTCGTGCTGCTGTTGCGGCGTCCGACCCCGGACGTCGTTCGCACGATGGCCGAGGCCTGGCCGATCGGCATCGCGCGGCCGGTCTCGTTGCAACTCGAGGGTGGCCCACAGGTCCAGCATCTCGAGGTCTTCGATCTGCATCCACCGGGCTGGCGCGTCGATGGCCTGCCGCGACGCCTGCGCCTGGCGCCGGACACCGTGTCGCGTGTCGACTACACGCTGCAGCCCGACACGCGCGGCGCGGCGGTGTTCGAAGGTGTGCAACTGCGGTTGCGTTCGCCGCTCGCGCTGTGGCGGCAGCGGCGCGACGCCGGCACGCGCCATCAGGTGCGCGTGTTCCCGAATTTCGCACCGCTGGCGCGCTTCGCGTTGCTCAGCGCCGACCGCGCCTCGCGGCTGGTCGGCGCACACATCAAGCGTCGCCGCGGTGAGGGCACCGATTTCCATCAGATGCGCGAATACCGCGTCGGCGACAGCCTGCGCCAGATCGACTGGAAGGCGAGTTCGCGCGCACGCAAGCTGATCTCGCGCGAGTACCAGGACGAGAAGAACCAGCAGCTCGTCGTCGTGCTCGACACCGGTCGGCGCATGCTCGCCCAGGACGGCGCGTTGTCGCATTTCGACCACGCGCTCGATGCGGCGCTGGTCGTGTCCTATCTCGCGTTGCGCCAGGGCGATGCGGTCGGCCTGTTCGCCACCGGCGGCGAGAGCCGCTGGATGGCCCCGCAGCGCGGTATGGGCGCGGTCGACACCTTGCTGCGCATCAGCCACGACCTGCAGCCGCAAGCGGTCGCGACCGACTATCTCGCCGCCGCGACCGAGCTGTCGCTGCGCCAGCGCCGCCGCGGCCTGCTGATGCTGGTGACCAACCTGCGCGACGAGGACATCGAGGATGTGCTGGCCGCAGTACGCATGCTGCAGAAACGGCATCTGGTGATCGTCGCGTCCCTTCGCGAACGCGCGCTCGATGAGGTGCTGTCGACCGACGTGCGCGACCACGACGACGCGATCCGCGCCGGTGCCACGGCCCGTTACCTCGCCCAGCGCAAGGCCGCGCACGATGCACTGCGCAACCACCGCATCGCCGTGCTCGATGTCACCGGCGAAGAACTGCCGTCCGCGCTGGTCGGGCGCTATCTGGCCGTGAAGCGGGACGGCTTGCTGTAGGGGACACTCGACCTCCGCCCGCAAGCGGGGATGGCTCGAAGTCAGGCGCCTTTCACCCGCCGTGAATGGAATCCCCGCTAGAAACAGAGCGCGCGCACCGGACGCTGCGCAGGGGGAGTGATCCGGGGCCGCGCGATGCCAGCCATCCGACGAGGCCCTGCCATGCACATCCACACCCCTGTGACTCCGCCCGCGGCGCGTCTGCCGCGTCTCTTCCGTTCGCTCGTTCTGCTCGGTGCCGCCGCGCTGCTGTCCGCGTGCGCGGCGACGGTGCAACGGCCCGCTGCCGCGCCCGTCGATCCGGTTGCGATCAACGGCGACGTGCGCCAGGTCGTGCTGGTCGTCGAAGGCAGCGACACCGCGCGGGCGCAGGAGGACTGGGCGGAGTTCCGCGCCCTGTGGAACGACGCGATCCGCACGTCCGCCACCGCCGCCGGCATCCAGGGCAGCGTGCGTGACAGCCGACCTGCGTCGCTGGACCCGCCGGGTGTGGTCGTGGTGGTGCGTGTCGACAGCTTCCGCTACGTCTCCACCGGGGCGCGCTACGGACTCGGCGTGATGACCGGCAATGCGCACATCAAGGCCAGCGCGCAGTTCATCGAAGTGCCCGGCGGAAAGGTTGCGGCGACTCGGACCTACGACACTGCGTCGAGCGCGTGGCAGGGCATCTTCGCGCCGATGACGGTCAAACAGGTGCAGGCGATCACCGATCAGATCGTCGCCGAAGCGCGCGGCGGCTGACCCACGCCCGCCACACGATCGACCGGCGTACAGTGCGCCTGGGCGGTACGCCGCCCGGGCCATGGGCCGGGAGGACGCGATGGGGGAGCGCGATGCAGGAGCAGGCGCCGGGCATGCCGGTACGGGCGGCCGCGCATCGCTGCAGCGCATCCTCGCGCGGGTTTCGCGCGAGGCCCTGCAGGACGGCGCGCTCGACGGCGTGATGCAGCGGATCGTGGATGTCGTGGCGGCGGAACTGCCGGTCGCGGTCGTCAGCATCATCCTGCTCGACGAGGCCGGCGAAGCCTTCGTGCAGGAGGTCTCGGCCGGGACCATCGATCTGTCGCCGATGACCTGGCCGTGGCCGCTCAGTGTCGGCGCTGCAGGCCGCTGCGCGCGTCTGGGCGAGCCCCAGCTGATCATGGATGTCGATACCGACACGGATTATCTCGCCGGCAATCACGAGGTGCGCTCCGAATACCTCGTGCCGATCCGCCACCGTATGCGTCTGCACGGCGTGCTCAATGTCGAGAGCGCCGATTCCGCGTTCTTCGACGACGACATGCGCGAGGCCTTCGACGCGATCGCTGACCAGATCGCCGGCGCCATCCATTTCGCGCGCATCGCCGCGGCGCTGGAAGTCGCGAATGCGCGGCTGCAGCAGATGTCGATGGTCGATGGCCTGACCGGCATCGCGAACCGGCGTGCGTTCGACCAGGCGCTCGACGCGATGCTGCGTCGCTTGCGACCCGCCGGCCAGTCGATGGTGCTGCTGCTGGCCGACGCCGATTACTTCAAGGCGCTCAACGATGCGCTGGGGCATCTGCACGGCGACGAATGCCTGCGCGCGATCGCCGGCGTGTGCGCGGCCGCGGCGGCGGACGCCGACGGCCTGGCGGCGCGTTTCGGCGGCGAGGAATTCGCGGTGCTGCTGCCCTGCCACGGTGCGGGCCAGGCCTGGCATGCGGCGGAATCGCTGCGCACGCGCATCGAGGCGTTGGCGCTGCCGCATCCCGCGTCGTCGCTGGCGCAGGTGGTCACCGTCAGTGTCGGCGGCGCGGTATCGGGGCCGGACGACACGCGCGAGGCGAAGGCGCTGATCGACGTGGCCGACCGCGCGCTCTACGTCGCGAAGGCGTCCGGGCGCAATCGCGTGCAGATCTGACGCAACGCGCCGCGCGTGCGCTCAGGCGCCGACGCGCGTCCGTACAAGCCCGACATCGCGCACGGGGCGCACTTCGATGCTGCCGGTGCGCGCCCACGGGAAATCGCCCGCGATGCGCAACGCCTCTTCCTCGCTCTCGGCCTCGATGAGGTTGAAGCCGGCCAGCATTTCCTTGGTCTCGGAGAACGGACCGTCGAACACCTGCGTGCGACCGCTGCGCGTGCGCACGGTCTTGGCGGTGCTCGCATGTTCGAGCTGCTGGAATCCGAGCAGCGTGCCGTCGGCCTGCAGTGCATCGGCATGCTGCAGGCAACCGCGCATCATCGTGTCGTATTCGCCCTCGGCCAGACCGTCGAGCAAGGTGTCGTCGGTGTAGATCAGCAGCAGGTACTGCATCGGGCGCGTCCTCGGATGGGCGGGTCAGGCTTCCAGATGGAAGTAGGGTTCCACGGTGCCGCGCAGCTTGACGGTCAGCGGTTGGCCCCGGCGATCGAGCGCGCGGCCGGCGGCGACACGGATCCAGCCTTCGCTGACGCAGTATTCCTCGACGTCGCGACGCTCGTTGCCGTTGAAGCGGATGCCGATGCCGCGATTCATCGCCGCCTCGTTGTAGTGCGGGCTGCGCGGATCGTTGGAGAGATGGTCGGGCGGCGTATCGGTCATGGCGTCGGATTGCGGTGTGGAAACTGCGCGCAGGATACCGCCGCCGGGTGCCGGCTTCACCTACGGCGCCTCGCCGCGTCCCTGCCGGCGCGCATTCGCGATCACCGCGCGCACGAGCGCACGATCGTGGTGGCGCGAGATCGGCATCGCACCCAGTGCAATTGCACGTTCACGCATCGCCGCGGTCACGTCGTAATGCGCGCCACTGGTGCGGTCCTGGAATGCGCGTCGCGGTATGCCGAGCAGCGCGGCGAAGGCATGCAGTTCGTCGAGCGTGTCGGCGAGCAGATGCGCCCAGCGCTCGCCGCGCCAGGAATGGACCGCATCGTCGACGTAGACGGTCATGAACGTGCCTGCACATCGGCATCATCGCCGTTCATGGATCATAGCGCCCGCATGTGGCGACGCATGCCTCGGGCCTTGCGCCCGGCCATCACAGTTTTCTCCCCGCCGTGCCTTCGCTTGCAGACGTTTCGTCCGGCGGATGGAGGCGCGTGCGCGTTGCATATCGATGGACGCGTGAAAACCCCTGTTTTCAAGCCGTTTTCTACAGTTTTGAAACGTCGCGCATTTGGGGGTTCGTGCAGAAATCGTTAAGATGGCCGGTCTGCATTGCGTTTACGAATTATCGAGGAGGGCAGACCCGTCGTGATTTCGCGCGGTTTCAAGTGGTTGTTGTGTGGTGTTTTCGTGGCTGCGGCGCCCGCAGTGTCGGCTGAAGATGGCGCCGACGAGACACCCGGTTTCGAACTCGGCGGCGCGGTCCGCTTCAATTACGGGTGGCTCGATTACGGCCCCAGCAGCGGTCCCGAACTCGAACTGTTGCGGGTCGATGCACGCGGCAACGCCGGTCCGGCGTTCTTCTCGCTGCAATACCGCTGGTACGACGGATTCGACGCCGTACACCACGCCTACGCGGGCTGGAAACTCGAGGACGGCCGCGACGGCGCCACGTCCGACATCCGCGCCGGTATCCAGCAGGTGCCGTTCGGTCTTCTGCCCACGGCCTCGCACAGTTTCTGGTTCGGTTCGGGCTACTACCTCGGCATCGAGGACGATTACGACCTCGGCGTGGTGTGGCAGCGCCAGTCCGGCGCGCACCAGTGGCACGCGGGCGTGTTCGCGGGGGACGAGTACGGTACCGGTGCGAACTTCGACCGCTATTCCTTCGATGTCGCGACGACGGACGATCTGCCCTATCGCGAGCGCGAACGCGGCATCGTGCGGTACGAGCACACCAGTGAAGCCGACGGCTGGGAAACGACCTGGGGCGCATCCGCGTTCGCCGGTCGCATCGAGAACCGCATCGACGATGGCAAGCACGATCACACCGGCGCCGCCGTGCACGGCCAATGGGTGCGCGGTCCGCTGACGCTGCAGGCGCAGTGGGCGCGCTACCGCTACGACAATCCGGAATCGCGCATCGCGATGTCGGCCTTCATGTTCCCGTTCGAGATCGCCTCGCAGGCCGACGTGCCGACGTTCAACGTCGCCTACGACGTGCAGCGCACCGGCTGGTTCGACAGCATCACCTGCTACAACAACGCCAGCGCGACCCTGCCGGTCGGCAATGAGCCCGGTCTGCGCGATTCGATCCAGAACGTCACCGGCTGCAGCTTCGGCAAGGGCGTGATGCTGACCTACGTCGACTGGATCGCCGGCAAGAACATGTGGTTCGCCGGCGGCCCCGGCATCGGCGTGCGCGATCCGGCCAACGACGGCTGGCACTCGCGACTCAACGTCAACATCGGCTTCTACTTCTGATCCACGGCCGGGCGCTGCCCGGCCGCATCGATACGCCGCCGGTCGCCGGCGGTTTCACCTGGACGCGGCAGCTTCTGATCCACGCTGTCTCCGCGCTGTCGCGTCCTGCCATGAGGACTTTCCATGAACGATCCCACCGTGCGTCCGGACACTGATCCGGCCGCGCCGCCAGAACGCTGGCACTCGCGCATTCTCGGTCCCGTGTTCTATCCCTCGGCGCTGATCGTGCTGGCGCTGATCGTGATGTCGTTCATCGCCCCCGAGGCGATGGAATCGATGTTCGGCCATGCCAAGGCCTGGGTCGCCGACGAGGCGGGCTGGTTCACCGTGCTGACGGTCGCCGGCTTCCTGGTCTTCATCGTGGGCATCGCGATCAGCGGCTTCGGCCGCCTGAAACTCGGCCCCGACCACAGCAGTCCCGATTACAGCTACGCGACCTGGTTTGCGATGCTGTTCGCCGCCGGCATGGGCATCGGCCTGATGTTCTTCGGTGTCGCCGAACCGATCATGCATTACGCCGAACCGCCGGTCGGCGATGCGCAGACGGTCGCCGCCGCGCGACAGGCGATGCGCATCACGTTCTTCCACTGGGGCATCCACGCGTGGGCGATCTACGCGGTGGTCGCGCTGTCGCTGGCATACTTCGCGTATCGCCACGGCCTGCCGCTGCGCATCCGCTCGTCGCTGTATCCGCTGATCGGCGATCGCATCCATGGCCCGATCGGCCACGCGGTCGACACCTTCGCCGTGCTCGGCACGATCTTCGGCCTGGCGACCTCGCTGGGTCTGGGCGTGATCCAGATCAACGCCGGTCTGAACTACCTGTTCGACACGCCGGTCGGCACCACCACACAGGTGATCCTGATCAGCGTGATCACACTGATCGCGACCGGTTCGGTCGTCAGCGGTCTGGACAAGGGCGTGCGCCGTCTGTCCGAGCTCAACATGATCATGGCGGTGGCGCTGCTCGCGTTCGTGCTGATCGCCGGCCCGACGGTCTACCTGATGCAGACCTTCGTGCAGAACACCGGCATGTACATCTCGAACGTGTTCGCGATGACGTTCAATCTGTACGCCTACGAATCCCGCGGCACCTGGCTGGGCGGCTGGACGCTGTTCTACTGGGGCTGGTGGATCGCCTGGTCCCCGTTCGTCGGCATGTTCATCGCGCGCATCTCACGTGGCCGCACCATCCGCGAGTTCGTCGTCGGCGTGCTGCTGGTGCCGCTGGGCTTCACCTTCCTGTGGATGACGATCTACGGCAACACCGCGCTGCACATGGTGATGGTCGACGGGGCAACGCAGCTCGTCGACGCGGTGGCGGCCGACAGTTCGGTCGCGATCTTCCAGTTCCTCGAGAACCTGCCGTTCTCGACGATCACGTCCGGCCTGGCGACCGCGCTGGTGGTGATCTTCTTCGTGACCTCGTCCGACTCCGGCTCGCTGGTGATCGACATGCTCACAACGAAGGGCGAAGAGGAATCGCCGGTGTGGCAGCGCATCTTCTGGGCGCTGGCCGAGGGCATCGTCGCGATCGCACTGCTGCTCGCCGGTGGTCTGGCCGCGCTGCAGGCGGCGACGATCGCCTCTGCACTGCCGTTTACCGTGGTCATGATCCTGATGTGCTGGGGCATGGTGCGGGCGATGCGTCTGGAAGTGGTCAAGCGCACGAGCCTGCGCGACGCGCGTGTCGCGCCGGTCGGGATCGGCGCGGGCGGCGACTGGAAGGCCCGTCTGCGCTCGCTCGCGCACCATCCGATGCAGAAGGAAGTGCTCGCATTCCTGCAGACACAGGTCAGGCCGGCGTTCGAGGACGTGGCCGCGGAGCTGCGCAAGCAGAACCTCGAAGTCGCGGTCGAGGAAGGCGACGACGGCCGTGTCTGGCTGCAGGTCGGTCACGGCGAGGAGATGGACTTCTTCTACTCCGTGCGCCCGGTGCCGTACGAGCCGCCGAGCTTCATGTTCGAAGATCCGCGCCGTCGCCGGAAGGAGACCGACCGCTTCTACCGCGGCGAGGTCCATCTGCGCGAAGGCGGCCAGGATTACGACGTGATGGGCTGGCGCAAGGACGAGCTGATCCACGACGTGCTCGACCAGTACCAGCGGCATATCCACTTCCTCAACGTGGTGCGTTGAGAACGCATCGCCTCCGCTGCGTGTGCATCGGAGGCGGTTGACTGGCGCGGTGACACTACGCGTCAGGTGGACCTGATCGGGAAAGGCCGCGTGTTCGCACGCGGCCTTTTCTTTTTGAATTCGAAGGATGCTGAGCCGTCGGCTTGCTCTGCTTCCGCTTTGTGTCTTGTGCTTTGGTTTTGGCCTTGGCCTTGGCCTCTAGCTTTTGACTTGAATCGAGCCGTAAAGCGAGCCGAGCATCGCAGGGCGGCGGGGTCGAAGAGCAGCCCATGTCTGAGCGCAGCGAGTTTGGGCTGCGTGCCCCGTTGCCCGAGAAGCGCAGGGGACCGCCGCGGCTGTATCGCGGCGGATCGCGTCCGGCGAAGGGACCTTTTGGTTCCTTTTGGGTCCATCCAAAAGGGACTCGCACGCGCAGCGGGCGAAAGCCCTGCACCTGCTCCGGCTTCTTTGCTCGTCGCTTTGCGACTTTGATTCTTCGGCTTGAGGGAGACGAATGAACGCCGAGAGAGAAGATCAAAGACAGGGCTTCCGCGCTGTCGCGCGGCTCACTTTTGTCTTGGCAAAAGTAAGCAAAACCGTCTTCGCCGGACGCGAGCCGATGCGATGAAGCCGCATCGGTTCCCTCCGCTCCTCGCCTGACGCGGCACGCAGCCCAAACTCGCTGCGCTCAGACATGGGCTGCTCTTCGGCCACGCCAGGCTCCGGTGCTCGGCTCGCTCTACGGCTCGATTCAAGTCAAAGGCGAACAGCAGAAGCCAAAGCTAAAGCTGAAGCCGAAGCCGAGCAAGTCAAAATGGATTCCCGCTTTCGCGGGAATGACGGGGCGCGGCAAAGAACGGCACTTGCCGGAGCACCGCACAAGTGTGCGATTCCGCACACTCCACAGGCCTGCCATCCCCCCGCGCTAGACTGTGCATCCCTGTCCGTTGCCAAACCCCTTATGCGATCGAAGCTGGATGTCCGCCGGTTCCTGCCGGCACTGCTGCTCGCCCTGCTGGCCGTTGGTTGCCAGCGTGAATCCGGAGACCAGACCGCCGTGACCCCCGCGACCGGTCCTGCGCCCGCCGCCGTCGACCGCGACGAGCATTCCTACGCCGAGCCCGACAAGGTCGTCACCGAAGACCTGGCGCTCGACATCGCGCTGGACTTCGATGCGAAGACCATCGCCGGCACCGCGACCTACACGCTGCAGTGGAAGGACTCGTCCGCCACGCAGCTGGTGCTCGACACGCGCGACCTGACGATCTCCAAGGTCGAAGGCGAAGCCGCCGGCGGCCAGTGGCAGCCGCTGCAGTACGCGCTGGCGCAGGCCGATGCGACGCTGGGCAGCAAGCTCACGATCGAAACGCCCGCGCGCAATGCCAAGGTCCGCGTGACCTATGTGACCTCGCCGGACGCGTCGGGCCTGCAGTGGCTCACGCCGGAGATGACCGAGGGCAAGCAGCTGCCCTTCATGTTCAGCCAGTCGCAGCAGATCCACGCGCGTTCGTGGGTGCCGCTGCAGGACACGCCGGCGATCCGCTACACCTACACCGCGCACGTCACCGCACGTCCGGACGTCATGGTGCTGATGAGCGCCGACAACGATCCGGCCGCGCAGCGCGACGGCGACTACAGCTTCAAGATGCCGCAGAAGATTCCGTCGTATCTGATGGCGATCGCCGCCGGCGACCTGGTGTTCAAGGAAATCTCGAATCGCGCCGGCGTGTGGGCCGAGCCGGCGATGGTCGACCGCGCGGTCGCCGAGTTCGCCGACACCGAGAAGATGATCGAGGTGACCGAGCAGCTCTACGGCCCGTATCGCTGGGAGCGTTACGACCTGCTGATCCTGCCGCCGTCGTTCCCCTACGGCGGTATGGAGAATCCGCGCCTGTCGTTCATCACCCCGACCGTCATCGTCGGCGACAAGTCGCTGGTCTCGCTGATCGCGCACGAGCTCGCGCACAGCTGGTCGGGCAACCTGGTGACCTTCTCCAGCGCCAAGCACGGCTGGCTCAACGAGGGCTTCACCAGCTACGTCGAGAACCGCATCGTCGAGTCGCTGTACGGCAAGGAAGTCAGCGACATGGAGTACGTGATCGCGCGTAACTCCCTGCGCGAGAACATCGCGTCGATGCCCGAAGCCACGCAGGCGCTGGCGGTGAAGCCGGACGTCGCACTCGATGCCGACGACGCGCTGAGCGCGGTGTCGTACGACAAGGGCGCTTGGTTCCTGCAGTTCCTCGAGCAGCGCTTCGGTCGCGAGAATTTCGACGCGTTCCTGCGCGGCTACTTCGACCACTTCGCGTTCCAGAGCATCACCACCGAGCAGTTCCTCGCCTACGCCAAGGAACACCTGTTCGACAAGTTCCCGGACACCGTGACCGACGCCGAGATCCAGGAATGGGTCTACGCGCCGGGCATTCCGGGCTACGCGCCGCAGGTGATGTCGCGCAACTTCGGCATCGTCGATTCCGCGCGTCTGGCATGGCTGGGCAGCGCGCAGCTGCCGCCGCGTCAGATCACCGACGCGTGGTCGACCCAGGAATGGCTGCACTTCCTCGAAAGCCTGCCGCCGACGCTGACCGTCGAACAGCTGGCCCAGCTGGACGAGGCCTACAAGTTCACCGGCACGGAGAACGGCGAGATCGCGATGCGCTGGTATCCGCTGGCGGTGCGCAGCGGCTACACGCAGGCGAACGAGGCGCTGGCCGAGTTCACCGCGCGCGTCGGCCGTCGCAAGCTGATCATGCCGATCTACACCGCGCTGGTGCAGACCGAGCCGGGCCTCGCGCTGGCGAAGCAGATCTTCGCGACCGCGCGTCCGGGCTACCACCCCATCACGACCGGTTCGGTGGAGAAGCTGATCAACGAGGCGAAGCCCGCGCCGGCACCCGCTACGGCACCGGTCGAGACGCCTGCGGCCGATGCGGCCGCGCCTGCCGATCCGGCGGCGCCGGCACCCGCCAACTGAGGCGATGCAGGCATTGAGCCATCCGTTCGCGGCCGCCCTCGTGGCGGCCGCGTGCGTTGCGGCCATCGGCATCGCCGCATTCGCCTGGGTGTTGTTCCGCGAGCCGCGGCAACTGATCCGCGCCGAGTACGGGCGCCAGCGTCGACGCCTGCGGCTGACCGTGCATCGCGCGCGCATCCACGGCCTGCGCTGGTGCTGGACCGAACGCGCGGGCCTTGATGCATCCGCGCCGACGCTGGTGATGCTGCACGGCTACACCGGCAGCAAGGAGAACTGGTACCGGCTGGTGCCCGAACTCGATGCACGCTTCCGTCTCGTGATGCCCGACCTCCCCGGCTGGGGCGACAGCGAACGCATCGCGAATGCCGACCACGGCTTCGTCGCCGAAGCCGCGCACGTCGCCGCGTTCCTGCGCCATCTCGATGCAGGCCCGGTCGTGCTGCTGGGGCATTCGATGGGCGGCGGCATCGCCGCACTGGTCGCCGCGAAATATCCCGACCGCGTCGCGCGCGTCGGTCTGCTCGATGCGGCCGGCGTGCACTTCGAGGACAACGCCTTCGGGCTTGCCGTGCTCGACGGCCGCAATCCCTTCGGCATCGAGGACACCGCGTCGATGGAGCATTACCTGTCGGTGCTGTTCCACGAGCGCAGCGCACGGCCGCCGCTGCCGTGGCCGGGTGCGATCGCGTTCGTGCGTCATCGCCGCAACGAGGCCGCGTTCGAACAATCGGTGCTCGATCGCATCGGCCGAAGCGACGAACGCTTCGCGCCCGGCGATGCGGCCGGCGACATCCGGCAACCCGCCGTGCTGATCTGGGGCGCGCACGATGCGGTGATCGATCCGAGTGCGATGGCCCTGTACGCTGCGCGCATGCCGCAGGCGCGTCAGGTCCTGCTCGACCGCAGCGGCCACATGACCCTGATGGAGCAACCGCGCGATGTCGCCGACGCGGTGCACTGGCTGATCGAACGAGGAACGCCCGCATGACATCCCGACACCTGCTCATCACTGCACTGCTCGCGGCGCTGCTGCCGTTGACCGCCTGTCAGGACCGCGAAGCCCAGGCCGCCGCACAGGCGCAGGCCCAGGCCGCCGCTGCGGAGACACAGGCCGAAGCCGGTGAGCGCGATTTCGAAGCCGCCGTCGCGGTCGAGAACTGGGCGCTGGCGAAGGCGCAGGCCGACGTGTTGCTCGCCCGCTATCCCGACACCGCCGCCGCGGAGCGCGTGCGCGCGAAGTTCGACGACGTCGCGGCCAAGGGCGAAGCGTTGCGCGAAACCACGCGCACCCAGGCGCTGTGGACTTACAACACCGCGAACGTCGAAGGCGGCGAACAGCTGTCGGCGGCGATCTACGCCAAGGACAGCATCGATGTCGATGGCACCGGCGCGAAACGCGTGCAGCTCATCTTCCGTGACCACCCGTCCTGGGGCCGCAGCAGCTATCTCGTGCTGCAGGCTGGCGACTTCGACTGTTACCCCAGCTGCCGCGTCAGCGTGCGCGTCGACGACGCCGAACCCCGCCGCATGGCCGCCAACCGCCCGAAGACCGATGAAGCCATCGCGATGTTCATCGACGACGAACGCGCGCTGTGGCGCCTGCTCGACGGCGCGAAGACGGTCTCGATCGAATTCCCGGTGAAGGCGGGCGGTACCCGGACGGCGGTGTTCGAAGTCGCGGGGCTGGATCGGGCGAAGATGCCGAAGTGGGGGTGAGCCGGGAGTCGGCGTCATCGCAAGGCTCGCTGGGCATCAGCAGCTGAAGTGCGCGCCGATCTGCCATTCCGTCATTCCAGCGAAAGCCCAGCCTCCGCTGGAATGACGGGGGCAGAGGTCTTCGTGGATCCCCGGAAATTAGCTGCCGTCATTCCGGCGAAAGCCGGAATCCAGCGACTTACGCTGTCCAGTCTTCAAAGCGATCAGGCAGACACAACGCAGAGCCGAAATCACTGGATGACCAGCCATTCGGCTGTTGAAGAACACCTCTGGCGTTCGCCGGGATCACAGCAGGTGTTGAATACGACAGGCATCAGCGCAAAGCCGACGCCTTAGCGGCAATTCGCCTGCGCCACCGACAACCATTGACCCGCCGCATTCCGCTCCCGCATCGCCATCCGCTGCTGCGCATCGCGCTGCGCGCGCAGGCCGCTCCGATCCGTCGGATCGCGTGCATCGCCGCCGCGTGCGGCGCGCTGGGTTTCGATCGCCGCGGCGCGACGTTGTGCGCTCGCCACGCGGGCGTCGCTGGTGGGCTGGATCGCGCGCGAGGCCGCCTGCACGCAGCGCTCGTGCGCGGCATCGCGCGCCGCGTTCGCGCCGACATGCGTGGGCAGGCGCGGCAACGGTTCCGCCTGACGCAGCACCGGCGCGGCGCGTGGGGCTGGATCGGCCGGATTGCGCAACTGCTGCGCGAACGCAGGCGACGTCGCGGTAGCGATCAACAGCATCAGCAAAGGTGCAGTGCGCATGGGCTGTCCGGGTGCACGCGGAACATCGCGTTCGAACGTCCTAGATGCCGTCGCGACGCAGGCAGGTCAATGCAGCGCGGTCCACGGGTTCAGGCGCGGGCCGGCTGCCGCATCCTCACAGCGCGCGGCGACGCCCGTCCTGTGTGTCGTGCGGATCGAGACTCGCCAGTGGCGCCGGCGGTTGCGCCGGCACTTCGGCCGGCATCGCCACCGGCTCGCGCGCGCCATCGAGCATGCGGGCGCGCCGCCAGCCGCCCCAGCGGTAGTAGCCGATCGACAGCAGCATCGCGAGCAGGGCGCTGGCCGGGAAACTCCACCAGATCGCATCCACGCCGAGCGTCGGCTGCAGCAGCGTCGCGAACGGCACGCGCACACCCCACAGCGTGACCGCGAGGATCACCAGTGGCGGCATCACCGCGCCGGTGGAGCGGACGACGCCGAACAGCACGAAGGTCACGCCGAAGAACAGGAACGACCAGATCGCGATGCGGTTCAGATGGCGCGCGGTCTCCAGCGCGACGCTGGCATCGCCGAGGAACAGCGACAGCGCGGCGCGGTCGAGCAGCAACAACAGCGCGATCAGCCCGCCGGTCATCAGCACGTTGAAGCCCACGCCGGTCGCGGCGATGCGGGACACACGGTCCCAGTGCCCGGCGCCGACATTCTGCGCCGCCATCGTCGAACACGCCGCGCCGATCGCCATCGCCGGCATCTGCACATAGGTCCACAACTGCAGCGCGGCGCCGTAGCCCGCGGTGGTGTCGACGCCGTGCGCATTGACCATGGAGATCATCGCGATCATCGCCGCCGACAGCATCACCATCTGCAGCCCCATCGGCAGGCCCTTGGCGAGCAGCGCACGCACGATCGTCCAGTCCGGTCTGTAGAGATGCCGCTCGGTGCGATGGATCCACAAGCGGTGTTTCCGATGCCGCAGCCAAGCGAGCAGGGCGGTCAGACCGAGCGCATTCGCGACCAGGCTGGCCAGCGCCGCGCCGGCCATGCCCATTGCCGGCAGCGGCCCGACGCCGAGCATCAGCATCGGCACCAGCACGATGTCGAGCGCGACCACCAGCAGCAGGAACAGGAACGGCGTGCGCGCATCGCCGGCGCCGCGCAGGATCGCCGACAGGAACGCGAACGCGTACAGGAACGGCACCGCGAGAAAGATCAGTTTCAGATAGGCGTCCGCATGCGGCAGCGCATCGGCCGGCGTGCCCATCCACAGCAGCACGTGGCGCGACAGCGGCAGGCCGACCAGCGCGACGAGGACCGATGCGGTGAGAAAGAACGTCGCGCTGGTACCGATCACGCGCTTGGCGCCCGGCAGATCCTCGCGACCGATCGCCTGCGCCACCAGGATCGTCGCCGCCATGCCCACACCGAACACCGCGCCCAGCAGCAGGAACAGGATGTTGTTGGCGTTGGCGATCGCCGCCAGTGCGCCCTCACCGAGGAAGCGCCCGATCCAGACCGCATTGACCGAGCCGTTGAGCGACTGCATGACGTTGCCGCCCAGAATCGGGAGCGCGAACGCGAACAGCGTGGGGCCGATCGCACCGCGGGTCAGATCGCGTGGACGGGCGGGGGTGTCGGCAGGTCGGCGTCGCGGCATCCGCGCATTCAATCGGGAAGTGGATCGCGGCGTGGTGAGGATGGGGTTGCTGTCACGCCCGCGGCTGTCCGCCCCTTCCCCCGCGCGCGGGGGAAGGACGGGATGGGGGCACACCGTCAGCTCGCGCAATATGAGGACCGCTCGCCATGCCCGCGCCGGGGCTCGATCTCCCTGCATAGGAAGGTCCGCCCCCACCCAACCCTCCCCCGTGCACGGGGGGCTTCAGCGCTGCGACCTTGGACCGCGAACTGTGACCCATGCACGCTGGGGCACCCCCCATCTGTCGCGCGGGCGCAGACGCTTGGACACTGGAGACATCCGGGAATGCGTGCCCGACCGATCCAGGAGCCTGCCGTGAGCGTCAACGCCGTCTCGTCATCCGAAATCACCAGCCGTCTGCAGGACCTGCCGCCGCCGGGCGAGGCCACGCCGTCCTACACCGCGCAGCGCGGGGACACGCTGTCGGAGATCGCCAAGGCCCATGGCGTCAGCCTGGAAGGCCTGCTGGCGGCGAATCCGCAGGTGAACAACCCCGACGTCATCTATCCCGACCAGTCCATCGCATTGCCCGCCGGCACCAGGCCGTTGAGCAGCGACGCGGCGACGGTCAATGGCGCGGCGCCGGCGAACGCGACCCAGGGCACCTACACCGGCGGCCCGCTGGATCGCACCCAGCTCGCCCAGCTGTTCCACGAAGCGGGCTTCCGCGGCGAGAACCTGGTGAGCATGGTTGCGATCGCAATGCGCGAATCCACAGGCGATCCGGCCGCGTTCAACGGCAATGCCGCCACTGGCGACAAGTCCTACGGCCTGACCCAGATCAACATGATCGGTGCGATGGGTCCGGAGCGCCGCGAAGCCTTCGGTCTGAGCTCGAACGAGCAGCTGTTCGACCCGCAGACCAATGCCCGCGTCGCGTTCGAACTCTCCAACAACGGCACCAACCTGTCGCCTTGGGGCGCCTACAAGGGCTTGACGAATACCTACAACACCGACGTGTCCGCCGCGCGCACGGCCGTCGCCGACGCGCAGGCGCAGGGCCTGCTGGGTACGCCATTCAACGGCGGCGCGCGCACCGACGGCACCGCGCCGGTCCAGCAGAACGCACCGGCGTCGGCCACGCCGACGCTCGAACGCAACGATCGCGGCCCGGCCGTCACTGATCTGCAGACCCGTCTGGCAGCTGCAGGCTTCAGCCCGGGCACGGCCGACGGCATCTTCGGCGCCCGCACCGAGGGCGCGGTGCGCAGCTACCAGGCGAGCCGCGGCATCGAGGTCGACGGCGTCGTCGGCCCGAACACCTGGGCGCAGCTCAATGGCGCGCCTGCGGTCGAGAAGCCGCCGGCCACCGAACCGGTCGCCCCGGGTGAGGTCGCCCGGGTCACCGACGGCCCGAGCAATGCGCGCATCGCCGGCCTGCATCCCGAACTGCGCGGCCAGGCGGCCGAGTTCGTCAATCGCGTCGAGCAGGAACTGGGCATCACGCTGCGCGTGACCCAGGGCTTCCGCACCTACGCCGAGCAGGATGCTCTGTACGCCCAGGGCCGCACCACGCCGGGCGACATCGTCACCAATGCGCGCGGCGGCTACAGCAACCACAACTTCGCCACCGCCTTCGACGTCGTCGAAGTGCGCCCGAACGGCAGCATCAACTGGAGCCCCGACTGGGACGCCATCGGCCGCATCGGCACCGACATGGGTCTGGAATGGGGCGGCAACTGGACGACCTTCGTCGACCGGCCGCACTTCCAGCTCGATACCGGCCTGAGCACCGCGGACATGCGCAGCCGGATCGCGAACGGCAACGTGGATGCGGACGGGTTCGTCAATCTGCGTTGATGCGGTGTTCCAAGTTGCAGCACCTGACAGGGCGCCGGGAGGCGCCCTGTTCGTGTCCGGGTTCGCAAGCCCATGTTGCGATAAAAAAATGGCGATCGGCGTGGGGCAGCACGCGTACCTAGGGCCGGCCCGGGGCTGACGCGGCGGCCGGTACGCGGTTTCATTCCGCCCAAATGCCCGAAGGACCGCGCCTCCCATGACCTATACCGTCAACAACGGCGAAACGCTCGCCAGCATCGCCGCTGCGCGCAATCTGCAGCTTCAGGACCTTGCCGAGGCGAATCGGCTCGATCCGAATGCGGAACTGGAGGCCGGCCAGGAACTCGCGATCCCGGTCGACGCGGAGCCCGCAGGCCCGCAGCTGAGCGCTGCCGAACGTACCGATGCGGCGCTGGCGGATTACCAGCAGGCTCTGGCGGAATCAGCGCGCCTGCCCGGACCGCTCGCCACCACGCCGTCTGCGCGCAGTGCGCTGGATGCGGCCGTCACCGCGGAACTCGCGCCGGTCGTCAACGGTGTGGACGCGCGCATCCCCGGCGCGCCGACCAGCCAGCAGACCATCGCCTCGATGCGCGACACCCTGCTCGCGCGGCACGCCGATGATCCTGCCGCCCATCAGGCGCTGTCGCAGTCGATCGATACCTTCGCCACCGAGCACCGCGCCGATGTGCTTGCGCAGACCGATGTCTTCGGCAGCAGCGTGACGCCGGGCGACCGCCTCACCGTGCTCGGCCAGTCGCTGGCCAGCGAGTCGCCCGCCGTGGTGACCGAGCTGTTGCAGCAGCCGTCCGTGCAGGCGCGTCTCGAAGCGGCCGCCGAATGGGTGGGTGAGCCCTTCGAGGGTGTCGACGACCGGGATGCAACCACCAATCCCCTGTTCGCCGAGCAAGCCGCGCAGCGGCTCTCGGATCTCACCGATACGCTGCCGCCGGCGATGGCGGGAGCGCTGGTCGAGCGCAGCATGCCGACGATCGAACGCATCGCCGGCGTCGAAGGCGTCTATGCCGGCTCCGGTGCCTACACCGATCTGTCTCGCGCAGTCGGCGCGATGGGCGATGCCCCGAGCGCAGGCGCTGTCGCCGACCAGGTGGCCGAAGCCTTCCTGCCGCAGGTCGAGAAGTGGAGCGGCTTCTTCATCGATCCCAGTACCGGCATCGTTCGCAATGCGGTCGCCAATGGCGCATCGCCCGAGCTGTCGATCGCGCTGGCCGGCAGGCTGGAAGCAGCCGGCAAGCCCGACGAGGCCGGCGCCGCGTTGCGCGCTGCCGCCCAGGGCTCGTACACCCTGCAGGCGGATCTCAACAGCACCATCGAGGCCTACGCCGAGCACACCGAAGAACTGCTCACTGTGCTCAACGACACCGGCGACAACCTGTCGCCCGAGCAGCGCCAGCAGGCGATCGATGCCTACGTCGCCGGCAAGGGACCGGAGTGGCAGGCGCGGCTGGAGGAACTGCAGGCGCAGATCGCAACCGATGGCGGCGCACTGCTCGACAGCATGGCCGCGCTCCACGACCTGCCGCCGGAACTCGCCAGCGCCGGGCAGGGCATCGATGCGATCCTGAGCGACATCGCGGGCGACGAGACCACGCAGGGCAGCCTCTCGTTCGCGTTGTCGCTTGATCCCACGCTGCTCGCAGGACCGCAGGTCGGCAACCTTGCCACCTTCCTCGCCGACGAAGGACAGAAGGGCAGCGATTTCCTCAAGAATCTCGCCAACGCCTACGTCAACAGCCAGCTGATGCCGGCGATCGGCGCGATGAATCCGAACGATCCCGCGAGCGTGTCGCGCGCGAATGCGGCGATCAACGATCTCGAGCGCAACGGTGCGCGCTTGTTCGGCATTCCGCAGACCGAGATCGACGCGGGTGTGGCGCGTCTGCGCAGTCTGTCGGACACGCTGTCCGATCCGGGCGCGCGTCTCAGCCCGGGCCAGGCATTCGAGTCGGTGCAGTCCTTCAGCGACGCGCAGCGCGACCTCACCGCGCTGCGCGATACGCAGTTCAGCTCCGGCCCGGCCGCGATGGCGTTCCGCACGCTGGCGCTGGGCATGTCCGGCGCGGCGTTTCTCACCTCGGCGCAAACCACGATCGACAATCCGAACGCGCAGAACGCGATCGGCACCCTGGCCTACTCGGTCGGCCTGGCGCAGGACGCGACGGCGTTCGCATCGACCGTCGGCCTCATCAACGCCGAAGGCCGCGCGGCGCAATGGGGCACCGGCGCATCGTGGGCCGGCCAGTTCACCGCGAAATTCGTCGGCGTGCTCAACACCGCCTACTACGCCGCAGGCGCGATCGACCAGTGGAGCCAGGGCAGCGTGCCCGGTGTGCTGTTCAACGCCGCTGGCGCAGGCGGCGCGATCATGACCGTGCTCGCCGCCAACGGCACCATCGGCGCCTGGGGTGGCCCGGTGGGCGTCGGCGTGATGATGATCGCCACCGGCGGCGTCGCGCTGGTGCAGTACCGCCAAGACATCAACGCGCGCACCGATCTCGCCGAACAGTTCTATCGCGACGCCGGCATCGACGCGTCCACCGCGGAGATCCTGGGCAACGAAGCCTCGGAAACCACGAACATCCTGCGCGACGGCCTCGATCTGTCGCCTGCGCAGATCCAGACGCTGGCGAAGGACTTCCCGGAGGTGTTCTGGTCGCCGCCCGAAGCTGCCGGCACCGTCGCGGCCCTGCAGGCCAACGGCATCGGCGCCGACGACGCGCATGCGTTTCTGACCGCAGCACGCGCGGACGACGCGATGTTCTTCCAGCGCTTTGCAGACCATTACAACAACCGGCCGTCCAACAGCGAGGGCACATTCGACGCCAATACGCGCCAGATGGTCGAGGACTCGTTCCCGAGCGCAGCCGAGGTCGCGCGCGAAGCCGCGCCGGAACTGTTCGGCGAGAACGCCGAAGAGCGTGACCAGGCCGTGCGCGACTACGAGAACCTGCCAACCGGTGACCCCGCGATGACGGGCAACCTGTTCAAGGACACCAGCGACACCTATCGCGCCGAAATCGTCCGCCAGCTTCAGGAAGACGGCATGCTGGATGTGTTCGTGGAGAACATGGCCACCAGCCACGCCTACAACGGCTGGCCGGAGGCTGCACGCGACGGCATCGAGGCCGCGCGCGACGAGGGCGTACTCAGCGACGAACAGGCGGCGACGTACCTGTCGCAGCTCGGCTTCTGACGCGATTGGCGCGTCTTACAGGTGGAGCTCAGGAGGGCCTGCGATTGCAGGCCCTTCTTCGTTGAGTCGGTGACTCAAGTGAATCCGGCACCGTAAATTCGCGTAAGGCAGGTCCGGAGATCAACCGTCACGCCTCCTCCTGCTCGCAGTAGATGTCGAACCAGACCGAAACGCGTCGGTCCGCAAGAAATCGCATGAGGCCGGGTTCCAGTTCGAACTCGCGGTTGGAAGTCGGCATGTTGAGGCCGAAAGTCACCAGGGTCCGCCCGAGCGCAGCGACTTGATCCCAGACAGCCAGGTCGAGGGGGCGCCCTTCGAACAGAAGGCTGATCACCTCCGAGATGTCCCACTTGTCCGCCTGGGATGGCTTCAGGTCGCGAGCCCATCGGCCGAACCGAGGCGGCGCGCGCCCTGTTCCGTCTGGCCTGCGCAGCGGCACGCCCCGGCGCTGCGCGCGCGTCGGCGCATGTTCGAGCAGGCGCGTGATCTGCTCAGGATCGAGATCGTCTCCGCTGACCTGAAGCGACGCAGAAAACCAGTCGATCGGCCCGCCGAGCTGGATGGTGCCTACCGGCACTCCAACAGGGGCGGATGGTCTGGGTTGCTTCGTGTGGGCTGCCGCTTGAGGCAAGTCGTTTGGAAGGACGTCACCAGTTCGAACGACATTTCATATTTCCTTTAGCAGCTCGCACGTCTCTCGAATTGTCCAAAGGTGCTCAGCCTGCTCCGCCGCGCTCAGATGTCGGATTCATGGGCGTATCGAAGCGAAAATCATCCGGCGCCAGCCCTTTTGGAGCAGGCTGGCAAAGAGCCGATAAGTGAACGTGACCCGGTTAGCGCCGACCTATGGACGCCCCGAAAGTCGCGAGAACAACTGCTAGGCCAGCAAGCCAGCAGCCCCATGTGACATGGCGCCAAAGAATAACGGCGAGCGGAACAAGAGCCAGCGAGAAGACTGTGGTGAGGGCGGCACCAAGAACCGGTTGCCTAATAAGAACCAGGATGGTGACTATGCCGAGTGGCCCAAGAGCAATCCAAGCCGCCTTAAATAGAAGAGGGGCTGAGCGCATGTAGCCGAATACCGGGCGATCAGGAAGAAACAGTACCATCATGTCGATCGCTACGGCGAACGGGCTGATGGCGAGTAGTCCGACAATCACAGCGGCGGCAAGATTCAGTGTTTCTCTATGGGAACGGTGCATATCTCAGCGGCGGTCTAACGCCTGAATTAATGAATTCTTAGGTGCGCGGCTTATGCAAGCTTGTAATCATCGAATTCCCAATCAAAGTATTGGCTCAACTTTTGCGCAGTCTGATTCCAATCCGGCTCATTGATCTGGAGAAGGATGTCGTCGATAGCATGTATAACGGCAACCCAAGAATAGTTATTCACGAAAATCTTCTTGCGCGATGCAAGCTCACGTGCACTCAGGCGGCTTGCAGTTTCCTCTGAAAGAATATTGACGTAGAAAAAGTCTGCACCTTTCTGGTTCGCAGGGCCGATGTGTAGGCAAAGGTGGTAATCAATATCCGTAGGATCGGCAGGCTTCCATGTCTCAATGGGATCATGGTCGGAGCAATCCTGTGCTTTGAGCATTGGCTTCATAAGCGCCTAACGCCTGAATTAAGCCGTTCCGCAAAGCGGCATCGGCTTGAATTAATTGTGAGGCGGTAACACTACCAACTGCACTTGCGCGCTTGGTCTGGAATGCATGAGCTCCCCTGTAGAAGTGCAGGTGACGACGTGCCTGAAAGTACCAATCTATGCTCGAACGTGGCTATACCGCCGTGCTCGTACTCGATAATCCATTCGCGGCCTTGTCTCTCCGTACGCGTAAGGCGCCGTCTAGGCAAATGGTCGTCCATGACTACATCGGTAGCGATCCAAGCTGCGTTTGAGTCTGCGAAAGAGCAGCCTTTGCACAGCGACACAAGGACAGCTTGAACTTCTGTGGGCAAATAGCGCATGGACGCGACCGGCGGAGCAACAGGCTCTTGGAGCGCTGGTAGCGGATCCTGACGGGAACTGTGACCCCACAGGCGGAGGCCACCAAGCACAGCGAACGCTGCTACGAGCGCCAACACAGTAGTCGTGATCCGCAGGCAACTCCGTGCGGTTACAAGTTTGTATCGGACGCCGCATTTTTCCATTTGCCGCCTAACACAAGAGTTCAGCCGCGTTGTAGCGGCGATTGGACTGGGTGGCAAGCTCTACCTGCCGCCCGAGCCGAGCACCCATGCAACTTCGGCTGCAACGACTCGTCAGGCGCCGAGCCCGTGCACTTGGGACCACCACCTCACACCTGGCTCGTCCGCCACGGCGAGGTACTGGGCGCTACAAACCCGCGTGATCGTTCCCTCGAAGAACAACGCGTCAGGTTCGCCCGCCGGACCCGCATCCTCTTGGACGAACGTGAAGCGACACCCCACTGCCGCGTCCACCGACAGCCCCAAGGCCTCCAGGTCATCAGCCATGCCCTGGACTATTAGGTAGCTGCGTGGCGCTACTGCCGAGTTCGCGTCGAAGTAGATCCTCGGAGATGAGGTCGCTAATTCCATGGCGCCTAACGCCTGCGTTAAGTCGTGCCGCGAAGCGGCGTCGGCTTGAATGAATTGTTAGGGTCCAGACCTGCGATTAGTTGCAGTAGACCGTGGATCCAATGGTTTGGCAGGAGCGCGTGGTCCCATCGCTGTCAGTGGTGTAGGACGTGTTGCCAATGCGTTGAGTGGTGCTGGTACGACCGTCGCTGCCCGTCTCATACGTTGTGTTGCCAATTCGCTGGCGAGTGCTGCTGTAACCATCGCTGTCATTACGGTACGTGGTGTTACCAATAGCCTGGTAGGTCCCGCTTGTACCTTCTGAATCGTTGCGATAGGTAGTGTTTCCGATGCGCTGATAAGTGCTCGAAGTGCTGTCGTCGTTGTCCTGATATGTTGTGCTTCCAATGCGCTGGTAAGTAGACGACTGCGCAACGGCAGTGGAAGTAGCGAGCAGCAATGCTGCACAAACAAGAATCTGCTTCATAAGTGATCCCCCTGTGGTTGAAGCGGTTCGAGTTTAACGGAACCGGGGACCCTAAAACGGGGTGTCGCGTCGAGGATGCGTTGGGGATGTGTCGGCTGCAAAGGTCATGTTCTCTGCGTTGATTCAATGGTTTGCCATCATCTGCACCCGATGCCAGGCCCCGCGATTGGCTGCGTTATCAGGCGAGTAGCTACGCGTGGCGTTACACGCCAGAAGTTACGTGTAATGCCGATGGTCGGTGGTCGGCCACGCGTCGCATTTCGATATGTGTCTGGCTGCGGGCTTCGGTCTCCGGTGCGCGTCTTGGAACAGCGCCTGGTAAGAAAAAAGGCGCCCCAAAGGACGCCCTTGATTCACTCGTCGCAATGCCGCCCGACTCAACCAGCCGTCTTGCTCTCCAACGCATACCCGAACTGCTGCCGGAACTGCAGCGAGAACTCGGCGTAATCGAAGCGCTGGTTCTGCGTGCCGGGGTGTTCGACTTTCAATGCGCCCATCAGGTTGCCGATGCGGCCGATGGTCAGCCAGTCGCAGCCTTTTTCGATGCCGAACAGCAGGCCCGCGCGGAAGGCGTCGCCGCAGCCGGTGGGATCGGTCACGCGGCGCTCGTGGGCGGGCGGGATGTCGTGGGTCTGGCTTTCGGCATGGATGACGACGCCCTTGGGGCCGCGGGTGCAGATGTAGGCCTTCACCTTGCCGGCGATGGTCTTCTCGTCCCAGCCGGTGCGTTCCTGCAGCAGGTTGGACTCGTAGTCGTTGACGACGACGTAGTCGGCCAGCTCGATGAAGTTGCGCAGCTCTTCGCCGTTGAACAGCGGCATCGCCTGGCCGGGGTCGAAGATGAAGGGGATCTTGCCGTCGAAGAATTCCTGCGCGTTCTGCAGCATGCCTTCGCGGCCGTCGGGGCCGACGAGGCCGATGGTCACGCCCGGCACGTCCTTCACGTGGTTCTCGTGGCTGCGCATCATCGCGCCCGGGTGGAAGGCGGTGATCTGGTTGTTGTCCAGATCGGTGGTGATGAAGGCCTGCGGCGTGAACAGGTCGGGGATCTCGCGGACCTGCGACAGGTTGATTCCGTGTTCTTCGAACCACTCGCGGTAGGGGCCGAAGTCCTGGCCCACGGTGCCCATCGGGATCGGGTCGCCGCCCAGCAGCTTCAGGTTGTAGGCGATGTTGCCGGCGCAGCCGCCGAACTCGCGACGCATCCGCGGCACCAGGAACGAGACGTTCAGGATGTGCACCTTGTCCGGCAGGATGTGGTTCTTGAACTGGTCGGGGAACACCATGATGGTGTCGTAGGCCAGGGAGCCGCAGATCAGTGCAGACATCGGGCGGAAGCTCGCGCGGAAAGGCCGCACAGGGTACCGGCGCAGGGGGCGCGAGGCCAGCGCGGGGGCCGATGCGGCGCGCCGCGAAGACCCGGAACAGCGGCCTACCGGGCGCGCAACTGGGGCTGCCCCGGGGCCGCGGGAAGGCCGCTTTTTTGCTAGGCTAATCCGCTTCGTTTCGCCTCCCTGCCGGACGCCCTCTCCCGATGTTCAAGAAGTTCCGCGGTCTCTTCTCCAATGACCTGTCCATCGACCTGGGCACCGCAAATACCCTCATCTTCGTCCGCGGCCAGGGCATCGTGCTCAACGAGCCGTCGGTCGTCGCCGTGCGCCAGGACCGGAGCGCCGGCCAGAAGGTCGTCGCCGCCGTCGGCACCGAGGCCAAGCAGATGCTCGGCCGCACGCCCGGCAACATCACCACGCATCGCCCGATGAAGGACGGCGTCATCGCCGATTTCACCTACACCGAGGAGATGCTGAAGTACTTCATCAAGAAGGTGCACAAGTCGCGCTTCCTGCGTCCGAGCCCGCGCGTGCTGATCTGCGTGCCGGCCGGCTCCACCCAGGTGGAGAAGCGCGCCATCAAGGATTCCGCGCTGGAAGCCGGTGCGCGTGACGTGTCACTGATCGAAGAGCCGATGGCGGCCGCGATCGGCGCCGGCCTGCCGGTCACCGAGGCGCGCGGTTCGATGGTCGTCGACATCGGCGGCGGCACCACGGAAGTCGCGGTGATCGCGCTCAACGGCATCGTCTACTCGCAGTCGGCCCGCATCGGCGGCGACCGCTTCGACGAGTCGATCATCAATTACGTGCGCCGCAACCACGGCATGCTGATCGGCGAATCCACCGCCGAGCGCATCAAGCTCGAAATCGGCTGCGCGTATCCGCAGGAACACGTCATGGAGATGGAAGTCTCCGGTCGTCACCTCGCCGAAGGCGTGCCGAAGATCGTCACGATCAGCTCCAACGAAGTGCTCGACGCGCTGCGCGAGCCGCTGTCGGGCATCGTCGAGGCGGTGAAGCAGGCGCTCGAACAGACGCCGCCGGAACTGTGCGCCGACGTCGCCGAGCGCGGCATCGTGCTGACCGGTGGTGGCGCGCTGCTGCGCGACCTCGACCGCCTGATCAGCGAAGCCACCGGCCTGCACGTGCAGGTCGCCGAGGATCCGCTGACCTGCGTCGCCCGCGGTGGCGGTCGTGCGCTGGAGCTGCTGGACCTGCACGGCAACGAGTTCTTCGCGGACTGATGGCGTCGGGACCGGCGATCGGCGCGAAGGTCCGGTCGCCCGCCCGTCGTCGATGTCCTCCAGCGCAGCGGCTCCCGTGCGTTCGCAAGCTCCGCGGTCCCGCCGGTGTCGACGTGCGGCAGGGCCTGTTCTCACGATCGAGATGGGCCCCGGCGTGCGCTGGGGCGACGACAATGCGGCCTTCGACTGTTGAGCCCACGTCCGAGATGACGCCGAGCGACCGCCCCTGATGTCCTCCTACGCCAGCTCTCCCGCGCCCCGGCCCGGCGATGTCGCCGGCACGCTGCGTCTGCTCGCCTATCTCGCGCTGTCGTGTGCGTTGGTTGTCAGTGATCACCAGGGCGGCTGGCTGTCGCAGTTCCGCCAGCAGGCCAGCGTGGCGATGCAGCCGCTGTGGTGGCTGGCGGGTCTGCCGTCGCGTCTGGGCGACAGCATGCGCAACGATGCCGCCACGCGCACCCAGCTGTCGGCCGACAACCGCCGCCTGCGCAACGAACTGCTGGTGCTCAATGCCGGCCAGGCGCGTCTGCGCGTGGAGGCGGTCGAGAACGCACGGCTGCGCGCGCTGCTCGGCGCGGTGGAGCAGGGCAGTCTCGACGTGCAGCTCGCGCCGATCCTCGACGTCGACCAGGACCCCACGCGCCAGCGCCTGCTGCTCGATGCCGGCAGCCGCAACGGCGTGCGCGTCGGCCAGAGCGTCATCGATGCCGGCGGCCTGCTCGGCCAGGTCATCACGGTCACGCCGCTGACCTCGACCGTGCTGTTGGTGACCGATCTCGAACACGCGGTGCCGGTGATCATCGCCCGCAACGGCGTGCGCTTGGTCGCCTACGGCAGCGGCCGCGCGGACCATCTGGCGCTGCGCAACGTGCCGCTGTCGGCCGATGTCGAAGTCGGCGACACGCTGGTGACCTCGGGCCTCGGCGGGCGGTTTCCGCCCGGGTTTCCGGTCGGCACGATCACCGAACTGCAACCCGACGACAGCCGCGCGTTCCTGGTCGGCGATCTGACGCCGGCCGCGCAGCTCGATCGCGGCCGCGACGTACTGCTGCTGCGCGACGTCGTGGTGCCGGTGACGACGGCCGATCTCGAAGCCGCCGCCGCCGAACGCGAGGCGGCTGCGCGTGCGCAGGCCGAGGCCGACGCGGCGGCTGCGCCCGCCGACGGGACCGAAGCGACGGCGCCCGACACCGGCGACACGCCCCCTGCCGACACGCCGCCGGCGCCGGCGACGCAAACGCCGCCGCAGACACCGCCCGCGACACCGCCTGCGCAGGCGCCGCAGCGATGAGCCGTCGCCGCAATCCCTGGGTCCTGCCGGCCAGCCTGTTCGTCGCGCTGCTGCTCGGCCTGCTGCCGTTGCCGCCGGGCCTGCAGCCGTTCCGGCCGTTCTGGCTGGCGCTGGTGGTCGCCTATTGGGTGATCGAGGATCCCGATCGCGCCGGTCTTGGCTTCGCGTTCTCGATGGGCCTGATCGCCGATCTCGCGTTCGGCGGCCTGCTTGGCGAACAGGCGCTCCGGCTGGTCATGATGGCCTTCATCCTGCAGCGCTTCCGTTCGCAGCTGCGTTTCTTCCCGGTCGCGCAGCAGGCGCTGGCGATCGGCGGCCTGCTGCTCAACGACCGCATCATCAGTGCGGCGATCCACGTCGCGCTCGGCGTGCCGCAGCTGCCGTGGACGTACTGGCTGGCGCCGCTGATCGGCATGCTGCTGTGGGCGCCGCTGTACCTGGTCATGGACGCACTGCGCTTCGGGCGCAAGTCGTAGCGGAGGCCTGACGCATGGCCAGACGCGGTCGCCGTCCCGACATCCGCAACAACGCCACCGAAGCGGCGGCGTTCCGCACGCGCGCGATCATCGGATTCGGCGCCGTGGTGCTCGCGTTGGGCGTGCTCGCCGGCTGGTATTTCAAGCTGCAGGTCATCGACCACGACATCTACGCCAAGCGCTCGGAGGCCAACCGCATCAAGCCGCGGCCGGTGGTGCCGGGACGCGGGCTGATCCTCGACCGCAAGGGCCGCATCCTGGCCGAGAACGAACAGGCGTATCGCCTCGAAGTCACGCCCGAAGAAGCCGGCGACACGCGACGGCTCATCAGCGAGCTGTCGCGGATCATCGCGCTGTCGCCCGACGACATTGCGCGCTTCGATCGCGAGCGCAAGGCGCAGCGCAGCTTCCGCGCGGTCACGCTCAAGCTGCGCATCAGCGAGGACGAGATGGCGCGCTTCGCGCTCGACCGCTGGCGTTTCCCCGGCGTCGAAGTGGTGCCGTATCTCAACCGCTACTACCCCTACGGCGATCTGTTCGCGCACGTGGTCGGCTACGTGGGCCGCACCGACGAGAGCGACGTCGCGCGCTACGGCCAGGCGCATCTGCTGTATCCGCAGACCGGGCGCACGGGCCTGGAGCGGTATTACGACGAGGCGCTGCGCGGCAAGATCGGCTACGAGCAGGTCGAGACGAATGTCGAGGGCCGCGCGCTGCGCCGGCTGGGCCTGCTGCCCGCGACGGCCGGCGCGGATCTGCGCCTGAGCGTGGACGCCGACCTGCAGCAGGCGATGGTGCTGGCCTTCGGCGGTCTGCACGGCTCGGCCGTCGCGGTGGAACCGGCCACCGGCAACATCCTCGGCATGGTCAGCCTGCCGAGCTTCGATCCCAATCTGTTCGTCAACGGCATCTCGCACGACGACTACCGCAGCCTGATGGACGATCCCGCGCGTCCGCTGTTCAACCGCAACGTGCTCGGCGGCGGCCCGCCCGGCTCGACGATCAAGCCGCTGGTCGCGCTGGCCGGTGTCGACAGCGGCCTGCGCACGCCCGAATCGCGCGTGTTCTCGACCGGCGAGTTCTTCATCCCCGGCCAGCGCCGCGGCTATCGCGATGCCGCGCGAGGCGCCGGCTGGACCGACCTGCGCGATTCGATCGCGCGTTCGGTGAACTATTACTACTACCAGCTCGCCTACGAAATGGGCATCGAGCGCTTCGACGAATACATGACGCGCTACGGCTTCGGCCAGCCGACCGGCATCGATCTGCTCGGCGAAAACGCCGGTGTCGTGCCGTCGCCGCGCTTCAAGGCCTCGCGCTCGCGTGAACCCTGGTACGCCGGCGAGACCGTGATCGCCGGCATCGGGCAGGGCTACTGGATCGCGACCGCGCTGCAGCTCGCGCGCGGTACCGCGGCGATCGCCAATGGCGGCGAACTCAACACGCTGCATCTGGCCAACGAACGCCGCGACGGATTCGATGCGCCGTGGCGCCTGGTGCCGCGCCCGGCCGCGACGTCGATCACCGACAACCCGGCGCATCTGCGTGCGGTGCAGGAGGGCATGGTCACCACGATCCACGGTCGCGGCACGGGCACGCGCATGGCGATCGGCGCCGAGTACCGCATGGCCGGCAAGACCGGCACCGCGCAGCGCGTCAGCCGCCGCGGCAGCGCGAGCATGGATCCGCGCAGCCTGCCGTATCACCTGCGCCACCAGGCGCTGTTCGTCGGCTACGCGCCGGCCGAAAACCCGACGATCGCGCTCGCGATTACCGTCGAACACGGCGGCTACGGCGGCAGCACCGCCGCGCCGATCGCGCGCCGCATTTTCGATGCCTGGCTGCTCGGCAAGATGCCCGAAGTCGAGATCGACGCCGCCACCGGCGCACCGGCCGCCGTGGCCGCGGTCGTGCCCGAGGCCGAGCTCGCGCCCGAGCCCTCGTTCGAAGCGGTCGTCGCCGGCGTGCGCACCGCGCCGCGAGATGCCAACGGCAAGTTCCCGGGCGTGACGCCGACGACGTCACCTGCGCCCGCGACCGGCGCCGCACCGCCGACGGAGCCCACGCCATGAACGTGATCCTGCGCTGGCTGCTGGAAATGCTGCAGCGGTTCACCCGCACGCTGGACTGGCCGCTGCTCGCCGCGCTGGTCGCGCTGATGTGCATCGGCCTCGCCGTGCTGCACAGCGCGACCAACCAGAACGTTGCGATGGTCGCCTCGCAGGGCAGCCGCTTCGTCGTCGGGCTCGGTGCGATGTGGTTGCTGTCGCGGATTCCCGCCGTGCAGCTGCGTCGTTTCACGCCGGCGGCGTATGTCGCCTCGCTGTTGCCACTGATCGCCGTGCTGTTCATGGGCACCGGCCGCAGCGGCCAGCACTGGCTCAACCTCGGCGTGTTTTACGTGCAGCCGGCCGAGCTGATGAAACTGTCGCTGCCGATGATGGCCGCCTGGTGGCTGGGCCAGCAGCCCACACCGCCGCGGCTGGGCACGATCGCGATCGCCGCCGCAATCATCGGCCTGCCGACCGGCCTGATCCTGCTGCAGCCCGATCTGGGCACCGCGGTACTGGTGGCCTCGGGCGGCGTGTTCGCGCTGTATCTGGCCGGGCTGTCGTGGTGGTGGTTCATCGGCGGCGCGGCGGCATTCGCGGTGGCCGCCCCGGCGGCATGGTTCTGGTATTTCCAGCAGTACCAGAAGGACCGCATCCTGACCTTCCTCGATCCCGAATCCGATCCGCTGGGCACCGGCTGGAACATCATCCAGTCGAAGATCGCGATCGGTTCGGGTGGCTTTTCGGGGCAGGGCTGGGGTGACGGTTCGCAGTCGCATCTCAACTACGTGCCCGAACACACCACCGACTTCATCTTCGCGGTGCTGAGCGAGGAGTTCGGCTGGCTCGGTGTGAGCGTCGTGCTGGGCCTATACCTGTTCATCGTGGGCCGGTGTCTGTGGATCGCCAGCGAGGCGCGCGATGGATTCTCGCGCTTGCTGGTCGGCAGCCTGGGCCTCGCGCTGTTCGTCTACGTCATCGTCAACGGCGGCATGATCTCCGGCCTGCTGCCGGTGGTCGGCGTGCCGATGCCGCTGCTGAGTTTCGGCGGCACCGCGGCGGTCTCGCTGCTGGCCGGCTTCGGCGTGGTGATGGCGGTGCAGGCGAGTGCGACGCGGCGGCGCTGAGCGTCGCCGCATTCCTTACCGGCCCTGACTGCGCCCGCGCAACGCTGCGTGCCGCGCGCAGGTGCGTGCTAACCTCGCCGCCGATGAGCCGACGCCCTTTTTTCCGACTCGCCGTGGCCGCGCTGCCGTTCGCATTGGCAGCGTGTGCGACCCCCGTCAATCCGTCCGACGGCCATGCCGAGGACTACGGTGCGGTGACGCCGTTGCCCGAGCCTGCGCGCACCGAAGGTGCCCTGCTGGCGCCGGTGCCGCAGCCGCCCGAACGCCCGGTCGCGCCGACCTCGGTCACCGATCCGGCGATTCCGCGCGCGCAGCGTGTCGAGAACTTCGTCGACTACACCGTGCAGACCTACGGCGCCGATCCGGCGCACGTGCGTAGCGTGCTGGCGAAGGCGCAGGTGCAGCAGGCGATCCTCACCGCGATCAGCCGCCCGGCCGAAGCCGTGCGTCCGTGGCGCGACTACCGCCCGATCTTCATCAACGACGCGCGCATCAACGGCGGCGTGGCGTTCTACCGCGAAAACCGCGCCGCGCTCGATCGCGTGGCTGCCGAGACCGGTGTGCCGGCCGAGTACATCGTCGCGATCATCGGTGTGGAAACCAGCTACGGTCGCATCACCGGCAACTGGAAGGTGATCGACGCGCTGTACACGCTGTCGTTCGACTACGCGCCGCGCGCGCCGTTCTTCGCGGGCGAACTCGCGCAGCTGTTCGCGTTGGAGAAGGCCGAGCCGCAGCTCGACATCGGTGAGCTCAAGGGCAGCTATGCCGGTGCGATGGGCATGGGCCAGTTCATGCCGTCGAGCTATCGCCTGTGGGCGAAGGACGGCGACGGCGATGGCCGCCGCGACCTGCTGACCCACAAGCCCGACGTGTTTGCGTCGATCGCCAATTACTTCGTCGTGCACGGCTGGCAGCGGGGTGGCCCGGTCGTGGCCCGCGGGCAGCGCGATGCCTCGGCAGCCGACTTCAAGCCCGAGAACTGGGATCCGGTGTACCCGCTGGCCGATCTGGCCAGGCGCGGCTACACGCCGGCGCCCGGTCAGCCGACCGCGGAAGGCGCGACGCTGCTGTCGCTCGATGGCGAGGCCGGCATGGAGTACTGGCTGGCGTACCGCAACTTCTACGTGATCACCCGCTACAACCGCTCGCCGATGTATTCGCTGTCGGTGCACCAGCTCGCGCAGGCGATCCGGGCCGGGGTCGGTCCGTGATCCGATGGCTGCTGCCGCTGGCGGCGGTGGCCCTGCTCGCGGGCTGCGCGGGCAACGCCAAGCGCGGCGCCACGCCGGGAGCCGGCAGCACGGTGTCCGCACCGGCAGCGCACGGCGGCAGCGCACACCGGCCGGCATCCGGCCAGAACCGCGTCTCGCCCTACGCACCTGCGCAGGAAGACCCGGACACGCGTGGCCATTACACCGCCGGCGGCCTGTACCGCCCGGGCGTGCCCGACAGCCTCCCCGACTACCTGCCCAACGTCGACGCGATTCCGGAACCGGAGGTCGTCGACCTGCCGCGTTCGCCGGTCGGCAACCGCAGCCCCTACCAGGTGCTGGGCAAGAGCTACCGCGTGCTCGACGATCACAGCGAGTTCGCCGAGACCGGCACCGCTTCGTACTACGGCGCGAAGTTCCACGGCCGGCTGACCTCAAACCGCGAGGTCTACGACATGTACGCGTTCACCGCCGCGCACAAGTCGCTGCCGCTGCCGAGCTTCGCGCGGGTGACCAATCTCGACAACGGCAAGTCGGTGATCGTGCGCGTGAACGATCGCGGCCCGTTCCACGAAGGCCGCGTCGTCGATCTGAGCTATGCCGCCGCGGTGAAGATCGGCATTCATCCCGCCGGCACCGGCCGCGTCGAAGTGCGCGCGCTGAGCCCGGGCGAGAACGCCCGCAACGATTACGACGCCGTCGCGAGCGCGCCCCCTCCCGCTGCTGCACCTGCGCCCCGCGCGACCGCCACCGCAGCCGCCACGACCTCGGCCGCCGGCAGTGCGATGGACGCCATCGTCGAAGCGCTGCCGATCGCTAGCGCCCAGACCGGCGAGCGTCCCGCGCCCGCGCCGCAGGGCGATGCGTCGAACGGCCGCTTCAACATGTACCAGAACGGTAAGGTCATGACCGCCGACGACTTCGATGCCTGGCTCGCCTCGCGCGGGATCAAGCTCGAGAACGGCCGCCAGGTGCCGCTGCATCCGCAGCCTGCAGCCACGCCCGCCGCACCGGTTGCCGTGGCTGCGGTGACCGCGCCGACGCCGACGCCAGCGCCGGTCCGCACGGCCGCTGCCGCCTTGGGCGGCGTGACCCTGCAGGTCGCCGCCTTCGGCGCCCGCGCCAACGCCGAACGCGCGCTCGCCACGTTGCGTGGCGCCGGGATCGCCGCAGCCCAGCTGCAGGACGGCACCGCCGCCGGCAAGCCGGTCTGGCGCCTGCGCGTGGGTCCGGTCGAAGCCACGCAGGTCGCCGAAGTGTCCTCGCGCGTCGCCGGCCTCGGCTTCGGCGCGCCCACCGTCGTCCGCGATTGAATCCTTTCCATCAACCGCCGGTCGACGCGGCCGGTTTCCCGGAGTTGTGCATTACATGAAAGTGTCCGTAGTCGTTTCGCGCATGTTGCTGGCCGCGCTGGCCACCGCCACGGTGGGCATCGCCGTCGCGCAGGGTCCGGCGCCCACGCCGCAGCCCGCGCCCCGGCCTGCCGCGCCTGCCGCCGCCGCGCCCGCGCTCAGCGACGACCTGCCGACGCCGCCCCCGCCGACCATCACCGGCACCGCCTGGGTGGTCATGGATTACGCCACCGGCCAGATCCTGGCGGGCGAGAACGAAGACCAGCGCGTCGAGCCGGCCAGCATCACCAAGGTGATGACCAGCTACGTGATCGCCGCCGAGCTCGCGGCCGGCAAGATCAAGCCGGACGACCAGGTGCTGATGAGCGAGAACGCCTGGCGCAAGGGCGGCGCCGGCACCGACGGCAGCTACAGCGGCTTCCCGGTGAACCAGACCGCGCCGCTGCTGGACATGGAAATCGGCATGGTCGTGCAGTCCGGCAACGATGCCGCGATCGCGCTCGCCGAGCACGTCGCCGGCAGCGAGGAAGCCTTCGCCCAGCTGATGAACGCCTACGCCGCGCGCATCGGCATGAAGAACAGCCACTTCGAGAATGCGACCGGTCTGTCCGGCCCGGAGCACTACTCGACCGCGCGCGATCTGGCGATCCTCGGCCGCGCGATGGTGCGCGACTTCCCCGAGGAATACGCGCACAACAAGATCAAGGAATTCACCGTCGGGCCGATCACCCAGCACAACCGCAACCGCCTGCTGTGGCGCGACGACAGCGTCGACGGCATCAAGACCGGTCACCACAGCGGCGCCGGCTATTGCCTGATGGCGTCGGCCCTGCGCGGCGACCAGCGCCTGGTCTCGGTGGTGATGGGCTCGACCAGCGAGGCGCAGCGCGCCACCGATTCGCTGGCGCTGCTCAACTGGGGCTTCCGGTTCTTCGAGACCCACGCCGTCTACGACGCGGGCAAGGCCGTCGCCACGCAGAAGGTCTGGAAGGGCAAGACCAACGAAGTGCAGCTGGGCGTCGCCGAGCCGATGCTGGTGTCGATGCCGCGCGGCAAGTACGCGCAGCTCAAGCCGTCGATGGACATCCCGCAGACGCTGGAAGCCCCGATCGAAAAGGGCCAGGCCATCGGCACCGTGCGCGTCGAGCTCGACGGCAAGGTCATCGCCGAGCGCCCGCTGGTCGCGCTGGAAGCGGTCGAAGAAGCCGGCTTCTTCAAGCGCCTGTGGCACGAGTTCCTGATGTGGTGGAACGCCTAAGCACGGGTGCTTCGCGGCTTCATTGGAGCCGCGTGTAGGTCTCCTTCCCCCGTTTGCGGGGGAAGGCCGGGATGGGGGCCGAACGTTCCGGTTGAGCGGACAACTGTGCCTCACGAGCCGGTCGCGCGATGACTGGCGAACGCCGACCCGACTGTTCGCCCCCACCGAACCCTCTCCCGCAATGCGGGGCAGGGCTTCGCGTCATCGAACGGTCGCCACCGCTTGGGTTCGGCGACCTCTGCCCCGATAATCCCGCGATGGACATCTCCTCCGACAACCCCGACCACGGCTTCCAGTTTCCGGGCGTGTTCGAGATCACCGCGATGGGACCGGCGGACGCCGGGCTCGACGCCGAGATCCCGCGCCTGCTGGCCGCCGCCGGTATCGCCGTGCTCCACGAAACCGTCACCGCGCGCGAGTCGAGCGGCGGCAAGTACGTGTCGATCAAGCTCAGCTTCCGCGCCGAGACGCGCGCGCAGTACGACGCCGCGCACGCGGCCCTGCGCGACCATCCCGAAGTGAAGTGGACGCTGTAACGCTTCGAACGGGACGCCGCACATGATCCGCCAGCTGCTCTATCGCAGCGGCCAGCTGTACGAATTCACCGTGCCGGACATGGTGCATCTGCTGTTGCGCAGCCGCGCCTACAACGCGCATCACGGCATCGGCGGCATGCTGCTGTGGCAGGACGGGCTGTTCATGCAGCTGCTCGAAGGCCCGGCCGCCGCGGTGGATGCGCTGTACGCACGCATCGCCGCCGATCCACGCCACTGCGAGGTACGGCTGATGGTCCGCGCCGAACGCACCGCGCCGCTGTTGCCCGGCTGGCGCATGGCCTGGAGCGAGGCGCCGCTCGACGGTGAGGCGCCGGCGTTCGAAGGTCTCGAAACCGACACCGCGGCGCTGGCGTTGCTCGAGAGCGCGCGCAGCGATCGTGTCGCTGCGGCGATGCGAGATTTCCTGCACGGCGCGCCGGTGCCCACGGGTGGACTCGGCTGCGCGCGGGTGATGGAGCGCGTGCTGTGAGCAGCCCGGCGATCGTCCGCCAGCTCGGACGGCAGCCCTACGAACCGGTCTGGCGCGCGATGCAGCGCTTCACCGATGCGCGCGGCGCCGACGGCACGGACGAGTTGTGGGTCGTCGAACACGATCCGGTGTTCACCCTCGGCCAGGCCGGCAAGCCCGAACACGTGCTCGCGCCCGGCGATATTCCGGTGGTGCAGGTCGATCGCGGCGGCCAGGTGACCTATCACGGCCCCGGCCAGCTGGTGGTCTACCCGCTGCTGAACCTGCCGCGGCTCAAGATCGGCGTGCGCGAATACGTCTGCAAGATCGAGCAGTCGATCATCGACACGCTGGGCGACTGGAACATCGAGGCCGTACGCCGCAACGGCGCGCCGGGCGTTTACGTCAACGACGCCAAGATCGCCGCGCTTGGCATCCGCGTGCGCCGCGGCTGCACCTTCCACGGGCTGGCGTTCAACGTCGCGATGGATCTCGAACCCTTCCAGCGCATCAATCCCTGCGGCTACGAAGGTCTGCAGGTGGTGTCGCTGGGCGATCTGGGGGGGCCTTGCTCGCCCGGGACGGTGGCGCCGATGCTGCTCGAGAATCTGGCCGCGCAGTTCGGCCTGTCGCTGACCGCAGGCCCGCCGCCGGCGCTTCAGCCCGCTGAATGACACGCTGTATCCCTCGCCCCTCGGGAGACACTGCCGGGGCAGGGGCCTACAATGACCCTCCGACCGCAGTCCTGGCCGCCATGTCCTCTTCCGTCGACAAATCGATCCCGCTGCAGGTGGTCTCCACGCCGCCGCCGGCGTCGCTGCAGACCGGCGTCAAGCAGGTGGCGGGCGACAAGATCGCGCGCTCGCCGGTGCAGTTCGCCGATGCGCCCGTGCTGCGCAAGCCGTCGTGGATCCGTGTGCGCATCCCGTCCAACGGCGCGGTTGCCGCGCTGAAGTCGAAGCTGCGCGAGAACCGTCTGGTGACGGTCTGCGAGGAAGCCAGCTGCCCGAACATCCACGAATGCTTCGGCCACGGCACCGCGACCTTCATGATTCTCGGCGAGGTCTGCACGCGCCGCTGCTCGTTCTGCGACGTCGCCCACGGCCGGCCCAAGCCGCCGGATGCCAGCGAGCCGCTGAACCTCGCGAACACCATCGCCGACATGGGCCTGAAGTACGTCGTGATCACGTCCGTCGACCGCGACGACCTGCGCGACGGCGGTGCCCAGCATTTCGTCGACTGCATCCGCGAAGTGCGCAAGCAGTCGCCGCACATCCGCATCGAGGTGCTGACGCCGGACTTCCGCGGCAAGGGCCGCATGGAACGCGCGCTGGAAATCCTCAAGACCGATCCGCCGGACGTGTTCAACCACAACGTCGAGACGGTGCCCGATCTCTACCGCAACGTGCGCCCGGGCGCGGACTACCAGTGGTCGCTCGATCTGCTGAAGAAGTTCAAGGCCCAGCATCCGGACGTGCCGACCAAGTCCGGCATCATGCTCGGCCTGGGCGAGACCATGGAACAGGTGCAGGGCACGCTGCGCGACCTGCGCGCGCACGATGTCGACATGGTCACCATCGGCCAGTACCTGCAGCCGAGCGCGCACCACCACCCGGTGCTGCGTTACTGGACGCCGGAAGAGTTCCGCGCGCTCGAGGACTACGGCATGGCGCTGGGTTTTAGCCACGTCGCCTCCGGCCCGCTGGTGCGCTCGTCGTATCACGCCGACCAGCAGGCGATGGACGCCGGCGTCGCCGCCTGAGCCCGGCCGCGGGCTCAGGGCGCCCGCGACTGACGCCGCGATGAACGCAGCGTCGATTCATCCTGTTTCCGTACAGTCGATTGCATGCAACGTGCAACTTTCGGCACTGTCGACGCGTCAGTTCACGCGACACGCTCGAAGGCATGTCGCATGATGACCGCATCCGCAATCCAGGACCCTGCATGAAAGCTTCCCGCGTCGTTTCCGGCTCCCTGATCGCCCTCGCGCTGGCGGTGCCGCTCGCGCTGATGGCCAGGCCCGACGCCATCGCCGATGTGCCGATGACGCCGAACGCCGACCAGGTGGCCGCGTCGAAGCTGGTCTACGGATTGCTGTCCGACAGCCGCTACGCCTACCGGCCGCGCGCGCTCGACGGCACGCTGTCGGGCGAGATCTTCGACCGCTATTTCGAGAATCTCGACGCCGGCAAGCTGTTCTTCACCCAGCAGGACATCGCCCGCTTCGAGCCGCTGCGCGCGGGCATGGGCGCGGCCGTCCGCGACGGCGACGTGGCCCCGGCGCTCGAGGTCTTCGCGCTGTACAAGCAGCGCGTCAATGAGCGCATCACCGGCGCGCGTGAACTGCTCAAGCAGGACATCTTCGATTTCAGCGGCAATGACCGCTGGGAGTACGACCGCGAGGACGCGCCGTGGGCCGCCGATTCGGCCGAGCTCGACGCGCTGTGGCGCCAGTCGGTGCGCAACGACTGGCTGCGTCTGAAGCTGGCCGGCAAGGCCGACGACGAGATCCGCAAGACGCTCGACCGTCGCTACCTCAACACCGCGAACACGGTCGCCGCGCTCAACAACGAGGACGCCTTCAGCAGCTTCCTCAACGCCTACACCGGCTCGATCGATCCGCACACCGACTACTTCAACCCGCGTGCGGCGCGTCTGTTCAACCAGAGCATGTCGCTGTCGCTCGAAGGCATCGGCGCGCAGCTGCAGAAGCAGGACGACGTGGTGGTGATCCGCGAGGTGATCGCCGGCGGTCCCGCCGCGATCAGCAACCGCTTCAAGCCGGGCGATCGCATCGTCGGCGTCGGCCAGGGCACCAACGGCCCGATGGAAGACGTGATCGGCTGGCGCATCGACGACGTGGTCGACAAGATCAAGGGCCCGAAGGACACCCAGGTGCGCCTGGACGTCATTCCCGCCGAAGCCACGCTCGACAGCGAGCCGGTGCGCATCACGCTGACACGTGCGCGCGTGCGTCTGGAGGAGCAGGCGGCCAAGGCCGAGACGCTGACGCTGCCGGCCGATACCGAAGGCGGCCGCGAGAAGCAGATCGGCGTGATCAAGCTGCCGGCCTTCTACCAGGACTTCGAGGGGCGCCGGAATCGCGATGGCGAGTACGCCTCGGCGACGCGCGACGTCGCGCGCCTGCTCGAAGCGTTCAAGACCCAGAAGGTCGACGGCGTGGTGCTCGACCTGCGCAACAACGGCGGCGGTTCGCTCAACGAGGCGGTCGAGCTGACCGGTCTCTTCATCGACCAGGGGCCGGTGGTGCAGGTGCGCGAATCCGGCGGCCGCGTCGGCGTGCAGGGCGATCGCGAACCGGGCGTGGCCTGGGACGGTCCGCTGGCGGTGCTGATCAACCGCGGTTCGGCGTCGGCGTCGGAGATCGTCGCGGGCGCCATCCAGGATTACGGCCGCGGCCTGATCATCGGCGAGACCACCTTCGGCAAGGGCACGGTGCAGAATCTGGTCGACCTCGACCGCTGGCCGGCGAACGAGACCAAGCGCTTCGGCCAGGTGAAGCTGACCATCGCGCAGTTCTTCCTGCCCGGCGGCAGCAGCACCCAGAACAAGGGCGTCGAGCCGGACATCCATTTCCCGGTGACGGTCGATGCGACCGAGTTCGGCGAGAGCACCTACGACAACGCGTTGCCGTGGACGCGCATCGCCGCCGTGCCGCATACCCAGTACGGCGATTTCGCGCCGCTTCTGCCGCGCCTCGAACAGCTGCACGAGACGCGTGTGGCGACGGACAAGGAATTCGTCTGGTGGGCCGAGGACATCGCCGAATTCCGCGCCGAGCGCGAGAAGAAGTTCGTGTCGCTCAACGAGGCCGAGCGTCGCGCCGAGCGGGATCGCCAGACCGAGAAGCGTCAGGTGCGTCAGGAAGAACGTCGCGCGCTGGGTCTGGAACTCGATCCGCTGGCGGAGGATTCGGACGACGACGGCCTGCAGGCCAACGAGCGTGCGATCGCCCAGCAGAACCGTCTGGAGAAGGCGGCCGAAGAGCGTCCGGATCCGCTGCTGCGCGAATCGGCGGCGATCCTGGCCGATGCGGTGCGCCTGCTCAACGCCGACCGCGATCTGTCGGCGACGGTGCTGCCGGAGTCGACCGCGCCGGGCCGCTGGGCGCGCTGAGCCGCTGGCAGGTGTGCGAACGAAGCCGCCGCGGGTGACCGCGGCGGCTTTTTTTTCGGGGCGTCTTTGTCGGGGCGTCCGCACGGGATCCCGGCATCCGCTTGCGTTCTCGCGCCACTGCACCGCTGCAACACCATCATTCCAGCCGTGCAACGGGCCGCGGGCGTAGAATTCCGCTCCGCATTCGCGGCTTCTCCTCCTGTCTCCGGAACCCCCATGAGCGTCGCGCCGGTGTCGCGTCCCGCCTCGGTCCTGGCCATCGCGCTGGCGCTGGCGGCCGTCTATCTCGTCTGGGGGTCGACCTATCTGGCGATCCGGTTCGCGCTCGAAGGCGGTTATCCGCCGCTGCTGATGGCGGGCATGCGCTTCATCGTCGCCGGTGGCCTGATGTACGCCGCGCTGCGGCTGCGCGGTGTGCCGGCGCCGACGCGCAACCAGTGGAAGACCCTGCTCGCAATGGGCGTGCTGCTGCTCGGTCTGGGCAACGGCATGGTCTGCATCGCCGAGCAGAGCGTGTCGTCGGGTCTGGCCGCGGTCGCGGTCGCGTCGGCGCCGATCTGGATCGCATTGTTCGCGGCGATCCGCGGCGATCGTCCCTCGCGCATCGAATGGGCCGGTCTCGCGGTCGGCTTCGCCGGCGTGCTGTGGCTCAACGCCGGCAGCTCGCTGACCGCGACGCCGACCGGTCTGATCGCCTTGCTGATCGCGCCGCTGGCCTGGGCTTTCGGTTCGGTGTGGAGCCGCGGCCGGGATCTGCCGTCGCCGTTCATGGCAGCTGCCGCGCAGATGCTCGCCGGCGGCGTGATCATCCTCGCGGTGGGCCTGTTGATCGGCGAACGCTTCCATGAGCTGCCGACGCTCGAGGGCACGCTGTCGGTCGCGTATCTCGCGTCCTTCGGTTCGATCATCGGCTTCACCGCCTACGTCTGGCTGCTGCACAACGTGCGCCCGACGCTCGCCGGCAGCTATGCCTACGTCAATCCGGCGATCGCGGTGCTGCTCGGCGTGTGGCTCGCGTCGGAGCGCTTCCACGTCAACGATCTCGGCGCGATGGCGGTGATCCTGGTCGCGGTGGTCGCGATCACGCTCGGCCGCGCGCGCGCGAAGAAGGTCGTGCCGACACCGGCCGCGGCAGTCGCCGGAGAAGATCCATGATCGACGCCGCTCAGAGCCGTCGCGGATTGTGGATCGCGGTCGCGGCCTTCGTGATCTGGGGCCTGATGCCGCTGTACTGGTATCTGCTGCGTCACGTGCCGTCGCTGCAGATCGTGCTGCACCGCTCGATCTGGTGCGCGATTCTCGTCGCCGCGTTCCTGACCATCCGCCAGGGCCGCGGCTGGCTGCGCGAGATCCTCGCGCAACCGAAGCTCGCCGGTATGCTCGCGATGTCGGGCTGTCTGATCGCGGCGAACTGGGCGCTCTACGTGTGGGCCGTCAACAGCGGCCACGTGGTCGAGGCGAGCCTGGGTTACTTCATCAATCCATTGCTCAACGTCGTCATCGGCGTGGTGTTTCTGCGCGAACGGCTGTCGCTGCCGCAGTGGATCGCGGTTGCGCTGGCCGGCGGCGGCGTCGCCTGGCTGACCTTCAACTACGGCAGCTTTCCGTGGATCGCGCTGTGCCTGGCGACTTCGTTCGCGCTGTACGGGCTGATCCGCAAGTTCGCCGCGGTCGAAGCGGTGCAGGGACTCGGCGTCGAGAACCTGTTCGTGTTCGGTCCTGCGCTGCTCGCGCTGGTCTGGTTCGAGACCCAGGGCGGCGGCGGTTTCTTCTCGCTGCGCTGGGGTGGACTCACCGACGTGCTGCTGGTGCTCGGTGGCGCGCTGACTGCGATCCCGCTGATCTGTTTCGCCTATGCGGTGCGCCGTGTGCCGCTGACCGTCGTCGGCCTGCTGCAGTACATCGGTCCCACGCTGCAGCTGCTCCTGGGGGTGTTCTTCTTCGGCGAAGCCTTCGGCATCGACCGCGCGGTCGGCTTTGGCTTCATCTGGGTCGGGCTGGTGGTGTTCGCGATCGACGGCTTTCTGCAGTCGCGCCGGCGGATCGTCGCGCAGCAGGCCTAACAGGGAGGGGCGACCTGCTGGTGTGGGAGAGCGCTTGCGCGCGATTGCACGTCGCCGGCAAGGCTCATCGCGCGCGAGCGCGCTCCCACCGTTTCTTCTAGCGCGCAGCGAGCGCGGTCTGCGGACAGGCCGGTGCGTCGAACCAGTCGACGACGGTCGGCGCGAGACGGTCGAGCCGCATCGGCAGGCTGAGATGGTCTTCGCCGGAGAGTTCCAGATATCGAGCCCCCGGCACGGCCGCCGCGAGTGCGCGGCCGTGTTCCACCGGCACGTGTCGATCCGCATCGCCATGCACCAGCAGCACGCAGCCCGGCGCCTGGGCGAGGGCAGCGCCGACATCGACGCCGTCGAGCGGCAACGACAGCGTGTCGCCCGCGCGCACGATCGCTGCGTCCAGCACCGAGGCATCGATGCGCCAGCGCAGCCAGCGCCGCGTGAGTTGCGCGTGCCAGCTGCCGCCGTCTTCGTCGAGCATGTGCGGCACCATGTCGCGGATCGCGGCGCCGGCGTTGTCGAAGGACTCCAGCGCGACCACGCGTTCGGCCTGCAGGCGTGGATCGGCAGCGGCGAACAGCGCGGTCGCCGCGCCGTAGGACACGCCGAACACGTGCAGCGGGCCGACGATTTCGCCTTGCGCGCGCAGTGCGGCGACCGCGTCGACGACATCGCTAGCTTCGCGCGTGCCGTAGCCCGACGGTGCATGGCCGGAGCGGCCATGGTTGCGCAGGTCCAGGGTGATCGTGCGATAGCCGGCTTCGGCCAGCGCGATCGACCACGGCAGCAGCGAGCCGCCATCCATCATCCAGCCGTGCAGCAGCACGACCGTGCCGCGCGGTGGGGCGGACGGCGCGGACGGCGTTGAGGGCGCGTGGAAGTCGAGCGAGAAGTCGACGCCGTGCGGATCGTCCGCCGGCCGCGTCCACGTGTAGTCCATGCCGTAATCGCCAGGATCGAGCGCACGCCAGAACATCGAGACACCAGCGCTCGTGGTGACGTGTCCGCTGCGGTTCGGCAATCGCGCGAATGCGGCCTCGACGCGATCGGTCTGCAGCAAGGGCGATGCACCGGGCGGTGCGACCAGCTTCGACGCCAGCGAATTCGCCATGCCCGGCCATGACGAGAATCCGGCGACGAGCAGGCAGGCGACGAGGAGGGCGGCGAGGCGAAGCATGGCAGCGGGCGGAGGCGAGGCGGCCGCGCAGACTATCGACGCGGCGCCAGGCGTCGCTATCGCACTGCGATGACAGCTGCATGACAGACTGTCGCCGTTCATCGGCGTGAGCCGGCCGCTGCACGGGCCTTCTGGCACAGTGCGGCGATGTCGATCTGTCACGCCGGACGTTTCCGATGACCACCGCGCATGCCGCAATCGTGCTGGCCGCCGGCGGCAGCACGCGCTTGGGCAGGCCCAAGCAGCTGCTGCGTCGCGACGGGGAAAGCCTGGTCGCGCGCGTCGTGCGGCTGGTCGCGGAAACCCATCCCTGCCGGCTCGTGGTGATGCTCGGCGCGTATCACGACGCGGTCGCGGCGGAGCTCGCACCGTCGCCGCACGGCTTCGTCGAGCTGCACGAAGTACCGGACTGGCGCGAAGGCCTGTCCGCCAGCCTCGTCGCCGCATCGCGGGCGCTGCAGGCACACCGCGGCCCGGTGCTGGTGACCGGCATCGATCAGCCTGCGCTCAATGCCCTGCATCTGCGCGCGCTGCTGGACGGCTCGCGCAGCGTGCGGTCGGGCTGCGCAGCGGTGATGCACGGCGAGCACCCCGGCGCGCCCGCGGTGCTGTCGCACACGCTGTTCGCGCAGGTGGATGTGTTGGAAGGCGATCGGGGATTCGGGTCGTTGCTGGCGGCGCTGCCGGAGGAGGATCTGTTCCGGCTGCAGGCGCCGTCGCTGGCGCAGGATATCGACACCGCGGACGACGTGGCGCAGGCGCTCGCGGACGGGTTGCTGGATCGCGGGGTCTAACTCACTCGACTTGACGGCGTCTTCGACGCTCAAGCGCTCTTTCATCTCACTGTCGTCATTCCCGCGGAAGCGGGGCTTTCAACCGCCGCACGGCGGGTCATCCAGTGTCTTGGATGTTGGCGTTACGGCCGGAAAGTCACTGGATGACCCACACTGCGGCGGTTGAAAACCCGGCCTTCGCCGGAATAACGGGATCGAAAGGGTGGCGAACTGATGGTGTCTTGAAATTACGAGGGCGCAAGTTGCTAATCGAGTCTGGCGTGCGTTCTGATCAACCCGCGCGCGACATCATCCACATCACGCACACCGCACCGACCACACCGATCACCAGCGTCGCAGTGCGCCAGCGTTTCGCACGGCGTCGATAGCGCGCGACGCGTTCGTCGTTGAGTGCGGTCGCGCGTGCGATCCACGGCGCGGTGTCGCGTTCGGCCTGGGCGTAGATGACCTCGGCGCGCGCGGGGTCGGCTTCGGCGCGCAGCGCGGCATCTTCGTAGCGTTCGAACGCACGCTTCTGCAGCGACTGGATCTCGCGTGCGATGTCGGCGTTCGACAACGTGTCTGGCGATGCGGCACTCATGTCGCGCGCAGCGCCGCGGTGACCGGCAGACGCGCGGCGCGCAGGGCCGGGAACAGGCCGCCGACGAGACCGATGCCAAGCGCCCATTTCAGGCCGTTCCACAGCAGTTCCGGCGACACCTTGAACTGGAACACCACCTGGCTGAAGTTGCTGCCCAGCGTGCTGACGCTGTAGCCGTTGAAGATGCTCCACGCGAGCAGGCCGCCGAGCAGGCCGCCGAGCAACGCCAGCAGCATCGTCTCCAGCATCACCGCGACCACGACGGGCAGGCCGCGGAAGCCGATCGCGCGCATCGTCGCGATCTCGCGTGCGCGGCCGGCGACCGCGGCATACATCGTGTTGAGCGCGCCGAACACCGCGCCGACCGCCATGATCGCGCCGATGACCGTGCCGAGCACATTGATCAGCGTCGCCAGCTGGCCGGACTGCTTGCCGTAGTAGGCGCGCGTCGTCGAGACATCGAGTTTCAGGCGCTGGTCGGCATCCATCGCGGTCTTGAACGCGGTGAAGCCGGCTTTGCCGTCGGTGCGCACGGTGATCGACTGGTAGGCGCCGCGGTTATAGGTCGACGCCAGCGTTTCGCCGTCGGTCCACAGCTCCGAATCGTGCGCGTCGCCCGATGCGAACACGCCGACCACGGTCCACTGCTGGTTGCCGAGGTTGAGCGTCTTGCCGACTTCGAGTCCGCGGAACTGGCTGCGCGCGCCCTGGCCGACGACGATTTCGCGCAGACCGGGCGCGAACTTGCGCCCTTCGATCACCTGCACCTTGTCGTGCACGGCCCAGGCGAGTTCGCCGACGCCGCGGAACTGCGCGTTGACGTCGGTGCCGTCGGACTTCGACGGCAGGTTGACCACCTGCGACAGCTCCGGCGACAGCAGCGGGCGACCCTGCGCATCGCGTGCGATGCCGGCCAGCGTGCCGATCAGCGGCACCTGGTCACGGGTGATCACCGAATTGGTTTCGGCCTGCGAACCGCCGCGCAGCACGATCGCCGAGGTCTCGTCGCCGGTGCTGTTGAGCGTGGCCTTGAAGCCTTCGCCCATCGCCAGCATCGCCACCAGCACGCCGACCACGCCGGCGATGCCGACCACGATCACCGACGACGCGCCCCAGCGCTGCGGCAGGCTGCTGATGCCGATGCGCGCCGCCGCCAGCGCCAGTCGGCCGCCGCGCGTGAGCACCAGCCACAACGCGATGGCGACCGCGATCGCCAGCACGCCGTACCAGGGCAGCAGCACCCACACCGCGAGCCCGACGACGAGCGCGACGATCGACAGCAGGTTCCAGAGCCACGGGCTTTTCATGTCGGTCCGATCCGGTTCGTCGTGCAGCGGAAGGCAATGCAATGGGTCATGACGTCAGCGCCCCGCCAGCGCGTCGACGATCTTCAATCGCTGCGCGCGCAGCGCCGGCAGCACGCCGACGATGATGCCGATGCCGATCATCAGGCCCAGCCCGATCAACCACGTCTGCGCCGGGACCGTCGGCAGCGCGATCACGCCGCCGCTCGCCGCGCTCACGCCCGGCATGATCGCCGAGGCGAGACCCAGGCCGACGAGTCCGCCGATCACCACCAGCAGCACCGATTCCACCATCACCAGCACCAGCACGGTGCCGTCGGTGAAGCCGAGCGTCTTCAGCGTCGCGAGTTCAGGAATGCGTTCGCGCAAGGCCTGCGCCATCGTGTTGCCGGTCAGCAGCAGCAGGGTGAAGAACACCGCGCCCATGATCGCGGTGACGATCAGGCCAATGTCGGCGAACTGCTTGGCGAACGCCTGCTGGAACGCCGATTCGGTCTGCGATTTGGTCTCGTGGTCGGAGTTCGCCGAGATCGCATCGATCGCCTGCGCCACGCGCGAGGCCTGGTCGGCGTTGGACAGCTGCACGGTGAACCAGCTGACCTGGTTCTTGATGTAGTCGTTGGATTCGTCGAAGTATTTCCAGTTCATCATCAACTGGTTCTCGGCGCCCACGTTGCTGCGGTCCTTGGCGCGGAAGATCGCCTTGAGTTCCAGCGGCCAGTCGTTGCTGCCGCCGCGCGGAAAGATCGTCGCCTGCATCGGAATCGTGTCGCCGATCTTCCAGCCGAACTTGTTGGCCAGCGCTTCGCCCACGGCCGCGCCGGTGCGCGTGTCGCGGAACGCCTGCAGCTGGTCGGGCGGCACGTCGTATTCGCCGTAGACGTCGAAGAAGTTCGGCGCCACGGAGAAGTTCGGGAAGAAATTGCGCTGGTCCTGGTAGATGCCGCCGAACCACATCGCGTACGTCACCTTGCGCACGCCGGGAATCGACTCGATCTGCGACTGCAGGCGCACCGGCAGCGACTGCGTGATCGACAGGCGCGAGGCGACGATCAGCCGGTTCGCGCCGTCGACGCTGCCGCCGGCATTAAAGGCCACGCGCACCGAATCGAGCATGCCGAACAGCAGGAACGCCGCGACCACCGACAACAGCGTCAGCAGTGTCCGCGTCTTGCTGCGGAACAGCTGGGCCCACACCAGCGACAGGTATTTCATCGTGTGGTCTCCGAAGCAGCGTGGGTCAGTGCGCGCCGACGGGCGTGTCGACCAGCTCGCCCTTGTCGAGATGGATCGTGTGGGTCGCGTACTCGGCGGCCTTCGGATCGTGGGTGACCATGACGATGGTCTTGCCGTGCTCGCGGTTGAGTTCCTGCAGCAGGCCGAGGATCTCCTCCGCGCTCTGGCGGTCGAGATCGCCGGTGGGTTCGTCGCAGATCAGGAAGGTCGGGTCGGACACGATCGCGCGGGCGATCGCCACGCGCTGCTGCTGGCCGCCGGACAGTTCGTTGGGCTTGTGGGTGCGACGCTCCGCCAGGCCGACCAGGGTCAGCGCGATCTCCGCGTTGCGCTTGCGTTGCGCGGCGCCGAGCGTGGTCAGCAGCAACGGCAGTTCCACGTTCTTCTGCGCATTGAGCATCGGCATCAGGTTGTAGAACTGGAACACGAAGCCGACGTGGCGGCTGCGCCAGTTCGACAGCTGGCCGGCGCTCATGCGGTCGATGCGCTCGCCTTCGATCTCGATCTCGCCCGAGGTCGGCGTGTCCAGCCCGCCGATCAGATTCAGCAGCGTGGTCTTGCCCGAACCCGACGGACCCATCAGCGCTACGAAATCGCCCTGCGGAATGTCGAGATCGATACCGTGCAGCACGTCGACCTTCTCCGGGCCGCGCTGGTAGGTCTTGTGCAGGTTGCGGATGCTGACGAGGGACGACATGGCGCACTCCGGGTTGGATGCTGCTCGTTGGATGTGGGGCGCGATCAGCGCGTGTCGGCGTCGCTGGCGGCCATGCGCACCTTCGCGCCGTCGGCCAGCGTCTCGGGTGGATCGAGCACGACGGTGTCGCCGGCGTTGACGCCCGACAGCACCTGGCGGTCGTCGCCGAGGGCGATGCCGGTCTTCAGCGCCTGCTGCGTCACCGTGTTGTCCTCGCCGAGCACGAACGCGACATCGGCGCCATCGCGCTGCACGATCGCCGCGCCGGGCACGCGCACGCCGCTGGGCTTTTCTACATCGGCGGCTTTCGGCGCTTCGAGGAAGCTCACGCGTACACCCATGTCCGGCACGATGCGCGCGTCCTTCTGCTTGATCGCGATGCGCACCTTGACCGTCGCCTTGCCGCGATCCGCGGCCGGGATGATCGCGATGACCTCGGCGGGAATCTTCCAGTCGGGATAGGCGTTGAGCGTCGCCTCGACCGGCATCTTCGGCTGCACACGGCCGATGAAGGCCTCGCCGACGTCGACTTCGACTTCCAGCGAATCCATGTCGACGATCGTGCCGATGCCGGTGCGGGTGAAGCCGCCGCCGGCCGACAGCGGCGAGACGATTTCGCCCGGCTGCGCAGCCTTGGCGGTGACGACGCCGGCGAATGGCGCGCGCACGACGGTGTTGTCGACGCCGAGATCGGCGATCGCCAGCGAGTCGGACGCGACCTGCGTGTTGCGCCGCGCGGTGATCAGCTGCGCGCGCAGCGCATCGCGCTGGGCGACGGCCTGGTCGAACTGCGAGCGCGAGACCAGCTGCTGCGCCACCAGTGCTTGCAGACGCGTCGCATCGGCCTCGGCCTGGGCCAGCTGCGCCTGCACGCTGCCGGTCTGGCTGCGCGCGGCGGCGAGCTGCGAGGCCGACAGATTGCGTTGCGCGTCGGCGTCGATCGGATCGAGCGTCGCCATGATGTCGCCGGCCTCGACGCGCTGGCCTTCCTCGATCAGCACCTCGCGCACACGCCCGGTGATCTTCGACGACACCGTCGCGGTGCGACGGGCGACGACGTAGCCGGTGGCATCGAGCACCGATGCATTCGCGCCGCCGGCGGTGATCGCGACTACGGGCGCGGTGCGCACCTCGACGCCGCCATCGCGTCCGAACAGCGCCCAGCCGGCGACCAGCAGGAACAGCAGCACGACGACCGCGATGGCGATCCACAGGCCGCGCCGCCGTGGCGGTTCGGGCGGCGCCTTGCGGTCGATGCGGAGTTCGTTGAGCAGGTCGGCCTTGGTATTCATGGGTTCCATGGAAAGCAGGACGTGACGACAGGCGCGAGTGTGACCGTGGGGGTCGGGCGATCCAACCTGCCGGAAGTCAGTTTCCGGCAGGGCGCCGGGCGAGGCACCCGCGGTGGCGGGTCGGGCCGAGTCTGCGCGCATCCGGTGCGCCGGTCACCTGACGAGTGTCATCCGCAGTGGATGACGCCTGCGACTGACCGCAGGGCGCGCATCCCATGAGACTGGCTGCAACCCGGAGGAACCGAGATGCGTCCAGTCCCGTCCAGTACAGACCCCTTCACCGCGGCGCCGCTGGCCAGCCTGCGCGGCGTGCGTCGCCGTCGCGGCGCGGTGCAGGCGCTCGACGGCGTGGACCTCTCGCTGCCCGCCGGCCAGGTGACCGCGCTGCTCGGCGTCAACGGCGCCGGCAAAACGACCGCGATCGAAATCCTGCTCGGCCTGCAGCCGGCCGATGCGGGCGAGGTCATGCTGTTCGGCCGGCATCCGTCCGATCTCGAGGCGCGCCGCCACATCGGCGTGATGCTGCAGCAGGCGCAGTTGCCCGAACGCCTGCGGGTCGATGAGCTGCTCGCGCTGACACGCAGCTGGTATCCGCAGCCGCGCAGCGTCGCCGACTGCGTCGCACTGGGCGGACTCGACGGCTTGCTCGACCGGCGCTATGGCCGGCTCTCGGGCGGGCAGCAGCGCCGCGTGCAGTTCGCGCTCGCGCTGTGCGGGCGACCGAAGCTGCTGTTTCTCGACGAACCGACCACCGGGCTCGACATCGGCGCGCGCCAGCAGGTGTGGCGCGCGATCCGCAGCCTGGTCGCCGACGGCGTCGGCATTCTGCTGACCACGCATTATCTGGAAGAAGCCGAAGCGCTGGCCGATCGCGTCATCGTGCTCGATGCGGGCCGCGTGCGCGCCGACGGCAGCGTCGGCGCGGTGCGTGCGCAGGTCGCGCAGCGGCGCATCCGCTGCACGAGTGTCGTGTCTGCGGATGTCGTCGCGGACTGGCCCGGCGTGCGCTCGGCCGATGTCGTCGACGGGCAGCTGGTGGTAATGGCCGAGCAGACGGAGTCCGTGCTGCGTCGCTTGCTGGATGCGGATCCGCAGCTCGGTGATCTCGAAGTCCAGCGCGCCGGTCTCGCCGAGGCCTTCGTCGCGATGACGGCGCCGGACGAGACGTCCGCCGCGAACCAGGAGGCCGCGTGATGGACACGACACTCGACACCGGCACACGCGTCAGCCTCTGGCGCTGCTATCTGCTCGACACGCGCTGCGAACTGCTGCGGCTGCTGCGCGAGCCGATGTACATCATTCCGACGCTGCTGTTCCCGGCGCTGTTCTACGTGATGTTCGGCCTGCTGCTCGGCGGGCGCGGCAGCGGCGAAGCGGCGCGCTATCTGCTCGCGACCTACGGCGTGTTCGGTGCGATGGGCGCGGGCCTGTTCGGCTTCGCGGTGACGCTCGCGATCGACCGGGAGCGCGGCTTCTTCGCCCTGCGTCGCGCATTGCCGGCGCCGCCGAGCGCCTGGCTGGTGTCGCGGCTGCTGATCGCGATGCTGTTTGCGCTGGTCATCGTGCTGGAACTCGCGGCGCTGGCGATGGTGTTCGGTGGCGTGTCCATGACGGCGGGGCAATGGGCCTTGCTGTGGACGGTGACCGTGCTCGGCGCGCTGCCGTTCTGCGCGATCGGCCTGCTGCTCGGCAGTATCGCCAGCGCGAATGCGGCGCCGGCGTGGGTCAACCTGCTGTTCCTGCCGATGGCCTTCCTGTCCGGCCTGTGGCTGCCGCTGTCGATGCTGCCCGGCGTGTTCGCGACGCTCGCACCGGTGTGGCCGGCCTGGCACCTGGCGCAGATCGCGCTCGGCGTGACCGGCCAGGCAGGCACGGCGCCGCTGTGGCTGCACCTGCTGGTGCTGATCGTCGTGACCGTCGCCTGCTGCGTGCTCGCGCTGCGCCGCCTGGCGCGTGCGGTCTGAGATCATCCGCTTCACTTTCGGGGAGAACGTAATGACACAGACGAATCGACAGGGCCAGCGTCGCTGGCCCGGCGTCGCGGCGGTAGTGGCACTGGTGGCGGTGCTCGGCGCCGCGGTGGCCGTCGCCGGGCGCGAACAGGGGACGGATTCGACCGCGGCGCCAGTGACGGAAGGCCGGCTCGCCATCCGCAACGCCCGCATCTTCGATGGCGTCGAGGTCATCGAACGCGGCACGGTACTCGTGCGCGACGGACTGATCGAAGCGGTCGGCGCCGATGTCGCAGTGCCGGACGGCGTCACCGTGGTGGACGCGGCCGGCAAGACGCTGCTGCCCGGTCTGATCGACGCCCACGTGCACGCCTGGGGCAACGCGCAGCAGGACATGCTGCGCTTCGGCGTCACCACCGCGTTCGACATGCACGGCATGCCGGAGCGCCTGCCGGCGCTGCGCGCGCAACGCGAGTCGATCGCGCCGGCGACGCAGGCCGACCTGTGGGCCGCGGGCTATGCGATCACCGCGCCCGGTGGGCACGGCACGCAGTTCGGATTCCCGGTGCCGACCGTCGATGCCGACACCGACATCCCGGCCTTCATCGCCGCCCGCGTGGCCGAAGGCGACGACTTCATCAAGCTGATCGTCGAGGATCTCAGCGGCTACGGCGGCACGCGCAGGTTGCCGACCCTGACCGCCGCGCAGGTGCGCGCCGTCGTCGATGCCGCGCATGCGCACACGCGCATCGCCGTCGCCCACGTGTCCACGCAGGACAGTGCCCGCGCGGTGCTGGATGCCGGCATCGACGGCTTCGTGCACGTCACCGACGATGCCGTGGTCGACGACGCCTTCGTCGCCGAGGTCGCGCGTCGCGACGTGTTCGTCGTGCCGACGCTGGTGGTGATCGCCTCGGTGGCGGGCACCGATGCAGGCGGTCGGCTCGCGGCCGATCCCGCCTTGTCGCCGTGGCTCACGCCGGAGCAGCGCGACAGCCTCGGCGCGCGCATGTCCACCGCCCCGAAGCCGCAGCGCCTCACCGATGCGATCGACAGCGTGCGTCGGCTGCACGCGGCAGGCGTGACGATCCTCGCCGGCAGCGATGCCCCCAATTCCGGCACCGCCCAGGGCGCGAGCCTGCACGGCGAACTGGCGTTGCTGGTGCAGGCCGGGCTGACGCCACAGCAGGCACTGGTCGCAGCGACGTCCGCGCCGGCCACGCGCTTCGGCATCGCCGACCGCGGTCGCATCGCGACGGGTCTGCGCGCCGATCTGGTGCTGGTCGACGGCAACCCGCTCGAGGACATCACCGCGACGCGGCGCATCGACACCGTGTGGAAGAACGGCGCGCGCGTCGAACGCACGCAGCCCGCGGCTGCGGCGGTCGCTGGCGCGGTGCCGGACGACACCCGCATCAGCGATTTCGACACCGGACTCGATGCCCGCTTCGGCAGCTGGGCGCCGACCACCGACCAGATGGCCGGCGGCGCCTCCACCGTTGCGCACGCGCGCATCGACGGCGGCGCGGACGGTTCGGCCGGGGCGCTGTCGGTCACCGGCGAGATCAGACCGGGCTTCGCGTTTCCGTGGTCGGGCGTGATCTTCTTCCCGGCCGCGCAGGCGATGCAGCCCGCGGATCTGTCGTCGCGCAAGACGCTCGTGTTCCGCGTGCGCGGCGACGGGCGCCGCTACAGCGCCCTGCTGTTCTCCGGCGCATCGCCGAACGCGATGCCGGCGATGCAGAGCTTCGAGGCCGGCCGCGGCTGGACCGAAGTGCGACTGCCGCTCGACGGATTCGCCGGCGCGGACCTGTCGCAGGTACGCGGCATCGCATGGACCGCCGGTCAGCCCGAAGGCACGTACGCCTTCGCACTCGACGACGTCGAGCTGCACTGAGATGCAGGCGGATCGGCACGGCGCAGGGCAGCCGCCCCTTCTGGCGGACACTCGAGATGGCTAGGCTGCGCGACATGGACACGCTTCCGAGCCCGGCACCGCTGCGCACCTTCGCCGGTCTGCGACCTGCGCCGGATTCGATCATCGGTTGCGCGCTGCGTCAGGGCCGCCCGGCGTGGAGCGAAGGCGTCCACGTGCTGTGGTCGGTCTGGGTGTTCGTCGTGCCGATGTTCTCGCCGCAGGGCTACGACCTGCGCTGGCTGCTGATCACCCTGCTGTCGTACCCGGTCTTCATCGCCCTGTACGCGGGTGCGCTGCTGTTGCCGGCGCGCCGTTCGCCGTGGTGCGCGCTCGGCATGATCGCGCTGTGCTTCACGCTGTTGCCCTGGTACGTGTCGAGCCTCAGCTACTTCGTGTTCGGCTGTGTGTTCCTCGGCGCGTTGTCGCGCACGTCGGTATGGCGTTACGTGCTCGCGCTGATCGTGTTCAACGCGGTGCTGATGACCTGGGCGCGCGTGCTCGGCTATCCATGGGCGGCGCTGGCCTGGATGCCGGTGACGACGGTGATGATCGGCCTGCTGGTGCACGTGGAGAGGCTGAAGAACCGGCAGGACGCCGCGCTGCGCCTGTCGCACGACGAGGTGCGCCGGCTGGCTGCCGTGGGCGAGCGCGAACGCATCGGCCGTGATCTGCACGATCTGCTCGGTCACACACTGTCGATGGTCGCGCTGAAGGCCGATCTCGCCGCGCGGCTCGTCGAACGCGATCCCACCGGCGCCCAGCGCGAGATCGGCGAGGTCGGCGGCATCGCCCGCGATGCGCTGACGCAGGTGCGGCAGGCCGTCAGCGGCATCCGCGCTGCGGGGCTCGCAGCCGAACTCGCATCCGCGCGCCTGCTGCTCGAGACCGACGGCGTGGCCTTCGGCTACAGCCTCGATGCGGACGTTGCCGGCGCCGGCCTGTCGCCTGCGGTGGAGACGGCGCTGGCGATGACGTTGCGCGAATCGGTGACCAATCTGCAGCGGCACGCGCATGCGCACACGGCGCAGGCGCAGTTCTCGCGCGAAGGCGACGCGATCCGGCTGCAGGTCAGCGACGACGGTCGCGGCGGCGCGATCGTGCCCGGCAATGGTCTGTCGGGCATGCGCGAGCGCATCGAAGCACTGGGCGGGCAGTTGCGCATCGACAGCGGGGCCGACGGCACGCGGATCGATGCGCGCATTCCGCTCGGCGCTGCCGGCTGATCCGCAACGCACGCACCTCCGTTCCTTTCGACCGTCGTCCAGCTGCTACCGTCACTGCCATGTCGCGCATGCCCACGTCCGAAGCGCCGCTCCGCATCCTCATCGCCGAGGACCAGTCGATGCTGCGCGGCGCGCTGACGGCGCTGCTGAATCTCGAAGACGATCTGTCGGTGGTCGGCAGCGTCGGCGACGGCGAATCGGCCTGGCGCGAACTGCAGCGCCTGTCGCCCGACATCCTCGTCACCGACATCGAGATGCCCGGCCTCACCGGTCTCGAACTCGCGCAGCGCATCCAGCGCCACGAACTCCCGGTCCGCGTGGTCATCGTCACCACCTTCGCCCGCGCGGGTTTCCTGCGCCGCGCGCTGGATGCCGGCGTCGGTGGCTATCTGCTCAAGGACGCGCCGGCCGAACAACTCGCCGATGCGTTGCGCCGCGTCCACGACGGCGGCCGCGCGATCGACCCGCAACTCGCGCTGGAAGCCTGGAGCGAGCCCGACCCGTTGAGCGAACGCGAGCGACAGGCGTTGCGGCTCGCGGGGCAGGGCATGAGCGCCAGCGAGATCGCCGCGCAGCTGAAGCTCTCGCACGGCACCGTACGCAATTACCTGTCGGAAGCGATCGGGAAGCTGGGCGTCGGCAACCGGATCGAGGCGTATCGGCTGGCGCGGCAGAAGGGGTGGTTGTAGGACACGGGTTGCCTGACGCGTGCGACCGGCAGCTCCTTCCCCCACTGGTGGGGGAAGGTTGGGATGGGGGCGAACGATCAGGTCGCGGAAATCATTTGCCTAAGTTGTCGACGCACGTGCTTGGGTTTCTAGCGTCAGGCGGATTGCCCCCACCCAACCCTCCCCCGCAGGCGGGGGAGGGCTTGGAGCGTCGAGGGCTCTTACCCCGCCAGCCCCACCGCCACTAGCGAATCCCGCTCGATCCGCGCATAGATCTCGAACTCGTCGTGCACCTGCGCACCCAGCGCCGCTTCGAACGCGTCACGATTCGATTGCGCCGCAAACGCGCGCTGTTCCCCGCCGCCGAGATTCGACTGGAAGATGCCGGCCGCGCTGACCGGCAGGAAATCCTCGTAGACGACCGGGTCTGCCGTCACGAGTCCCGCACTGATCGCATCGTCGACGCTGCCGCGCGCGACGGCCGACGGGTCCGCGCGACCCGCATCGGTCAGCGCGTAGCGGTAATAGCCGAGGCCTTCGCGACGCAGCGCGTCGTCGTCATCCGGGAAGTCGCCGAACGCCGCGGCCAGGCGCGTGCCGTAGTCGCCGGTGCTGCCGGCGCCGCCTGCCTCGCGTGCACGCGCGAGCAGGCTGTCGTACAGGGCGCGGCCCTTGGGCGTCAGCGCGAGGCCGCGCTGCTCGATCTCGCCGAAGCGCGCGGTGTGCGTGCCGGCGTCGGCGCTGTCGCCGGCGGGAAACAGCACCGGCTCCTGCAGCGCCTTGAAGCTGGTCTGGCGCAGCAGGATCGGGCAGCGACGGCGCGGCGGGCCTTCGATGACCGCCTTGGCGTGGATGCCGCGCGCCTGCATCGCGTCCTGCGCGGCGTCGATGTCGAGCGTGCGCGGGGTCAGATGGTTGATGTGCGGGCCGCGGAAGCAGACCACGTCGGCGATCAGGCGATGCGCGGACAGCAGCGCCTGGTAGGTCGCGTGCGACACGGTGGCTTCCCTGTGCCAACGGAAGGTCTCCAGCGCCTGCGCGACGAATTCGGCGGCTTCGTCGGCAGTGAGGCCACCGGCCTGCTCGAAGCGTTCGATCAGCTCAAGCGCGCGCGGGGTGAAGATTTCGCGCGCTTCGAGAATCGCGGCGGCCGCGTCGCGCAGCGCGGCATCCTCGATCAGTTCAAGCCGCAGCAGGGACGTGAACACCCGGAACGGATTGCGCGCGAGCGCCGCGGCGTCGACCGGGCGGAACGCGGTCGCGTGCACCGGCACGCCGGCGACGGCGAGGTCGTAGTAGCCGACCGGATGCATGCCCATCACCGCGAACAGGCGCCGCAGCGTCGCAAGTTCGCGCGGCGTGCCGACGCGGATCGCACCATGACGCTCGGCATCCAGACGGTCGAGCGCATCGCTGCGCTGCAGGCGCGCGGAGAGCGACGGATCGCGCGCCAGCGTCGCGGCGTTCACCTCCGACACCAGTTCCATCAGCGTGCCGTACAGCGGCACCTCGTCGCGATACATGCGCGACATCGCCTGCGCGAACAGGCTGCGGATCTCGTTGGGGGACAGCGGCGTCGAAGCGTTCATCGGGGACCGGGCGAAGGACCGGGGGTTCCCCGGCGAAGCCGCCATTTTCGCCTGTCGGCGACGCCCGCGGGAACCTCGCGTTCGCGCGCGGCGCGTCCGCTTCAGGCGGCGGACGGCCGGCGGGCGCATGCGCCGCCGCTGCTACGCTATGCCACCGCCGCGCACACCGAGGACCGACCGATGCAGACCCCCATGCCGCTGGGCGCCCGCGTGGTCGCGCTGACCGCGCTGCTGTGGAACCTGTTCGGCCTGCTGGTGTTCGCGCTGCAGGTGTCGATGTCGCCCGAGCAGCGCGCGGCGCTGCCGCTCGACCAGCAGCAGATCAATGCGGCGATGCCGATGTGGATCTACGGTGTGTTCGGTCTGGCGACGCTGGCCGGCACGGCCGGTTCGATCGCGCTGCTGTTCGCGCGCCGCTGGGCCGAGCCCGCGCTGCGGGTGTCGTTCATCGCGATCGTCGTGCAGATGGTCGCCAGCTACGCGCTGACGCCGGTCTGGGCGCTGACCGGCCTGCGCGGGCTGGGCCTGCCGCTGCTGCTGATCCTGGTGGTCGCGTCGATGTGGCTGTTCGCCCGCGGCGCCGCGCGTCGCGGCTGGCTGCGCTGACGCAGCCTCAGACGCGCGACTTCAGCAGCGCCCACGCCGCGCGCAGGCCCAGCGCCTCGCCGCCCTGCGGATGGCCCGCGCGGCTGCTGTCGTTCCAGGCGTAGGTATCGAGATGCGCCCACGGCGTCTCCGCCGGCACGAAGCGTTCGAGATACAGCGCCGCGGTGACTGCGCCGGCCATGCGTGAGCCGGCATTGGCGAGATCGGCGATGCCGCTGGTGAGGTAACGCAGGTAGGGCCGCCACAACGGCATGCGCCACACCGGATCGCGCGTCGCTTCGCCGCCCGCGATCCAGGCGTTCGCCAGCGCATCGTTGTTGGAGAACAGCGCCGGCAGGTCCGGGCCCAGCGCGATGCGCGCCGCGCCGGTGAGCGTAGCGAAATCGAGGATCGTGTCCGGCGACTGCTCGCCGGCGAAGGTCAGCGCATCGCACAGCACCAGACGCCCTTCCGCATCGGTGTTGTCGATCTCGACGCTGATGCCTTTGCGCGTGGCGATGACTTCGCCGGGACGGAATGCATCCGGGCCGATCGCGTTCTCGACCGCCGGCACCAGCAACGTGATGCGCAGCGGCAGCTTGCGCGACATCACCAGCTCGGCCAGCGCGATCGCGTGCGCCGCGCCACCCATGTCCTTCTTCATGTTGCGCATGCCGTCGGCCGGCTTGAGGTCGAGGCCGCCGGTGTCGAAACACACGCCCTTGCCGACGATCGCGATGTGCGGATGCGCGGCGTCGCCCCAGCTCAGATGCAGCAGGCGCGGCGCGCGATGCGAGGCGCGGCCGACCGCGTGGATCGCCGGAAAATTCTGCTCGAGCAGTGCGTCGCCGACGATGCTGTCGAAGGTTGCGCCATGCGTCTGCGCGATCTCGCGGACCACCGCTTCCATCTGCTCGGGGCCCATGTGCTCGGTCGGCGTGTTGACCAGATCGCGCACGCGCGTGGTCGCGGCGATGACGTCGACGGTCTCGGCATCGGCCGCGTCCACGGCCAGTCGCGCCGGCTTGCGCGCGGTCGTCTTGTAGCGGGTGAAGCGGTACGCGCCGAGTCCCCAGCCCAGCTGCAGCGTCGCCGCATCGTGCGCACCGGCCACGCGCCAGTCGCCTTCCGGCAGGCCGTAGACCGCATGCGCGTAGCTGTCCGGATCGCGTGCATCGCCGATGCCGATCACCGCGCCGTCGAGGCCGCCGTCACCCGGCAGCAATGCCAGCGCACCGGGCGCCGCATCGAAGGCCTGCGCATCGAGCCAGGCCTGCACGAGGGCCGGCTGCGTGTCGCGCCAGGCCGCGTAGCCCTCACGTGTAACGATGTGCAGCGGGCGCGCGTCCTGCGAAGCGGTGGCGAAGAGGTGGGTCGTGGTGTCGGTCATGGGTAAGCCGGAGTCAGGTGCGGTCGGCGATGGCCGGAGCGGCATCGAGCCAGTCGGCGAGCGCGGTGAGCGTGTCGAATTCGAGATCGGGCGTCAGCGTCGGATGTTCCCAGCGCCGGTCTTGGCGATTGATCCAGCAGGTGCGCAGGCCCGCGCGCGCGGCGCCGGCGACGTCCATCTCGATGTGGTCGCCGACGTGCAGCACGTCGCCGTGCGCGCAGCCGAGTCGATCGCAGGCGGCGTGGAAGATGCTCGCGTCCGGTTTGGCGACGCCGTGTTCGCGCGAGCCGAGGGTGAACGCGAACAGATGACCGATGCCCACGCGATCGAGATCCGCGTTGCCGTTCGTCACCGCCGCCACCGGCACCCGCGCGGCGATGCGTTCGAGCGCGGCCAGGCTGTCGGGGTAATACTCGACCTTGTTGCGTTCGGCGTAGAACACCTCGTACGCGGCATCCAGCAGACCGAGATCGCCGCCGCTGTCGCGCAGCGCGTGTTCGATGGTCAGCTGCCGCAGCGCGGACAGGTCGTGCATCAGATGCGCGTTCTCGGCGAACACCCGCGTGCGCAGATCGCGCATCTTCTCGATCGGATACATGTCCGCGGTCGCGGGGCTGTGCGTGCGCAGGAACGCATCGAGCGTCTGCTCGACCCGCGCCCCGATCGGCGCGAACGGCCAGAGGGTGTCGTCGAGATCGAGGGTGATGGCGCGGATGGGGAACGTCATGGGCCCATTGTAACGAGTGGCCGCAACGCGCCTCCGGCACGGGTTCACGGACCGGAGCCGCCGCGGGCACGGCGACCACCTTGGGTCATACTGGACGCGCTGAAGCCGTCACCGGCCGGCCGCGGTGGCAAAGGGCGGCTCGCCATCTCCGATTCCGATGCCGAACGCCTACCGATTCTCCGAGTCCCTGCTCGACTTCGATGCACGCGAACTGCGCCGTGACGGCGTCGTGGTCGTGGTGCCGGCGCGTGTGTTCGCCTGTCTGCAGTATCTGCTCGAACATCGCGAGCGCGCGGTCTCGCGCGACGAACTGGCGATGGCGATCTTCGCCCGCGACAACGTCTCCGATGCGCAGCTGAGCCAGATCATCCTGCGTGCGCGCCGCGCGGTCGGCGACGACGGCCAGGAGCAGCGCGTCATCCGCACGGTGCCGAGTTTCGGGTTCCGCTGGGTGGCCGAGGTGACGCCGGTGGCGGCTGCGGTGCAGGTCGCGCCGCCCGCGCCGGCGTCCGACGTCGCGGCGCCTGCATCGCCGGTCGGCGAGCCCGTGCCGACCGCGCCTGCGCGCCGCGGACGCCTGTTGTCCGCTATCGCAGTGCTGGTCGCGGTGACATTGCTGGCGGCTTCAGCGTGGTGGTGGACGACCGCCCGGCCGCGCCCCGATGCCGCGCCGCAGCCGGGTGCCGGCGCGTTCATCGTGCTGCCCACCGAACTCGACCAGACCGCCGACATCGCGTGGGCGCGACTGGGCCTGATGGATTTCATCGGCGATCGCCTGCGCCGCGCCGGCCTGCCGGTGGCCGCCAGTGAAAGCGTGCTGTCGCTGATGCATGCGCACGACGGCGAGCGCATCGAACCCGCGCGCCTGCGCGACGAAGTGGCCGGCGACTGGGTGGTGCACAGCCGGGCGATGCGCCGCGGCTCGGGCTGGCGGGTCGAGATCACCGCCGAAGGTCGCGACGATGCGTCACGGCACGCCTACGGCGAGCACGCCGATCTGGTGCGCGCGGCCGATCAGGCCTGCGGCCGTCTGCTGGCGGCGTTGGGCCGGGATGCCACCGGGCCGGACGTCGATGCGGGCCTCAGCGAACGGTTGCAGCGCGCGCAGGCCGCATTGCTGAGCAACGAGCTGGACGCGGCCCGGCGCATCCTGGCCGAGGCGCCGCCCGCGCAGCGCAATGATCCAGGCCTGCGGCTGCGTCTGGCACAGGTCGATTTCCGCGCCGGTCTGTATCCGAAGGTCCGCGACGAGGTCGAGCGGCTGCTGCGGATCGAGGCTGCCGACACGCCGCTGTTCCGCGCCCAGGTGTTGCTGCTGCGGGCCGGGATCGACCGCCGGCTCGATCATCGCGTCGCCGCCGAGCGCGACTACACCGAAGTGCTGGCGCTGGTCGGCCCTGCGGGCGACATCGTGCTTCGCGGCGATGCGCTCAACGGCCGCGGCATGGTCCGCTCGCTGCTCGGCCATTACGACGGTGCGCTGGAGGATCTGGGCCAGGCGCGGATCCTGGCCGTGCGCACCGGCGATCCACTGGCCGTCGCCCGGGTCGATGCGAGCCTGGGGTTTCTGGAAAAGGTGCGTGGCCGCCCGGCGCAGGCGGCGGAATACATCGCCCGCACGCTCGGCGAGTTCCGACGCTTCGGCGCGATCTACGAGCTGGTGTCGATGTCGGTGGCACTGGCCGAAACGCAGCTGTTGCTGCTGCAGCCCGACGACGCGCGCGCGAGCATCGAACAGGCCTGGGCGCTGCGCGCGCGCATTTCCGATCCGAGCCAGCTGACCAACATCGCCCTGGGCCGCGCCGAGGCGATGATCCGGCAGGGCGCGTTCGCCGCCGCCGAATCGATGCTGGGCGCCGACGCGGCCGGCCCGACGCTCAACAGCGATCTGCATCGCGCCGATGCCCTGCGGATCGAGATGGCCTGGCGCCGCGGCGATCCCGCGGCGGCCGTCCGGCTCGCCGACCGCGTACTGGCCCGGTGGAATCCCGAGGCGCGGGCGGAACGGTTGTTCCGGGTGCGCTGGATGCGGCACCAGGCGGCGCTGGAAGCCGACCTCCCGCTGCGCGCCGACGACGCCCCGCGCCCGGCCTCCGACGACACCGGCTATGCCTGGGACTGGCTGCTGGTGGCGATGACCGCGCAGGCGCAGGACCGCGATGCCGATGCCGGCCACGCCTACCGCGTCGCGGTGGCGCGTGCCGAGCAGGACGGCGTGCCCGAAGAGGTCGCGCAGGCCGTCTACGCCGGCACGACCTGGCTGCTGGCGCACGACGACCGGGCCGAGGCGACGGCGCTGGTCGGCCGCATCGCGCCCTGGGCGCGCCAGGATTTCGACCTGGCGTTGCTGCAGACCCGGCTGCTGCATGCGATCGGACAGGTCGATGCCTGGTCGATCGCGCTGCAGGATGCGAAGCGTCTGGCCGGCGAGCGGGCCATCCCGGCCGCGTTGCAGACGCCGCCTGCGCTGCCGCCACGCGGCGGCGCAGACCTTTGAACGCAAACGGAAAAATGGAGATGTAATGGATCGGTAACGCGTCAGGAATGGTCTTCTCCGGCGCCGTGCGCCAAGGATCGGGCGTGCCGCACAGCGCGGCGACGCAGGTGGAATGCCCGTTCCGCCGCCACCGTGTCCCACCGAGAGAAGACCCTTCATGACCCGTACGACCCTGGCGCTCGCCATTGCCGCACTTGTTGCCGTCCTGCCGCAGGCACGCGCGCAGACTTCCGAGACCGCAACGGATGCGACGCGACAGCCCGCCGCTGCAGCGACGCCGGCGCCTTCGACGTCGTCCGAGCCCGACGAGGCGAGCGCCGACGCCGAGGCCGACGCCGCCCCGCAGGCCGGTATCGATCCGTACTTCCAGGCCGACGGCGATGCCGGTGCCTCCGCCACCGGCGCATTCGCGACGGCCGCCGGCTCCGGCGCGATCGCGAACGCACCCGGTGCATCGGCGTTCGGCAGCGGCGCGGCGGCGCAGGCGATGCACACGACCGCGGTCGGCTTCGACAGCGCGGCATCGGCCGACTACGCCAGCGCGTTTGGCGCCGGCGCGCAGGCCGCCGCCGACAGTGCGACCGCCATTGGCGGCCAGCTCTACGTAATGAATGGCGAGACCTGGGAAATGGAAGCCTTCGCGACCATCGCATCGGGCCGCGAGAGCGTGGCCGTGGGCGCCGGTGCACGCGCGCTGGCGTACCAGTCGACGGCGATCGGCGCCGGTGCCTATGCCGCCGGCGAGGAGTCGGTGTCGATCGGGGGCAGTGCGCGCGGCGATTCGACGACCGCGGTCGGTGTCATGGCGACGGCGGGCGCCGACCATTCGACCGCGATCGGCAAGGGCGCCACGACCGGTGCGATGCGCACGCTGGCGGTCGGCGGCAGCAGTGCGGCGTTCGGCGACAGCGCCACCGCGCTCGGCCAGGTGGCCCAGGCCTATGGCACGCAGAGCGTGGCACTGGGCTTCCGGAGTCTGGTGGTCGGCGAGGGCGGCATGGCGCTCGGCGCCGATGCGTTCTCGATCGCGACCGGCAGTGTCGCGCTCGGTGCCAACGCCGTCGCCGATCGCGACTTCACCGTCTCCATCGGCGCCGGCGGTGCGGAGCGCCAGCTGGTCAACGTCGCTGCCGGCACGGAGGACACCGACGCGGTGAACCTCGGCCAGCTGCGCGAGGCGACCCGGTACGCCGAATTCTTCGAAGCGACCGGCGGCCCGGACAACCAGCAGCCCGCGACCGTGATGGGCGACTACGGCACGGCCGCCGGATCCGGTGCGCTCGCCGCGTCGATCGGCGCGTCCGCGTTCGGCAGCGGCGCGTTCGCATACGAGAAGCACACGACCGCGATCGGCTTCAACAGCGCGGCGTCGGCCGACTACGCCAGCGCATTCGGCGCCGGTGCGCAGGCCTCTGCCGACAGCGCCACCGCCATCGGTGGCCAGTACTACGTGATGAACGGCGAAACCTGGGAGATGGAAGAGTTCTCGACCATCGCCTCCGGCCGCGAGAGCACCGCAGTGGGCGCCGGCGCGCGCGCACTGGAATACGCGTCGACCGCGATCGGCGCGGGCGCCTATGCCGGCGGCGAGGAATCGGTGTCGATCTCCGGCAGCGCGCAGGGGAATTCGACGACGGCGATCGGCGTGATGGCGACAGCGGCGGCCGATCATTCGACCGCGATCGGCCACGGCGCTGCGGCCGGTGCGATTCGCTCGTTGGCGGTCGGCGGCAGCGCCGGCGCGTTCGCCGACAGCGCCACCGCGCTCGGCCAGGTCGCGCGCGCCTTTGGCGTGCAGAGCGTGGCGTTGGGCTTCCGCAGCCAGTCCGATGGCGAAGGCAGTCTGGCGCTGGGCGTCGACGCGTGGTCCACCGCGATCGGCAGCGTCGCGCTCGGCGCCGGCGCATTCGCCGATCGTGCGAATACGGTGTCGATCGGCGCCGCCGGCGCGGAACGGCAACTGGTCAACCTCGCCGCCGGCACGCAGGGCACCGATGCGGTCAACTTCGACCAGCTCAGCGCCGTCGCCGCGCGCGTGGGCGAAGTCGCCGACAGCGCGATCGGCTACGACGACGCGAGCCGCGGCCGGGTGACGTTCGCCGGCGCGCAGGGCACGGTGCTGACCAATCTCGCCGACGGCGAGCTCGCGGCCGACAGCACCGATGCGGTGACCGGCCACCAGCTGTTCGACACCAACCAGCGCGTCGGCGCGGTGGAAGGCCGGGTCGACGGCATCGAGGACCGCATCGGCGACATCGAAGGCGTGGCCGCGAATGCGGTGGCCTACGACGACGCGCAGCGCGACAGCGTCACGCTGGCGGGCGAGGGCGGCACGCGCCTGGGCAATGTCGCCGCGGGTGCGATCGACGCGTCGAGCCGCGATGCGGTGAACGGCGCGCAGGTGCACGCGGCGATGCAATCGGCGGCGACCGCGTTCGGCGGCGGCACCGTCGTCGATGCCGGTGGCCGCCTGATCGGCAGTGTGTTCACCGTCCAGGGCCGCTTCTACGGCAACGTCGGCGACGCACTGGGTGCGCTCGACGGTGTCATCGCCGGACTCGACGGCCGCATCGGCGCGCTGGAAACCGGCGGCGGTGGCAGCGGCACTGCACCGCCATCCGGCCACGGCGACGGCCTGGCCGTCGGCAACGGCAGCGTCGCGATCGACGGCAACGACACTGCGGTCGGACATGGCGCGATCGTCGAGGCCGAGGGCAGTACCGCGGTCGGCAGCAACGCCTCGATCACGGCCCATGCATCCAATGCCGTCGCGGTCGGTGCCGACGCGCGCGTCGAGGCGGCCTCGGGGACGGCGGTGGGACAGGGCGCGCGCGCGAGCGCCGCAGGCGCAGTCGCACTCGGCCAGGGCGCGATCGCCGACGAGGCGAATACGGTGTCGGTCGGCAATGCGGATCAGAAGCGCCGCGTGACCAACGTCGCCGAGGGCGTCCGCAATAGCGATGCGGCCAATGTGGCCCAGGTGAACGCAGGCGATGCGCGCACGCTGCAGAGCGCCAACGCCTACACCGATAGCCGCTTCGCCGCCTGGGAAGACAATTTCTCGGCGCTGCGCGGCGAGGTCGACGAGCGCCTGCGGCACCAGGATCGCCGCATCGATCGCATGGGGGCGATGAGCGGTGCGTATGCGGGCATGGCGCTCAACACGGCAGGCCTGGCCGGACGCAACCGCGTGGGCGTCGGCGTCGGCGGGCAGGGCGGTGAGCAGGCGATCGCCGTCGGCTACCAGCGTGCGATCGGCAATCGCGCGAGCATTTCGTTCGGCGGCGCCGTCGCCGGCGGCGAGAGCAGCGTGTCGGCAGGCGCCGGTTTCAGCTGGTGAGGATCGGGCCCGTGCCGGCAGCGCCGGCACGGGTCAGGCCAGCAGGCGCGCCCAGCCTTCGAAGCCTTCCACGCGCGCCAGCACCAGCTTCACGCAGACGATCAGCGGCACGGCCAGCAGCAGGCCGACGATGCCCCACATCCAGCCGAACAGCATCAGCGCGAGGATCAGCATCAGCGGCGAGATCGCCATGCGGCGGCCGAGCACGATTGGGGTGACGAACTGCCCTTCGATCGTATGCAGCAGCAGATACACCGCCGCCGGAATCACCGGTGCCCAGGCCGCGTTCGGCCAGGTGCCGTCGTAGCTGACGAAGCCCACCAGCAGCATCAGCAGCACGCCGATCAGCGGACCGACATAGGGCGCGAAGTTCAGCAGTGCGACCACCGTGCCCCACAGCAGGGCGTCCTGCAGCGGCAGCTGCATCCAGAACAGCACGCCGGCGAACACCGCGCCCAGCAGCGTGTTGATGATCGAGATCGTCAGCACGTAACGCGAGATCTCGTGTTCGATGGACTGCATGATGTCGACGGTCAGCTTGCGGCGCTGACGATCGGGCAGCATCGCGATCGCGTTCCGCTGCAGGTTCTCGCCGTAGACCATGAAGAAGAACGTCAGCAGCACGACGGCGAGCACCGAGGCCAGCATCTTCGGCGTCGCGACGATCGTGCGCCACGAACTGTTGTCCTGGATCTGCACGAGCTGCACGCGGCGCTGCGGGCGGTCCTCGGTGGCGCGCGCGAAGGATTCGGCGGCCTGGCTGGCCTGGTGCACTGGCTGCGTCATCGCCTTGAGGCGCGGCGCGAGCGTGCGCAGGGTTTTCGGTGCCTGCTGCACCCATTCGCTGGCCGGGCCGTAGAGTTGCAGGCCGAGTGCGCCGGCACCGGCGATGCCGAGTGTCAGCACCAGCAGGGCGCCGACGAAGCGCGGAATCCACAGCCGGCGCAGCGCGCGGAGCACCGGATTGCCGACCAGCGCGAAGAACACCGCCAGCAGGATCGGCAGGATCACCGTCTGCGCCGCCCACAGCGTCGCCAGCACGGCGAGCGTGGCCAGCACGATGACGGCGGTCGATGCACGCGGGCGCGGGGTGACCGGTGTCGGCGCCGGCAACGGCGCGTCGTCCTCCGGCGGGGGACTGATGGGTGTGCTCATTGGCGGTCCGGGAATCGGGCGCTCAGCGCCCGGATTCCGACAGCTCGGTCGCCGCTTCCGCGGGACGCGGCTGCTCCGACAGCACCGGATCGGGACGCCCGCGATCCGTGCGCGGTGCCGACGTGCCCGCCTCGGGCGTGGCACCCGATGGCGTTGCACGCTGGGTCTGCGTGGCGCCCGAGGACACCACCTGCGCCGCCGCGGCAGCGCCTGCAGCCGCGGCGGCCTGCGTGTCCGCCGAGCCGTCCGTCTTGGCTGCGACATTATCCGCAGCCGCATCGGCCGTCTGCGCCGCGTCGTCCGCGGTTTCGGCCGCTTTCTCCGCGGTCGCCGCGGCCACGGTGGCCTGCACCGACGTCAGCAGGCCCGACAGGGCACTGATCAACTGGATCGACTTCGGACCGCCCAGCTTGCCGAGCTTGGTCAATGCGCGCCGCGGCTCGAGATGACCGGTCGCGAAGCCCATCACCAGACCGGCGATAAGAATGCGCGGCGGCGTCCAGGCTTCGCGCCAGCTCGTGCTCAGGGCGCGGTAGCGGTCGGTGGTCTGCACCACGCGACCGTCCACCAGTGATTCCGCGCGTTCGACGCGGTTCTTGAGGCCTTCGAAATTCATGACGCCTTCGCCTTGTCGGATGCGCGTGCGGGCAAGGACGTCTCGTCCTCATCCTCGTCATCATCGTGTCCGGCTTCGGAGAACATGCCCAGACGCGACAGCTGGCGTCGCGTCGCATGCATGCCGGCATAGTCGAAGAACACCGAGACGCGCCACGCGGCGATCGCGGTGACGACCAGACTGATCAACGTGGCGATCGAGATCGACGCCAGCCACGACAGCCCCCACGACTGCAGCAATGCAATCGCGGCGCCCATCGCGAGCAACCACGCCGATGCGCCGAACACGACGGATACCGCCGACCACGCCAGCGCACGCCCGAGGGCACTGCGCGACAACGCCATGTCGGCCGCGACCAGCTTGCGCAGGGCGCGGCCGCTGTCGAGGCCCGAGCTGAAGGTTTCAGTGGCCGCCGCACGGATGCGGCGGATGCTTTCGTCGAGGTGCGGTGCTTCGCCGGGCGCACGATGTGCGCTGCCGGCGGGTTCCTCGCGCGGGTCTTCCCCGGTCACGCGCTCGGTCACGAAACGCCGCGCTTACTTGCTGCGCGCGAGCTTGGCGATGATCCAGCCGGCCGCGAACGCGGTGCCGAATGCGGCGATCGGACGCTCGCGGATCAGGTCCGCAGCGCTTTCGACCAGATCGCGGCCCTTGTCAAGCAGCACGTCGTACTGTTCCTTGGCGGCGGTGCCACCTTCCTCGAACGCGGCGACACCGGCGATCGCGGAATCGGCGAGGTCGGACTTCACGGTCGCACGGCCGAGCTTGAGCTCGTCACCGGCCACGCTGGCGGCGTTCTTGACCGCGGCGCCTGCATCGCGGGCGGCCTGGGCAAGGTGCGAACCTGCCTCGCCAAGATGGGTCTTCACCGCGTCGGTCGAAGTGGGGCTCATGGTCGTGCTCCTGTCAGTTGAACGGTGCCGCGCAGAGCGCGCGGCACGGGGGATTGGGTCAACGCATGATCACGTCGGCGATGCGTCCGCGACGTGAAATGCGCAGCACCAGATCGGACGGACGGTCGGCCAGCGAGTCGCGGAAACCCGCGAGATCACGGAACTGGCCACTGTTCGCCGCGAGGATCAGATCGCCTTCGCGCAGGCCGCTCTGGAACGCGCGGCTGCCGGCTTCCACCGCCTCCACCAGCACGCCGCCGGCGCGCTGGTTCTGGCGACGCAATGCTTCCGGCAGGTCGGCGAACATCGCGCCGGCCAGACGCGCATCCACGCTCGCGCCGTCGCGCGGCAGTGCGGTCAGGCGCGTGTCGATCTTCACCGTGCGGCCGTCGCGCAACACGTCCAGCGTCACCGGCGTATCGAGTGCCTGCAGGCCCTGGAAGTTGCGCAGCGATTCGCTGTTGTCGATGCGCTCGCCGTTCGCGGCCACCACCACGTCGCCGGTGCGCAGGCCCGCGCGCGCTGCGGGCGAACCGCCGTAGACGCGCGTGATCACCGCGCCGCGTGGCGTGTCGAGACCGAGGCCCTGCGCGATGCGCGCATCCACCGTCTGCGTGTCGATGCCCAGCGTGCCGCGCTGCACGCTGCCGGTCGTCGCCAGCTGCATCATCACGTTGCGGGCCAGGCCGATCGGAATCGCGAAGCCCAGGCCGATGTTGCCGGCCATGCTGCCGCGCGTGTTGAAGCTCGCGGTGTTGATGCCGACCAGCTGACCGCGCAGGTTCACCAACGCGCCGCCGGAATTGCCCGGATTGATCGACGCATCGGTCTGGATGAAGTTCTGGAACCCCACGCCCGGCACGTTGCTGCGGCCCACCGCGGAGATGATGCCCGAGGTCACCGTCTGCCCGAATCCGAACGGATTGCCCACCGCGACGACGAAATCGCCGACCTGCAGATTCGCGTCCTGCGCCAGCGGAATCGCGGTGAGGTTGTCGGCCTTGATCCGCATCAGCGCGACATCGGTGTCGACGTCCGAGCCGATGAATTCCGCCTCCACCGTGCGGCCGTCGGACAGCGTCACCGACACGTCGTCCGCGCCTTCGATCACGTGGTGGTTGGTCAGCACGTAGCCCTGCTGCGCATCGACGATCACGCCCGAACCCAGCGACTCGTTCATCCGCTCCTGGTCGAGCTCGGGAAACATGCGACGGAAGAAGGGGTCGTTGCCGAACGGACTCACGCGCACGCGCTGCTTGGCATGCACCGACACCACCGACGGCGTCACCGTCTTGAGCATCGGTGCCAGCGACGGCAGCGGCGCGCCGTCGACCGCTGCAGGCAGGGCGGCCATCGTCGGCACCGCGGCAACCGTGGCCGGGGTCGCGCCCGCGGGTTGCTGCACCACGTCGCGGATCGCGGTTGCGGCGAATCCGCCGAACGCGGCGGCGCAGGTCAGGGCGAGAAGTGTGGTCTTGGCGCGCATGGAGCGTCCCCTGTCGGCAGTGCGTCGGATGATCGACGCCGGAGCGTGGAAAACGGGTCGAAGACGGTCTCGAAGCACCGTCTGCGGGGCCAGCAGTGTGGCCCGCAGCGTTTGAATCGGTGTTGAAAGCCGCATTCAGATGATGCGCCGCAATACCCGCGGCGACATCTGTCATAGGTCCTGCCGACAATCGCCGGTCGCCCGGATTTCCGGTTGACACCGATCGGAGTCCGGGCGTAGCGTGGACCCCCGTTGCCGCCACTACATATTGGGTGTCGGCGTTGGAAATTCCCAACACATGGGGCTTTCAACGGTCAGCGACACTTCGCAGCAAAGGGGATGCACGCGATGGGTTCGAACGCCAGGGAGACGACGGCGCCCGGCCGCAACCGGCACTGCGCCTGCACCCGCACCACTGTTTTGAATTCCGCACGGATCGACGGCGCCTGATGCGCCGACGGTCCGCTCGCGTCCGCAACACGTACACGACAGGCGACCGGTCCACACCGGCGCGATTCCAGGAGCGCACAGCAGCATGAGCACGGTTCGCCTCGCGGCGGTGAAGTCCGATCCCGGTCCGGAAATTCCGATGCAGCCCGCGTCGGACGACATCTGGGACAAGAAGTACCGCCTCAAGACCAAGCAGGGCGTGGCCGTGGATGCCGACATCGACGGCACCTACCAGCGCGTGGCGAAGGCGCTCGCCGAAGCCGAGACCACCGTCGAGAAGCAGCGCCACTGGCACGAACGGTTCCTGTGGGCGCTGCGCCGCGGTGCGATTCCCGCCGGCCGCATCACCTCCAACGCCGGCGCGCTGGAACACAAGCCCGCGACCAGCACGATCAACTGCACCGTGTCGGGCACCATCGTCGATTCGATGGACGGCATCCTCGAGAAGGTCCACGAGGCCGGCCTCACGCTGAAGGCCGGCTGCGGCATCGGCTACGAGTTCTCCACGCTGCGGCCCAAGGGCGCGTTCGTCGCCGGCGCCGGCGCGTACACCTCCGGCCCGATGTCCTTCATGGATATCTACGACAAGATGTGTTTCACCGTCAGTTCCGCCGGCGGTCGTCGCGGCGCGCAGATGGGCACTTTCGATGTCAGCCATCCCGACGTGCGCGACTTCATCCGTGCCAAGCGCGAGGACGGACGCCTGCGCCAGTTCAACCTCTCGCTGCTGATCACCGACGGGTTCATGGACGCCGTCGACACCGACGCCGACTGGCCGCTGGTGTTTCCGATCAACGAGAAGGAAACCGGCGATTTCGATCTCGCCGACGCCGAGCAGGTGATCTGGCGCGAATGGCCGCAGACCAAAGGCTACGTGTCCCGCGACGATGGCCTCGTCGCCTGCAAGGTCTACGGCAAGGTCCGCGCGCGGCACCTGTGGGACATGATCATGGTCTCGACGTACGACTACGCCGAGCCGGGGTTCATCCTCATCGACCGCGTCAACGAGATGAACAACAACTGGTGGTGCGAGACCATCCGCGCGACCAATCCCTGCGGCGAGCAGCCGCTGCCGCCCTATGGCGCCTGCCTGCTCGGCTCGGTCAACCTCACCAAGTTCGTGCGCGAGCCCTTCACCGAGCGCGCGCGCTTCGACTGGGAGGAATACAAGGAAGTCGTGCGCGTCTTCACCCGCATGCTCGACAACGTGGTCGAGGTCAACGGGCTGCCGCTGCAGAAGCAGCGCGACGAGATCCTGCGCAAGCGCCGCCACGGCATGGGCTTCCTCGGTCTCGGCAGCACGCTGACCATGCTGCAGATGAAATACGGCGAGCCAGATTCCTGCGAGTTCACCGAGCGCATCGCGCGCGAGATGGCCGTCGCCGGCTGGGAAACGGGCCTGACCCTGGCGCAGGAAAAAGGCCCGGCGCCGATCATGGAAGAGCGCTTCGAAGTCACCGCGGCCATGCTGCGCAAGCGCCCGGAAATGGCGAAGGACGGCTGGAAGCTCGGCCAGGAAATTCCCGGCAAGGTGTTGCACGCCAAGTACTCGCGCTACATGCAGAAGATCGCCGAGGTCGCGCCCGATCTCGTCGACCAGCTGGCCGAGTCCGGCGCGCGTTTCACCCACCACAGCTCGATCGCGCCCACCGGCACCATCTCGCTGTCGCTGGCCAACAACGCCTCCAACGGCATCGAGCCGTCGTTCGCGCACCACTACAGCCGCAACGTGATCCGCGAAGGCAAGAAGTCCAAGGAGAAGGTGGACGTCTTCTCGTTCGAGCTGCTGGCCTACCGCGAACTCGTCAATCCGAAGGCCATGCCGTACTCGGACGATGCCGATGCGCAGCTGCCGGACTACTTCATCGCCGCCGACGACATCACGCCCAAGGCGCACGTCGACGTGCAGGCCGCCGCGCAGATCTGGGTGGACAGCTCGATCTCCAAGACCGCGAACGTCCCGACGGATTACCCGTACGAGGACTTCAAGGACATCTACCGCTACGCCCACCAGCGCGGCCTCAAGGGCTGCACCACGTTCCGCTTCAACCCCGCGGCGTTCCAGGGCGTGCTGGTGAAGGAGGCGGATCTGGCCAACACCACCTACCGCTTCGAGCTGGAAGGCGGCGAGGTGCTGGAAGTCGCGGGTAACGAGCAGATCGAATACGACGGCGAAATGCACACCGCCGCCAATCTGTTCGACGCGTTGAAGGAAGGGTATTACGGCAAGTTCTGAGCCGTGCCGCGACGCGTCGGCGGCAACGCCGGCGCGGAAACGGCAACACGCTGTGCAGTGGCATCACCGTCGTCTCCGCAATTGCTGCTCCCCTGTGCACCGGCTTCGCGCTACATTTCCGCCGCGGACGAAGTGCTCCGTAAAGTTCACTGACGAGGACACCGATAATGAGTAACGGAAACGGGGTTGCAGACACCCTGACGCACGCCGCCGAAGACGTCGCCGAGAAGGCGAAGGAAATCGTCGCAGAGGTCAAGAAACGCGCGAACGCTGTCGCGAAATCCGCGAAGAAGAGCGCGCAGGACGCAGAGAAGACCGTCACCAAGCGCGTCACCAAGGTGCGCAAGGCCGCGACCAAGCGCGCCGAAACCGCGAGCAAGGCCGTGAGCAAGCGCGTGACCGCGGTGAAGAAGAAGCTCGCCGCCGCCAAGAGCGCCGCCTCGTCCGAGATCGCCGCGCTCAAGCGCAAGGGCGCCGGCAAGACCGCCGCGAAGAAGGCCACCAAGAAGACCGCCAAGAAGACGACGGCGAAGAAGGCCACCGCGAAGAAGGCCACGGCCAAGAAGGCAGTCGCCAAGAAGTCGGTCGCCAAGAAGGCACCGGCGAAGAAGGCCGCCACCCAGAAGTCGGCGACCCGCAAGACCGCCGCCAAGAAGGCCGCGACCACCCGCAAGGTCAACGCGACCAAGAAGACCGTCAAGAAAGCGGTGAAGAAGGTCGCCAAGAAGGCCGCCGCCAAGACCGCGACCGCCAAGCGCAGCGTCGCCGCCCGCAAGGGCGTCGCCAAGAAGACGGTCAAGACCGCCAAGCGTTCGGTCGCCGCCAAGAAGGGCGCCACCAAGCGCGCGTCGAAGAAGGCCTGATCCATCCGCTTCAAAGCCCCTCTCCCTCCGGGAGAGGGGTTGGGGTGAGGGAGGGACGACGTCCCGATCTCCACCACTCAGTTCTAACGCCCCTTTCCCAATGGGAGCGGGGTTGGGGTGAAGGAACGACGACGTCCCAATCCCGAACCACGCACCACCCATCCTCCAGAACATCCGTCGCGACAGCTGCCCGTCGCCGCCGAACGCGTCCCAAGCCGTACCGACAACCGCCCCACCCAGGACACCCGCCATGGCCGTCAAGATCGACCGCAAGATCACCGGATACGCCGTCGTCAAGCCGGAGGACAAGCCCGTCGAAGGCACGTCCGTCCCACGCGAGATCGTCGAGGCGGAACTCCCCAAGGCCGACGTCATCCACATGCACGAGCGCATCGAGCGCCCGGACGTCCTGATCGGCAGCACCTACAAGATCAAATCCCCGCTGGTCGAACACGCCATGTACGTGACGATCAACGACATCGTGCTCAACGCCGGCTCCGAGCACGAACAGCGTCGCCCGTTCGAGATCTTCATCAACTCCAAGTCGATGGACCACTTCCAGTGGATCGTCGCGCTGACGCGCATCATGTCCGCCGTGTTCCGCAAGGGCGGCGACGTGACCTTCCTCGTCGAGGAAATGCGCGCCGTGTTCGACCCCAAGGGCGGCTACTTCAAGGCCGGTGGCGTGTACATGCCGTCGCTGGTCGCCGAGCTCGGCATGATCGTCGAGGACCACCTCAAATCGATAGGCATGATGCACGACCCGGAAATGTCCGACGCGCAGAAAGCCCTGATCGCCGAGAAGCGCAAGCAGATCGCCCAGCGCGAAGGCTCAAAAAAAAACAGTGACGTGAGCGGCGCGCCGCGCGCGCCCAGCAGCGCCGACGATCACCCCGAAGACATCGAAATCACCGGCGACGGCGCGAGTTTCCCGCCGTCCGCGACCATGTGCCACAAGTGCAGCACGAAGGCGCTGGTGCTGATGGATGGGTGTGCGACTTGTTTGAACTGTGGTTACTCGAAATGCGGCTGAACTAGGTAAAGGGCCAGTTGCATGCAGATAATGGACGTCGTGAGTGTAGGGGGCTTCGCTCTCACGTTGGTAGGAGTTGCTTTTTCGATTCGGGAGGCGCGACGCGCGCGATTGGCGTCGATGAGTGCGAAGGAATCAGCGGAACGTGCACGCGACGCAAGCTTGAGATCAAGCGCAGTTGTTGACTTAACGCATATCATAAAAGCGCTTAGTGAATTAAAGACGCTGCATAGAACTGGCGCTGTTGAAGTTCTGCCGGCGCGCTATGAGGCGCTGAGGCTTAGTATTGTTTCGCTAAGAAATGGACCGATATTTAACAGCGATGATGTGCAGAAATCTTTGCAGGGATTAGTCACCCGGCTTGCGGGAGTTGAGCGTTTAATTGATCAAGGTGTTTCAGAGGTGGAGTTCGCTGCAAACGTGCCTCGACTAAATGCTCAAATTACCAAATCAATTGATCAGCTGCAGGTCTACCTTGTGGAATCTGCGCACACGGAGACGCATTAATGAGCGATATGAAATTGGCGCGGCTTGTCGTGGCGCTAGCAGACAAGACGAATGAGGGCTCTCTTCCTTGGGAGGAAACCGAACGTCAAGGCGTGTATCAAGTTTCTTTTCCTCGCAGTACGGTGAGAATTCTCGTGCGCGAGAGTCGTCGAAATCGAGGGGAGGAAGAGGTAATTATCTCGATCTTAAATTCTCTTGGCGGCGCTGTCGAAGAGATAAGTGATGAAACGATTGAGGGTATTGAAGCTCCGTATAATTTATTGAAGGGAATGTACGAACTGGCGCGGAGGAAAGCGGTCGGTGTCGATGAAACAATCGATTCGCTGCTGGATGACTTGGATAGCGGGCTTTACTAGAAATAACGGGGTCAGTTTCACTTATATTTTTTATTTTAACTGAGGGGACGAGACGAGGCCATGGATCAGGCGCCCCTGACATTCGCATTGCTGGACGCCCAAATCGAGGCTGTGCCCGACGGGCCGGTCGCGACGCTCAACACGCCGCAGTGGATTCGCCCTTGGACGCTGGTTGGCGTTCTGGGTGCAGTGCTGGGCTTGCTGCCCTCGCTGTTGATCCAGTGGTTCGCGCCGGCACAGTGGATGGTCTGGATGTCGAAGGCCGGGCTGATCGTCATGGCGATCGGATTCGCCCCGGGGTTCGTGCGCAACGTTTTCGTGCTGTGGCGTGAGGTCCGTACGCATCGGCAAGGGCTGATCGCACAGGTCGACCATGATGTCGGTGAGTTCCGTGCGTTGGCGACACGGCTTGCCGCGTACCCCAGGGGTGAGCTGGAAGCGCAGGCGCGCGCTGCGCGGATGGCGTACGAACGCCTGGGGTCGCGGCTGATCATGCTGATTGGCGGTGTCGAGCGGCTCGGTCTGCTGCCACTTCTGTTGTCGCTGTTCGTCGTGCTGCGCAACTGGCGAGACCTGCTGACATTGCCCGGCTGGATGTCGTTCTTCGCGATCATGGCTGCGATCCTCTGGGTGATCGGCTGGGCCGGCGCCGAGTTCCGCAGGCGGTTGCAGTTCTATGGCTACCTGCTCGACGAAGCGCTGATTGTTCAACGCGAGCATGCTGCTGAGACCGTTGGCACTTGAGTTAACGGTGTCAGGTTCACTTACCGGCTCAAGGGCTCAAGGCGCCGGTTCGACTTCAATTATCTGTTTGAGAATGGTGGCAGATTGCGGCCAAAATCTAACGCGGTGAATCCTGGGGGGGCGATGTTAAGAGCAATGTGTGCAGTCACGATGTTGTTCGCAATGCTGCTGCCTGGAGGCGCGTTGGCGACGGCGCAGGTGGCCGACCGTATCCAGATCGATGGCGAGGCGCACTTGCTTCACACCAATCCATTGGCCTCGTATCTACGCGAGCGGAACTGGAAACCGCCGCGGGACGCCATGTGGTCTACCGCGAACTGGCGTGGCTACGTCGCTCACTGGGAGATCTCAGACGGCCAGCTGGTCCTGAAAGACGTCACTGTCCGCATTGCAGTCGGTGAGAGCCGCGAAGATGCCGAAAAGAGCATTTTGCCTACGCTTTTCCCTGCGTCCCAGCGAGTGGTCGCGAGTTGGTACAGCGGCGCGCTCGTTGTGCCGGAGGGCCAAGTGAAGAACTACGTCCACATGGGCTACGGCTCCACGTTCGAGCGCTATCAAGTGCTGCGAGTCGCATCCGGGCGCGTGCTGGAGCATCTCCATCTATCCGCCGAAGCGTTCGAGGCCTACAGGGCTGAGAAGTTCAGGATGTTCACCGGGACGAAGGCGTACCGCGAAATGCTGGAGCGTCTGCGCAATTCGGGGGACGGTAGAACCGAAGCGGATGCACGGGATTTCATCAGGGACTTTGCGGCCGAGGAGTACCTGGCGCTTTGAAGCTGCGACGCGAGGCCGGGGACGCTCGAACTGCGGAAGAATCCGGCTTCCGACGTACCCGCTAAACTGCGCGCCCGTTTCCGCATTCGACAAGGATCCCCCCATGACCTCCATCACCACGCCGTCCGGCCTGCAGTACGAAGACACCGTCGTCGGCACGGGCAAGGAAGCGCAGCCCGGCCGCAACGTGACCGTGCATTACACGGGCTGGTTGTTTGATAACGGTGTGCAGGGCGCGAAGTTCGATTCGAGCAAGGATCGCGATGAGCCTTTCATCTTTCCGCTGGGCGGCGGCATGGTCATCAAGGGCTGGGATGAAGGCGTGCAGGGCATGAAGGAAGGCGGCCAGCGCACGCTGATCATTCCGGCCAACCTCGGCTACGGCGCACGCGGCGCCGGTGGCGTCATTCCGCCCAATGCCACGCTGAAGTTCGACGTGGAACTGCTTGGCGCCTGAATCGGCAGTGCACGTGCGGCGCCGAGCGTCTTCGCGTCAAGCGGCCGGATCCGATCGCAACTGACGTATGGAGTCGAGGGCGTTTCGATGTTTGCAGCGCTTGAAGTCTTTCAGGACGCGCAGCGCGTGGGGAGTCGGAAATGGGTGTCGAGTCCGGAGTGAAACCAGCGGGTGAATCACTCCGGGCGGGTGCGCGGCGGCATGGCTTGCGGTCGGCCTTGCGCCGGCTGGCCGGTGCAACGTGTCTCGTCGTCCTGTGTGCGTGGTCGAGTCTGGCGGTGGCCGCGCCGGCGGCACCGTCCCCGACGACCGTGCAGGCGGAACTTCAGCCCTTGCTCGACGAGATGCTGGCGGCCGCCAATGCCCACGACACGGACCGCTTCATGCGGATGTACGCCAGACAGCCGGACACCGTGCTGGTGTTCGACGACATCACGTTGCGCGGCTGGCAGGCCATTCACGACGCACAGCTGGACTGGTGGGACCACGGCAAATCCGATGCGGTGTACCGCGCGCCGTCACCGCCTCGGATCACGCCGATCAGTGCGGACGTGGTGGCGACGCTGCAGACGCTGGAGGTCACGAGCACGACGCCGGCTGGCGCGAAAGCGGATGCGCGCGTGTTCGCCACGTCGATCTGGAAGCGGCTGCCCGAGGGCTGGCGGATCGTACTCGCGCACGAGTCGCTGCTGATGGCGCCGGCAACGCCCTGAGGACTGTGCCAGCACCGTTCGATGCGCTGTGCGGGAGCGCGCGAGAGGTCGGTTGGCGTCCTGCATCCGGCATCGTCAGTCGGCAGCAGCCGGGGACGCGGCGGCCTTGAGATCCCGATCCAGCAGGCAGTCGATGAAGGCGCGCAGCGCGGGGCGCATGTGCCGCCTGTTGGCGTAGTACAGATACAGCCCCGGCACCGTCGGCGACCAGTCGGCGAGCACGCGTGTCAGCCGGCCGTCCTGCAATGCCTGGGCGACGCCGTCGTCGTGATAGGTGTAGAGGATGCCGAGGCCCGCCACCGCTGCCGCGGAAATGATGCTCTGGTGATTCGCGATCACCGGCCCGTCGCCGTGGAACTCGACCCGCTTGCCCGCCTTCGCGAACTCCCAGCCGGCGATCCTGCCGCTGCCGGGAAACCGGAACCTGATGCATGCGTGACGCTGCAGGTCCGACGGGGTGGCGGGCGTACCGTGGCGCGCCAGGTAGTCGGGGCTGGCGACGGCCATCAGCTGCACGTCGGGCGTCAGCCGCACCGCGACGACATCCTTCTCCAGTCGACCGCCCACGCGGATGCCGGCGTCGAAGCCCTCGGCAGCGATGTCGCTGAGCCCGTCGCTGATGACGACGTCGAGCACGACATCCGGATGCGCCCGGCCGAATCGCCCGAGCCGCGGCGCGATGAGGGTCTCGGCCGCCATGCTGAAAGTGTTGATGCGCAGCGTGCCGGCGGCGCGTGCGTTCGATCCCATCGCCTCGGCCACCGCTTCGTCCATGTCGCGGAGCATCGGGGCGATGCGCGTGTGCAGGCGCCTGCCGGCTTCCGTCGGCGACACGCTGCGCGTGGTGCGGTTGAGCAGGCGCACGCCGAGGCGTTCTTCGAGCTGCCGGATGATCTGGCTCAGGACCGAGCGGGACAGGCCCAGATGATCGGCGGCCCGGGCGAAGCTGGACCGGTCGACGACGGCCGCGAAGGCCCGGAGTTCAGCGAATTCGGATCCGCGCACTGTGCACCGTTTTCGACATAAGCCGATTCGATAATAGGCGATTCACGGCATTGAACACGCGGCGCAGCATGACCGCTCCCACCGACAGGAGCGCGTCATGCACACCCTCGATCTCCCCGAACCGATTGCCGCCTATTTCGAAGCCGACCGCCAGAACGCGCAGGCGGTCGGGCGCTGCTTCAACGACGACGGCGTGGTGCTGGACGAAAGTCACACCCATCGCGGTCCCGCGCAGATCGCGGACTGGAAGTCGGCGACGCAGGCGAAGTACGACTTCATCGCCCGGCCGCACGCCGTGGCCCAGGACGGTCGCGCGTACATCGTGACCTGCAACGTGTCCGGCGCGTTCCCGGGCAGCCCGATCGACCTGCGCTACACCTTCACCCTGGCGCGCGGCCGGATCGCCTCGCTGGAGATCGCGCCATGAGCTTCGATCTCCGACTCTCTGGCACACGCGTGCTGGTCACGGGCGGCACGCGGGGCGTGGGCGCCGCGGTCTCCGCATTGCTGGCCAGCCTGGGCGCCCGCGTCGTGGCGACGGCCAGGTCCATCCCCGACACGGCCGTGGACGGCGTGTACTACCTCGCGGTCGATCTCGCCACGCCCGAAGGCGTCGCGCGCGCGGTGGCCGGTGCGCGCGACCATCTCGGCGGCGTGGATGCACTGGTCAATGTGGTCGGCGGATCGTCGGCGCCCGCGGGCGGCTTTGCGAAACTCGACGACGCGGAGTGGGCCAAGGCGCTGGATCTCAATCTGATGGCGGCCGTGCGCACGGACCGTGCCGTGCTGCCGGAGATGCTTCAGCGCGGCGCGGGCGTGATCGTGCACGTGACCTCGATCCAGCACCGTCTGCCGCTGCACGATTCCACCATCGCCTACGCCGCAGCGAAGGCCGCACTGTCGACCTACAGCAAGGCGCTGTCGAAAGAGGTGACGTCGCAAGGCGTGCGCGTGCTGCGCGTCTCGCCGGGCTGGGTGGAGACCGAAGCCGCGACCGATTTCCTCGGCACCATCGCCGCCGGCGCGGACACCGATCTCGCGGGCGCACGGCAAATGGTCATGGATGCGCTGGGCGGCATTCCGCTGGGGCGGCCGGCGATGCCAGCGGAGGTCGCGGATCTGATCGCATTCCTGATCTCGCCACGCGCGGCGGCGATGTCGGGCAGCGAGATCACGATCGACGGCGGCACGGTCCCCACCGCCTGACCCGCGCCGGCTGCCGCGGACGGTCAGCCGCGGCGGCGGGGGATCGCCGGCAGATTCGGACTAATTGTCAATTTATATGGACTTTAAATTCCCCATAGTCCAGTGGTTGTGGAAAAGTAGCGCTGCCGAACGACACATCCCGCCGCACCCAGACCGCCATCCCATCCCGACCGGAGACCTGCCATGTCCATGCTCAAGACCGCCGTGCTTGCTGCCGCCCTGACCGCCAGCGCCGTGTCCGGCGCGCACGCGAGTGATGCGGCCACGCCGACCACCCCGACCCATGCGAAGAATGTCGTGCTGGTGCACGGCGCGTTCGCCGACGGTTCCGGCTGGCGCCCGGTGTACGAGTTGCTCACCGCACGCGGCTATCGCGTGTCGATCGTGCAGAACCCGCTGACCTCGCTGGAAGACGATGTCGCGGCCACGCGCCGCGTCCTCGATCGCCAGGACGGGCCGACCGTGCTCGTCGGCCACTCCTGGGGCGGCACGGTGATCACCGAGGCCGGCGTGCACGACAAGGTGACCGCGCTGGTCTACGTGTCCGCGCTGGCGCCCGATGCCGGCGAGACGACCGCGCAGCAGTACGCCGGTTTCGCGCCGACGCCGGAATTCGTCATCGACACCGCGGCCGACGGCTTCGGCATCGTAAAGCCCGCGCAGTTCAAGGCCGGCTTCGCGCACGACACCACCGACGCCGACGCGGCGTTCCTGCGCGATTCGCAGGTGCCGATCAACATGGCCGCGTTCGCCACGCCGCTGACGCAGTCCGCGTGGCGGAGCAAGCCCAGCTGGGCGGTGATCGCGACCGAGGACAAGGCATTCGATCAGGCGATGCTCGTCCACATGGCCGAACGCATCGGCGCAGACATCACGCGCGTGTCGGCCAGCCACGCGCTGTTCTATACCCAGCCGGGCGTGGTCGCCGATGCGATCGAGCGCGCCGCGCAGGGCGTGCGTCAGGGCGAGTGATCGTTCATTGCGATGGACCGGTCGCGTCCGGCCCATCGCGTTCGCGCAGCGTACGAAGCGTCCGCACGGCACATTGAACTCCTCGTCTTGATGTTCGATCAGCGCATCGATGCAGCGCGCAGTCGTTTGCGCAGCGCTGCAGGCACGTCTTCGCGGGCGTGTCACAAACGTAAACCCGGATTCTGAAATCCGGGTCATTCCGTCACGCGACCGATGACACCCACCGTTGACACTCTCCGGCACACCCAGACGCTGGAGCTTCAGATGACTTCCAATATCACCCGTATTCCGCTCGCCATTGCGATGTCCTCGGTCCTTGCACTCGCCGTCGGTTGTTCGAACGACCGCACTGCGGACGAGGCCGCCACGACGCCTGCCACCGATCCTGCAATGCAGACCCCGCCGCCGGCGACGACGCCGGCTACCACGCCTGACACGACCGCGACGGGCGCTGCGCGCACCGACGCGCCGATGGACGGTTCGGCGAACGGCATGAACACCGGCATGGAATCCGACCAGCCGGGCTCCGACACCTGGATCACCACCAAGGTGAAGTCCTCGCTGCTGGCCGATTCCGACGTGTCCGGTTTGAAGATCGACGTGGAAACCGTCAATGGTGTCGTGACGCTGACGGGCCAGGTCGAGCAGGCCTCGCAGGTCACCGAAGCAACGCGCATTGCGCGTGAGATCGAAGGCGTGACCGACGTCGTGACCACCAATCTGGTGACGACGCAGTAAGTCCCGAGCGCCGCGGATCGGGCCACGCGCCCGACGCGCAGCGCATCGCGGATTCATGCCTGGATCGAAATGCCGCGCACCTTCGGGTGTGCGGCATTTTTTTATGGGCTCAACTGTCACCGGCGGGCCGGGGCGCGTGCCGCACCCGGCTGACCGGATCGGCCGCGGTGCCTGGCGTGTCCGTCCGATCCGGCGCGCGATGCGCGACGCGGGCTGCAGGTGCACGTCGCGTCATGCGACGATGCGCAACGGAATCGGGGAGGAGCAGGATGCTCGCTTGGCTGTTCGGAAAGAAGACACCTGAGGCGCACGAGGCGCCGGACACGCGCGACGCGCACGCGCGGATGCCGGTGCAGATGCACTGGCGCGCCGACATGGCACTGCCCGTGCCGGACTGGCAGGCGATGGACGCCGCGCTGCCCGAGGACGCGGACGAGACACTGCTGCACGGCTATTACGATGCCGCGGCGGCGCACTGGCTCGACGTGCTCGCCACGGCGTTGCCCGCCGGCTATCGGCAGACGGGTACGAAGGATTTCCTGTTGCTGTCGGCGCAGTCGGCGCGCGCGTCCGCGCTGGTGCTGCGCAGTTGCACGCAGGCCTTGCGGGCGATCCGCAGCAGCCTCGGTCCGCTGGCCTGCGAGACCGGCTATGGCCGCCACGTCGTCGTGGTGTTCGCCAGCCAGGACGACTACTACGCCTATCTGTCGCAATACCAGGGCGAGGGCGAGACGGTGCCGATGTCGAGCGGCGTCTTCATCAATGCCGGCTACGGACATTTCGCCAGCTGGCACGACGGGCTGGACGAACTGGAGGCGGTCGTCGTCCACGAACTCACGCATGCGCTGCTGGCGCATCTGCCGATGCCGGACTGGTTGCACGAGGGCTTCGCGGTGAACGTGGAGCGCACCCTGCTGCCGCGACTCGCCGATCCGCGTCTGGCGCTGTATCGCCCCGACGAAATGGCCGCGCGCCATGCGGACTGGTGGAACGCGACGACGATCCAGGCGTTCTGGTCGGGCGCCGCATTCCACACCGCAGGCGAGGGTGTCGAGCTGGCCTACGATCTTGCGCGCGCGATCACCGCACTCGCGGCGCGCGAAGACGAAGCCGCATTCCGCGCGTTCGCCGCGATTGCCGCCAGCGACGATGCCGGCAGCGCCGCCGCGATCGACACGTTGGGGTATCCGCTCGAACACCTGGTCGAAGCGGTGCTCGGCGAGGGCGACTGGGCGCCGAAGCCGGACGCTTGGGCAGTCGCCCGCGCGGCCTAGGCAGGCGTAGGATCCGCGGAAACGCCGGGCGTGGATCGCGTCGCGCCGGGCCGGCCTTTCGCATCGAGGACACCGTCATGCGTCGATTCGTGTTGTGCGTACTCGTGAGCCTGGCTGCGGTGCCGGCGTCCGCCGCCGACACCGGTCTGGACGGCGCCTGGGTCGTCGACCTGTCCAGCAAGCCGGGCGAGGTCTACACGCAGCCGATGCAGCTGTCGCTCGCGGCCGACGGCACGGTCAGTGGCAGCTTCTACGGCAGCGCGATCGAAGCCGGGCGCTGGAAGCAGGACCGCGGCCGCCTGTGCGCGAGTTTCCGCACGACGGACGGCGCCGGCCCGTACCACACGGCGGTGTGCCTGGCCGGCGCGACCGCCAGCGGCCAGACCTGGGCCGAGCACCGCAACTTCCTGTTCAACTGGAACGCGACACGCCCGGCGCCGTAGCGCGCGGTTGGCGCGATTGCAGGATCGGATCGCCGTCATGGAGGCGTGCGCGGACGTGCGCGCGTGGCGACATCCGGACCGGGCCAGGCGCTGAATAGGTTCCGGGCAGGTAGGCAACGGGCGTCCGCTCGCCGGCGTGCGGGCGCATACTGCCGGCCTCTGAGCCGACGGACACGTCCATGATCGACCCGATTCCGTTGGAAGACCTCGCGCTTCTCGACGTCCTGCAGCAGATCAGCGAAGCGAACGATCCGACGCCGGTCGAGACCGAGATGACCCGGCGCCTGCTCGAAGGCGCGCTCGTCGAAGAGCACGAAGACGGTGTGCGTCTGACCCACGCCGGCATCGCGCTGTGCAAATCGCTGCAGCACCGGGTGGCAGCGGACAAGCTGGCCAGCGAGATCATCGACAAGCGCGAAAGCGAGGCCGAAAACCTGCGCCCGCTGCCGGGCGAGCGACCGCCGGTGGAGCCGCCGCCGATCGTGTGATCGTGTCGCGTCCGACGCGCTCAGCGCTCGCGCGTGGCGCGTTCGGTCAGGCCGCCGTTCTCGTAGACGGCCAGCGCGCTCGGCGTCGACGTCCCGCTGGTGTCGAACTCGAAACGCAGGTCGCGTTCCATTGCGAAGAAGCGCGTCACCGACTCCGGATACAACGCCACGACGAAATCGCCGGCGGTCAGCCTCAGATGGTCGCCCTCGACGACGACGGCAATCCCGCCGATGCGCGCCGAGTTGTAGCGTCCGGCGTAGCGGGCGAGCGTCGCCGCCGGCAACTGGATCGCCGACGGCGGCTCATACGCCACCGGCCCGTGCGCATAACTCAACACGCGGTGCATCCGCCAATGGCCGTCGCGGCTCTGCCAGAGCGTGGTGAAACCGGCCTGTCCATCCACACGCTCCGGTGCATCGCCGTTGCGCACGTGGAAGCGATGTCGCCCCGACAGGATCGCGTAGCCGTCAGCCAGTGGATGGAACGCGAGACTGTCCTCGATGAGCTCGCGACGCAGTCGCATGTCGGGTGTCGCGCAGGGACCGTTGCGCAGCGAGTCGACGACGCCGGCGCGCGTGGTCGTGAGGCCGGTTCTGTCGTGATAGAACTCGACGTCGGTGGTGAGCAGCGCGCCGATCGCCGTCATGTCGCAGGCGTTGTACGCGCTCCAGAACGCGGCATCGGCAGCGCGCACGTCGCGCTCTGCATCCGGCGTCTGCGCGCTCGCCGCGGCGCACGCCATCAGTAATGCGGCAAGGGTCACGCATCGAGCTGTTCTCATGGACATGCGCCTGCCGTGCCTGGAGACCGCAAGGTAATGGGAAGTCGCGCGCCCGGCGTCGTCCGGAAGACACCCTGACGGATGGCGATGCGGTCTGCTCGCGCAGATGATCTCCCACGCGCACACTCCGCTGCACGATCGACATGGCGCGGCGCAGGCATGACCACGGAGATGGGCTCGGCATCCGACTGCATCGACACATGGAGCGCCCGGTGCGCGCGCGTCATGTGGCTCGCGCTGTGCGGCCTCATCACCGCGGGATGCGCGAGTGCGCCCGCGTCACCGGACACCGTGCTGTCGATGGATGACGTCGACCGGTTCGCTGCAGTGATGCACGCATCGCATCCGGCGCCCGATGCCGCCGCGCTGCAGCGTAGCTATCTGGATCCTGGCAGCCCTGCCTTGCACGCGTTCGACAGGGACGCGATCGGCGGCGCGTCTCGTCTGGCCGACGCCGTCGCCGCGCAGCCGCAACGCTGGCGCATGGCGCTCGCGCGCTGCGGCAGCGAGGCGGCACGACGCGAGGCCGCGCTGGATGCGCAGGCCATCGCGGCTGCGTACGCCCACGTGTTTCCCGATTTCGTCGTGCCACCGATCCATGTCGTGGCGGGCGCCGACAGTTCGTCCGGCATGCGTCTGCCCGGGCCGACGATCGCGGTGGCGGTGGAGCGGGTCTGCGCGACGCCGGACTGGCGACCGGGCTTTCGTGCATTGCTCGCCCACGAATTCGCGCATGCACCGCAGCCCGAATGGCCGGACGATGCGCCTCTGCGTCGCGATCTGCTGGCGTGGGCACTGCGCGAAGGTGCGGCGAACTATCTCGGTGCGCTGGTGCGCGGCGAAGATCCCTCGGGCGCGGACGACGCCTGGGCCATGGCGCGCGAGACCGACCTGATGGCCGCCTTCCATCACGATCGCGCCGTCATGCGCGCGCACTGGCAGGGCGATGCGCCCGATGCCGAGGCCATGGCGGCCGGCACGCGCTGGTTCTGGAATGCGGCGACGCCGGACCGGCCGCAGGATCTGGGGTACTGGATCGGTCAGCGCATCTGGCACGGATACGTGACGCGCGCACCCGATCGCGATCTCGCCCTGCGCGCGATGCTGCGTCTGGATGATCTGGACGGCGTGCTGCAGTCGAGTGGCTATGCACCGGTCGGCGATTGACGCAGGACGCGTCGAGCGGACTCACATCTCCGGGTTGATCGTCTCGTCCAGCCGGTCCGAACCCACCGTGTAGCCGCCGGCTTCGATCGCATCGCGCACATCGAGCAGGGCGGTGCCGAGTGCGTCGAGATCCGCCGTCTCCGCCATGCCGACGATCTCGATGCAGCGGTCGTTGAACCAGGTCCAGAACTGGCGGTAGGTCTTGCCCTGCCAGTGTTCGTGGCGGATGGCCTGGTAGAGCTCGCCGACGGCGATGGTGAGGTCGTCGCGCATCAGAAGTCCGCCTGACCGGGCAACAGGCCGCGCAGTTCGGCGTCGGTGAGATTGCGCCATTGGCCGGGCTTGAGATGCGCCAGCTTGACCGGGCCGATGCGCACGCGGATCAGCTGTTTCACGCGCAGTTTGAAGTGCGCGGCCATCAGGCGGATCTGCCGGTTGAGGCCCTGGACCAGGATGATGCGGAAGCCGAACTTGCCCAGCGGGCTGGTGCGGCAGGGCAGGGTGGTCTGGCCGTGGATCGGCACGCCGCGCGACATGCCGCGCAGCACCTCCTGGCTCACCGCGTGGTTCACGGTGACCAGATACTCCTTCTCCAGTTTGTTCTCGGCGCGCAGGATCGCGTTGACGATGTCGCCGTTGCTGGTCAGCAGGATCAGGCCCTCGGAATCCTTGTCGAGGCGGCCGATCGGGAAGATGCGTTCGCGATGGTCAACGAAGTCGACGATGTTGCCCTTCACCGATGCCTCGGTGGTGCAGGTGATGCCCACCGGCTTGTGCAGCGCGATGTACACGTGTCGCCGCTTGCCGGGCGCGGTGGTCCGCTGCAGCAGCGCCTGGCCGTCGATCATGACGGTGTCGCCTTCGCCCACTTCCGCGCCCACGCGCGCGCGCATGCCGTTGACCGTGACCCGGCCTTCGCCGATGAGGCGGTCGGCTTCGCGCCGCGAACAGGCGCCGGTGTCGCTGATGTGCTTGTTCAGGCGCATGGACGCGTGCGGTACCGGTGATCGCGAAGGGCAGGCAGTCTGGCAGATCACGCGCGCGGGGTCATCGAAGTGGGCGCGCGGCGCCGGAGAGCAGCCACAAAAAAAACCCGGACGTTTCCGCCCGGGTTCTTTGGTACCGCTTGCGCGGCACAGGTCGAGTAGAACTTACTCGGCCTGGACTTCTTCAGCCTGCAGGCCCTTCTGGCCCTGCGCGACCTTGAACGAGACCTTCTGGCCTTCCTGGAGCGACTTGAAGCCGCTGCCCTGGATCGAACGGAAGTGGACGAACAGATCGTCGCCGCTCTGCGGGGTGATGAAGCCGAAGCCCTTTGCATCGTTGAACCACTTGACGACGCCGTTCTGACGATCAGACATGGTGTTACTCCTTGGATCAGTGATTGGAAACACGGCCCGCAAGTGCGGTGCCGGGACTGTATCGAGCAAGGGGTAACGCGAAGCGATGGAGCGGATCGTCTGGAGAGGCCGTTGCCGGCCCTGGAACCTGTGATCAACCGCATCGGAGCCACGATGTACCGTGATCCCGCTTTGAACAGTGGGTGCACCTTACAGCACTTTTCCGATTTGTCTGTGAACTGTGAGCGCCCGATGACGGGCGGAGCTGCGGGCGGGGCAGGGAAACGGCGGTACGACGGGCCTGAGCGGTGTTTTCCCGGTTGAAGCAGAGACCATCGTGGCGCCCGATCCAGCGCGGCCGGTGCGCCGAACGCCGTCAACGTCGGTCAACCGGGGCAAACCTGCGTCCGGGAATTCGATCGCGTATGCGGCGAACGGTGGATCCCGGACGCGGCCGTCGAAAACGCCGGAACTGCGTTTCGCCGCTCAGCGGGACTCCAGCACGCCGTACATGTCCGCGACCAGCGGTCCGTACGGACCCTGCGCTTCCCACGCGTACATCGAGACGACCATGGCCTGCTCGGCGCCGAAGCGTCGGCAACGTTGCACCTTGCGATCTGCGACCGCCCGCACCGGCAACAACGAAATGCCGAGCCCCGCCTCGACGGCCGTGGTCACGTTCTGCAGGTTGCTGCCCGAAAACGCGACGTACCAGCGATGCCAGTCGGCCTCCGCACGCGCGAACATCTGATCGCGATACAGGCCGCCTGGCGGAAACGTCACGAGCGGCAGCGGGTCGGGCCACGGTGCAGCGCCCTTGGCTTCGAACCATGCAACCGGTTCCGGAAAGCTCACGCGACAGTCGGACGCCGGCGCGGCTTCCTTGACCACCACGATGTCGAATTCGCCGTCGCGATAGCGCGCCGTCAGTCCCCGGCTGAGGCCGGTGGTGACGTCGAGACGGATGTGGCGATGCGCCGCCGCGAACGTGGCGAACAGCTGGGCCATGGCAGGCGTGAGCATGTCGTCGGCCAGGCCGATGCGGACGGGCACCGTACCGGACGGATCGCCCAGCGCGCGTGTGGCTTCGTCCTGCAGCGAGAGGATGCGCCGGGCGTAGCCGGACAGGCGTTCGCCCGCCGCGGTCATGCGGATCGGACGCGCATCCCGGTCGATCAATGGCTGGCCGAGCTGCCCCTCGAGCCGCGCGATCTGCTGGCTGATGGTGGACTGGGTCATGTGCAGATGTTCGGCCGCGCGGGTGAAGCCGCCGCCGTCGACGACGGCGATGAAGGCGCGGAGCAGGCGCGGGTCGATCATCTGGTTCATGCATGAAAAGTATCCGGATATTTAATTTCTGAATACAGCGGCGGCGGTCTACAGTGCGTCAGTTCGGACCCGGGAACGCACCCATGACCAACCGCAGAGAGTTCCTGCGCCGCAGCGGCAGCATCATGACGGCGGGCGCAGCCCTTGGATTTTTGCCCGTGCACGCGCAGGCGCGAGCACCGGACACCGCAGGTGTGACAGGCATCGTCCACGACCACTACCTGCTGACCGACGTGCGTCTGGAAACCGGCTTCGCGCGCGACGGCGGCGTGGTGGTCGGCACCGAGACCGCGCTGCAGACGCTCGAGATCGCAGGCGGCCGCATCGTCGCGATCCACGACGCACCCGCGGGCAACCTGCCGCGCTACAGCGCGCAGGGACTGCTGGCGCTGCCGCCGATGCGCGACATGCACATCCATCTCGACAAGACCTTCTACGGCGGTCCGTGGCAGGCGCCGCGTCCGCGCAAGGGCAAGACGATCATGGACATGATCGCGTACGAGGAAACGCTGCTGCCGCAGTTGCTGCCGACCTCGCAGGCGCGCGCCGAAGCGTTGATCGCGCTGCTGCTGTCGAACGGCACCACGACGGCGCGCAGCCACTGCAACATCGATCCGGTCAGCGGATTGCGAAGCCTGGAACATCTGAAGCGCGCGCTGGCCGAACGCCAGGCATCGTTCGAGTGCGAGATCGTCGCGTTTCCGCAGCACGGCCTGCTGCATTCGAAGGTGGACGGCCTGATGCGCGAATCGATGGCGCTGGGCGTCACGCACGTGGGCGGGCTGGATCCCACCAATGTGGACGGTGCGATGGAAGCCTCGCTGGACGCGATGTTCCAGATCGCGCTGGACCACGACAAGGGCGTCGACATCCATCTGCACGAGTCCGGCCCGTCGGGCGTCGCGGCCCTGCGCTACATGGTCGAGACGGTCGAGGCCAACGCGCCGCTCCGCTCGCGCGTGACCTTCAGTCATGCCTTCGCGCTGGCGTCATTGGACGCAGGCGAACTGGCGGAGCTCGGCGGACGGATGGCGGCGCAGGGGATCGACGTGGCCTCGACCGTGCCAATCGGCCGTTCGGTGATGCCGCTGCAGGCGCTGCGCGAGATGGGCGTGCGGGTGATGTCGGGCACCGACAGCGTCATCGATCACTGGTCGCCCTTCGGCACTGGCGACATGATCGACAAGGCGAATCTGTACGCGCAGCTCTACGCGGGCAGCGACGAGCACAGTCTGTCGCGTGCGTTGCGGATCGCGACCGGCGATGTGCTGCCCTTGGACGATGCAGGCGCGCGCGCCTGGCCAAAGGCCGGTGATGCGGCGGCGTTCGTGCTTGCAGAGGCCAGCTGCTCGGCCGAGGTGGTGGCGCGCTGTTCACCGCGTCGCGCGACCTTCCAGGAGGGGCGTCTGGTCTCGGGCGAGGTGGGCGCCGCCTGAGGCACGGAGCCGATGCTCACGCGCATCAGGCGCCGCGTGGCCTAGGGTCTGCGCTCACTTTGCATCGAGCGGATTCCCCCATGGCCCACGACACCGCCGCGTTATCAGCCGATTACATCGCCGCACAGAAGGCGCGCCTGCTGGCCCTGCGCGACGAGCTGGGGGCGGATAATCAGGCCTCCGCAGCTGAAGAAGCCGAGCTGCAGGCCGATTCGATCGACGAACCGCAGGGCTCGGGCGACGACGCGCAGAAGACCAACCTGCGCGACAACAACGCCGCGCTGATCGAGCACAACACCGCGCGCCTCGCGGCCGTGATGCGCGCACTGCAGAAGATCGAGGACGGCAGCTACGGTCTGTCCGATCGCAGTGGCGCACCGATTCCCAAGGCCCGTCTCGATGCGCTGCCGGAGAGTCTGTGGACCGTCGAAGAAGACGAGGACGCGTAAGACATGGCGCCGGACATGCAACGCAAGGCGGGACAGATGACGCAGCAGGCACTGGTGGTGGGCGCGACGGGCATCGTGGGCAGCGCGCTGGCGAAACAGCTGCTGGCAGCGGGCTGGGACGTGCATGGACTGGCGCGACGGCCGGAGGCATTGCCGCCGGGCGTGCAGGGCGTGGCGGCGGATCTGTTCGATGCGCAGGGTACGCGCGCGGCGCTGGCGGGTCTCGCCCCCAGCCATGTGTTCATCACCACCTGGTCGCGGCAGGTGAACGAGGCGGAGAACATCCGCGTCAACGCGGCAATGGTGCGCAACCTGCTCGATGCGCTGCAGCCGGCGGGTTCGGTGCGGCACGTCGCGCTGGTGACCGGGCTGAAGCATTACCTCGGTCCGTTCGAAGCGTACGCAAGAGGCGCGCTGCCGCAGACGCCGTTCCGCGAGGAACAACCGCGGCTCGACGTCGAGAATTTCTATTACGCGCAGGAAGACGAGGTGTTCGCCGCCGCTGCGCGCGACGGCTTCCATTGGAGCGTGCATCGTCCGCACACGGTGATCGGCGCGGCCGTCGGCAATGCGATGAACATGGGCACGACGCTCGCCGTCCATGCCTCGCTGTGCAAGGCGACCGGCCGGCCGTTCCGCTTCCCGGGTTCCACCGCGCAGTGGGAAGGCCTGACCGACATGACCGATGCACGCCAGCTGGCCAAGCATCTGCTGTGGGCCGCGACCACGCCGGCCGCGGCCGATGAAGCCTTCAACGTGGTCAACGGCGACGTGTTCCGCTGGCGCTGGATGTGGGGCCGCATCGCCGAGTGGTTCGAGCTCGAGCCCGCGCCGTTCGACGGCACGGTGCAGCCGCTGGAAATGCAGATGGCGGACGATGCCGACGCGTGGACGCAGCTCGCGGTTGCCCACGGTCTGATCGAAGCCGACATCCACCGCCTGATTTCGCCCTGGCATACCGATGCCGATCTGGGCCGGCCGCTGGAAGTCGTCACCGACATGTCCAAGAGCCGCCGCATGGGCTTTCTGGACTACCAGCCCAGTGACGATGCGTTCTTCGATCTGTTCGCGAAGCTGCGCGCGCAGCGGCTGATTCCCTAGACAGGCGCCGCGCATCACGGCTGGCTGATCCGCCCGGGCGCAGGGTGATCGCCCGACCACGGAGATCCGCTATGAGCATCCCGCAGACACCCGACAGCATGAAGAAGTCGCAGCAGGACAAGGCGCCACCGCAAACGCCCGGGAAGGAGGCGCCGTCGAAGCTGTCGAGCGACGAAGCCGGCGATCGCGCCGAAGAACGTCAGGGCGGGCACTGAGCCGGTTCGCGGAGACATCGCATGGACGACACGCCCTACCGCCCGATCAGCTGCGACTTCCACGACCTGCTGGAGGCCGCGGCAACGCGGCGTTCGGTGGTGACGCTGGAGGTCCGTGATGCCGCCGATGCGATCGAGCGCGTGCAGGCGCCATCGGTGACATCGTCACCCGGCCCGATGGCGAATACGTATTGCTCGACAGCGGCAGGCCTGTGCGGCTCGATCGCATCGTGTCGATCGACGGTGCGCGTCTTGCGGATTACCCGGACTAGCGCGGCACGTTCGCGTCAGGCGCCAGCGCCCGACTGGCGTGCACGCGCGGCGTCGACCATCCGGCCGCCGCTCGCGAGGGCCTTCTGCAGCGCATCGGCGCCGTAGGGCTTCTGCAGGATGTAGTGGTCGCGCAGCCGCTCGGGCACGCCGGCAGCGCCGTAGCCGGTCATGAAGATGTAGGGAACGCCGCGTGCGTCGAGTGCGTCGGCGATCGGAAAACTCTGTTCGCCGCCGAGGTTGATGTCGAGTATCGCGAAGTCGAAGTCGCGGGCATCGATGATGCGCAGCGCCTGGGCGACGTTGGACGCCACCGCCGGCGGCGCGTAGCCCAGATCGCCGAGAAAATCCTCCAGCAGCATCGCCAGGATCGATTCGTCCTCGACGATGAGGATCGCGGCATCGGTGCCGATCATCGGGCTTCCGTTTCCAGTTCGGCTTCGGTCAGCGTCTCGGTCGGTGCGGATTCGAGCGGTGCGGTCGCGCGGAACACCACGCCCTCGGGCGCGTAGGCGAGCTCGACGTCGCCGCCCAGATCGTTGCGCAGGCCGCGTTCGAGCAGTCGCGAGCCGAACCCCCGGCGCGTCGGTGCCTGCACGACGGGGCCGCCGCACTCGCGCCACGTGAACTCCATCGCGGCGCCTTCGCCGGGATGCGTGCAGTCCCAGTGGATGTGCACTTCGCCCTCGTCGCGCGACAGCGCGCCGTATTTCACCGCATTCGTCGCCAGCTCGTGCAGCGCCATGGCGAGGGCGAGCGCGCGCTGCGGATTCACGCGGCAGGGCGGGCCCGACAATTCGAAGCGCTGGCCCACTTCCGCCTCGTAGGGTGCGATGGCGCCTTCGACAATGTCCTGGATGTCGGCGCTGTGCCAGTTCTCGCGCGTGAGCACATCGTGCGCCCGCGACAGTGCGAACAGGCGCGATTCGATGCGCGTGCCACCGTCGTCGAGATCCTGCGCGGTGCCCAGGGTCTGGCGCACCAGCGACTGCACGGTGGACAGGGTGTTCTTGACCCGGTGGTTCAGCTCGTTGACCAGCAGTTCGAGGTGTTCCTCGTGCACGCGCCGGTCGGTCACATCGCGAGTGCTGCCGGCGACCGCCTCGACCTTGCCATCGGCGCCGATCACCGGAGTGAAGATGTAGTCGTAGATCCGTGTGCCTTTCGCGTGGTGCTGGAAGGGCACGTCGCCGCGGATCGGTGCGCGGGTGGCGATGACGCGGTCGATCTCTTCGTCGTGCATCGCCGCGTGCCAGGGCTCGTAGCCGATTTCCAGACAGGTCTTGCCGGCCGCGTCTTCCCAGCGCATCCCCCACATCGCCAGCAGCGCATCGTTCGCGTAGACGAACCGGTGCTGCAGATCGAACACGTAGAGGAGATCGGGCGTGGCCTGCAGCAGCGCTTCATAGGCGCGCAAGGTGGCAGGGTCACGCGGCTGGGCAAGTTGCACGGCACGGGCTCGCGAGGCGGTGGCCGACTCTAGCACCGGGGTTTGTGGGCATTCCGTCATGACGGCCCCGCAATCTGAATGCTCGCCCGACGCAGGTCAGACCGGGTCGCGCGGGTGAAGGCGACGCTGCAGGGCGCCCGCGTACGCTGCAGGCCCGCCACCCGGCCGAGCGCATGCCATGGACACAGAAGGCCGTTACGCCATCACCGCACGGGTCACGCCCACGGCCGACAAGCCCGGGAAGTGGACCTCGCAAGGCGAACTGCACGTGGCCGGATCGGATGCGCCCATCGACACGGTGCTGGCAGGCGACAGCTTCGAAACGCCGCAGGTGGCCGAGGTCGCCGCGATCGAGGCCGCCCGGCAGGTCGCGTCGACGCGCGACGACGCGCCCGGTGACGCGATCGCCGTCGATTCCGCCTGAAGGCGCTCAGGTGCCCGGCGATCGCTCGAGCTGGTCCCAGAGCGCGTCGGGGACGGTGTCGAGGCGTTCCAGTTGCGGTTTGCCGAACAGGTAACCCTGGAACAGCGGCACGCCGAGCGCGCGCAGACACCGGTATTCGGCCTCGGTTTCCACACCTTCCGCGAGCAGCGTGCAGCCGATCGCATCGGCGATCTGCACGAGGCCGCGTGCGATCGAGGTGCGCACCGGATCGGTGTCGACATTGCGGATCAGCGCGATGTCGAGCTTGATCAGATCGGGCTGGAAATCCGCCAGCAGGTTCAGGCCCGCGTAGCCGGCGCCGAAGTCGTCGATGGCGGTGAGAAAGCCGCGATTGCGGTAGTCGCGGAAGATCCGCGTGAGATGCGCGTGGTCGCGGACCTGCTCCGATTCCGCGGTCTCGAAGATCAACCGGTCGGTAGGGAAGCCGAACATCTGCGCCGCGGTCAGCGTCAGGCGGATGCAGGTCGCCGGCTCGTAGACCGCATTGGGAAAGAAGTTGATCGACAGCCGCTGCTGCAGACCGAGCCGCGCCGCGGTTTCGATGGCCTTCACCCGGCAGGTCTGGTCGAAGCGGTAGAGCTGCGCCGGCGTGACCCGCGCGATGACTTCGGCCGCGCCGCCGCCGTCTCCGGTGCGGACCAGCGCTTCGTATCCGAAGATCGAGTGGTCGCGCGCATCGACGATCGGCTGGAACGCCATGCGGACTTCGAAATCGAGCGTGTCATCACCGCCACAGCCGCTGCAGGGATGCGGGGACGGCGCGGCGCCGAAGAATTTCTCGAGATACATGCCAGGTTCCAGCGGAAGGAGCGCCGCACGCAGGATGCACCGCGGACGCACTCCATCCTACGACCGGGCTGCGCGCCGATGTGCGCGCTGGCGCACTTTGCGCGTCGATCGACGCTCGTATCGGAGGTCATGCAGTCCCGGGGGCGATGCGTGCGTCGCGCCCGAGGCCGTGGATCAGTTCGGATGCGGCAGGACGCACTCGTCGGGCACACGATGCTTGGTCGCCAGAGCGTGCAGTGCCTGGTTGATCCAGTCGCGCTCGTCCGCCGGTGCGCTCTCGCGCAGGCGCACCGCCATGTTCGCGAGTGCGGCGATCTTCTTCAGGCGGTCGCCCTCGGAATCGCCGTAGTTGCACAGGCTGACGTCGAGGTCCTGCAGCGCGGCGGTCGTGGCGTCGTTGATGGGCATGGGCTGTGCATCCGGAGGGATGCGCAACTGTAGAGCGGGCGCGTGCACGGTATGTCACGGTTGCAGGCGGCTGTTCTGCGCGATGCTGCGGATTCCGCTGCGAATACCGGTTTCGGCATGCGCAAGGCGTCGACGTGAAACGGGATCGCGTCCACCCAATGTCACACTGCAACGCCGCGGCACCGGACGCGGCGCACGGCTGCCACGGTCCGTTGGCGCCGGTTCCTGCCACGATCTGCACGGCCGTCTCCCATGACCCCCACACAACCGACACGCACGCGCGCGTTCCTCGCCGACACCACTGCGCTGTTGCTGTTCTTCACCGTGACCGGTGCACTCAACGAACGCTTCGTCTCCGGCATGTCCTGGGACGAAGTGCTGCATGCCCGTCTGCTCGGCGCGGCCTTGATGATTCCGGTGGCGCGACCCTATGGCGTGTGGCGTGACTGGCTGATGCGACGCGCTGGCCCGTCCCGCCTGTCGCGCACCGCGTGGGACAGCCTGGCGCTGGTGTCGTTCCAGGTGCCGATCTACGCGGCGATCATCGCGATCAGCGGTGCGTCGGGTCGTGGCCTGCTGCTCGGCGTGCTGGGTGCGACGGCGATCATGCTGGTGTCGGGGCGCCCCTACGGCGCGTTCCTCAACTGGATCAGGCGCCTGTTCGGACTGCCGCCGGGCGGCGAGAAGCCGATGAGCCTGCAGTCCTGACGGTTGCGGCGCGCCGACCCGTGCCCACGGAACGCGCTCGATCGGTCAGCGCACCGCGTCGAACGAGCGGTGCGCTGAATCGAGCGCCCGAACCGGTCTGCGCCGGGACAGCGTCAGCGACGACTGCCGCCCGCCGTGCGCGACAGCGATCACGACGTGCGCCGGACTGCGCGATGCAGGTCCCGCATGCACGGCGCGCGCGACCGGACTACGCTGCGCGGATGCGTTCTGCAGGGAACTCCGGATGAAGCCGATCCAAGTGTTCTGGTTCCACAACAGCTTCGTCGACCCGCGGATGGGCATGACGTCCAAGGACGGATCGCCCGTTTACGTGACGAACTTCATGCGTGCGGATCCAGTGCCGTGACACGCCGGTCTGCATTTGCGCTGATTCTGGCCGTGGCGTCGTGCGCGGCCGCGGCAGCGGAGCCGGCTGCGTTCGCGTGGCCCGATGGCCAGCGGGCCGCGGTGAGTCTCGCCTACGACGATGCGCTGGATTCGCAGCTCGACACGGCGATTCCCGCACTCGATCGCCGGGGATTGAAGGCCAGCTTCTACCTCACGCTGTCATCCGACACGGTGCGTACGCGCATGGACGCGTGGCGCGCGGCGGCGCGCAACGGGCACGAGCTCGGCAACCACAGCCTGTTCCACCAGTGCGCGGCGTCGAAGCCGGAGCGCACATGGGTGACGCCGCAGCACGATCTCGACGCGATGACCGTCGCGCAGATGCAGGAACAGGTGCGGCTGGCATCGACGATGCTGCAGGCGATCGACGGCGCCACGGCGCGGACGTTCACCGTGCCCTGCGGCGACACCGTGGCGCGCGATGGCGATTACGTGGCGGGACTCGCTGCGGACTTCGTGGGCATCAAGGTGATGGGCGGCGCCGTCGTACCCGACATGCGCAGCCTCGACCCGCAGGCGGTACCGGTGGAGGCGCCGGCCGATCTCGATGGCGAGGCATTGATCGCGCTGGTCGACGCGGCCGCGCGCCGCGGCACGATGGTGAACCTGACCTTCCACGGGATCGGCGCCGAGCACCTCGCCGTGTCGAGCGAGGCGCATGCGCAACTGCTCGATCATCTCGCTGCGCATCGCGACCGCTACTGGACCGCGACCTTCCGCGAGATCATGACCTGGGTGCGCCGCCAGCAGACGCAGGCCGATGCACCGGCCCGCCCCGGAATGGACGCACCTTGACCCGGCACGTCCTGTTCGTCTGCAGCCGCAACCGGCTGCGCAGCCCGACCGCCGAACAGGTGTTCGCGGACTGGCCCGGGATCGAGACCGCATCGGCCGGCCTGAGCCCGGATGCCGAAGTGCCGGTGACACCGGAACTGCTGGCCTGGGCCGATACGATCTTCGTCATGGAGCGCGTGCATCGCGCGCGTCTGGGCGAACGGTTCCGGACGCATCTGCGGCATGCGCGGGTGATCTGTCTGCAGATACCGGACGACTTCGATTTCATGGCGCCGGCGCTGGTGCGTCTGCTCCAGGCGAAGGTGTCGCCGCATCTGCCACGCGGGCCCGCCGCGTCACGGCGCGAAGACTGACGCCGCGAGCGACGTCGTGTCGCAGGAACTTCAGTCGACGATCTGCGTCGCCGGAATGCGGATGCTGTAGTCGCTGCCGATGTCGAGCGCGGTCTCGACCGACAGCCTGTAGCCCAGCACGTCACAGCTGCGCTTGGCGATACTGGTGCCGAGGCCCAGCGAGCCGTTGGGATTGAGGCCGGCGAGATCCTCGGCAACGCCGCGCGCGTCGCGGTCGTTCATGCCGCTGCGATCGCCACCGCCGCGGGCGCGCACCGAGAGCAGCAGGCCGTCGGCGTCGCGACTGCATTGCACGTACACCAGCGTCGCGCGTCGCTCCAGCGCCACGCGGACGAGGCTGCACAGCGTGCGCAGCAGCAGGGGCGCATTGGTGTGCAGCACGACGTCGGTCGCCTCGACTTCGAGCCGGGTGCCGTGCACGCGCATCGGCAACGCCATGGAGTGCGCGAGATCGTTGAACACCTGCGACAGCGCGATCGGCGCGCTGGGTTGCAGGTCCTGGTCGGCGTCTTCCGCAGTGGCTTCGGCGACCTGGCGGAAGTCGGTTTCCAGGGTGCGCGCCGCGTCCAGCGCCAGTTCCAGTAACTCTTTTTCTTCGGCGGAGTGCGTGAAACCCGCCAGTTCGCCGAGTACGGTGGTGATGGTAGTCAGCGGCCCGCGGAAGCCGCGCGTGGCGAGCACGTTGAGGCGCGAGCGATAACGGTTGGCGCGACGCGCACTCTCGAGCGCCCGTCGCAGTTCGAGCTGGATGCTGGCTTGGCGCACCGCGCCCTGCAGCAGGGCGCGTTCGTCGGCGTCGAGCACGCGCGGTCGGGTGTCGAGCACGCACAGCGCGCCGAGCGCGCGACCGGAATCCGAAAGCAGCGGCAGGCCGCTGTAAAAGCGGTACCCGGCGCGGGTGACGAACGGTTCGTCGGCGAATACCGGATGCGCCGCGAGATCGGTGACCTCGATCGGCGTGCTGTGCGCGATGACCTGGCGGCAGACGACGGTGAGATCCGGCGCGCCGTCGTCGACCGGCGCCGGTTCGGGCGCGCCTTCGAGCGCGAACCAGGCCGAGACCTGTGGATCGAAGGTCAGCTGCGCATGCGCGACGTCGAGGCTGCGCTTGAGACCGTCGAGCAGATCGTCGAAGGCATGGCGGAGCGACGTGCTGGTCACCGAGGCGACCGCGAGATCGGCGAGATTGCCCGACTGGCTGAAGAAGCGTTCGCCGGTGGCCACGACGCCCTCCCCGGGCGACTCATCCTCTGGCGTGAATCCTATGTGAAGGCGCACGGCGTTGCCAGACGTCCGCTCAATGCGCGGCCGCTGCGTCCAGGCGTTTGACGGGCAGGTGGTGACGTTCGACGAGAATCTGCAACGCGCCGAAGAACCAGGGCCGATCCACCGGCACGATCATGAACTGCAGGGCGTCCGCCACATTCGCGAATGCGGCCAGGCGGGACAGCTCGGGGGCGCCGGTGTCGGCCATGCGGACGAGCTCGCCGTCCAGGTCGTCCAGCACCGAAGTCGCGGTGTCGCGAGTGGTCAAGATGTTCTCCCGGTCAATCGGGAAACCTAGCAGCTGGCCCGGACGGCGCTCCTCACATCCGCAGCAGCGGTCTGATTCCGGGCATCTAGACGGCGGGCTGCAGATCGGGCGCCGCGCCGATGGGGAGCAGCGGCAGCGGCGGCGTGGCGGCGGCGGATCCGTCCAGCGACAGGAAGTGCGTGGCGAGCGCGTCGATGTCGGCGTGGAACGCGGCGGCCACGTGGGGGTCGAGCAGGCGGCCGGCTTCCTGGCGCAGCGGCTGCGCGTATTCCTCGAACGCTTCGAGCGCCTCGCTGCGCGTGGTGGACGCCAGCAGGATCTCGTGGCTCATCAGCCGCAACGATTCGAGCCGGCGATCCAGCAGATGCTGCAGGCCGGCCATCGCGCCGAGCGGTTCGAACGAGGCGACGAAGGCGCGGGTCAGCGCGACGACCGCCGGCGAGACCTCGATCACTTCGTAATCGAAATGGCAGACGGTGCCGAACACCACGTCGCCCGACGCCACCGGAAAACCGACGTAGGTGCGGACCACAGGACGCTTGGGATGCCCTTCCAGTCGCAGATCGCCCGAAGCGTCGGTGACCAGGAAGGCATCGCGCGACTGCTGCACGAACACGCAGTAGGTCTGGTCGATCGGGGCCGCCTGCATCGTCGGGGCGTAGGGGTCCTGCCGGTCGATGAGCACGAGGTTGCGCAGATCCGCATCACTGAAGCGGAAGAACGCGGTGAAGCGGCACCCCGAGAGCAGGTTCAGCGTCTCGAGCGCGCTGCGCAACCGGCCCTCGGCGACCAGGTCGTTGAGTTGATCGAGGGTGGTCTGCGTCATGTGCGTAGCGTAGCGCGGGACGCGGCATTCGGCAGGCCGCCGAGGCACGCGTCCTTCGCCACCGACAGCTGCGGCTCAGACGTCGCCGATGTCGCGCGCGCCGGGCTCAATCGAGATACGCGCCGCTGCCGGCGCCGTCCTTGTGCCGCAGGCGCGCGGCAGCCATCACCTCGGGCGGCAACAGGCGTGCGTTGAGTCCGCGCCGGGTCCGGCCGTCGGTGCGCGGCACCCAATGGGTCACGCAGCCGCAGGTCCGGCAGCGATGGAAGTCGACGTGGCGCCCGTTCCAGGCGTAGGTCGCGCTCAGCGACGCATCGGGCAGGGTGAGCTGGTCGGCTTCGAAGTAGGCCCACACCACGCCGTAGCGGCGGCACAGCGAGCAGTTGCACTCGGTGACCTCGGTGGGCGCGACGTCGACGGCGATCTCGATCGCGCCGCAGTGGCAGGAGGCGAGCAGGGCGCTCATCGACCGGGCGCCCGGGTCGGCGACAGGGCGCGAACGACGAAGCGGACGACGGGCATGCGGACTCCGGCCTGGGGCGGTCCGGGCGATCGTAGCTAAGCCGCGTGGTCGTGGCGTCGTGCCGTGCCGCGATCCGCACCGCGGAATGCCGGCACCACATGCCGCCCCTGCCGGACGTGGCAGAATCCGCCACCCCCTCGGAGTGCACCATGCATCAGGCCGCCGCGAAGTTGCCCGCCCACGCCGAGTCCCGGCGCCTGTCCGCGTTGCGCAGCTACGGAATCCTCGACACGCCGGCCGAGACGGTCTTCGACGACATCACCCGGATCGCCGCGGCCGTCTGCGGCACGCCGATTTCGGTGGTCAACCTGATCGATGCCGATCGCCAGTGGTTCAAGTCCGAGATCGGCCTGGGCGTGCGCGAGACGCCGCTCGACACGTCGATCTGCGCGCACGCGATCCTCGAACACGACTTTCTCGAAGTCCCCAACACCACCACCGATGCGCGCTTCGCCAGCAATCCGCTGGTGACCGGCGATCCGGGCCTGCGGTTCTACGCCGGCGCGCTGCTGAAGACGCCCGACGGCCTGCCGCTCGGCACGGTCTGCGTGCTCGACACCGTGCCGCGCGAACTTACGCCGCTGCAGATCGACACCCTGCAGGCGCTCGCGCGGCAGGTGATGGCGCAGCTCGAACTGCGGCGCATGCTGATCGAGGCGCAGGCGCTGAACCAGCATCGCGCCCGCGTGCTCGCGACCGCCGGTCACGATCTCAAGGGTCCGCTGCGCGCCGCGCTGTACGCGCTGACCAAGGCGCGTGTCGCCGATGGCGAAGAACGCGAAGCCCGGCTGGAAAGTGCCGAGCACGATCTCGCCTACATCAACCAGAAGTTCGGCGACATGATCGCCGGCGCCACCGGCAAGGGCGGCGCTGCCGCGCCGGAACTGCGCCCGACCGATCTGGCGCCGGTGCTGGGCGAAGTGGGCCGTGTGTGGAATCGTGCCGCGCGCCGCAAGCGCATCGAACTGGTGGTCGACCCGTCGCCCTGCATCGCCAGCACCAATGCCGGCCTGCTCGAAACGCTGCTCGGCAATCTCGTGTCGAACGCGATCAAGTACACGCCCGACGGCGGCCGCGTCAGCGTCGACTGCAGCGCCGGCGACGACGCGATCGAGATCGTCGTCGCCGATACCGGCATCGGCATGGACGCCACCCGTGTCGAGGATTACTTCACCGCATTCCGCCAGGCCGATGCCGCATCCGAAGGTCTCGGCATCGGTCTGTGGATCGTGCGTCAGGCGGCCGACGTGCTGGGCGCGCGCATCGACGTGCAGTCCGCACTCGGCGAAGGCACGCGGGTGTCGGTGTCGCTGCCGAAGGTCTGAGGTCTTAGCCGGGTCATTCCGCTCCGCTCTGATCCGGAGGCGCATGCTGCGCTGCGGCTCGGGCGTGCGCGGTTCCGCCGTTAGAGTGGCGCGATTGCGCCCGTCCGCGCGCTGGAGTCCGCGATGAACGGAGTGATGTCTCGCTACACATTGCGCGCGATCGCAGTGCTGGTGCTGTGCGCGAGCAGCCTGTCCGTGGCCGCTGCCGATGGCCCGGCGGTCGTCCGCATCGTCGCAACGGCGGACGGCCATCAGCTGCAGGTCGACGGCACGCCGTTCCGCATCCGCGGCGCCGGGCTGCAGGACGGCGACCAGGAAGCGCTCGCCGCACGCGGCGCGAATTCGTTCCGGACCTGGCACACCGCGGACGATGCCGCGCAGGTGCGCGCGATGCTCGATCGGGCGCAGCGCAACGGGCTCATGGTTGCGATGGGTCTGCACGTCGGCAAGGAACGGCACGGATTCGACTTCGACGATGCCGCTGCGCTCGCGGCGCAGCAGGCGCGCCTCCTCGCACAGGTGCGTGCTTACAAGGATCACCCCGCGGTGCTGATGTGGGTGGTCGGCAACGAACTGAATCTCGAAGGCCGCGATCCGCGGGTCTGGGATGCGGTCGAGGCGATCACGCGGGCGATCCACGCCGAAGATCCGAACCATCCGGTGATGACACCGCTGGCGGGATTCGACCCCTCGCTCGTGGACCTGCTGCGTACGCGCGCGCCGTCGCTGGACCTGATCGGCGTGCAGCTCTACGGCGACATCGTCGATCTGCCGCGCAAGCTCGAGGCGGCGCGCTGGGCCGGGCCCTATGTCGTCACCGAATGGGGCCCGACCGGTCACTGGGAAAGCCCGCTGACGTCCTGGGGTGCGCCGGTCGAAGACGACGCATCGCGCAAGGCGGCGCTGCTGGTCGATCGCTACACGCGCATCATCGAGGCCGATGCCGCGCAGGGACTCGGGTCCTATGTGTTCCTGTGGGGGCAGAAGCAGGAACGCACGCCGACCTGGTACGGCCTGTTCCTGTCCGGCGGTGAATCCACGCCCGGCGTCGATGCGATGCAGCAGCTGTGGACCGGGCACTGGCCGGCGAATCGTGCGCCGGCGATCTCACCGCTGCGCATCGACGCGCGTGTCGCCACCGACAGCGTGGTGCTGATGCCCGATGCCGAACATCGCGCGCAGGTGGTCGCGACCGATCCCGATGGCGATCCGCTCGTCTACCGCTGGATCGTGCGCGAAGAGAGCCGGGCGACGTCGATCGGGGGCGATCCGGAAGCGTTGCCGCCCGAGATGTCGTTGCGGCTGGCGGAACATGCGGACGGCACGCTGCGTTTCTCCGCGCCCACGACGCCGGGTGCCTACCGGTTGTTCGTCGAAGTGCGCGACGGCCAAGGCCATGCGGCCTACGCGAATTTCCCGTTCCATGTCGGGCCGCCGCCTGCGTGATGAGCCGCAGGCGCGTGCGCCGTCACTGCGCCGGCAAGATCCGCAGCACGCGCCCGCTCGCGCTGTCGGTCAGCAGATACAGCGCGCCGTCCGGTCCGCTGCGGACATCGCGGATGCGCTCGCCGAGTTCGGTAAACAGGATGTCCTGCGTGCCCGGCGTGCCGCCGGCCATCGGCACGCGTCGCACGCTGCGTTCGGCCAGCGCCGAGACGAACAGGCTGCCACGCCAGGCGGGGAACAGGGCGCCGTCGTACCAGGCCATGCCCGAGGGTGCGATCGACGGCGTCCAGTGCGTCAGCGGCGCGGTGATGCCGGGCCAGGTGCGATAGGGCGTCACGCGCGCGCCGGTGTAGTCGACGCCGTCGGTGGTGATCGGCCAGCCGTAGTTCGCGCCGGCGGTGATCGCGTTGAGTTCGTCGCCGCCCTTGGCGCCGTGCTCGTTCGAATACAGCAGGTTGCCGACGCGCACCATCGCCTGCGGATTGCGATGGCCGGTCGTATAGATTTCCGGCAGCGCACCGTCCCGGCCGACGAAGGGATTGTCGCGCGGCACGCGGCCGTCGGTGTGCACGCGGATGGTCTTGCCCAGATGCGTGTGCAGACGCTGCGCATCGGTGCGCTCGAGATTGCCGTCGCCCATCGCGGTGACCAGCGTGCCATCGGCGAGCAGCGCCATGCGGCCGCCGAAATGCTGGCCGGCGCGCTTGGCCGGTTGCGAAGTGAAGACCGGCGTGACCCCGTGGAGGCGCGTGCCGTCGAAGCGCGCGCGCACGATGCGCAGGTGGTTCGCGTCCGCGGTGCCGTGCGCGAACGACAGATAGACGAGGCCATTGTTCGCGAAGCCGGGATCGACCATGACGTCGAACAGCCCGGCCTGCCCCATCGCCAGCACCGGCGGCACGCCGCCGACCGGCGCGTCGCGCAATGCGAATGCGCCATTGCGGTCGCGTTCGATGACGCGCAGGCGACCCGCGCGTTCGGTCACCAGCATGCGACCGTCGGGCAGAAAGGCGAGCGACCACGGATGGTCGAGGCCGCCGGCGACGGTCTCCACGCGGTAATCGCGCGTATCGCCGACGGCGGTCCCGGACAGCAGCATCGACAGCAGCGCGATGCAGGCGATGCCGACGCGCGCGAACGGCCTGCACGTCACTTGCGACAACGGCGGGCAGGGGGACGCGATCGACATGCACACTCCACATTCGGCGCCGCGACTGCGGCATCATCGCGTCACATGATGCTGCATGACCCTTGCCGATGACGATGTCCCGTACGACCCGCACCGTTGGATGGGGCCGGCGCATCGCCGCGTTCCTCGCCGCCCTGCTGCTCGCCACCGCGTGGGGCAGCGTGGTGCAGACGCAGTTCAATCTGCAGGCACTGGTGGCGCTGGATGTCGACATTCCGCTGCAGGTGCGTGGCGCGACCACGCTGCAGGATCTCGCGGGTTTCGGCCCGGTCTACGCCGGCATCGTGCTGGCGGCATGGCTGCCCGCGTTTCTCGCCGCCGCCCTGCTGGTGCGCGCATGGCCGCAGGCGCGCGTGCCCGTTTACGCGCTCGCTGCCGGTGTCGGTCTGATCGCCGCGGTGCGCGTCGTCGATGCGGTCGCGCCGATGCCGGTGCTCATCGACGCGACCCGCGGCATCGGCGGTTTGCTGTCGATGGCGCTTGGCAGCCTGCTCGCCGGCGCTGCATTCGCATGGTGGACGCGGCGCCGCCGCAGTCGCCACTGATCGCCGCGCGGGACTGACGCTCAGACGGGTTCGATCAGCGCGAGGATGTTGCCCTCGCTGTCCTTGAACCACGCGGCCTTCGCGCCGCCGCCGGTGAACACCCCGTCGTCCCACGCACCGTCGTCGTCGTCGAGGTCGTAGCGTTCGAACACGACGCCGCGTGCTTCGAGTGCGCGCTTCACCGAGTGGATGTCGCGGACCTGCCAGAACGCCTGGCTGGCCTTCGACGTGCCGGCGTTCGGCGTCGGATACAGGAAGCACGCGGTGCCGCCTGCGAAGCGATAGGTCGCGCCGCCCGCGTTTTCCTCGCTGGCATGCAGCCCCAGTGTGTCTTCGTAGAAGCGGCGCGCACGCGCGACGTCGCGCGCGGGGAGATCACTGTAGAGCGGGAAGTCCTGCAGCATGGCGGTATCTCCGATGGGATATCGGTATCACGCGCCTGCAGCGGTGAAGCACACGTGGCGATCGGGCGCGGTGCGCAGACAGCTGCCTGTATCGAACACAACGGCCAGGCGGGCGTGCGTACTGAATGCCCGTTCGTCTCGAACGACTCACGAGGATCGGCGGAGGGTGCGCGTACGGCGATTCCCGCCGTTGGAGCCTCCCATGAGCAATCAGCATCAGAAGCCGCAGCAGCAGTCGCAGTCCCAGAACAACCAGGGTCAGCAGGACGGCCAGTCGCCCGGTCAGCAGGGCAACGATCGTCAAGATGATGCGACGCGTCAGCAGCCGCAGCGTCAGACGCCCGGCGGCAGCGAAGAAGAGGAATAAGCGGCGTCTCGTGCGCCGATGTACGACGCAGCGTGACGCTCCGGTGCCGGAGCGTCACGCGAAACGGATCAGGCGACCGCCTTGTCCAGATCTGCGACGCGATAGCCTGCGCCGGTGATGGTGTGCAGCAGCTGCACGTCCTGGTCGCGATCGACGGCCTTGCGCAGGTTGTAGAGATGGCTGCGCAGCGTGTCGGAATCGGGCAGCGTCAGGCCCCAGATTTCCTGTTCGATCTCGCGGCGGCTGACCACGCGCGGCGCTTCGCGCATCAGGATGGTCAGGATCTTCAGCGCGATCGGCGCGAGGTTGAGCTCGCGGCCTCCGCGCTGCACGCGCAGTGAAGCCGGGTCGAGCACGAGATCGGCGATCTGCAGCACGCTGGCACCGATCTCGCGACGGTCACGGCGGATCAATGCGCGCACGCGCGCCTCGAGTTCCTTGATGTCGAACGGCTTGGTCAGATAGTCGTCGGCACCGGCTTCCAGGCCTTCGATCTTCTCTTCCAGCGAATCGCGCGCGGTGAGCATCAGGATCGGCGTGGTGCTGCGGTGTTCGGTGCGCAGGCGGCGGCAGACTTCCAGTCCGCCCAGTCGCGGCAGCATGAGATCGAGCACGATGACGTCGAACTGGATCTCGGTTGCGAGGTTCACCGCATCGAGTCCGTCGGCCGCGTAATCGACCTCGAAGCCGCGGCTTTCGAGGAACTCGCCCACGGGTTCGGAAATGTTGCGGTTGTCCTCGACGAGCAGGATGAGACCGCCGGGACTGTGGTGCGCCATGGAACGACTCCGACTACAGGATTAAGGTTCGCGAAGCTCGCATCACGGCGGTGGAAATCCGGTGAAAACCCATGTGCGTTTCCGCACATATGGCGACCCGTTCGGGGACGTTGGGCGGGGGTTCGCGGCGTCGCCCTGGCCGTCACGTGGCAGGTGCAAGATCGGCGTTCCACCCTGCCTAGGCCTCCCGACATGGAAACCCAGCAGTTGTACCGCGGCCGTCTGATCGATCATCTGCAGCTCGTCGTCGCCGATCTCGCCGCCAGTCGTCGCTTCTACCAGGCGGTCCTCGACGTGCTCGATGTGCCGATCGGCGGCGAAGGTCCGGGCTTCTTCTGGGCCGACGAGCTGTTCGTCTCCACCCCCGACAGCGAGGCCGCCGCAGGCGTGCCGACCGGGCGCCATCATCTGGCGTTCCAGGCGCGCGACCGGGCGATGGTCGACGCCTTCCATGCCGCGGCGCTGGGTGCCGGCGGACGCGATCACGGCGCGCCGGGCGAGCGCCCGTATCACCCGGGCTACTACGCCGCGTTCGTGCTCGATCCGGACGGCAACAACATCGAAGTGGTCTTCCATGGCGAGGCCAGGCGCAGCGCGGCGTCGGTGGAGATCTCGTTCGCGGAATGACCGGCGCAGGCGCGGTGGCGGTCAGTCGACCAGGGCCGGCCGCGGCGCTTCGAGTTCGGTCCGGTCGCGGCCCGCGTGCTTGGCCGCGTACATCGCGGTGTCGGCACGCTGCAGCAGCGCATCGCCGCCGGCATCGTCGGCGCGCAGCGCGCTGATGCCGGCACTGAGCGTGACCTGCATGCCGGGCGTGTCGAGCACGACGCCGGTGCTCGACAGCATCGCGCGCAGGGTATCGACCCGCATGCGGGCGTGATCGGGATCGGCGCCGGGCAGGATCACCAGGAACTCCTCGCCGCCCATGCGCGCGACGTGGTCCGCGCTGCGGAACGCGCCACGCAGCGCGTGCGCGACGTGGCGCAGTACGCGATCGCCGCATTCGTGGCCGTAGAGATCGTTGATGCGCTTGAAATGATCCAGGTCGATGAAGGCGACCGTCAGCGGTGCGCCGCTGGTGCGTGCGCCCGCGATGCTGCGCTCGAGCTGCGCCAGTGCCGCGCGCCGATTGGGCAGGCCGGTCAGCGGATCGGTCTGCGCCAGCCGCGTCATCTCGTCGCGCTGCTGGCGCAGCACGCCCAGGCGCAGGGTCAACACCATGCTGCAGGTCAGCGCGAGCCAGCCGCCCGACAGCATGAAAGCTTCGACCTTCCACAGCGCCAGCGTCATCGGCGCGAAGGCCTCCAGTGCGGCGACGGCCAGGAACGGCAGCACACCGGCCAGCAGCGAGGCGCCACCGCCGCGTCGCCGTGCCAGCGCCGTGATCGCGACGCCGGCGAACACCAGCGCCAACAGGTAGAAGCCGACTTCCGTCGCCACCGACATCGCCGCCAGTACGACCGGCGGCAGCAGCGGCGCGCACAGTCCGGCGATGACCAGCGCCCACGCGGCCCAGCGCACGCCGCGCTCGAGCTGGGGCAGGCGACGTCGCAACCAGGATTGCCGCACCAGCGCGAGCGTGGTCACGCCGACCAGCGCGACCGCAAGCCCCACCATCGCCTCCACCGCGAAGCCGGCGATCGGCAGCCACGGACGCGGCCACGCCCACATGCCCGACAGCAGCGCCACCCAGATCGCGAAGACGCTCACCGTGGTGGCGTAGGTCAGGAACGCGCGCTCGCGCGTGGCGACGAAACTCAGCAGCGCCGACATCACCAGCGTCAACACCACCGCCAGCGACGCGACGCGGATCGCGAAGCGGCCGATGTCCGCGCGCTGCACCGGTGCCGGTTCGCCCAGCTGCACGATCGGCCGCCACAGCGGCAGGGGATTGGCGTCGTATTCGATCTCGATCGGTGCGGTGTCGCCGGCATCGGGCACCAGCACCGTGCCGACACCGGCGCGGAAGCGCGAATCGAGCGTGCGGGCGTCGGCCAGCGTGCCGCAGCGGTCGCGCTGGCCGTGGCGGATGTCGACTTCGCCCGACAGCGCATTGAGCACCACCACCGCCTGCGGATGACCGGACCAACCGCCCTCGGGCGCCGGCAACTGCAGCACCTGCCGGCCAGGACGATGCACGTGCACGCATTCGTGCTGGGCGTCGGAGACGAGCGCGGGCGCGCCGGTGACCACGGGCGCAGCCGCGCCGGGCTGCCCGCAGGCCGCCAGCATGCACACCAGTAATCCCCCCGCGATGGACATGGCCATCGCCCGCCAACCCCGCATTCGCATCATCGTTCGCGCCGGAGACACCCTGTTTCCCGGAATGGGAGCTTCGGAAAGTGTAACGGCCGCGTTCCCGATTGCTTGAGTCGTGCAGCGCCGCGGCTGGCGTGATCGTCACCGCACGCGGGTCTAAGCTGTGCGGCCTCCGTCGAACCGTCGTCGCCCATGGGTGTCCGCGCCATCCTCCACCTGCTGCTGCATGCCGCCGTGCCCGCGCTGCTGGCGTGGCTGTTCTGGCGCGAACGGTTCGGCCGGGCCTGGGCGCTGCTGATGCTCGGCTGGATCATCGACATCGACCATCTGCTGGCCGATCCGATCTATGCGCCGGGGCGTTGCAGCATCGGCTTCCATCCGCTGCACACCGCGCCGGCGATCGCGGTCTACGCGGGGCTGACGGTGCCACGGCGCACGCGCCTGTTCGGCATCGGCCTGCTGGTGCACATCGCGCTCGATGCGATCGACTGCGTGTGGATGCGTCATGTCGGCTGACGGCGCGCGCATTTTACTGGTCGGTGCCACCGGCCTCGTCGGCGGCCATGTGCTGGACAGGCTGCTGGCGGATCCACGTGTTACGCGCGTGATCGCGCCGGTGCGGCGTCCGTTGCCACGTCGCGATGCACGGCTGCAGGCGCCGGTCGTCGATTTCGATGCATTGCCCGACGATGCCGCGCTGTGGTCGGTCGATGCGGTGATCTGCACGCTCGGCACGACGATGCGCGTGGCCGGCTCGCGCGAAGCGTTCCGCCGCGTCGACCACGACTACCCGCTGGCGACCGCCGCGCTCGCGCGTCGTCATGGGGCGCAGGCCTTCGCGCTGACCTCGGCGATGGGCGCCGATGCGCAGTCGCGGTTCTTCTACAACCGGGTCAAGGGCGAACTCGAAGCCACGCTGCAGGCGCAGGTCTGGCCGTCGCTGACGTTCGTGCGTCCGGGTCTCATCGGCGGCGATCGCAACGAGGCGCGGCCTGCCGAACGCGCCGCCGCGGTCGTGCTCGGTGCGCTGGGGCCGGTGTTGCCGAAGCGCTGGCGCATCAGTCCTGCGGCGCGCATCGCCGACGCCCTCGTCGAGCACGCGCTGGCTGCCGTGCCCGTCTGCCGGGTCGTCGACGCGGCCGCATTGGCCTGAGCGCAGCCAGCACCGATTCAAGCGCGCAGTGCTAGCGTCGAACTCCGGGCCGACGCTGCCCGCCCACGAAACCGGAACAGGCCTCGCGATGCGGATCACCCCAGTGTTGTGGATCTCCCTGCTCGTCGCGCCCTGCATGGCGTACGCGGCGGAAGACGATCGCGTCGACCTGAGCCTGCCGTCGCAGCCGATGTTCACCGGCGAAGCGGCCTTCGGCGGCGGCGAGTACACCGGCCCGCGCACCGATATGCCCGCGTATCGCGGCCGCTACGGCGACGAACGGGTGCGTCGCGGCGGTTGCCCGACCGGGCCGGACGGCAGCGAACGCACCGTCACCGGCAGCGTCACCACCGGCATCGGCTATTCCTCGCGCGGCGGCAACAGCCACTTCAACGCCGCCGACATCAGTCTGTGCAAGGAAACCGTCAGCGACGCCGGCAACATCAACACGATGCAGCTCAACCTGCGCGTCGCCCAGTTCGACGGCCCCGGTTACTACGGCCGCGGCTTCGGCCCCTACGGTGGCTACGGCGGCTACTTCGACGGCTTCGGCGCGGGCTTCAATGACATCCACGGCCCGTATCCATCCGGCCGCATCCGCGGCGAATCGTGGACCGAAGGCCGTCAGCCCTGGCGCTGAGCGTGCCGGCGCGACAGTGCTGGATGTTTGAACGTCAGAGGTAACGCAGCCACGCGATGTCGCGTCGGCGCGCCTTGAGCTGCGCGAAGGCGGCCGTTGGCGGCTGCAGCACCACCGCCAGCGCGATCGAGATCGCCACCAGCGTCGCCACGCTGTCGAAGCCGAACACCGCACCTTGGTTGGTGCCCCATAGCGCCACCGCGGCCAGGTACAGCAGCTTCAGCACGTACAGGTGCAGCAGATAGAAGAACATCGGCGCGGCGCCCAGTGCGGACAGCGGCTGGAGGCGGGGCGCGAGTGCGGGCGATTCGTAGAGCCGCAGCAGCAACAGGCCGACGCCGAGGGTGAGCAGCACGAACTGCAGCGATGGCGGGTACTTGGTCACATTGAAGAACGCCATCAGCGTGCGCGTGGTGTCGGCCTGCAGTGTCCAGGCTGCGTCGCCGTAGACATTCGCCATGCGCAGCATCAGGAAGCCGCCGAGGGCGCCGAGCCCGCTCCACAGCAACAGCCCATGCCGGCGCGCGGCCGACGCCTCGCGTGCGAACCACGGGCCGGCCGCCCAGCCCAGCGCGATGACACCGATCCACGGCAGCAGCGGGTACGAGGTGCGCGCACGCATTGCGTCGTCGATCTGCAGCCAGTCGCGCTGGTGCAGCACCGCCCACAGCGTGTGCAACGGATGGTCGGCCTCCAGCCGCAGCCCATCGAGCAGGTTGTGGCCGGCGATGATCGCGATCGCCAGCGCAATCAGAACTGCACGCGGCAGCCACAGCAGCGCGGACAGCGCCAACATGCTCAGCCCGATCGCCCAGATCACCTGCAGGTACAGCGTCTGCGGCGGCAGTTCGAAGGTCCACGCGAAGTTGACCAGGGTCAGTTCGAGCACGACCAGAAACAGGCCGCGTTTGAACAGGAAGGCCGAGGCCGCGCGTCGGCCATCCGGCTGACGGCTCGCGTACAGCCAAGCCGACAGGCCGGTCAGGAATACGAACACTGGTGCGCACAGATGCGCCAGCAGGCGGCAGAAGAACAGGGCAGGCGAAGCCGTGGCCACGTCGACCGGGTCGCCCATCTGCACGTGCAGGAAGAAGGTCTCGCGCACATGGTCGAGCAGCATCAGCACCATCACGGTGCCGCGGAGCAGATCGATCGAGGACAGGCGTGCCGTCGGCGCGGCGGACAGGACGTTGGTGGACACAGCGGAACCGGAAACCGTCAATCGTTAGATTATTACATAACAAGTCTGGAGGCCTCCCGGCCCTGAACGCAACGCGGCAGCGCGAACGCCCCCATGCCGCGCTGCTCACATTTGCCTGCCTAGGCTGGCCGCAGCCGGATGACGGCGCAGACCAACAAAGTGGAGGCGAAGATGACGATGAAGATTCCGCAGGGCGCCCTGATCGTAGTGGCGGATGGCGGCTCGGCCCGCGTGTTCAGCAACACCGGTGACGAACGCAACCTGGCCCTGAAGCAGGAAGCGCTGCTGGAAGGCATGAATCTGGACGACGAAGGTCCGTCCGGTTCGATGCCGTCGGAATCCAGCGCCTCGCAGCTCGACGAGGCCACGTTCGCCAAGCAGCTGGCCAAGGGCCTCAACGACGGCGCGCTGAAGAACAAGTACGCGCATCTGGTGCTGATCGCCGATGCCAAGACGCTGGGCCGCGTGCGTCCGCTGCTGCACAAGGAAACCCAGCAGCGTCTGGTCGGCGATCTCGCCAAGGATCTGACCAACGCGCCGCTCGAAGACATCCAGCGTTCGCTGTCCTGATGACGGCCACCCGCGGCTACCGCGAAGCGGCGCCGACGCGTGATGACGTCGACACGATGCGTGGGCCGCTGGTGATCGAATTCGGGACCGACTGGTGCGGCCACTGCCAGGCCGCGCAACCGGCGATCGCCTCCGCGCTCGCCGGTCGTGAGTCCATCGCACATCTGAAGGTCGAGGACGGCAAGGGCCGTCCGCTCGGCCGCAGCTTCTCGGTGAAGCTGTGGCCCACGCTGATCGTGATGCGTGATGGCGTGGAACTCGCCCGCGTCATCCGTCCGACCGATGCGGCGGCCGTTACCGAGGCGCTGCGCGCGCTGGACTAGCGCGTCCGCGTGCGTCGGGCCTTCGGTGGTCCGCGATGTTTCGAGACATGGGGATTGCCCGGTACGCAGAAGCGCCACGGCGCGTCGATCGCACGGCGGATGCCGATACGGGTCGTGATCGAGGGGGCCGGTGGCGGCGGGGTGCCGTCGTCGCCGATCCAGATGCGCGACGTGCGCCGGGTGATGTCGAGCCCGCCATCCTCGCGTGTCACGCCCAATGCCTGCGCCAGGCGTCCCGGGCCTGACGCGAGCAATGTCGGAGTCGTCGTCCGGCGCGCCTCGGCCATGGTGTCCAGGCCCGCAAGCGGTTCGGCCGCGCGGATCAGCACGCCATGCCCGGACCGCTGTCCGCAGACGGCATTGATCGCCCAGTGCATGCCGTAGATGAAATAGACGTACAGATGACCGGCCGCGCCGAACATCACCGCATTGCGTGGTGTCGGACCGCGGAACGAGTGCGCCGCCGGATCGTCGCCGCCGCGATAGGCCTCCACTTCGACGATGCGCGCGCGGCGTCCATCGGCAGTGACGAGCACCTTGTTGAGCAGCTCGGGTGCGACGACATCCGCGTCGCGGGCATAGAAACGACGGGGCAGGGGACGCATGGATGCAGCGTGCATGCAGCCGCGTGGCGCGCGTGCGAACGACCACTCAGCGTGTCGCGTGCGCGCCGTCCCTGCGTGGGATGAAGGTGATCTCGCCCGACGTCTCGAGCACCGCCAGTTCGATCTCGCCCAGTGTCGCGTAACCGGCGGCGCGGCGCGCGATCGCGAAATCCTGCTCGCTGATCGCCTGGCGCGCGAGCTGCGCGCGGAACACTTCGCCGCGACGCGCCAGGATCACCGGCGAGCCTTCGATGAACCGGTCGAAGCGGCGGTTGTGCGCCGACAACCGGCCGACCAGCGAGTTCAATCCCAACAGCGTCGCGGCGAGAATCAGACCGCCGAGCAGGGAGGTGTCCTCGCCGATCAGCGAGTTCTGCACCGCATTGCCCAGCAGCACGACGACCAGCAGATCGAACGGTGTGAGCTGGCCGACGGTGCGCTTGCCGGTGAGGCGCATCAACACCAGGACGACCACGTACACCAGCACCGCGCGCAGCACGAACTCCCACCACGGCATGCTCAGCGAAAACAGACTCTCGAATGCAGCGTGCATGGGCGTCTCCGCCGGCGGTGCGCCGGTGTCCGGGCTTATCGCGCAGCGCATGTGCTGCCTCGGTGAATGCGGGGCCAAGGCCCGCCCGTCGCAATCGGACCGGCATGTGCATCGCGTTGCTGCGCAGCCTGCGGGCCGCGCACACGAGGCCATCATGCCGCGCGTGTGAGGATGCTCCGGTGCCCGGCGGCCTCCTCACCGTCGATGGACACCCTGCAATGTCTCCGATCAGTTTCACCCTGCGGCACAACGCCGCCACGTTCGACTGGGAACTCGCCGCGGCCGGCGATGCCACACCCTCGCACCACGCCACGCATGCCTCGGCGTTCGACACCCTCGCCGCCAATCCGCTGACGCTCGCGCGTGGCGCGACGCTGCGCATCTTCGGCGCCGATGGGGGCTACGAGCACGAACGCATGTACGCCCCCGCTGCGTCGATGGCCGCGCAGTCGGGCGGCGACGACACGGTATCGACCGTCGCACTCTGACGCGTACGACAGCCGGCATTCACTTGGGGCATCAGGCCGCCGCGCGGACCCGCCGGTGGCACGCGCGCATCAGACGCGCTACCGACGTTCGACAGCGACACGCAGTCTTGCGTGCGCTGTTCCATGCGCGCTCAGTACTGCTGCGGCGGATCCTGCGGCTGGTTGGGTGCGGGCGGGTCCTGCATCGGCTGCGGGTCCCGCTCCGGGTCGCCGGGCGTCGGCAGCGGTGGATCGACCGGCTGGTCCGGCATCGGATCGTGCATCGGATGCGGAATGCTGCCGGGCACGTCATCCGGCGGCGTCGGCGGTCGCGAAGGGTTCGGCATCTGCATGGCGTCGTCTCGGTGCGGGTGGTGCGTCCACCGTGGCCGCGGACGCGCCATGCACGCGTGAAATCCGCGCCTGCTTCACGCGCCCCGTCGCAGGTTGGTCACATGTCGCATCACGTGCGCCACATCGTGCATCCAGAGACCGTCGATGCGTAGGTTCGTGCAGGCCGTCGCCGCCGATACCGTGCCGGCCGCGCTGGCGCCCGACATCAGGGCCGCGCTGTCGGACGCGCCGCCGCGCTACAACATCGCGTCCAACGGCGAGGCGCTCGTGCTGGTTCTGCACGACGGCGAGGTGGTGGTGGACACGCTGCGCTGGGGGCTGGTGCCGCGCTGGTCGAAGCTGCCGGAAACCGCGTACAGCACGATCACCGCGCGCCTGAATCGCGCACCGACCAGTCGCATCTACGCGCGGCCGTGGGCATCGCGGCGATGCGTCGTGCCGATGAACGGCTATTACAAATGGGACCGCAGCGGCGCGCGGCCCGTGCCGCACTTCATCCAGTCGCGCAGCGGCGAGCTGCTGTTCGCGGCCGGCGTCTGGGATCTGTGGGAACGCGAGCCGCCGCCGCTGGCCTCGTTCGCGTTGCTGACGATGCCGAACACCGCGATTCCGCGGCCCCTGTCGCCCGACGGGCCGCTGTTCCTGCCAGCCTCGAACATTCTCGACTGGCTGTCCGATCCGGCGCCTGATCCCGCGCGGATCGCCGGGACACCACAGCCGGCGCTCGAGGCCTATCCGGTCTCGAAGCGCATCCGCAGCCGCGATGTCGACGACTACACCCTGCTCGAACCCGCACCGCCGGACGATGCCGATGCGGTGGACGACGATGCCGATCCCGACGCGGACATCGACGACGACTGACGGAAAACTCACATCGCAGCGCTATCGTCCGCGCTTCCCCCAGTCCGTTCCGGAGTCCGTCATGCCGATCCTGCGCACCGCCTGTCTCGCGCTGTCCCTTGCCGCCGTCGGCGCCCCCGCCTTCGCCCAGGCACCGCCCACCGATGCGCAGGCCGCCTACATGGGCGCGCACGTCTTTGATCGCCAGATCGAGGTGTTCCGCGAGTTCTGTGCCAAGGATCCGGCCGGCGCGCAGGCGCTCGATACCGGCGTGACCCAGTTCCGCCTCAACAATCCCGACTACGTCGCCGCGAAGGGCAGCAAGCCCGACTCGCCCGAATTCGCCGCGACGGTGCAGGCCGTCGATGCGCAGTTCGACCAGGTCGCCGGCACGATGCGCACGCAGCTCGCGTCGCGCCCGGTCGGTCCGCAGTGCACGACGCTCGGCGACCAGCTGCGGCAGGCGCGCTTCGCGGCGCTGCTGGAACAGGCCAAGCGCGGTGCACCGCCGGCGCCTGCAACGCCCTGACGCACTGCGCTAGAACGGCGCGCCGTCGACGGGATCTCGCGCCGGCGCCGGCAGCGCACGGATGCGCGCGCGCGTCGCCGCATCCGGCGCGTCGCGCTGCAGATCCCAAACCTGTCCCTCGGGATAGGCGCCGACCACGCGGAACGCAGCGTCGGCGTCGACACGGCGATGCCCGGTGCCGGCCGGCAACAGCAGTGCGTCGCCTGCTTCGAGCGTGACGACATTGCCGCCGGGTCCACCGATTTCCAGTCGCGCGCGACCGGCGTAGACGCCCAGCACTTCGTGCGCGGTCAAATGGTAGTGGTGATCGTCGTAGACGCCGCCGCGCCAGTCCGGCGGCCAGCCGTGCGACGCGAACATGCGCTCGAACGCCGATGCATCCGGCACATGACCGTCGGCCGAGCGCAGGCCGCGATAGACGCGCACCGCGATCGATGGATGGTTCGGCACCCAGTCGTTGGGGCCGAGGACCAGATGTTCGATGCGCATTTCAGGCTCCGACAGGTCTTTCCTGCAACTTGCCTGCGGACGCGTCACAGGGCCGGGAACTCAGCCCTGCAGGGCGACGTGCAGCGGCGCGTCGCTGTCCCAGCGTGCGCGGCCGTCGAGTTCGGGCAGTTCGACCAGTACCGCGGCGCCGACGACGCGCGCACCCTGCTGGCGTGCGAGCGACAACGCGGCGCGCAGCGTGCCGCCGGTGGCGAGGACGTCGTCGACCAGCACCACGCGTGCGCCCGGCGGCAGTGCATCGGCGTGCATCTCCAACCGGTCGCTGCCGTATTCGAGTGCGTAGTCGTGCTTCAGCGTGCGCGCCGGCAGCTTGCCCGGCTTGCGCACCGGTACGAAGCCGGCGCCCAGCGCATGGGCGAGCGCGGCGGAGAAGATGAAGCCGCGCGATTCGATGCCGATGAAGGCATCGGGCACCGCGTCGCGCCACGGCGCGGCCATCGCGTCGATCGCGTCGGCGAATCCGCGTGCATCGGCGAGGACCGGCGTGATGTCCTTGAACACGATGCCGGGTTTGGGGAAGTCCGGGATTTCCCGGATCAGCGACGACCAGTGCGGCATCGGGGGAGGGCTCGTTCGGCGGGCGACGATCATGGCCGCACACGCGCTCCGACACAATGTGCACGCCATGCGGCGTATACAGCCGCGACCCGCTTCCGGTGCCGTCATGCCCCAGTTCCCGCCCATGTCGCACCGGTGGTCGGCCCTCGTGGTCGCGGCCGCACTCGTGGCCGCCGCGCCGGCCGAGGCACGCACCGTCTGGCGCTGCGTCAAGGGCGGCACGGTGAGCCTGTCGACCGCGCCGGAGCCCGGGTCGAAATGCGAAGCGCGCGAGATCGCCGACGACGCGGTGCAGACGCCGAATCTGTGGGGTTCGATGGGCGTCTTCAGCGGCGTGCTGTACGAGCGCGAGCAGGACGGTGTGATGGTCTACGGCACGCGCCGGCTGCCGGGATCACGCGAGTACTTGCGCTTCACCGCGCAGACGCCGCCCGGCGAACCCGCGCACGAAGGCCTGGGCAACGTCGGCGCGCCGCAGCTCAAACCGCACTCGGCGCTGTTCGCGGCGAATGCGAAGACCTATGGACTCGACGAGGCGTGGCTGCGCGCGATCGCGCACGCGGAAAGCGGCTTCGACGCCACGGCGGTGTCGCCGAAAGGCGCGCGCGGCGTGATGCAGCTGATGCCCGATGTCATCGCCGATTACGGCGTCGTCGATCCGGACGCACCGGCCGAATCCATCCGTGCCGGCGCACGGCATCTGCGGGGTCTGCTGCGCCGCTACAACGGCGACCGCACGCTCGCGCTCGCGGCCTACAACGCCGGCATCGGCACGGTCACGCGGTTCGACGGCGTACCGCCGTATGCCGAGACGCGCGCCTACATCGACAAGGTGCAGGCGCTGTACGTGCGGTATCGCGCCGCGCTGGGCAATCCGATCGAACGACCGGAAATCTGAAAGCCCGGAACGACGAAGGCCGCGGTTCCCCGCGGCCTTCGATGCGACGCGTGTGCGATCAGCCCTCGCGCGGTGCCAGCCGGATCAGGCGGCCATCCTTGCCATCCTCGATCACGTACAGCGCGCCGTCCGGGCCCTGCGCGACGTCGCGGATGCGACCGCCCATCGCGAAACGCTCGGCTTCGCGCGCGCTGTCGCCGTCGATCTCGATGCGCACCAGCGTCTGGCCCGACAGGCCGCCGATGAAGGCGTTGCCGGTCCATTCCGGGAACAGCGTGCCGCTGTAGAACGCGAGGCTCGACGGCGAGATCACCGGCGTCCAGGTGATCGCCGGCTTCTCGAATTCGGGGCGCGTGTCGTGGTCGGGAATCGGACGGCCGTCGTAGTGGTCGCCGTTGGAGACCGTCGGGTAACCGTAGTTCGCGCCGCGCTTGACGAGGTTGAGTTCGTCGCCGCCGGCCGGGCCCATCTCGCTGTTCCACAGACGGCCCTGCGTGTCGAATGCGAGACCGAGCGGATTGCGATGGCCGAGCGACCAGACCTGCGACGCGACCTCGCCCTTGCCGGCGAACGGATTGTCGTCCGGCACGCTGCCGTCGTCGTTGAGGCGCACGATCTTGCCGAGGTTGGACTGCATGCTCTGCGAGGGATCGAACTTCTGCCGCTCGCCCGAGGAGATCCACAGCTTGCCGTCGCCATCGAACGCGATGCGATGGCCGTAATGGCCGTTGCCGTCGACCTTGGGCACCTGGCGCCAGATCACCGAGACGTCCTGCAGCGCGCCGGCGTCGAGATCCAGACGCGCGCGTGCAACCGCCGCGCCGCGACCGCCTTCGCCATCTTCCGCGTAGCTCAGGTAGACGATGCCGTTCTCCGCGAACTGCGGATGCGGCTTGATGTCGCCCAGGCCGCCCTGGCCCGCGTTGGCGACGGCCGGCACACCGGAAATCTCGCGCGCTTCGCCGCCGGGCAGCGTCACGTGTTTGAGCACGCCGCTCTTCTCGGTGATCAGCACGCTGCCGTCGGGCAGGAAGCCGATCGCCCACGGCTCGTTGAAGCTGGCGATCGCGGTGCTCGCGAACGGCAGGCCTTCGATCGCATCGGCGGCGGGCGCTGCGGTCGCGGTCGCGTCGGAGGTCGCTGCCTGCGGCGCTGCCGTGTCCTGCGTCGCGGTGCCGTTGGCGGCATTGCCGTCGCAGCCCGAGAGCCACAACAGCGAAGCGGCGAGGGTGGTCAGAACGAGGGGTCGCGTGCGTGTCATGCGTATCTCCAAGGCGCAATCGGGGTAAACCCGAGTGTCGCATACCGGTTCGTAGAGACCGTTTGACGCGTGGTCGAGCGTCGGCTCGTAAACGTTGTGTTCGATTCAGTGAATCCGGCGCAACGCAGCCGTCCGAGCGCGTCGATGCATCGCGCGCACAAATGCCGTCATCAAGCGTTTCGTCTGCTCGCGCTCACGCGTCATGAACGGCCGGCCTAAAGCGCGCGATCCACGCTGTGGTTAAGCGTTCGTAAGGAGTGGTGTTCGTGGCGCCAAGAGCGTTCATTCGCCTGCCTGCAAGGTGGATCCCGTGCGGTATCCACGACGAGGACGACTCACCACCCCGCGCAACAAACCCAAGTTCTGAAATACGGAGTAGACGCTCATGAAGAATGCACGCAAGCCGCTGACCGCGATGATCGCCCTGGGTGTTGCCCTGGCCATGCCGATGGCGTTCGCGCAGGATCCGACCGCCTCCACCACGCAGGCGCCACCGACCACGGATGCGGCGACCACCACCACGCAGGACTACGCGCACGACGCCACGGCCGAAGCGCCGCAGGCCCAGCAGGGTCAGGTGACCTGGGCGGATCTTGATACCGATGGTGACGGCAAGCTCAGCCAGGCCGAGGCTGCAGGCCTCGAGGGCCTCGCACAGGTCTTCAGCGAGGTCGATGCCGACGGCGATGGCTTTATCACGCCGGAAGAGTATCGCGACTTCGTGAACCGTCAGGCCGCTGGTGCGGGCGCTGCGGAGGAGTGATCCCGGCACGCGCGTGATCTGATCGACTTCAAGTGATCGCGTGACAGAGGGCGGCCTTCGGGCCGCCCTTTTTTCGTGCCCGCGTCGCGGTGACGTGTCACGCGGGCAGCGCATAATCGGCGCATGACCGGAATCCGCATGATCGGCTTCGATGCCGACGACACGCTCTGGCGCAGCCAGGATTATTTCGATGATGCGCAGGCCGAGTTCGAGCGCATCGTCGGCCGCTACGTCGATCTCGCCGATGTGCGCGTGCTCGATGCGCTGTATGCGGTCGAGACCGCCAACATCGCGGTGTTCGGCTATGGCGTGAAAGGCATGACGCTGTCGATGATCGAATCGGCGACGCAGATCACCGGTGGCCGCATCGCCGCGCTCGATCTGCATCGCATCGTCGAGATGGCCAAGGGGCTGCTGCGGCATCCGGTGGAACTGCTGCCCGGCATCCGCCAGGCGGTCGAAGCCGTGGCCACGGATTTCGACGTCGTGCTGATCACCAAGGGCGACCTATTCCACCAGGAAGCCAAGGTGCGCGATTCGGGGCTGTCGGATCTGTTCCGGCGCATCGAGATCGTCAGCGAGAAGGATCCGCCGACCTATGCGCGCCTGCTGGCCGAGTTCGACATCGACGCCGGGCAATTCCTGATGATCGGCAATTCGCTGCGCTCCGACATCGCACCGGTGCTCGCGCTCGGCGGCTGGGGCGTGCACATGCCGTATCGCACGACGTGGGCGCATGAAACGGACGCGAACATCGACGCGGCACTCGATGCGCGGATGTGCGTGGTCGCCGAACCCGAAGCGTTGCCCGACGCGGTGGCGATGCTCGCCGCGCGCGCATCGGCCTCTCGCGAAGATTGATCGGCAAGGTCGCGCAACCGCGCCGTAAACGCTTCCATCGTCGGGAAACGTTTACAGTTTGAACCGTCTCTTTACGCGGCCGCGTCTGTGGGGCCGCAGGCCGCGAAATTGCATGCCTGTTCATTCCCGGGGCGCCATGTTGGACCCATGGCCGCTGCGGTGGCGGCCCACTGGAGAGACGCCATGATCACCAATCCCCTGACCCGATGGCTCGCGCCCGGCCTGCTCGCCGCAGGTCTGTCGGCCGCCGCACTCGCGCCGGCGCCGGCGCACGCCCAGTCCAACGACGACCTGGTGCAGGTCATCGTCGATGTCGCCGATGTGGTGCTGCGCGGCAACCAGCCCTACTACCGCGGCGACTACAACAACCAGCTGCGCGTGTCCTACGACAACCGCGGTCGTCCGGTCTACTACCGCACGGCGCCGCGCTACGACTCACGCCATTATCGCCACGGCCCGCCGCGCCACGCGCCCGCCCACGGCTGGCGCAACCAGCAGCAGGTGCGCCGCGAGACCTGCGACCGTCGCGGCCGCTGCACCGTGCAGTACTACGATCCGCGCCAGGACCGCTCGCGCGATCGCCGCTGGCGCTGAGTCCGGCGCCACATCGCGGCGGCCCGCCGCATTCAGCCATCCGCCACGCCGCAGTCATCGACTGCGGCGTGTGTCCGTCCGGACCTTCTGCTAGCGTTGGCCCATGCGCCGCCATCTCCGTTTCCGCCAAACCCACGGTCCGCTCGTCGCGGTCCTGGCCGCGTGCGTGCTGTTCGCGGGCGCGCCTGCAAGCGGTGTCGCCGCCGAGCCGATGACCTGCGAACTGGTGTTCACCGCCGGCAACTGGTCGACGCATCACCGCGCCGCACGCGGCACCGGCGAACTCCGCTGCGCCGACGGGCGGACCTTGCCGGTGCGGGTCAGCGTCAAGGCCCATGGCGGTGACACGCTGCGCATCGATGCGGGCGCGGCGAGCTTCAGTGGCGTGGAGGATCCGCGCGACGTGATCGGTGCCTACGTGGCGAACGGGCAGGTCGGCAACGATCTGGCGATGCGCAAGGGCGCAATAGCGCTGCGCGTGACCGGCACCGGCGACTGGTGGCAACAGGGCGGACGTCCCGGCACGCTGGTCATCGCTGCGCGCTGAGCACCGCGCCGCGTGCCGGCGCGGTTCGAATTCCCTTCAGTCCGCCAGCAGGCGGTTGTCCGCGTTGCGGGGCAGTTCGCGCATCGTGTTTTCGGCGTCCAGTCCGATCCGTGCAGCGACGCGGTCCAGGGCCAGCCACCACGCGCCCAGCAGCACGGCGACCACGCCGATCCCGATGCCCCAGCGCCACAATCGGGTCGAGCGGTTCTGCGGGCGGGATGCGGTCATGACGGCTGTCCTTGGATTGCGGGCGTGGGGTATCGTCGTCCACCGCGTGTCGCAGGCACGTCGCGAGGCGGCGCGTCAACGCTCATGCCGGACAACGCGCGCGATGCGCCCGTCCGGCCAGTCGAGGACCTTCGATGTACATCCGCTCCGCCCTGATCGCCGCGTTGCTGACCGGTATCGCCCTGCCGGCGATGGCGCAGGACGCGACCGATGCGCCGGTGGCGGTCGCGGACGCACCGGCGGCAGTCGCGATCTGGACGGCGGCGAGCGGTGACGACTGGCTCGATACCTGGCTGGCGGACGTCAATACGTACGCCGGGCGCTATCGCGGCGCCTTCGTCGACGAGCTGGTGCGCTACCAGGGCGCGCCGCGCGCGTTCGTGACCGAACTGCTGGATGCCGGCGCGCGACCGGCAGACGTCTATCTGGCCTGTGCGACGGCGCGTGCGCTGGGGCGGACGTGCCGGGAGATCGTCGGCGAATGGCGGCTCGATCCGGCCGGCGGCTGGAGCGAGGTGCTCGCGAGACTGGAGGCGGGCCGCGGCACGGAAACCTTCACCCGCGTGCGGCGTGGGCTGGTATCGAGTTTCGACCGCTGGGCGCGGCCGATCCGGCTGGACGCGGCCTTGCGCCGCGCGTTTCCCGACCGCGAAGGCTGACGCCGCCGGGCGCCGCGACTGCGACGCCCGGATGCCGACTCAGCCGATGGCCAGCGTCTTGTTCTTGCGCTCGGCGAGGCGCTTCTCGAGGTAGTGGATGTTCTGCCCACCGGCGGCGAAGCCCTGGTCGCGCATGATCCGCTGCTGCAGCGGGATGTTGGTCTTGATGCCGTCGACGACCATTTCCGACAGGGCCACGCGCATGCGGCAGATCGCCTGCTCGCGGTCGGCGCCGTGCACGATCAGCTTGCCGATCATCGAGTCGTAATTCGGCGGCACCGCATAGCCTTCGTAGACGTGCGTGTCGACGCGCACGCCGGGGCCGCCGGGCGCGTGGAAGTGACGGATCGTGCCGGGCGAGGGCAGGAAGGTCTCCGGATCCTCGGCGTTGATGCGGCACTCGATCGCATGGCCGGTCAGCACCACGTCTTCCTGCTTGATCGACAGCTTGTGGCCCGAGGCGATCATCAGCTGCTCGCGCACCAGATCGATGCCGGTCACCAGTTCGGTCACCGGATGCTCGACCTGGATGCGGGTGTTCATTTCGATGAAGTAGAAGCGGCCGTTCTCGTAGAGGAATTCGAACGTGCCCGCGCCGCGATAGCCGATGCGGATGCAGGCATCCACGCAGACCTTGCCGATCTCCGCACGCGCTTCGGGCGTGATGCCCGGTGCCGGTGCTTCCTCGACGACCTTCTGGTGGCGACGCTGCATCGAGCAGTCGCGCTCGCCCAGATGGATCGCGCCGCCCTGGCCGTCGGCCAGCACCTGGATCTCCACATGGCGCGGGTTCTCGAGGAACTTCTCCATGTAGACCATGTCGTTCGAGAACGCGGCCTTGGCTTCCTGCTTGGTCGTCGCGATCGCGTTGACCAGCGCGGCTTCGGTGTGGACCACGCGCATGCCGCGTCCGCCGCCGCCGCCGGCCGCCTTGACGATGACCGGATAGCCGATCTCGCGGGCGATCTTGACGTTGGTCGCTGCGTCGTCGCCGAGCGGGCCGCCGGAACCGGGCACGCAGGGTACGCCGGCTTCCTTCATCGCGCGGATCGCCTCGACCTTGTCGCCCATCAGGCGGATGGTCTCGGCCTTGGGCCCGATGAAGATGAAACCCGACTGTTCGACGCGCTCGGCGAAATCGGCGTTCTCGCTGAGGAAGCCGTAGCCGGGATGGATCGCCTGGGCGTCGGTGACCTCGGCCGCGGCGATGATCGCCGGCATGTCGAGATAGCTCTGCGCGGACGGCGGCGGGCCGATGCAGACCGACTCGTCGGCCATCGCCACGTGCTTGAGATTGCGGTCGACGGTGGAGTGCACCGCGACCGTGCGGATGCCGAGGGTGTGACACGCGCGCAGGATGCGCAGCGCGATCTCACCGCGATTGGCGATGACGACTTTTTCCAGCATCGCGGCGGCCTCAGCCGATCACGAACAGCGGCTGGTCGAATTCGACCGGCTGGCCGCTCTCGCACAGGATCGCGACGACCGTGCCCGAGGTCTCGGCCTCGATCGGGTTGAACATCTTCATCGCTTCGATGATGCCCAGCGTGTCGCCTGCCTTGACCTGCTGGCCCACGGTCACAAAGGCCGGCTTGTCCGGTGCGGGCGAGGCGTAGTACGTGCCGACCATCGGCGACTTGGTCACCTGGCCTGCGGGCAGATCGTCGCCTGCGGCCTTCGGCGTGCCGCCGGTGGCGGCATCGACCGGCGAGCTCATCGGCATCACCGGCTCGGCCGCGCGCGGCGCGGCCGCGGCCGGCGCGGGGGCGTACATCATCGGGGCGGCATTGCCCGAGTTGCGCGACAGGCGCACGGACTCTTCGCCTTCCTTGATCTCGATCTCGGTCAGGTTGGACTCTTCGAGCAGGTCGATGAGCTTCTTGATCTTTCTCAGGTCCATGCGGGCCTCTCTCTTTGCGTGGGTCGCGCAGCCGCGCGAATACGGAACAGGATGATGGGAATCGGGTCAGCCGGCGCGCAGCCGGGCGATCGCGGCGTCGAGCGCGTAGCGATAGCTGTCGGCGCCGAAGCCGCAGACCACGCCGATGGCGAGATCACTGAAATAGCTGGTATGGCGGAACGGCTCGCGGCGGTGCGGGTTCGACAGGTGGATCTCGTAGAACGGCAGGGCGATCGCGGCCAGCGCATCGCGCAGGGCCACCGAGGTGTGGGTGAACGCGGCCGGATTGAGCAGGATCAGCGCGGTGCCGTCGCTCCGGGCGGCCTGCACCCGGTCGACCAGCACGTGCTCGGCGTTCGACTGCAGGCTCTCCAGCGTATGGCCGGCGGCCTGCGCGGTCGTCTGCAGCGCGGTGTCGATGTCGGCCAGTGTCGCGTACCCGTAGACCGCCGGCTCGCGCGTGCCGAGCAGGTTGAGGTTGGGGCCGTGCAGGACGAGGATCGAGGCCATCGGGAACGCGGTGCGGCAGGTGCGCGAAGTCTGCGGGATGTCCCCGATGGTGTCCAGTTCGCAGACGTTTGACGATTTTAAACGTCCGTTTGAATTTTCCGCGTCAGGGCGCGACCCAGTCGTCGATCTCGCCGTGGGCGAACGGGCCGATCCGTTGCTTGAGCAACCGCCCGTCCGGCGAGAGCAGCACTGTGTAGGGCAGCACGCCGCGTGGATTGCCCAGGCGCACACCGGCATCGGCCGGGCCGGGCGCATGGAGCGCGATGGCATAGCGCACCGGAATCCGCTCGAGGAATGCCCGCACGGCCTCGGCATCGTCGAGCGCGATGCCGAGTACCTGTACGCCGGTCTGGCCCTGTTCGCGGGCGAAGCGGTCCAGTTCGGGCATTTCCTCGATGCAGGGCCCGCACCAGCTCGCCCACAGATTCACCAGCACCGGTCGACCGGCGTAGGCGGCCGGCATCTGCAGCGTCGGTCCGTCGAGACCGGCGACCTCGAAGGGCGCGATGACGTCGCCGCGACGCGCGACGGTCACACCCTCGGGCGGCGCAGGCGCGGTGGCGCTGAGCGTATCGGCATACAGACGTTGTCCGGTCTCGGTGCCAAGCAGCGGGCCGGGTCCTCCGACGAAGAGGCTGGCGAGCACGCCGAGACCGCCGGCGACGACCGCGATCGCGACGACCGTCAGCGGGCCGACCTTCATTGCGCCGATCCCGTGCGGCCGAGCGCGTCGACGACGATCGCATCGCTGAGCAGCGCCGGCAGCACGACGCCGTCACCGCTGCCGGCCGGATACACCACGTACAACGGCACGCCGACCGCGCCATGCGCCTCGAGAAAGGCGCCGATCTCCGGATCCACATTGGTCCAGTCGCCGACCATGTAGGTCGCGCCGGCATCGGCCATCGCGGTCTTGAACGTGGCACCCGACAGCACCCGGCGCTCGTTGGCCTTGCAGGTCACGCACCAGTCGGCGGTCATGTTGACGAACACCGGCGTGCCGGCGGCGCGCAAGGCGGCCAGGCGCTGCGCGGAGTAGGCGACGTGCGTGCCGCTTTCGCTGGCCGTGTTGTTCGCCGTCGCCGGCGTCGTCAGCCGGCCGACCGCGATCACCGGCAGCAGGGCCAGCAGCGCGAGCGCCAGCGCGAGTCCGCGATGCAGGGCGTGGCCGGTCCAGCGGCGCCGTTCGAACCACCACAGCGCCAGCGCGAGCACGGTCATACCCGCGACCAGCAGCGCCATCGCATCGACGCCGCGCTGCTTGCCGAGCACCCAGGCCAGCCACAGCGCGGTGAGATACATCGGGAACGCCAGCACCTGCTTCAGCGTCTCCATCCACGCGCCGGGCTTGGGGAGGCGGTCGGCCAGTGCCGGCACCAGGCCGATCAGCAGGAACGGCAGCGCCAGGCCCAGGCCCAGCATCAGGAACACCGCCAGCGCCATCGGCGTCGACGCGGTGAACGCATAGGCCAGCGCGCCGCCCATGAAGGGCGCGATGCAAGGGCTGGCGACCACGCAGGCCAGCACGCCGGTGAAGAAATCACCGACCGGGCCGGTGCGTCCCGCCAGCGCGTGGCCGACGTTGCCGATGCGCCCGCCGAGGCTGAAGACACCCGACAGACTCAGGCCCACCGCGAACATCAGATAGGCGAGCGCCGCGACGAACCAGGGCTGCTGCAACTGGAAGCCCCAGCCCATCGCCTGGCCGGCGGCGCGCAGGGCGATCGCGAGCAGGCCGACTAGCGCGAACGCCACCAGCACGCCGGCCGTGTACCAGAGCGCATGCGCGCGCGCGGCCGCGCGACTGCCGCCACTCTTCGCGATGCCCAGCACCTTGAGCGACAGGATCGGCAGCACGCAGGGCATCAGGTTCAACAGCACGCCGCCGAGCAGCGCCAGACCGAGGGCGGCGAACAGGCCGATCGACGTGGCGGCGGGCGGGCGCGTGCGCGCCGCGTTGTCGGCGCTGGCATTGGAAGTCTCTGCGTCTGCAGTCGACGCGTCGGTGTCTCCGGTTGCAACAGGCGACGGGCTTTCAAATGTCGAGATGTCGGCCGCAGTGTCGGTCGCGTCCGTCGTAGCGGGGTCGCCAGTCGATGCAGCGCCCGCCAGCGCAGCCGCGGCTTCGGCCACCGTCTGCACACGGCCCGCCGGCAAGGCGACGCGCACGGTGCGGGTCATCGGCGGATAGCAGATGCCCTCGTCCTGACAGCCCTGGAACGTCGCGACGACCTCGACCTGCGCGGCCTCGGCCGTCGTGCGCACCAGCGGCAGCGGCACGTCGACCTGGTCGAAATAGACGGTGACGTCGCCGAAGTGCGCGTCGTGATGCGCTTGCCCCTTCGGCCAGCGCGGCGCGCCGGCGCGGATGCCGTCGGCGCCGCGGACTTCGAAGCGGTTGCGGTCGCGATAGAGGTAGTAACCCTTGGCCGGGGTGAAGCGCAGCAGGATCGTGTCGCCGTCGCCCGCGATGGCCTCGAACGCGAACGCACGTTCCGGCGGCAGGGAATCGTTCGCACCGGTGAGCGTCGGCGTGCGGCCGGCACTGTTGCCGCCGAGGGCCTGGCCGAATGCGGCGAAGCCGGCATCGCTCGCGGCCGGCGCGCGTGCGGCACCCGCAGTGCCGCCCGGCAATGCGACTTGCAGCACGCGCGTCTGCGGCGGATAGCAGATGCCCGCATCCGCGCAGCCCTGGTATTTCACTTCGACCTGCAGCGTGTCGACGCCGTCGGCCGCCGCGCCGGTCAGCACGCCGGTGACCCGGCCGCGATAGGTCTCGACCTCGCCGAAGAATTCGTCGGTGTGCTTGCGGCCGGCCGGCAACTGCAGCGGATTGGTCTTGAAGCCGCTCTCGACCCGCGCGCCCATGCGATGGCGATACAGGTAATAGCCGTCGGCGATGGTCCAGCGGATCTCGATCCGGCCCGGTGCGACGGCCTCGGCCGAGACCTGCAGCGCTTCGTCGACCGGCAGCACGTCGTCGAAGCCGATGCCCTGTGCCCAGGCCGGCAGCCCGGCGAACAGCAGCACCGAGGCCATCAGCCACGCGGTGAAGGAGCGGGGCCGGCGATCGCGGCCGGACATGGCATCGGAGGAGGGCGCACGCATCGCGCCAGTATCGCAGGCCGCCACGGCCGATGCCCGAACGCGGGTTCAGCGCCTGTCATCCCGCTCGGCGAGCGGCGCGAGCGCAGCGGCGATGCCGATCGAGACGCGCCCGGACGCAGGCCTGCGTCCGGGCGCGACGGCAGAGGCCTCCGAAGGCGACGCCACGCGGGCCGTGCACGGCGTCTCCACGCGCCGCCGCCCACGCTGGCGCGCCGCCGTGCGGACGCAGCATCCCGCCAGTGGGAGAAAGATGTCGCACGCATTACTGAACCGGTCGGTATAATTACTGACCTTCCCCAAACCAGCCGAATCGCCTGGCGATTCCTACAGAGTTCGATGCGCCCGATCCTCTCTCTCCTTGCCGCAGCCCTCCTGGCCTGCGCCACACTGCCCGCCGCCGCCCAGAGCGCGCCCGTCGATATCGCTGTCGGCGCGTCCGCGACGCGGGAAAACGAAACCACCTTCGTCGCCAGCGTGGCCTGGCTGCCGGAATGGCGCCGCACGCAGAATGGTGTGCTGCGCTGGGACGTCGGCGCGGTCTACGTGCGCGGCCGCGACAACACGCGCTTCGATCTGTCCGAAGACGCCGGCGTGTTCCACGGCGGCGCCCGCTACGAGCGCGACAACGGCTTCGTCGCCGGTTTCGGCGTCGGTGTGCAGGCCGGCCGCACGAGCGCGCTGTCGGGCAATCCGCAGTTCGTCAGCACCGTCGGCTGGCGCTGGGAGCGGTTCTCGCTGCTGGCCCGGCACATCTCCAACGCCAGCATCAAGCAGCCCAACGACGGCGAGACGATGTTGCTCGCGGCGTGGCGCTTCCGCTGACGACGGATTGACGCCGCTCGCCCGGCGCCGGCGTCGCGCCGATGGGGCGGCCACGTCGACACATCCTGAGTTCCGCGGGCCACTGGGCCTCGCGGCGGCCGTGCGTCATTGCGTGCCTGTCGGTTGCAGCGGGCACAGGCGTATCGGTATGCGGACATTTTTCCTCGGCCGCCCTTGCATTCCGATTCCCCGTGCCCATCTCCCGTCCGGTCCCGGCTCTGCCGGGTGCGTGCGCCGCGGTTTCTGGCAGTCGCCATGTGCGAGTGCTAGAATTGGCGACCGATTTCTTTCCAATCAATTACTTAGCGAGGCTGTAATGAGCAACCTGAAGCCGCTTTACGACCGCATCGTGGTCAAGCCTGTCGAGGCCGAAGAGAAGAGCGCCGGCGGCATCCTGATTCCGGACAACGCGAAGGAAAAGCCCACCAAGGGTGAAGTCGTCGCCGTCGGCGAAGGCAAGGCCCTGGACAACGGCAGCGTGCGCGCGCCGAAGGTCAAGGTCGGCGACATCGTGATCTACGGCCAGTACGCCGGCAGCGCCTACAAGGCCGACGGCATCGAATACAAGATCGTCAAGGAAGACGACGTCCTCGCGATCGTCGGCTGATCCGCGGCGGACGCACCGCGTCCGCGCGATCCCGCGATCGACCCCGGCGGGCACCGCCCGCCCTTCAATCCCCTTTCATTTCTGAGGTAATACCGCAATGGCTGCGAAGGAAATCCGCTTCGGCGAAGACGCACGTTCCAAGATGGTGCGTGGTGTGAACATTCTCGCCAATGCCGTCAAGGCAACCCTGGGCCCGAAGGGCCGCAACGTCGTGCTCGAGAAGAGCTTCGGCGCGCCGACGATCACCAAGGACGGCGTGTCCGTCGCCAAGGAGATCGAGCTGGCCGACAAGTTCGAGAACATGGGCGCGCAGATGGTCAAGGAAGTCGCGTCCAAGACTTCCGACAACGCCGGTGACGGCACCACCACCGCGACCGTGCTGGCGCAGGCGCTGATCCGCGAAGGTTCGAAGGCCGTTGCGGCCGGCATGAACCCGATGGACCTCAAGCGCGGTATCGACCAGGCCGTCAAGGCCGCCGTCGCCGAGCTGAAGAACCTGTCCAAGCCGACGGCCGACGACAAGGCGATCGCACAGGTCGGCACGATCTCCGCCAACTCGGACGAGTCGATCGGCACGATCATCGCCGACGCGATGAAGAAGGTCGGCAAGGAAGGCGTGATCACCGTTGAAGAAGGCTCGGGCCTTGACAACGAACTCGACGTCGTCGAGGGCATGCAGTTCGACCGCGGCTACCTGTCGCCGTACTTCGTCAACAACCAGCAGTCGATGTCGGCCGAGCTGGATGACCCCTTCATCCTGCTGTACGACAAGAAGATCTCGAACGTCCGTGACCTGCTGCCCGTCCTCGAAGGCGTGGCCAAGGCCGGCAAGCCGCTGCTGATCGTCGCCGAGGAAGTCGAAGGCGAAGCGCTGGCGACCCTGGTCGTCAACACGATCCGCGGCATCGTCAAGGTCTGCGCCGTCAAGGCGCCGGGCTTCGGCGACCGTCGCAAGGCGATGCTCGAAGACATGGCCACCCTGACCGGCGGCACCGTGATCTCCGAGGAAGTCGGCCTGACGCTCGAGAAGGCGACCATCGCCGACCTCGGCCGTGCCAAGAAGATCCAGGTCTCGAAGGAGAACACCACGATCATCGACGGCGCCGGCGAAACCGGTGGCATCGAAGCCCGCATCAAGCAGATCAAGGCGCAGATCGAGGACACCTCGTCCGACTACGACCGCGAGAAGCTGCAGGAGCGCGTGGCCAAGCTGGCCGGCGGCGTTGCGGTGATCAAGGTCGGCGCATCGACCGAGATCGAGATGAAGGAAAAGAAGGCCCGCGTCGAAGACGCCCTGCACGCCACGCGCGCAGCGGTCGAAGAAGGCGTGGTCCCGGGCGGCGGCGTGGCCCTGGTGCGCGCGCTGCAGGCCATCCACGGTCTGAAGGGTGCGAACGAGGACCAGAACCACGGCATCGTGATCGCCCTGCGTGCGATGGAAGCCCCGCTGCGCGAGATCGTCACCAACTGCGGTGAAGAGCCGAGCGTCGTGCTCAACGCCGTCAAGGACGGCAGCGGCAACTTCGGTTACAACGCCGCGACCGGCGAATACGGCGACATGATCGCGTTCGGCATCCTGGATCCGACCAAGGTCACCCGTTCGGCGCTGCAGAACGCGGCCTCGATCGCCGGTCTGATGATCACGACCGAAGCGATGGTCGCCGAGCTGCCGAAGAAGGAAGAGCCGGCGATGCCGGGCGGCGGCGGCATGGGTGGCATGGGCGGCATGGATTTCTGATCCAGCCCCATCCGCTGCACCGTTGCACGAAGAACCCCGCCGCGAGGCGGGGTTTTTTTTCGCGCGTATCCGGGCCGTCTGTAAGGGCTCCACCGTGTCGCGTGCAGGCAGCCGTCACCGGTGATCGGCCATGCTCGCGACATGCCGGCGACTTCTCCCGATCCGTGGTGGCGCGTGCACCGCAGCGGCCTGCGTCGTGCGGCGCTCGTCGCGTGCGTGCTGTATCTGCTGTATCTCGTCGCCGCGAACGTGTTCCTCAACAGCACGTTCGGCGCGGACATCATCAACCGCAAGCCCGAGCGCTTCCATGCGCGCTGGGACTGGGCGATGAGTCTGTATCCCGGGCACATCCACGCACGCGGCATCGTCATGGGCGGTCATGCGCGCACGAACGTGTGGACGGTCGCCAGTCCGCGCGCCAACGGGCGCATCCGGATCCTGCCGCTGCTCGGGCGCCAGATCACGTTCGGCAGGATCCGCGCGCAGAACGTGTCGGTCCACGTCGCCCGCACGCCGCACGATCTGCCGAGCACGGTGCGTCCCGGCAAGTCGCCGTGGACGATCCGCTTCGCCGCGATCACCACGCCGAGCCTGCTGCGGCTGGATTTCTACGATGCGCGCGTGACCGGGCACGGCGAGGCGCGCTTCGAGTTCGAGAAGACGCTGCAGGGCGGCGCGATGGAAGTCGGTCCGTCCACACTGAGGATGCCGGACGCGACCCTGCAGATCAGCGACGTGACCGTGCTGCGCGAGGGCATGCTCGATTTCGAGATCGCGATTCCCGCCCACATCCGTGAGCAGGCGCAGGGCGAGGAGAAACTCGTACTGCTCGATGCGCGCATGCGCGTCGACGGGCCGGCGCCGGGGATCGATCTGGTCGCGCGCAACGACGACGCCCTGCCGATCGGCACCGCCGGTTTCGTCGGGCATCTGCGTGCCGATCTGACGCTCGAACGCGGCGTGCTGATGCCCGGTAGCCAGCTCGACTGGTCGGCGCCGGTGTATTCCAGCGCCGCCGATGGCACGCCATTGCGGCATCCGCTGGGCGTGGCCCTGCGCACCTCGTCGGACGCGATCCTCGTGGCCGCGCGCGTGCCCGCGCCGGCGTCGGGCACGCCGTGGCTGCGCGCCGACCTGCGTGTCGCCGATCGCCGCATCGGTCCCGATGACTGGCTGCGACCGGTGCGCGCGCTGGGCGGGACGGTGGAGACGCAATGGCCGGCGGTGCCGCTGCGCTGGATCGACGTGATCCTGCGCGACGTCGACTGGCTGGCCTTCGACGGGCGCGCCGATCTCGATGCCGACGTGCGCCTGCACGACGGGCAGCTGCAGCCCGGCAGCCGCATCGATCTCGACGATGCCGCGCTGACCGCGCGCGTGCTCGACAATCGTTTCAGCGGCAACGCGCACGCGCGCATGCGGATGCGCGACGACACCCAGGCCGGCCAGCGCACGACGATCGGCATCGTGCTCGACCGCTTCACGCTCGCGCCGGAATCGGCGCCCGACCGGATCGATCTGCGCGGTCGCGATCTGCGGCTGGATCTGAGTTCCACCGGTGCGCTGGCCGAATTCCACGAACGTCTCGATGCGCGGCTGCGTTTCGACGATGCGCAGGTGCCGGACCTGCGCACCTACAACCGCTATCTGCCCGGCGACAGTGCGCGTCTGGTCGGCGGCAGCGGGCATGCCAGCGGCGACATCCGACTGGACAACGGCGGCGAGATGCTCGGCGGGCGCATGCGCGTGCGCGGGCAGGATGTGCGCGTGGCGCTGGGACCGTCGCAGCTGTCGGGCAATGTCGATCTCGACAGCCGCCTGTCGCGCATGCAGCGCTTCGGACGGCGCTACAGGATCGATGCGATGGCGCTGCGTCTCGACGGCGTACGTCTCGACGGGTCGGGTGGCGACGACGCGCCTTGGTGGGCGCGGCTCGCGCTGGAGAACGGCACGCTGGACTGGCGCGAGCCCTTCGAAGTCAGCGGCCGCGGCCGCGTCGACATGCGTGACGTCAGCGTGCTGTTGGGGCTGTTCGCCGAGCGCAGCGTGTTCCCGCGCTGGATCGGCAATCTGATCGATTCCGGCGAAGCGCACGCGACCGGCGATCTGCGGCTGCGCGGCAACGAGCTGGTGTTCGACCGCGTGCAGGCCAGCAACGACCGCATCGACATGCAGGCGCGCCTGCGCATCGCCGACGGCACGCCGGACGGCGATCTGTACGCGCGCTGGGGCGTGCTGGGCATGGGCGTCGAGCTGCAGGGCGGCGACCGCAAGCTGCACATCGCCGGTGCGCGCGACTGGTACGAATCGCGGCCGCCGCTGTTGCCCGAATGACGGCAGCGGGCCGCGATGGTCGCGACTGCAACCGTCGCGCCGCGCGGAATGCCGTGGTATCAATGACGCCATGACCTCGCGCCCCGCCAGCTTTTTCTATTGGTATGCGTTTCCGACGCCACAGGCGGCGGACGGTCCGCGCGCGCCCTGACACCAGGTCGCACGTTTTCCCGGAAGCCGCCAGAGACCCTGGCGGCTTTTTTCGTTTCCAGCCTTTCCGTTTCCGAGATCGACCATGCCCCCGCACACCGACGACCTCCGCATCCGCGACCTGCAACCGCTGACCCCGCCCGCCACGCTGCTCGCCGAACTACCCTGCAGTGACGCGATGTCGACGACCGTCGCCGACGCCCGCGCCGCCTGCCACGCGATCCTCCACGGCGAGGACGACCGTCTGATCGTCGTCGTCGGCCCATGCTCGATCCACGATCCGATCGCGGCGATGGAGTACGCGCATCGCCTGCGCGCGCTGCGCGACACGCACGGCGATGCGCTGGAACTGGTGATGCGCGTGTACTTCGAGAAGCCGCGCACGACGATCGGCTGGAAAGGCCTGATCAACGATCCCGATCTCGACGGCAGCTTCCACATCGACAAGGGCCTGCGTCTGGCACGCGGCCTGCTGCGCGAGGTCAATGCGCTGGGCCTGCCGGCCGGCGTCGAATTTCTCGACATCATCAGCCCGCAGTACCTCGCCGATCTGGTCGCCTGGGGGGCGATCGGTGCGCGCACGACCGAGAGCCAGGTGCATCGCGAGATGGCGTCGGGCCTGTCGTGTCCGGTCGGCTTCAAGAACGGCACCGGCGGTGACGTGCGCATCGCGGTGGACGCGGTCGGCGCGGCCTCGCATCCGCACCATTTCCTCGCCGTCGGCAAGGACGGGCACTGCGCGGTGGCCTCGACGTCCGGCAATCCGGATTGCCACGTGATCCTGCGCGGCGGCACGGTGCCCAACTACGACGCGGCGCATGTCGAGGCGGCGTCCGGCGTGCTGCAGGCGCAGGGCCAGCGCGCGGCACTGATGATCGACGCCAGCCACGCCAACAGCAGCAAGAATCCGGACAACCAGCCGAAGGTGATCGACGACATCGCGCGCCAGCTCGAAGGCGGCGAGCGCCGCATCGTCGGCGCGATGATCGAGAGCCATCTCGTGGCGGGCAAGCAGGCGCTGGTGCCGGGCACGCCGCTGGTCTACGGCCAGAGCATCACCGACGGCTGCATCGACTGGGACACGACGGTGCGCACGCTCGATCGTCTGGCCGATGCGGTGCGGACGCGCCGTGCGCGCGCCGACGCGCAGGCGGCCTGAGCGGATACATCAACCCTGTGGGAGCGCGCTTGCGCGAGGGGCTTTTCCGGTCCAGCCGCGTCGCGCGCAAGCGCGCTGCTCCAGGAGTGCTGTCAGGCCACGCTGCCCGCCGCCATGCCCGAGGCCCAGGCCCACTGGAAGTTGTAACCGCCGAGCCAGCCGGTGACGTCGAGCACTTCGCCGATGAAGTACAGCCCGGGCGCATGCTGCGATTCCATCGTCCGCGACGACACGCCGCCGGTATCCACGCCGCCGAGCGTGACTTCGGCGGTGCGGTAGCCCTCGGTGCCGCTGGCGACCAGCGGCCAGGCCTGCAGCAACGCGGCGGTGTCCTGCAGTTGCGGCGGGGTGAACTGTTTCATCGGCCGGTTCGGCAGCCAGATCTCGCACAGGCGCTGGGCGAATCGTCGCGGCATCAGTTCGGCCAGCACGTTCTTGAGTTCGGTGCCGGGGCGCTCGGCCTGCTGCGTCTGCAGCCACGTCAGCGCATCGCGGCCGGGCAGCAGGTCCAGACGCAGATCGTCGCCGGGCTGCCAGTAGGACGAGATCTGCAGGATCGCCGGGCCGCTGATGCCGCGGTGCGTGACCAGCATGCGGTTGCGGAAGAACGCGCCGTTGCAACCCGCTTCGACATCGAGCGCGACACCGGACAGCTCGTCCAGGCGTTCCTGATGCTTGCCGCTGAGCGTCAGCGGCACCAGGCCGGCGCGCGTCGGCACCAGCGTGTGGCCGAAGCTGCGTGCGAGCTCGTAGCCGAAGCCGGTCGCGCCCATGCTCGGAATCGACAGCCCGCCGGTCGCGACGATCAGCGAGGTGCAGCGCAGACGCCCGGCCGCGGTGTCGATCACGTAGCCGTCGTCGACGCGCCGCGGCTGCTGCACCGTGCAGTGCGTGCGCACCTGCACGCCGACGGCATCGGCTTCGTCGAGCAGCAACTGCACGATCTGCTTCGACGATCCATCGCAGAACAGCTGGCCCAGTTCCTTCTCGTGCCAGGCGATGCCGTGGCGATCGACGAGTTCGATGAAATCCTGCGGCGTGTAGCGCGCCAGCGCCGACTTGCAGAAGTGCGGGTTGTCGGAGAGGTACTGCGCCGGCGTCGTGCCGGTATTGGTGAAATTGCAGTGGCCGCCGCCCGACATCAGGATCTTCTTGCCGACCTTGTTCGCGTGGTCGAGCACCAGCACGCGGCGGCCGCGCTGGCCGGCCGCGATCGCCGCCATCAGGCCGGCGGCGCCCGCGCCGAGCACGATGACGTCCCACTCGGTCGACGGCAGGGCGGTGGAGGCGGGAGCGGGAACGACGGGCATCACGGCACGGGTCGGGCGGGGGCGCGCAGTCTAGCGGGCAGCGGCTGCGGCTGTCGTCGGAGGCTGTCACCAGCGTGTTCACGCGGGCGCGTCCAGACTGCCGCACCTCCCATCGATGCGCGCGCATGGACCTCAAGAGCGGTTATCCCTTCTGGGCCGTGCGCAACGGGCTGATGCACGCATTCCCGCGGCCCGAAGCCGACGTGGCCTGCGACGTGCTGGTCGTCGGCGGCGGCATCACCGGCGCACTGATCGCAGACGAACTCGCCACGCACGGGCATTCGGTGGTCGTCGTCGAGCAGCGCGACATCGCCTGGGGCAGCACGGCCGCGAGCACGGCGCTGCTGCAGTACGAGATCGACACCCATCTGGTGGATCTGGCCAAGCGTTACGGCGAGGACGATGCCGCGCTCGCGTATCGCGCCTGCGGCGAATCGATCGACATGCTGGGCGAGGTCGCACGCGGCCTACGCGACGTGGATTTCGAACGTGCCGACAGCCTGTACTACGCCAGCCGCAAGCGCGACGTCGCCAGCCTGCGCGAGGAATACGAAGCGCGTAAACGCCACGGCTTCGACATCGAGTATCTGGAATCGGAACCGCTGAAAGCCGAATACATGATCGACGCGCCCGCTGCGCTGCGCAGCAGGCAGGCGGCGCAGGTCGATCCCTACCGTTTCGCGTCACGGCTGCTCGCACGGCTGGTGAAGCGCGGCGCGCAGGTGTTCGACCGCACCGCGATCCTGCGCCTCGATGCGCGGCCGCGCGATGTCGTCGCGACGACCGACAACGGTGCGCGCATCCGCGCCCGCCATGTCGTGATCGCAGCCGGGTATGCCAGCCAGCACTGGCTGCCCAAACAGGTCGCGCGCAACCGCAGCAGCTACGCCTTCGTCACTGATCCGATCTCCGAAGCCGAGCTGGGTCCGCTCACCCATACCCTCGTCTGGGAAACCGCGCGGCCCTACCTCTACATGCGCACCACCGGCGACCGGCGCCTGCTGATCGGCGGCGAGGACGACGATGTCGACGTGCCCGCGCGGCGCGATGCGCGGGTGGAGAAGAAGGCGCGCGTGCTGATGAAACAGATCGCGAAGATCCGTCCGGATCTCGACCTGACGCCCACGTTCTCCTGGGCCGGCACCTTCGCCGAAACCGACGACGGTCTGCCGTTCTTCGGCCCGCATGCCGCGACCGGCAAGCGCGTGCATTTCGCGATGGCCTACGGCGGCAACGGCATCACCTATTCGATGCTGGGCGCGGGTCTGCTGCGGGCGCTGATCGAGCGGCGCAAACATCCGCTGGCGGCGCTGTTCTCGTTCGATCGACTCGACCGCTGACAGCGCCGCGCGCGTGTGGATAATCGGTGCGATGACCGCACCGTCGCCCTGGCACCTGTACCTGCTCGAATGCCGCAACGGCAGCTGGTATGCCGGCATCACCAATGATCTCGACGCGCGGTTCAAGGCCCACGCGGCAGGCCGCGGCGCGAAGTACACGCGCGGCAACCCGCCGGTGTGCATCCTCGCCAGCCGCGGATATCCCGATCGCGCCAGTGCGTCGCGCGCCGAGTGGCAACTCAAGCGCCAGCCGCGTGCGCGCAAGCTGGCCTGGTTGCAGGCGCCCGCGCCGATGCTGGAGATCCGCGCCGGTGGCCTCGACGATCCACGCGTCATCGCGCTGCTGCAGGCGCATCTCGATGCGATGGCCCTGCACTCGCCGCCCGAAAGCATCCACGCGCTGGACCTGTCCGGCCTGCGTGCGCCGGGCGTGTCGTTCTGGGGCGCCTGGCGCGGCGATGCGCTGGCGGGCTGCGGCGCGCTGAAGGATCTCGGCGACGGGCATGGCGAACTCAAGTCGATGCGCACCGACGCCGCGCATCTGCGCCAGGGCGTGGCCGCCGCGATGCTCGCGCACCTGATGGCCACGGCCCGCGCGCAGGGCTGGCGGCGGCTGAGCCTGGAAACCGGCACCGCCGCCGCGTTCGCCCCGGCGCATGCGCTGTACGCGCGCCACGGCTTCGCGCCCTGCGGTCCGTTCGGCGATTACGTCGACGATCCCTTCAGCACTTTCATGACCCGCACCCTGAACGACTGAGCGCCGCGCGCGGGCGTGAACGCGCCGGGCGCACTGGCTATAGTCGTGCGCTGTCGTGATCCCCCAGGTTGTCCATGTCGCACGTGTCTCCCGCAACGCTCCCCACCATCGCCTGCGCCGCAGGCGGCACCGGCGGACATCTGTTCCCGGCCGAGGCGCTGGCGCGCGAGCTGCAGCGCCGCGGACATCCGGTGGTGATCTACACCGAGCGCCGCGGCGCCGCGTATACGCAGGCACTGGCGGGACTCGACCACCTCGTATTGCCGGCGCGCAGCCTCGAAGGCGGGCTGTCGGGCAAGCTGGCCGCCGGCCTGACGATCCTGCGGGCGACGGCGCAGGCACGCGCCGACATGCGCCGTCGCGGCGTGCGTCTGCTGGTCGGGTTCGGTGGCTATCCGAGCTTCGCGCCGGCGCTGGCGGCCAAGAGCCGTGCGCTGCCGCTGCTGCTGCACGAGCAGGGCGCGCGCCTGAGCATGGCCAACCGCAAACTGCTGCGCTTCGCCGACGGCGTGGCGACGTCGTTCCCGGCCACCGCGGGTCTCGACGGCTTCAATGCCGCCCGCATCGTCGACACCGGCAATCCCGTGCGCCAGGCGATCCTCGATGCGCGCGGTGACTATCCGGTGCTCGACGCGACGTCGCCTCTGCGCCTGCTCGTCGTCGGCGGCAGCCAGAGCGCGCGCGTGTTCGGCGAGGTCGTGCCGCCGGCGCTTCTGCAACTGCCCGGATCGATCCGCCAACGTCTGCAGGTCTCGCTGCAATACAAGGGCGACGCGACCGACCAGATCGAACGCACCTTGCGCGAGGCCGGCATCGACGCGACCGTGCGTCCGTTCTTCGACGACATGGGCGCGCGGCTGCGCGATGCGCATCTGGTGATCACCCGCGCCGGCGCGACCACGGCCGCGGATCTGCTGACCGTCGGCCGTCCTGCGGTGCTGGTCCCGATCCCCGCCGGCGGCTCGCGTGACGAGCAGCGCCGCAATGCCGAAACGCTGGCCGCGGCCGGTATCGGCTGGTGCGTGCCCGAACCCGAACTCACGCCCGAGCATCTGTCGACCTTGCTCGCCGAGGCGTTCGCATCGCCGACCGTGTTGCCTGACGCCGCGCGTGCGTCCGCCGCGCTCGGTCGCCCGCAGGCCGCGTCGACGCTGGCCGATCTCGTGCAGTCCACGCTGGCCCGGCACGCATGAGCGGCCGCCGCGACGACTGCGATGTGCTGGTCGTCGGCGGCGGCCACAACGGGCTGGTCTGCGCGGCGTATCTCGCCGGCGCGGGCTTGCGCGTGCGCGTGCTGGAGCGCCGCGGCGTCGTCGGGGGCGCGGCCGTCACCGAGGAATTCCATCCCGGCTTTCGCAACTCGCTCGCGAGCTACACCGTCAGCCTGCTCAACCCGAAGGTGATCGCGGATCTGCGGCTGGCGCAGCACGGCCTGCGCGTGGTCGAGCGGCCGTACTCGAATTTCCTGCCGTTGCCGAACGGCCGTGCATTCCGGCTCGGCGGCCCGGACGGCGCGGCCGAACTCGCGCGCTGGTCGCCACGCGATGCCGCGCGTCTGCCCGAGTACTACGCGATGCTCGACCGCGTCGTCGTCGTGCTGCGCGCGTTGATGCACGCCACGCCGCCCAACGTCAGCGACCGCTTCGTGCTCGCCGACTGGCTCAATTCGCTGACCGTCGCGAAACAGCTGAAATCGCTGGACATGCGCGGCCGCCGCGACCTGCTCGATCTGTTCTCCAAATCCGCCGGCGAACTGCTCGACGACTGGTTCGAATGCGCACCGCTGAAGGCTGCGCTGGGCTGGGATTCGATCGTCGGCAATTTCGCCAGTCCCTACACGCCGGGCTCGGCCTACGTGCTGCTGCACCACGTGTTCGGCGAGGTCAACGGCAAGAGCGGCGTCTGGGGTCACGCGATCGGCGGCATGGGTGCGATCAGCGAGGCGATCGCGACCGAATGCCGCGCGCGTGGCGTGGTGATCGACACCGCTGCGGAGGTCGCGCAGGTGCTGGTAGAAGACGGTCGCGCGGTCGGTGTCGCACTCGCCGACGGACGCACATTGCGCGCCGGCGTGGTCGCGTCCAACCTCAATCCGAAGCTGCTCTACACGCGCCTGGTCGCACCCGAACATCTCGACGAGGACACCACCGCGCGCATCCGCCGCTACCGCTGCGGTTCCGGCACGTTCCGCATGAATGTCGCGCTGTCGGAACTGCCGGATTTCCGAGCAGCGCCGGGCACGACGCTGCAACCGCATCATCAGAGCGGCATCCTGATCGGCGATTCGCTCGGCTATTTCGAACGCGCGTACTTCGATGCGAAATCGCGCGAACACAATCCCGGCTGGGCGCGTGCGCCCGTCGTGGAACTGGTGATCTCGTCCACGCTCGACGACAGCCTCGCGCCGCCCGGCCAGCACGTCGCCAGCCTGTTCTGCCAGCACGTCAATCCGGTGATCGACGCCGCCGACGGCGGCTGGGACGCGCACCGGAACACGGTTGCAAAGTTGATGATCGACACGGTGGACGCGCAGGCGCCGAACTTCGCCCGCAGCGTGCTCGGCTATGACGCGCTGACGCCGCTCGATCTTGAGCGCCGGCTCGGTCTGATCGGCGGCGACATCTTCCACGGCGCGCTGGGCCCGGACCAGTTGTTCAGCGCACGGCCCGTGCTCGGGCAGGGGAACTATCGCGGCGCGCTGGGCGGCTTGTACCTGTGCGGCTCGGGCTCGCACCCGGGCGGCGGCGTCACCGGCCTACCCGGACGCAACGCCGCGCGCGAGATCCTGCGCGACCTGCGTCGCGGCCCTGCACCCTGAATACGGCCGATTTTTGAACCCGTCGGTATCGTTTTGCAATGCAGCGTGCAAAGCGGTAACGACTCTTTCACTATCGCCCTGCACCCGACGTGGGGGAGGGAGCAAGGCCCGCAACCGGTTTACCGGTCGCGGGCTTTTTTTTGCCTGATGTTTTTGCAGCCGCGTGGACACGCAATGTGCCCGGACGCGACATCCGCATCGCGATGCGACAATCCTCGGATGCCCGACGCCCCGTTGCCGCCCGAACTCGACGCCCAGATCGACCGCCTGATCGCGCGGCTGCCGGACACCATCCGCAGCGATGCCGATGCCATCGCGCGCATCCGCCCGGTCGCGCTCGCCAGCGATTTCGCGCTCGATGTGTTGCAGCGTCAGCCGGAGGTGCTCGCGCAACTTTTGGAAGACGACGCGCAACACGGCATCGCGTCACCGACGCTCGACGCAGGCAATCGCAGCGAATGGCCGGCATTGTTGCGTCGCTATCGCACAGCGTCTTCGGCGCGGCTGGTGTGGCGCGATGTGCATGGTCTCGACGATGTCGACGCGACGCTCGCCGGCAGCACGGCGCTGGCGGACACCTGCCTGACGCTTGCGCTCGACGCGCTGGAAGCCGAGTTCGCGCAGCGCTACGGCCAGGTGCGCGATGCCGAAGGCACCGTCGTACGACTGATCGTGTTCGGCCTCGGCAAGCTCGGTGGCGGGGAACTCAATTTCAGTTCCGACATCGATCTGATCTACGGCTTCGCGACCGCGGGCGAGAGCGATGGCGCGCGTGCGCTCGCGGCCGAGGACTACTTCACCCGGCTGGGCCAGCAGCTCGCGAAGCTGCTCGACGAGAACACCGCCGACGGTTTCAGCCATCGCGTCGATCTGCGTCTGCGTCCGTTCGGCAATGCCGGACGCATCGCGTTGAGCTTCGCGGCGATGGAACAGTACTTCCAGCACGAAGGCCGCGACTGGGAGCGTTACGCTTGGCAGAAGGCGCGGCCGGTCGCGGGCGACATCGAGGCCGGCGAGCGGTTCCTGTCGCAGCTGCGGCCCTTCATCTATCGCCGCTATCTCGATTACGGCGCGCTCGACGGCCTGCGCCAGATGAAGGCGATGATCGCGGCCGAGGTCGCGCGCAAGGAACTGTCCGACGACATCAAGCGCGGCGACGGTGGCATCCGCGAGATCGAATTCCTCGCCCAGGCCCTGCAGCTGATCCGCGGCGGCCGCGAGCCGGCGCTGCGCGATCGGCGCCTGCTGCCCACGCTCGAGGCCCTGCACGCGCACGCGCAGATCGATGCGGACACGCTGGCCTTGCTGCAACGCGCGTACCGCTTCCTGCGTCAGCTGGAGAACCGGCTGCAGATGCTGCGCGATGCGCAGACGCACAGGCTGCCCGCCGATCCGCTGGATCGTCTGCGGATCGCACGCGGCCTCGGATACGTCGACTGGGACGCGCTCGTCGACGCGCTGCGCGTTGTGCGCGCGTCGGTCGCACAGGAGTTCGACGCCCTGTTCGCCGTGCGCAGCCAGCAGCGGACGGTCGAGACGGACGACGATCTCGCCGGCTACTGGCGCGCGCTGCCCGAAGGCGGCGAGCGCGCGGTGCTCGACGCCGCCGGCTTTACCGACAGCGCCGAAGTCGACGCCGCGCTGCGCGATTTCGCGCGTTCGCCGAGCGTGCGCGATCTGTCCGACAGCGCACGCACGCGACTGGACCGGCTGATGCCGGTGCTGCTGCAGGCATCCGCGCCCGCGGACCGTCCGCTGCAGGCGATCCGCCGCCTGCTCGCCCTGCTGCACAACATCCTGCGACGCGCGAGTTATCTGGCTTTGCTCGACGAACGCCCGGCCGCGCTCGCGCGTCTGGTCGACGTGGTCACGCGCAGCGCCTTTCTCGCCGAACGGCTCGCCGCGCATCCGCTGCTGCTCGACGAACTGCTCGACACGCGCGACGAGGGCCCGCTGCTGCAGCGTGGCGAGATGGCCCAGTCCTGCGCGCGTGCGCTGCGGCAGCCGGATCTCGAAGCCGGCCTGCTGGATCTCAACGAGACCCGCCAGCAGCTGAGCTTCCGCATCGCGCTCGCGACACTCGACGGACGCCAGTCCGGACAGGACGCCACCCGCCAGCTCGCGTGGCTGGCCGACGCGGTGGTCGACACCGTACTCGCGCTGGCGATGCGCGATCTCGAATCCACGCATGGCGCGCTGCCCGACGCGCGGTTCGCGGTGATCGGCTACGGCAGCCTCGGCGGCGAAGAACTCGGCTTCGGTTCCGATCTCGACCTCGTGTTCCTCTACGACGCGCCCGCCGCTGCGCAGTCCACCGGTGCGCGCCCGCTCGATGCACAGCGCTGGGCCGCGCGGCTGGGGCAGAAGATCGTCGCGCTGCTGGGGACCGTCACCGGTGGCGGCCGCCTCTACGACGTCGACGTGCGCCTGCGCCCGGACGGCGGCAAGGGGCTGCTGGTCTCGTCGCTGGCCAGCTACGCCGAGTACCAGCGCGAGCGGGCCTGGACCTGGGAACACCAGGCGCTGGTGCGTGCACGCTTCGTGGCCGGGCATGACGATATGGCGGCCGCGTTCGAAGACGTCCGCCGCGACATCCTGGCGACGCCGCGTGATCCGGCGAAGCTGCACGAGGACGTGCTGTCGATGCGGCGGCGCATGCGCGCCGAGCTGGACCGCAGCGTCGGGGACCGCTTCGACCTCAAGCAGGGCAGGGGCGGCCTGGTCGATCTGGAATTCCTGCTGCAGTGCATCGTGCTGCGCGAGGCGGCGACGCGGCCCGCCTTGCTCGCACCGCGCGCAACGCCCCTGCTGCTGGAGGCGGCCGGTGCCGAAGGCGTGCTCGAGGCGGCCACGAGCGCGGGCCTGCGGGCCGCCCACGCGACGCTGCTCGAGTTGGGCCTGGGCTGCACGTTGGATCGGCGGACCCGGATCGTCGTCGAGACGCCCGAGCTCGATGCGGCGCGCGAGACGATCCGTTGCGCCGCCGACTGGACCTGAATACGGCGGTTTTCATGCGAGGTTGGCGGCCTGATCCGCAGACTTGCGTCCACGACGTTAAAGCACGGTCGGGGAATACCACAATCTCGACCGTGAACAGAAGTCAACGAAAATCCCGCCGTCGTTCTGTGAATGGAACGTTCGGGAACTCTTGTGCGTCTTAGCAGTCAGATGTATCGACTGCTAACATCCCTCCCCATGAGCACGCAGACCATGTCCCACGCCCTGGTTGCCAACAGCCTCCCGACCCTCAACCCGCTGGGTTCGCTGGATGCCTACATCGGCGCCGTGCACCAGATTCCGGTGCTGTCGGTCGAAGACGAGCAGGCACTCGCGCAGCGTTACCGCGACGACGACGATCTCGACGCCGCGCGCGAACTGGTGCACTCGCACCTGCGCTTCGTCGTGCACGTCGCCCGCGGCTACAACGGCTACGGCCTGCCGCTGGGCGATCTGATCCAGGAAGGCAACATCGGCCTGATGAAGGCGGTCAAGCGTTTCGATCCCGATGTGGGCGTGCGCCTGGTGAGCTTTGCTGTGCACTGGATCCGTGCCGAGATGCACGAGTTCATCCTGAAGAACTGGCGCATCGTGAAGGTCGCCACGACCAAGGCGCAGCGCAAGTTGTTCTTCAACCTGCGCAAGAGCAAGAAGCGCCTGGGCTGGCTCAACGCGAGCGAGGTCCGTGCGGTCGCTGCCGATCTGAACGTGTCCGAGCGCGAAGTGCTCGAGATGGAATCGCGCCTGTCCGGTCGCGACATCGGCTTCGACGCGCCCGCGGGCGAGGACGACGACAACGCGCCGCCGGCGCCGGTCGCCTATCTCGTCGCACAGGACGAAGATCCCGCGCAGGCCTACGAGCGTCGCGACAGCGAGGGCAGCAAGCTCGAGCTGCTGCGCGAAGGCATGGCCACGCTGGATGCGCGCTCGCGCGACATCATCAGCCGCCGCTGGCTCGACGACGAGCACAAGGTGACGCTGCAGGAACTGGCCGACGAGTACGGCGTGTCCGCCGAGCGCATCCGTCAGGTCGAAGCCAACGCGCTGAAGAAGATGAAGGCGCTGTTCGCCGCCTGATCGTCGGCGCGATCGCGAGATATGAAACGGCCCGCGCAAGCGGGCCGTTTCCGTTCGGGGTCTTCAGGCGCGCCAGGCGCGGCGCGCACTCACCACTTGAACAGCACCAGGCTGATCGCCAGTGCGGCCATGCCGGAGACGAGGCCGTAGACCGTCTCGTGTCCCTTGGCGTAGCGCTTGGCGGCGGGCAGCAGTTCGTCGAGAGCGAGGAACACCATGACGCCGGCGATCAGGCCGAAGACGACGCCGAACACCGGCTCGGACAGGAACGGCCGCAGTACCGCATAGCCGATCAGCGCGCCGATCGGTTCGGCCAGGCCCGACAGCAGGCAGGCGATGAAGGCGTAGAGCTTGTTGTTGGTGGCGAAGTACACCGGCACCGCGATCGCGATGCCTTCGGGGATGTTGTGGATCGCGATCGCGAATGCGAGCGGCAGGCCGACGCCCGGGTTTTCCAGCGTGGCGAAGAACGTCGCCAGGCCTTCGGGGAAATTGTGCGCGGTGATCGCGACCGCGGTCAGCAGGCCGACGCGCTTGATGTAACTGGTGTTGTGCTCGCGAAAGTAGGGATCGTCGACTTCCAGTCGCTCGTGCGGGTTGGGCACCAGTCGATCGATCGAGACGATGAAGAGCACGCCGCCGAGGAACGACAGCGTGCCCCAGGTGAAGCCGAGCTGCGCGCCGTAGGCATTGGTGAAGGCGAGGATCGACTTGTCGAGGATCTCGGTCAGCGACACGTAGACCATCGCGCCGGCGGCGAACGCCAGACCGAAGGACAGCAGGCGCGCGTTGGGCTGCTTGGAGAACAGCACCAGCAGGCTGCCGAGCCCGGTCGCCAGGCCGGCCGCGGTGGTGACCGCGAGCGCGATCCAGAAGTTGTGGGTCGAGATTTCGAGCATGCGCGGGAACGCCGGAACGTGGGAGGGAGCGACTCAGCCCGGCTGCAGATCCGGCGTGGGTGGGCGCGCGGCCATGCTAGCCGATGCGCGGGGCATCGGGTCCTTCACGATCCGGCGGTGTGACCGGCTCGGCATCGACGGGCGGGCCGAAGATGATCCGCGCCGCGCGCTGGTAGCTCCAGTACGCCATGGTCCAGTTGAGCAGCACGACCACGCGGTTGCGGAAGCCGATCAGGAAGAACACGTGGGCGATCAGCCAGAACCACCAGGCGAGCGCGCCCGACAGTTTCAGCCGGCCGAAATGGACGACCGCGGCCATGCGCCCGATCGTCGCGAGGTTGCCGAAGTCGCGGTAGGCGAACGGCGTCGTCGTCTGCCCACGCAGACGCGCGCGGATGCCGGCCGCGACGTGCCGGCCCATCTGCTTGGCGGCCGGCGCGACGCCCGGCACAGGCTGGCCCGCGCTCTGGATCGCGGCGAGATCGCCGGCGACGTAGATGTCGGGGTGGCCCGGCACGCGCAGATCGGGATCGACCTGCACGCGCCCCGCACGGTCGCGCGGCGCATCGAGCAGGGCGCCGAGCGGCGACGCCGCAACGCCCGCGGCCCAGATCACCGTCTTGGCGGCGACGCGCTGATCGCCGAGGCGGTAACCGTCGGCATCGATGTCGGCGACCGGCGTGCCGGTCTGCACCTCGACTCCGAGCTTCTGCAGCTGGCGACGCGCCTTGTCCGACAGATCGTCCGGGAACGACGACAGCACGCGCGGTCCGGCTTCGACCAGGCGCACCTTTGCCAGCGCCGGATCGATGTTGCGGAACTCGCTGCGCAGCGTGTGACGGGCGATCTCGGCCAGTGTGCCGGCGAGTTCGACGCCGGTCGGGCCACCGCCGACGACGGCGAAGCTGAGCCACGCGGCGCGCTTCTCGGGGTCCGTTTCGGCCTCGGCGCGCTCGAAGGCGAGCAGCAGCTTGCGCCGCAGCAGCAGCGCATCGTCGAGCGTCTTCAGCCCCGGCGCATACGCGGCCCAGTGGTCGTTGCCGAAGTAGGCATGGGTCGCGCCGGCGGCGAGCACCAGCGTGTCGAAGGCGAGGGCGGTGCCGTCGGCGAGCGCGAGCGTCTTCGCGGCGGTGTCGATGCCCTGCACTTCGGCCAGACGCACCTCGACGTTGTCCTGGCTGCGCAGGATGTGGCGCAGCGGCGCGGCGATGTCCGGCGCCGACAGGCCGGCCGTCGCCACCTGGTAGAGCAGCGGCTGGAACAGATGATGGTTGCCGCGATCGACGAGGGTGATGCGCACCGGATCGCGCGCCAGCGCACGCGTGGCCCAGAGACCGGCGAAACCGCCGCCGACGATGACGACATGAGGAGTGCGATCGGAACTGGGCATGTGATCGACGTGCGTGGTGGAGGCCGATTGTAGGCGGCCGCCCGGTAACGCTTCGTCAGGACGCGTGCTGCACGTGTACGTGTGCAGCAGTCAAACGCCGGCGCTTGCGTGCGCCGGCGTGATGTCTCAGAGCCGCGCGCGCTGCGCGGCGAGGGCGTCGTGCTGCGCGGTCCAGTCGACGAGACGCTGACGCTCCTGGTCGACGACGGCCGCCGGCACCTTGTCGCTGAACTTCGCGATCTTCGCCGCGCTCTTGTCCTTCTCCGACACCACGCGGGCGATTTCCTTGTCGAGGCGTGCGCGCTCGGCGTCCAGATCGACCAGACCTTCCAGCGGCACGAACAGCTTCACGTCGCCGACCAGACCGGTCGCGGCCGGCGGTGGATCGCCATCGACGCTGTCGATGCGCTCGAGCCGGTTGAGGAACTTCAGCTGCGACTCGAAACGCTGCAGACGTGCACGCGCGGCGTCGCTGCCGACCTGCACCAGCAGCGGCACCTGCTTGCCCGGCGACACGCCCAGTTCGCTGCGCACGCGACGCAGCGCGGTGACCATCTGCTTGAGCCATTCGATGTCGGTCGTCGCCTGCGCGCAGCGGGCGATCAGCGCACTGTCGGGCGCCGGGTAGGGCCGCAGCGAAATCGTCGCGTCCGTGATGCCGACGCGCGGCGCGACCTGGCGCCACAGTTCTTCGGTGACGAACGGAATCAGCGGATGCAGCAGGCGCAGCAGCGATTCGAGCACGTGCAGCAGCGTGTGACGGGTGCTGTCCGCAGCTGCGGCGTCGTCGCCGAGCAGCGCCGGCTTGGCGAGCTCGACGAACCAGTCGCAGAAGTCGTTCCATGCGAACTCGTACAGCGTCTGCGCGAGCAGGTCGAAGCGGTAGCTGGTGAAGTGTGCGCGCGCGTCATCGGCGGTCGTCGCCAGGCGCGCGAGGATCCACTTCTCGGCGTCGGTCGTCGGCTCGGGCGCACCCTCGGCGCTGAAGCCTTCGGTGTTCATCAGCACGAAACGCGTCGCGTTCCACAGCTTGTTGCAGAAATTCTTGTAGCCCTCGGCGCGGCCGAGATCGAACTTGATGTCGCGGCCCGGACCGGCCAGCGCGGCCATCGTGAAGCGCAGCGGGTCGGCGCCGTGGGCGATGATGCCGTCCGGAAACTCCTTGCGCGTCGCCTTCTCGATCTTCGGCGCGTCCTTGGGCTTCATCAGCCCGGTGGTGCGCTTGGCGACCAGGTCTTCGATGCTGATGCCGTCGATGATGTCGAGCGGATCGAGCACGTTGCCCTTCGACTTCGACATCTTCTGGCCGTCGCGGTCGCGCACGAGGCCGGTCATGTAGACATCACGGAACGGCACTTGGCCGGTCAGGTGATCGGTCAGCATGATCATCCGGGCGACCCAGAAGAAGATGATGTCGAAACCGGTGACCAGCACGCTCGACGGCACGAAGTGGTCGAAGCCGCGCTCGGCCATCGCCGCTTCGTCGGGCCAGCCCATCGTGTTGATCGGCCACAAACCCGACGAGAACCAGGTCTCGAGCACGTCGGTGTCCTGGGTCAGCACGACATCGGCGCCGAGTCCGCTGCGCGCACGCGCTTCGGCCTCGTCGCGGCCGACGTAGGGCTTGCCGTCGGCGTCGTACCACGCCGGAATGCGGTGGCCCCACCACAGCTGGCGGCTGATGCACCAGTCCTGGATGTTCTCCATCCAGTGGCGATAGGTGCTGGTCCAGTTCGGCGGGACGAATTTCACTTCGCCCGGCTTTCCATCGATACCGTCGACCAGATCCATGCCGCGCTTTGCGAAGCCGTCCATCGCGACGAACCACTGGTCGGTCAGGTAGGGCTCGATGACCTGGCCGGTGCGGTCGCCGCGCGGGACCTGCAAATTGTGCGGCTTGGTATCGACGAGGAAGCCGCCGGCTTCCAGATCGGCGAGCACGGCCTTGCGCGCATCAAAGCGATCGAGGCCACGGTACTGCTCGGGTGCGTTCTCGTTGACCGCGGCGTCAGGCGTGAACAGGTTGATCATCGGCAGGTCGTGACGCTGGCCGACCTGGTAATCGTTGAAGTCGTGCGCGGGCGTGACCTTGACCACGCCGGTACCGAACGCGCGGTCGACGTAGCCATCGCCGATGACCGGGACCCGGCGACCGGTCAGCGGCAGCACGACTGCCTTGCCGATCAGGTGCGCGTAGCGCGTGTCATCGGGATGCACCATCGCCGCGGTGTCGCCGAGCATGGTTTCCGGGCGCGTTGTCGCGACGACGAGATAGTCGCGCGTCTCGCGCAGCGTCTCGTTGCCGTCGGCGTCGACTTCGACGTGTTCGTAACTGGCGCCATCGGCGAGCGGATAGCGGATCGACCACAGCGAACCGTCTTCTTCTTCGCTGACAACTTCCAGATCCGAGATCGCGGTCTTGAGCACCGGGTCCCAGTTGACCAGGCGCTGGCCGCGATAGATCAGGCCTTCCTCGTGCAGACGCACGAAGGCTTCGACGACCGCCTGCGAGGGCAGCGGATCCATCGTGAAGGTCTTGCGCGACCAGTCACCCGACGCGCCGAGGCGACGCATCTGGCGTTCGATCGTGTCGCCGGACTGGCTCTTCCACTCCCACACCTTCTCGATGAAGCCGTCACGGCCCAGCGAGTCGCGGGTCTCGCCCTTGCCTTCGAGCGCGAGGTTGCGCGAGACCACCATCTCGGTCGCGATGCCGGCGTGGTCGGTGCCCATCTGCCACAACGTGCGATGCCCCAGCATGCGGTGATAGCGGATCAGCGCGTCCTGCAGCGTGTGCTGGAAGGCGTGGCCCATGTGCAGCGTGCCGGTGACGTTCGGCGGCGGCAGCAGGATCGTGTAGGCCGGGCCGTCGCCCTGCGGCTGGAAAACGCCGCTCTTCTCCCATTCCGCGTACAGGCGGGCTTCGAAGGTACCGGGGTCGTAGCTTTGGGCGAGGGACATGGGGAGGGCCGTGATGGGTGATTCGTAATTCGGGATTGGAAACGCGAAGCGGCATCAAGCGATCGGCCCAGTGCTCTTTCGAATCACCAATCACCAATCACCCGTTACCGCGTCTCACATATCGTGCTTGGCGAGATCGAGGCCGGCGGCCTTGTACTGCTTCCAGCGCTCGCGCAGCGGTTCGCGGGCCGAGTCGTCGGCCGGCACCACTTCGAGCACGCGCTCGAAACCCGGCGGCGCCACTTCGTCGCGCAGGTTGATGACCAGCGCGCGCATCGGCGCGTCGAAGCCGGGCGTGGCGATGAGGACAGGCGTTTCGTCGTCCTCCTCGTCCATGCCGGCGATCTGGTGCGGGATGTAGGCGTCCTCGCCCATGTCCCACAGCAGATCGTCGAGCGCTTCGGCCTGTTCGGCGTCGCGGGCGAGGATCAGCGTCCACAGGTCGGCCGCATAGGATTTGCGGACCAGTTCGCACACCAGGCGCAACGGTTCCTCGCGGAAGCGCGGCTTGGCGATCAGGTAGAAGTCGGCGCGGGCCATGGCGGTGGCGGTCGGGCCGGAACCGGGGACGCGGCGCGAAGCCGCATCCCCGCAAGGCCCGGACCGGTCAGTCGACCTGGTCCATGAGCCACTGGCTCAGCAGGCCGACCGGGCGGCCGGTGGCGTAGGCCATCTTGCCGCTGCCGCTGGCACTGCCGGCGATGTCGAGATGCGCCCAGCGCTGGCCTTCGGTGAAGCGCGACAGGAAGCAGCCTGCGGTGATCGCGCCGCCCCAACGGCCGCCGATGTTGTAGACGTCGGCGAAGTTGGAATCGAGCATCGACTGGTATTCGTCCCACAGCGGCAGACGCCAGGCGCGGTCGAACACGTGCTCGCCGGCGGCCAGCAGTTCGGCGGCCAGGTCGTCGTGCTTGCTCATCAGGCCGGTGGCCTGCGTGCCGAGCGCGATCATGCAGGCGCCGGTCAGCGTGGCGACGTCGACCAGCGCAGCCGGCTCGAAACGCTCGGCGTAGGTCAGCGCGTCGCACAGGATCAGGCGGCCTTCGGCGTCGGTGTTGCCGACTTCGATGGTCTTGCCCGACATGCTGGTGATGACGTCCGACGGGCGATACGCGTCGCCGTCGATGCCGTTCTCCACCGCCGGCACGATCACGTGCAGGTTGATCGGCAGATCGAGGCCGACCGCGGACACGAAGGTGCCCATGACCGTCGCCGCGCCGCACATGTCGAACTTCATTTCCTCGATGCCGCCCTGCGTCTTGAGGTTGACGCCGCCGGTGTCGAACGTGATGCCCTTGCCGACCAGCACATAGGGCTTGGCGTCGCCGCCGTTCTTCCAGCTCAGCACGACCAGACGCGGACGGTTGGCCGAGCCGCGCGCCACGGCGAGCAGCGAGCCCATGCCCAGCGCTTCCATCTGGGTCTCGTCGAGGACTTCGCACGAGGCCTTGTCGAAGCGTGACGCGAAGGTCTGCGCCTGCTCACCGAGATAGGCCGGGTTGCAGATGTTCGGCGGCAGGTTGCCGAGCTCGCGGGCGAACTTCACGCCCGCGGCGATCGCCTTGCCCTGCGCCAGCGCATCGGCATCGTCACCGACGATCGAAATCGCGGTCAGCGTGTCGGGCTCGCGCTTCTTGTTCTTGGCGCCCAGCGTGGCCACGTAGCGGTACGCGGCATGGTCGGCGGCGACCACGGCCTGGCGGATCTTCCACGCGGTGTCGCGGCCGGCGACGTCGAGGTCAGCCAGCGCGATCGCAGCGCTGGTGCTGTTGCCGTCGCGCAGCGCGCGCACGGCATCGGCAACCGCCTTGAGGTACTGCGGCACGCCGAACTTGGCGCGCTCGCCCAGACCGATTGCCAACACGCGCGGCGCGGTGACGCCCGGCAAATCGTGCAGCAGGCTGGTACGACCAGCCTTGCCGGACAGATCGCCACGCGTGGCAAGGGTGGACAGACGACCGCCGCTGGCGGCGTCGATCGCGGCAGCAGCGCCGGCCAGCGGGCCGTCAGCGAAGACGCCAATGACGAGGCAATCGCTGGACAGGGTGGCGGGGGACGCTTGGTTCAGGGTGAATTCGAGGGTCATCAACCAGATTCCATGGGGTGATCGGTACACTTCACGGTCCAGCGCGCGGCGCCCAGTCAGGCTTGCCGCTGCAGAAGCGCCGTGGTGGCGCGGCTGGACGAACCCCCAAGTCTAAAGCAAAGCCCCCACAGCCGATGTCGAAGCTCGACCGATACCTGTCCCGCGAGTTGGCCCAGTCCACGTTCGCTGCCCTCGTGGTGCTGCTGATCGTGAGCTTGGGCGGCGTGTTCGCGGACGTGCTGAGCGACATCGCCCGCGGCCGGGTGCCGGCCAAGCTGATGCTGGCCCAGCTGGGCCTGTCGGTGATCAGCTACATGCCGCTGATCCTGCCGCTGGGCCTGATGCTCGGTCTGATGCTGGGCTTCGGCCGGCTGTACCGCGATTCGGAAATGCCGGTGCTGACCTCGGTCGGCATCGGCCCGCGACGCCTGCTGCGGCCGCTGTCGCTGGTGGTCGGGCCGATGCTGCTGGTGATCGGTGCCTGTTCGTTGTGGCTGGGCCCGTGGGCGCGCGACTACTCGCAGCAGATGATCGAGGCCGGGCAGCGCAGCCTGCTGGTGACCGGTCTGGAGGCCGGCCGCTTCGTCGAGTTCCCCGGCGGTGGCGGCGTGGTCTATGTCAACGCGATGTCGGACGACGGCAGCAAACTCGGCCGCGTATTCGTCTATCGCCAGGACGAAGGCCGCATGGACGTCACCACGTCGCTGACCGGCGCACTGAGCATCGACGGCACCGAGCGCTTCCTGCGCCTCGATGAGGGCTTCCGTGTCGAAGGTCCGCTCGATGCCGGCCTCGACTACCGGTTGATGCGCTACGCCAGCAACGAATTGCGCCTGCCGGCGGTGGAGTCCCGCGCCGATGGCGATGATCCCGAGCTGCAGCCGACGTTCTCGCTGTTCGGCGACGCGCGCCCCGGAGCGCATGCCGAACTGCACTACCGCCTCGCGCCGGTGCTGCTGACGCTGGCGTTCGCGCTGCTGGCGGTGCCGCTGGCCCGCAGCCCGCCGCGGCAGGCGCGCTACGGCCGGATGATGACCGGCTTCCTCGCCTACGTGATGGGCATGAACCTGATGATGCTCGGCAAGGACTGGGTCGCCGAAGGGCGCATTCCGGTGCTGCTGGGCCTGTGGTGGCTGGTGCTGCCGCTGCTCGGCTTCGCGGCGTGGATGTACTTCACCGATGGCCGGGTGACCGCGCCCAAGTGGAGGCGCGCGAAATGAAGACCCTGTTGCGCATCCATGATCTGTACGTCGCCAAGGTCGTCACCGTGATGGTGATGGCGACCTGGGTGGTGCTGGTCGGTCTCGACGCGCTGATGGCGGGTGTCAGCGAGATCGGCGCCGTGGGGCAGGGCGACTACACCTATTTCGGCGCCCTGACCTACATCCTGCAGACGCTGCCGCGTCGCGCCTACGTGATGTTCCCGACGGCGGCCGTCATCGGCTCGCTGATGGGCCTGGGCCAGCTTGCGGCGACCTCGGAACTCATCGCGATGCGCGCCGTGGGCCTGTCGCGTACCCGCCTGAGTGTGTCGGTCGCACTGCCGCTGCTCGTGTTGACCGCGGTGATGGTGCTCAACGGCGAGACCCTCGGCCCGATGGCCCAGCGCAACGCCGACAGCATGAAGTCGGCCGCACGTTCGAGCGACATGATCGTCGGCCGTTATTCCGGCCTGTGGGCACGCGAAGGCGACACCTTCCTCAACGCGCAGAACGGCACCGAGATCAGCGACGGCGCCGGTGCCCGGATCCAGCTGCAGGACGTGCGCCTGTTCGAGTTCGCCAGCGACGGCCGTCTGGAATCGGTGGCGCACGCCAAGACGGCCGAACACGGCGTCGACGGCTGGCTGCTGCGCAACGTCCAGCGCACCTGGTTCGAACCGCGCGCGGTGACCCGCACCGAGGCGCTGGAAGAGCACTGGGAGTCGCAACTCGACGCGACCACGCTCGCCGCCAGTGCCAGCAACATTTGGCGCCCGCGCTACATGCCGGCGAGCGAACTGCGTGCGGGCATCGAGTACCGGCACCGCAACCAGCTCGACGCCAGCGAATTCGAAGAGCATTACTGGGGCCGCTGGTTCTATCCGCTCAACGTGCTGGCGCTGTGTCTGGCTGCGATCCCGTTCGCGTTCGGTTCCCTGCGCAGCGGCAACGCCGGCAAGCGTCTCTTCATCGGTGTGGTCTTCGCCCTGGGCTTCTGGCTCGGCCAGACCCAGATCGTGAAACTCGCCGCCGTGTACCGCATCGACTATCGGCTGGCCTATCTCGTGCCGCCTGTCGTGATGCTGATCATTTCCTGGACCCTCTTCCGTCGCCGGAGTGGGTGAGGCGCACCCGCTTGCGCGGCACTGCCGCGCGGGTGCGGCGAACGCCCGGCGTGCTTCGCCGGGCCGGACGGGCGATGAAGCAGATCGCCGATAATATTTCGACGTGCGGCGCGCGGCAGTGAACGCCTCGCGTGCTTCGCGAGGCCGGGCGGGCGATGAAGCAGACCGCCAGTAGAACGTCGACGTGCGGCGCGCGCGGCGCCGAATGCGTCGTACGGCCGGATGAGGCTCAACGGCTGATGGCTGCCCCGACCAGCCCGAACGCCGTCGTCCCGGCGCAGGCCGGGATCCAGTGAGGGCTCGGCGCGCGCCACGCATCCGGTACCCAGTCGATCGGCTGCTGAAAACCATGTGCCTTTGCGGTGAGAACGCAGGCGACGTCGTGGTGACGCACGTCACTGGATCCCGGCGTGCGCCGGGATGACGACGACAGGCGTGAACGCGACATCCTGACTTCCTGGGCCCCACTTGGCAGCCTGGTTGTAGCTCCCCGGCTCAAGCGCGACGAATCAACCGCCTCCCAGCCCTTGCTTCGCCTCCCGCACCACCCGCGTCCCGCTCGCCCGGTCGTGCCAGGTCAGCCGCTCGCGATCGACCCACGCCCACCAGAAGCCAAGTCCTCCGGCGAGCAGCGAGAGCGTCGCCACGCCGAAGCGCACCCACAGCGACCGCGTCGACGCCCGCCCGCCGTCCATGGCGCGCACGCGCAATCGCCACGGCCGCATGCCCAGCGTCTGCCCGCCATTGCGCCAGCTGACGACGGCATACAGGCCGGTCACCAGCCAGCACGCGGCCCACAAGGTGAGCTGCAGACCACTCAGCGGCGCGATGTTCTCGTGCGCATCGTGATGGCCCAGAAAGGTGAAGGCGGCCGTGAACGCCGCCGACAGCAGCAACCACAGGGCGAGCGCCGGCCACAGGTCGTAGACCAGCGCCAGCAGGCGCCAGCCGATCCACGGCCGGGGTGGGGAGATGAGGGGCGTCGTGGCGTCGGGCATCGCCGAAGCATAGCCGCAGCGTCGAGCGTCTAAGCTGTCGTCGATGTCCAGCCGCAGCACCACGACCACGCCTGCCGAACGCCGCGCCCTTGCGGTCGCACTGCCACCGCTGCGCGACGAGGACCGCAGCGACATCGAAGGGTTCCTCGATGCGTTCTGGGCCGAGCACGGCATCGCGAACCAGACCGCGGCCGCGTACCGGCGCGATCTCGAAGGCCTCGCGCGCTGGCGCGACGGACGCGATGGTGGCATCGCGCACGCGGACCGCGTTGCCCTGTTCGAACATCTCGCTTGGCGCACCCGTCACGGCTGGTCGCCGCGCAGCAATGCCCGTCTGCTGTCCGCGCTGCGCGCGTTCTTCGCGCATCGTCAGCGCCGGCATGGACGCGTCGACGATCCCACCGCGTTGCTCGATCCACCCAAGCTGCCGCGCTCACTGCCGAAGGCGCTGGGCGAGTCCGAGATCGACGCGTTGCTCGGCGTGCCGGACACCGCCAGCGTCGACGGTCTGCGCGACCGCACGATGCTCGAACTGATGTACGCCTGCGGGCTGCGCGTCAGCGAACTGGTCGGCCTGCCGGCCAACGGCGTCAACCTGCGCCAGGGCGCGCTGCGCGTGACCGGCAAGGGCGAGCGCACGCGTCTGGTGCCGCTGGGCGAGGAGGCGCAGCACTGGTTGCAGCGTTATCTCGACGACGCACGTCCGACGCTCGCCGGCGGCAAGGGTCCGGCCCGCGATGCTGCGGGCGACACACCGTTGTTCCTGACCGCGCGCCGCACGGCGATGAGCCGGCAGCAGTTCTGGGTGCTCGTGAAACGCCACGCCGCCGCGGCCGGCATCGATCCCGCGCGTATCAGCCCGCATGGCCTGCGGCACAGCTTCGCCACCCATCTGCTCAACCACGGTGCCGACCTGCGCGCGCTGCAGATGCTGCTGGGCCACAGCTCGTTGTCGACGACGCAGATCTACACGCTGGTCGCGCGCGAACAGCTCAAGCGGCTGCACGCCACGCATCATCCGAGGGGGTGAGGTGCACCCGTTTGCGCGGCACTGCCGCGCGGTTGCGCCGAACGCCCGGCGTGCTTCGCCGGGCCGGGCGTGCGATGAAACGAAAAGCCGATAGATCTCCGATTCCGACCGCGCGGGTGCGCCGAACGCCCGGCGTGCTTCGCCGGACCGGACATGCGATGAAGCGAATGGCCTGCAGCAGTTCGATCAAGACCGTGCGGATACAACGCTTGTTCTTGCGAGTCGATCAGGTTGCTGACTGAGCGTGCTGCTTCGGTTGCACGCAGGTCGCGCGTAGATGGCCCGCACCAGATCAGAGACGTCGTTCGCCAAGACGCCGGATGTCGAGGCCCCTCTCCCCCTGGGAGAGGGGTTGGGGTGAGGGCAGCAGATCGCATTGAACCCACCACGCGAACCGCGAGCGATGGGGTTCGCCTCGCTCTACCCATCCTACGAAGCAGAACGACTCCACGTCGCTGGGCGTTCGAACGCGACACACCGGGGCGTCCATCACCAGGCCAGGCCCACCAAACCACCATCCGAGCCCCACCATGAACGCCCCCAGCCCCGCTCCAGGCCGCCCGAAGCCCGCCCCATCCCTTCATGCCAGAATGGCCGCCCCCGGGATCGCCCCCGCTCTTGGTCGTCAGATTCGATGAAGCGATACGTGTTCGCGCTGCTCGGCGCCTTCAGCCTGTCCGCCTGTGCCCAGAACCCGGGTGCGTCCGACACCGCCGCAGCCGCGACGCCTGCCACGCCGGCACCAGCCGCGATCGAAGCGCCGGCAGGCTCGCCCGCCGCCGAGGCGCGTGACGCGATCCTGTCGATCAATCCGCGCGTGTCCATCGAGAGCGTGTCCGATGCCGCGCTGCCGGGCTTCCAGGAAGTCGTGGTCTCCGGCCAAGTGCTCTACGTCAGCAACGACGGCCGCTACGTGCTGCAGGGCAGCCTGTTCGATGCACGCGAGAAGCGTGACCTGAGCCAAGCGGGTCTGTCGAAGCTGCGCCAGCGCCTGCTGTCCGAGGTGCCGGAGGACCAGCGCATCATCTTCGCGCCGGCCAATCCGAAGTACACGGTCTCGGTCTTCACCGACGTCGAGTGCGGCTACTGCCGTCGCCTGCACGAGGAGATCGCCGAGTACAACAAGCGCGGCATCGCGATCGAGTACCTCGCGTACCCGCGCATGGGCCCGGGCAGCGACGATTTCCGCCTGATGGAATCGGTCTGGTGCGCGGCCGACCGCAAGAAAGCGCTCACCGACGCCAAGGCCGGCCGTCGCGTCGATTCGAAAGCCTGCGAGAACCCGGTCGCCGCGCACTACGCGCTGGGCCAGCGCGCCGGCCTCACCGGTACGCCGATGATCATCGCCGCCGACGGCACCCAGATGCCGGGCTACATGCCGCCGGACCAGCTGCTCGAAGCGCTGCAGCGCCTCGATGGCGAGGCCGCGGGCGGCAGCCGCTGAGCCAACGCGCCCCCGCGCACAGCGATCGTTGGGGCGGCGGGCGCGGCCATTGGCTACAATGGCCGGCCCTGAAATACGGTTTCCCCGGACATGATCGTCCTCGAGGGCCAGCAGGCCCTGTCGCCGTTCCGCCGCGAACGGCTTGAAGCACGTCTGCAGTCGGTGTCGCCCGCGCTTTCCGTCGCCGGTGCCTGGCATGTCTACTTCGTCGAAGCCGAGGCCGGGCAGTCGCCCGACGACGCCACGCTGCGCCGCATCCTCGAGGTCGACGCCGGTCCCGCACCGGCGCGCATCGGTGGCGCGGTTTCGCGCGTCGTCTCGCCGCGGCTGGGCACGATTTCGCCGTGGGCCAGCAAGTCGACCGAGCTGCTGCGCGGCGCCGGCCTGCCGGTGCATCGCGTCGAACGCGGCCTGCGCCTGGACCTGACCGGCTGGCCGGACGATGCGGCCACGCAGGCGGCGGTCTCGAAGCTGCTGCACGATCCGATGACGCAGTCGCTGCTGGGCGACGTGGACGCCGCCGATGCGCTGTTCGCGGCGCCCGCGCGCGGCGCGCTCGAACGCATCGCGCTCGACGATCTCGACGCCGCCAACCGTCGCCTCGGTCTGGCACTGGCCGACGACGAGATCGCCTACCTGCGCGAGCGCTTCGGCGCGCTGGGTCGCGACCCGGCCGACGTCGAGCTGATGATGTTCGCGCAGGCGAACTCCGAGCATTGCCGGCACAAGATCTTCAACGCGTCGTGGACCATCGACGGCGAGGACATGCAGCGCAACGGCCGCGCGCAATCGCTGTTCGGCATGATCCGCCACACGCATGCGAGCACGCCCGAGCACACGCTGTCGGCCTACAGCGACAACGCCGCGGTCGTCGAAGGCTATCCGGCGCGCCGCTTCCGGCCCGATCCGGTGTCGTTCGAGTACCGCAGCGAGCCGCTGATCGACAGCGCGTTCTGCATCAAGGTCGAGACCCACAACCATCCGACCGCGATCTCGCCGTTCGCGGGCGCGGCCACCGGCGCCGGCGGCGAAATCCGCGACGAGGGCGCGACCGGCCGCGGCGGCAAGCCCAAGGCCGGCCTGACCGGTTTCTCGGTCTCGCACCTGCGCATTCCGACGCTGCCGCAGCCGTGGGAAGCGCCGCGCGCGCTGAATCCGCGCATGGCGCCGGCGCTGGAGATCATGCTCGACGGCCCGCTCGGCGGCGCCGCGTTCAACAACGAGTTCGGCCGCCCGAACCTGCTCGGATACTTCCGCAGTTTCGAACTGCCCGAAGGCGACGACGGCCTGGTGCGCGGCTACGACAAGCCGATCATGCTGGCCGGTGGCCTCGGCGCGATCGATCGCGCGATGGTCGAGAAGAAGACGCTGTCGGCGGGCGATGCTGTCGTCGTGCTCGGCGGTCCGGCGATGCTGATCGGTCTGGGCGGCGGCGCGGCGAGTTCGGTGGCCTCGGGCGAAAGCGCCGAGGATCTCGATTTCGCCTCCGTGCAGCGCGACAACCCGGAGATGGAGCGCCGCGTGCAGGAGGTCATCGACCGCTGCGTGGCGCTGGGCGAGCGCAACCCGATCCTGTGGTTCCACGACGTCGGCGCGGGTGGTCTGTCGAACGCGATTCCCGAACTGCTGCACGACTCCGACGTCGGCGGCATCATCGATCTCGACCGCGTGCCCAGCGACGATCCGTCGCTGTCGCCGATGCAGCTGTGGTGCAACGAATCGCAGGAACGCTACGTCCTCGGTATTCCGCAGGACCGCGTCGAGGAATTCGAAGCGATCTGTGCGCGCGAGCGCTGCCCGGTCGCGATCGTCGGCGTGGCGACGGCCGAAGAACATCTGACGGTCGGCTACGGCGCGACGCTGGAGACGATCGGCAGCGGCCGTGACTGGCCGATCGATCTGCCGATGGACGTGCTGTTCGGCAAGCCGCCGAAGATGCATCGCGACACCGCACGCACCACGCCGCATCGCTGGCCGGCGCTCAACAGCCGCGCCGTCGATCTGCACGAAGCCGGTCTGCGCGTGCTCGCGCATCCGACCGTCGCGTCGAAGTCCTTCCTGGTCACGATCGGCGACCGCAGCGTCGGCGGCCTGACCGCGCGCGACCAGATGGTCGGCCCGTGGCAGCTGCCGGTCGCCGATTGCGCGATCACGCTGTCCGGGTTCGAAGGCTTCACCGGCGAGGCGATGGCGATCGGCGAGCGCAGCCCGCTGGCGCTGATCGATTCCGCCGCCGCCGCGCGCATGGCCGTGGGCGAGGCGATCACCAATCTGTGCGCCGCGCCGGTCGAGACCCTGCACCGGGTCAAGCTGTCGGCGAACTGGATGGCCGCGGCCGGACACGCCGGCGAGGACGCGCGCCTGTTCGATGCCGTGCATGCGGTCGCGATGGAGCTGTGCCCCGAGATCGACCTGTCGATTCCGGTCGGCAAGGATTCGCTGTCGATGCAGGCGCAGTGGCAGGCCGACGGCGCCGCGCACAAGGTCGTCTCGCCGGTCTCGCTGGTGGTCACCGCGTTCGCGCCGGTGCCCGACGTGCGCACCCAGCTCACCCCGCTGCTCAGCCGCGAGCCCGATACCGAGCTGTGGCTGATCGGCCTGGGCGCCGGCAAGCAGCGTCTCGGTGGTTCGGTGCTGTCGCAGTGTTTCGAAGGCTTCGGCGGCGCGGTGCCGGACATCGACGAACCCGAGCGCCTGAAAGCGTTCTTCGAACTGATCTGCGAAGCGCGTGAGGCCGGTCTGCTGATGGCCTATCACGACCGTTCCGACGGCGGCGCGTTCGCCGCGCTCTGCGAAATGGCGTTCACCGCGCATCTCGGCCTCGACATCGATCTCGAAGGCTGGGGCGACGACCGCAGCCGCGACGCGCTGCGCACACTGTTCTCGGAAGAGCTGGGCGCGGTGGTGCAGATCTCCGCCGAGGACCGCGCCGAATTCGCCGATCTCGTCGCGCGTCACGGCCTGATCGAATGCGCCCAGCGCATCGCGCGCCCGACGACCGCCAATGCGATCCGCGTGCTCGACGGCGAGGACGTGCTGGCCGAGTGGAAGTGGGAGACGCTGTTCGACGCCTGGTGGTCGGTGACGCATGCGATGCAGGCGCTGCGCGACAACCCGGAGTGCGCCGAGGAAGAGCGCGCAAACGCGCGTCGCTTCGATGCGCCGGCGATGCGTCCGGTCCTGACCTTCGACCCGTCGGAGGATGTCGCGGCGCCGTACATCTCGACCGGCGCACGACCGAAGGTCGCGGTGCTGCGCGAGCAGGGCGTCAATGGTCAGATCGAAATGGCCTCGGCCTTCGATCGCGCTGGTTTTACCGCGGTCGACGTGCACATGAGCGACCTGATCGCCGGCCGGGTGGATCTGGCAACGATGCAGGGCCTCGTGGCCTGCGGCGGTTTCAGCTACGGCGACGTGCTCGGCGCGGGCCGCGGTTGGGCGACGTCGGTCCTGGAGGCCGCCGAGCTGCGTGCGGCGTTCGAACGCTTCTTCGCCCGCAGCGACACGTTCTCGCTGGGTGTCTGCAACGGCTGCCAGATGCTGTCGCAGCTCAAGCCGATCATCCCCGGCGCCCAGCACTGGCCACGCCTGCTCCGCAACCGCAGCGAGCAGTTCGAGGCGCGCTTCGGCCTGCTCGAAGTCGAAGAATCACCGTCGCTGTTCTTCGCCGGCATGGCCGGTTCGCGGATTCCGGTGGCGATCGCCCACGGCGAAGGTCGCGTGCAGTTCGACGACGATGCCGACCGGATCGCAGCGACCGTGGCCTTGCGCTACGTCGACGGCAACGGACACGCCATGGGCTACCCGGCGAATCCGAACGGCTCCCAGGACGCCATCGCCGGTCTCGCGTCGCTCGACGGCCGGGCGACGATCCTGATGCCGCACCCCGAACGCACCCCGCGCACCGCCAACCTGAGCTGGGCCCCGACCGATTGGCCGGATGACAGCCCTTGGCTGCGGATGTTCCGGAACGCGAGGCGGCATCTCGGATGACGTGACGCACTGCGTCACTTTTCGCAAAAACCGGTCGGGCCGGGAGACGGAACAGTCTCCCGGCCCGATCTGCGTTCGGGGCCTCGCAGGCGTCCTCAAGCCCGTCATGACGCGGTTTTTTCAGAATTCTCTGACGTTTCAGTGCGTCTGACTGAATAGCCAAATCATATACAAATCAGTTGGATGTGGCTGGAATCTAATCCGGAATATTCGATTCTGACGTAAGTGGCTAGGCCCTTAGGCATATTCGATGCCGGACTGTCGAATCCGCGCCGCAACGCTTGACGGCACGGATTGCCCGGGAGGAGTATCGGGTCACAGTTTGGCGTTTGGGGAAGATTCAAGTTGCGTACATCCCGCCTTCATGTAGCGCGTTCCCGCGCTGCAGAGCCGCTTCCGGAGCACGGAACGGCCAACGCCTGAGACACCCGGAAGCCGCAGCGGTCGCTCGACGACGCTGCGGCTTTTTTTTCGCCGAAATTCCAATCAAACCAAGCACTTCGAGGGGCTCGAAATGAATCGCATCTATCGCAAGGTATGGAACAAGTCGCTGGGCCAGGTCGTGGTCGCCTCCGAGCTGGCATCCAGCGACAGCGCCGGCGCGTCCGACGGCGGTGGCGCCGCCGCGCCCGGCCGTTCCGCGCTTGCAATCGCCCTGAGCCTGATGCTGTTCGGCATGGCCTCACCCATGGCCCTGGCGCAAGCGGTCTGTCTGGACGCCAACGGCAATCCGATCGGTACGGCAGTCGGGGCGGACAGCACCGCGTGCGGTGTGGGCGCCCAGGCGACCGGCGCTGCATCGACCGCATTCGGTCGTGCCGCCGTCGCCAGCGGACTGCGTGCCACGGCAGTCGGCGCGCGCGCCAATGCCACGGGCGACAACGCCACGGCAGTGGGCAACAACGCCCAGTCGACCGGTAATGCCTCGACCGCGCTCGGTCGCAATGCCACCGCCAGCGGCACCAATGCCGCAGCGGTCGGCGTCAACAGCACTGCATCGGAAACCAACACCACGGCGCTGGGCACCGGCAGCAACGCCACGGCCGTCAACAGCTCAGCGGTCGGTCGCGGCGCCAATGCGGTCGACACCAATGCGGCCGCCTTCGGCGCGCTCTCGAATGCATCGGGCCTCAACTCGACCGCGATCGGCACCGCTGCGATTGCAGGCGGCAATTCCGCTGTCGCACTCGGTCGCGGCAGCCAGGCGCTCGGCGGCGTATCGACTGCCGTCGGTACCAACAGCACCGCGTCCGGCGACGGTTCGGTCGCGCTCGGCACCTCGGCCAGCGCCGAGGCGGTGCGTTCGACCGCGCTGGGTCGCGGTGCGGTCGCCAGTGCCAACGGCAGCGTGGCGCTCGGCCACAACTCGGTTGCCGATCGTGCGAATACCGTCTCGGTCGGCACCGCGGATGCCCAGCGCCAGATCACCAACGTGGCCGCGGGTACGCAGGCGAGCGACGCCGTGAACGTGGCGCAGCTTCAAGCGGTCGCCGATGTCGCGGGCGAAACCGCCCTTTACGTCGAAGCGACAGGCGATGCCGCCGCGATCGCCGAAGGCGAGGAAGCGCTTGCCGTCGGTTCGGGCGCCACGGCCGAAGGCGATTATTCCGCTGCAGTCGGCTCGAACGCCCAGGCGCTGGGAGATCAGACCACTGCACTGGGCAGCGGCGCGACTGCGACTGGCATCGATGCGACGGCAGTCGGCTATGGCAGCAGCGCATTGGCTTCCCAGGCCACCGCGACCGGCGCGGGTGCCAGTGCGAATGGCCTCGGCAGCACGGCGACCGGCGCCGGCGCGCAGGCGTCGGGCGTCGAGTCGACGGCGACCGGCTACATCGCGGATGCGTCCGGTGATGGTGCGACCGCGGTCGGCGCCGAAAGCGCCGCATCGGGCGCACAGTCATCGGCATTCGGTCTGCAGTCTTCTGCGGCGGGTGATTTCGCTTCGGCCGTAGGCGGCTACGCGACGGCTAGCGGTCTCAACAGCTCCGCGTTCGGTAACGCCAGCACTGCTTCAGGCGACGCCAGCGTCGCCGTCGGTTCGGACAGCACGGCGTCGGGCCTAGCCAGCACGGCTGTTGGTCAGAACAGCATCGCCTCGGCGGACGAGAGCACGGCGCTCGGCGGTATCGCGAACGGGTTTGCCGCGGAGGCAGTCGGCTACCGGTCTGCCGCACTGGGTGCAGGCGCGGGAGCACTCGCGGATTTCGCGACTGCTGTCGGTACACTGTCCGAAGTGGATGCACTGGGCGCGACTGCGCTGGGCTACGGCGCCTATGCAGGCGCTGAGAACAGCGTCGCGCTGGGTGCCCTGTCGATCGCCGACCGCGAGAACAGCGTGTCTGTGGGCACGTCCGACAATCAGCGTCAGATCACCAATGTCGCGGCGGGCACCGAGGCAAACGATGCGGTCAACCTGGGCCAACTGGAAGAGGCCACGGCACAGCTCGACTACGTTCAGGCAACGGGTGACGGCCAGGCGTTTGCGTCTGGCGATGACGCCACGGCGGTCGGCTCAAATGCGTTTGCAGATGGTGATTACGGCACCGCCCTGGGTGCATCGAGCGATGCATATGGCGTCGGTGCCTCGGCAGTCGGCAGCGGCGCGGCCGCGCAGGCCGACTACGCGACGGCCGTTGGTTACAACGCCTCCGCGCAAGGCCAGAACAGCGTCGCGCTCGGCGCTTTGGCACAGGCGGACGGCGCAGGAAGCGTCGCAGTTGGCGGTCAGGCTGTTGATGAGAACGGCAATCCGCTGCTGATCGATGCGGATGGCAACCCGATTGAAACCGGCGCAGCGAGCGCGGGTGTAGGGGGCACCGCGTTGGGCGCGAGCGCCGACGCGTCCGGCTTCGCCTCGACGGCGGCAGGTGTGGGTGCGGCTGCAACCGGCGCGCAGGCGTCGGCCTTCGGTGCGGTGGCTAATGCAACGGGCGATTTCTCTACCGCGGTCGGTACGGAAAGTGCGGCGACCGGCGCGAACAGCGTGGCGGTCGGTGCGGGCGCCAGTGCAGCGGGACTCTACGCGACTGCAGTCGGTAGCGGCTCGCGCGCAACCGCGGCGAACGCGACGGCACTTGGCGAATTCGCCTGGGCGACCGGTGCCAACGCGACTGCGGTCGGTGAATTTGCATGGGCGACCGGTGCGGGCACGACTGCGCTGGGTCAGGACTCCTATGCGACGGGCGCAAATGCGACTGCGCTCGGGCTGGGCGCTTATGCGTCCGCGGCTAACAGCGTAGCCCTCGGCGCTGATGCGCTCGCCAACCGGGCGAACACTGTGTCGGTGGGTACAGCGACCAGTCAACGTCAGATCGTCAACGTCGCTGCGGGTACACAGGCGACCGACGCCGTGAATCTTGCGCAGCTGGAAGCCGTGGCTGACGTCGCGGAAGAAACCAGCAAATACTTCACCGCGACCGGTGGCGTCGACAGCGATAACGCCGCTGCAGCCGATGGCGAGTACGCCACGGCGGCAGGCGAGACCGCTTTTGCGGGCTCCGATGGTGCATCTGCCTTCGGCAGCGGCGCCTTCGCGATCGAGACGGGCGCAACCGCGATCGGCTTCAACGCAGCAGCCAGCGGCGTGAGCAGCGTGGCGCTCGGCGATTCGGCCGAAGCAAGCAGCATCGAATCGGTTGCCGTGGGTTACGCCGCGGCCGCTACCGGTATCGCTGCGACTGCGGTTGGCGCTGAGAGCATTGCCAGCGGTGACGAATCGGCGGCGTTCGGCCTGCTGGCAGAGGCGTCTGGTGATTTCGCGACGGCCGCTGGCAGCAACGCGGTGGCCAGCGGCTTCAACAGCTCGGCATTCGGTTCGACGAGCACAGCTTCGGGAGAAGACAGCGTTGCGGTCGGCTCGGACAGCACGGCGTCGGGACTGGGCAGCACGGCGGTGGGTCGGGGCAGCGTCGCCTCGGAGGAGGCAACGACGGCAATCGGTGGTATCGCAAATGGTTACGCCACCCGCGCATCGGGGCTCGCGGCGACGGCATTGGGCGCAGGCGCAGAGGCTACGGCCGACTTCACCACTTCGGTCGGCACGTTGTCCTGGGCGGAGGCCAAGGATTCGACGGCGCTCGGTTACGGCGCTTATGCCTACGCGGACAACAGCGTGGCGCTGGGCGCGTATTCCGAGGCTGACCGCGCCAACAGCGTCTCGGTGGGTACGGTTGGCGATGAGCGCCAGATCACCAACGTCGCCGCTGGTACGGAAGCGACGGACGCGGTGAATCTGGGGCAGCTGGAAGAAGCGACCGCCAACAGCAAGTACTTCCGCGCAACAGGCGAGGGCGAGGCATATGCGCTCGGCGCGGATTCCACAGCATCCGGCTCGGACGCCTACGCCGAAGGTGATTACAGCACTGCAATCGGTGCCTCCAGCAGCGCCAATGCCGAAGGGGCCTCGGCTTTCGGCAGCGGCGCGACCGCGCAGTCGACGAACTCGACCGCGGTCGGGTTCAACGCGACTGCATTCGGTCAGAACAGTGCGGCGTTCGGAGCCGGCGCGCAGGCCGACGGTCCTGCGAGCGTCGCGATCGGCGGAAACGCAGTCGACGAAGACGGCAATCCCCTGCTGACGCTCGGTGGCGCACCTGTCGAGACATCCGCGACCAGCGCCGGTGTGGCCGCGACGGCCGTCGGCGCGAGTGCGGACGCATCGGGCTTTGCTTCGGCGGCAGTTGGCGTGGGTGCCAGCGCGATCGGCGACCAGTCGTTGGCATTGGGTGCCGTTTCGACGGCATCTGCCGATTTCGCGACGGCGGTCGGCTCGCAGGCGACCGCCAGCGGCGCCAGCAGCGTCGCGGTTGGCGGACCTGCCGATCTGATCCCCGGCTTTGGTTTCCTGGTGTCGACCTCCGCGTCGGGTGACAACGCTGCAGCGTTCGGTGCGGGCACCGTGGCATCCGGCAACAACAGCACGGCACTCGGCACCCTCAGCGCGGCGGAGGGCGACGGCAGCACGACGGTCGGCTACTTCGCCTATGCAGCAGGTACCAATGCCACCGCGATCGGCAGCGAGTCCTGGGCCAGCGGCGAGGACAGCCTCGCGCTGGGCTACTACTCCACCGCGCGTGGTGCGAACAGCGTTGCGTTGGGTGCCAACTCCACCGCGACGCGGGCGAATACCGTGTCAGTCGGCGATGTCGGCAGCGAGCGTCAGATCACCAATGTCGCTGCCGGTACCGAGGGCACCGATGCGGTGAACCTGGACCAGCTGGAAACCGCGACGCAGTACAACAAGTACTTCGCCGCAACCGGCAACAACGAAAATCCGGCGGACGATGTCGGCGCCTTCGCTGACGGCCTCAACGCGACCGCGGCAGGCGATGCCAGCAATGCACTCGGTGATGGTGCTTCCGCATTCGGCAGCGGGGCGTTCGCGGGCGCCGATCTCGCCACAGCGATCGGCTTCAACGCCACAGCATCGGCGGCCAATGCGATCGCGATCGGCGCGACGGCAGAGGCCAACGGCGAGTACGCCGTGGCGCTGGGCGCCGAGAGTCTGGCGAGCGGCGAACTGTCGACCGCGACCGGCGCAGGCGCGGTCGCCAGCGGCGACGGCGCGTTGGCCAGCGGCGCATTGGCGGAAGCGTCCGGCGTCGAAGCGACGGCGGTTGGCTTCTTCGCAGACGCATCTGGTGAAGTCGCGACCGCAGTCGGTGCAGAGAGCATCGCCAGTGCCGAAGAAGCCGCAGCCTTCGGCTTCCGCGCGGAAGCGTCAGGTATCTACGCGACGGCCGTGGGTGGCAATGCGGCCGCGACGGGGGCAAACAGTTCAGCCTTCGGCAACGCTAGCAACGCGTCCGGTGGCAGCAGCGTGGCGCTGGGTGCGGACAGCACCGCATCGGGTGCGTACAGCACCGCGGTCGGCCAGGCCGCGACAGCGACCGGTTACAACAGCGTTGCAGTGGGTGGTGCGTTCTTCGGCATCGCGGCCGCGGAGGCATCAGGCGACTTTGCTACCGCACTCGGCGGTGCGGCGGTTGCATCGGGTGAGAACAGCACGGCACTCGGCAACTTCGCCGAGGCGTCCGCAGTGAACAGCGTGGCGCTGGGCGCGGATTCGGTTGCGGATCGGGACGACAGCGTGTCGGTGGGTTCGGCGGGCAGCGAGCGCCAGATCACCAACGTCGCCGCCGGTACGGAAACGACGGATGCTGTAAACGTCGGTCAGCTGGCAGAAGCCACTGCCTACAACCAGTACTTCCGCGCAAGCGGTGACGGCGAAGCGCTGGTCAATGGAGAGGACGCCACGGCTGCAGGTTCGAACGCCTACGCCGATGGCGATTACGCCACGGCCATCGGTGCTTCGAGCGATGCGTTCGGCGAAGGCGCATCGGCGCTGGGCAGTGGCGCGATGGCGCAGGCCGACTACGCCACCGCCGTCGGCTTCAACGCGCTGGCCAGCACGACCAACGCGCTGGCAATGGGTTCTTACAGCGAGGCCGCCGGTGAGTTGAGCGTCGCGGTCGGCAGCTCGGCGTATGCCAGTGAAATTGGCGCAGCGGCCATCGGCAGCAGCGCGCAGGCGACCGGCGCCTATGCCTCGGCCGTGGGCACCGAAGCCGCAGCGTCGGGTCAACAGGCGACGGCGACCGGCTTCCGCAGTAATGCCTCCGAGAATGCGGCATCGGCTTACGGCAGCTACTCCGCTGCTTCGGGCTTCGGGGCGACTGCGCTCGGCTACGGTGCCGAAGCAGGCGCCGACTACGCCACTGCAGTCGGTATCGCTGCACAGGCTTCGGGCGTCAGCAGCGTCGCCGTCGGCGAGTACAGTGAAGCCACGGGTCTCGAAAGCGTTGCGGTCGGCGGCACGGCGTTCGGATTCATTCCGGTCCGTGCGTCCGGCGATGGCGCCTCCGCTTTCGGTTCCGGCGCCTGGGCGATCAACGATTACGCCACCGCGCTGGGCTGGATCAGCAGCGCCGATGGCGAGAACTCGACTGCAGTGGGTGCGGCGTCGTGGGCAGAGGCTGACAACGCGTCGGCATTCGGTTACGGCGCGTACGCCAGCGCGGAGAACAGCGTCGCGCTGGGTGCCGGATCCGTCGCGGATCGTGCGAACAGCGTGTCGGTGGGTGAGTCCGGCGCAGAGCGCCAGATCACCAACGTGGCCGCGGGCACACAGGGCACCGATGCGGTCAATGTCGATCAGCTGGAAGAGGCCACGCAGTACAACAAGTACTTCGCGGCCACCGGCACGGGCGACCCCGATGGTGATGTCGGTGCCTACGCCGAGGGCGATTTCGCAACTGCATCCGGTGAAGGCGCCAATGCCTTCGGTCTGGGCGCGTCGGCGTATGGCGCTGGGGCGCAGGCGGATGGCCAGTTCGCGACGGCATCGGGTTACGGCGCCTCCGCAACGGCCAACTCTGCGACCGCTGTCGGCGGCACGCTGGAGTTCGTCGATGCACAGGGTGCGACCGTGACCGTGCAGACCACCGCCAATGCGGATGGCGCGTCGGCCTTCGGCGCGGGTGCGACTGCGTCCGGTGCGTACGCCACCGCGACCGGTGCACGCGCTTCGGCAACCAATACGCAGTCAACTGCAACGGGTTACACAAGCACCGCGAGCGGTCTGGCGTCGACGGCCAACGGTGGCTTCAGCACCGCCAGCGGTGATTTCGCAACGGCATTGGGTTACAGCGCGACGGCATCGAACACGCGGACCACGGCAGTCGGTATCCAGGCAACGGCGAGCGGCACGAATGCGACGGCGGTGGGCAACACGTCGACTGCCAGTGGCGCGAGCAGCGTGGCGTTGGGCACGGCGTCGCGTGCGACCAATCTCAACAGCACCGCTCTCGGCGGCACGGCGTGGGCGACGGCGGACAACACCACGGCAGTGGGTCAGTTCGCATGGGCCACGGCCATCGGCGCCACCGCGGTGGGTCGTGATTCGTATGCAACTGGCGTGAACTCGATGGCGCTCGGTCTGAGCGCCTATGCGACTGCAGCCAACAGCGTCGCGATCGGTGCCAACGCGTTCACCAACCGAGCGAACACGGTGTCGGTAGGCGATGTGGGCGACGAGCGTCAGATCACCAATGTCGCAGCCGGTACGGTGGGCACCGATGCGGTCAATCTGGATCAGCTCACCGAAGTCAGCGATGCGGTGACAGGAAACGCACGCTACTTCAAGGCTGACGGCGCGCAGGACGGCAGCGATGACGCCGTCGCCAGCGGCACGAACAGTGTCGCTGTCGGCGCGGGTGCATCTGCGACCGGCGCGGCGAGCGTGGCGATCGGACACCTGAGTGGCGCAGCCGGTGCGCGCTCGGTTGCAATCGGTGAGTTCGCCGAAGCGCGCGGGACGGATGGCACCACGGTGGGCTACTTTAGCCGCGCTGGTGCCACGGGCTCCGCGTTCGGCTCGGGTGCGAGCGCGTTGAACATCTTCGACGCAGACGGCGCCCAGTTCGCTTCGGCGTTCGGCTACAACGCGGTGGCGAGTGGCAACCGCGCCACCGCACTCGGCAGCCAGGCGTTCGCGCCACAGGACGATGCGACGGCGGTCGGCTACAACGTCAATGCGGTCGCCGTGGGCGCGACCAGTGTCGGCAGTAACAGCGTCGTGCTGGCGCAGGACGGCACTGCGATCGGCCGCGATGCCAGAAGCTTCGCTGGCAACAGCGTCGCGTTGGGCGCAGGCTCTCTGGCCGATCGTGCCGACAGCGTTTCGGTTGGCAGCGCCGGTAATGAGCGGCAGATCACCAATGTCGCGTCTGCGACGGTAGGGACCGATGCGGTCAACCTCGATCAGCTGCAAGGCGCCATCGCGAACGTGGACGCCGAAGGCAATCGCTACTTCGCTGCAAGCCCTGCCGAAGGTGAAGCGGGTGTCGGCGCAACCGCAAGCGGTGTGAATTCGGTTGCCGCGGGTGAACTGGCGGAAGCGTCCGCAGAGAACACGGTCGCGGTCGGTGCGAATTCCAGCGCCACCGGAGTTCGTTCGACGGCCGTGGGCCAGGGCGCATCCGCAAGCGATGAGGAGGCTGCGGCATTCGGCCAGGCGGCCAATGCATCGGGCTTCCATTCGACCGCCATCGGCGCGCTGGCCGAGTCCAGCGGCCGCGGTGCGACCGCGATCGGTTGGGATTCGACGGCTTCCGGCGCGCTGTCCACCGCGTTGGGCAACTCCGCCTCCGCCACCGGCGAGAACAGCACGGCACTAGGCCGCGCGGCGACGGCGTCCGCGCTGCGGACGACGGCGGTCGGTCAGGGCGCATCGGCCAGCGATGAAGAATCCGCGGCGTTTGGTCAGGCGGCCAACGCGTCGGGCTTCCATTCGACGGCGATTGGCGCGCTCGCGATCTCCAGCGGCCGCGGCGCAACTGCGATCGGCTGGGACTCGGATGCCACGGGCGCACTGTCCACGGCAGTCGGCAATCAGGCGGCTGCCACCGGCGACAACAGCACGGCGCTGGGTCGCCAGGCTGCAGCCTCGGGCCTCAACAGCACTGCGGTCGGCCAGACCGCAGTCGCCAGCGCGGACAACAGCGTGGCGCTGGGTCAGGGCGCGGTGGCGGATCGCGCGAACACGGTGTCGGTGGGTGCGAGCGGCAGCGAGCGCCAGATCGTCAACGTGGCCGAAGGTACCGAAGACACCGATGCGGTGAACCTGGCCCAGCTTCGTCGGATCTCCGACGGCGCGGGTGAAAGCCTCAACGCCGGTCTGCAGAGTGTTGCGGACGCACTGGGCGGCGGTTCGATGGTGGACACGGCCTTCGGGACGATCTCGACCCCGAGCTACTCGATCCAGGGCAGCAACTACGCCGGTATCGAGGCGACCTTCGGTGCGCTCAATACCGAAATCACCCAGCTGAAGCAGCGCGTCGGCGCGGTCGAAACGGTGATCGAAGCCGGCGACGGCACCAATGATCGCGTCGCGGTCGGCGGTGACGGCACTGGCACCGATGACGCCAGTGTCGGCGCGGGGACGAACGCGGTCGCAGTCGGTTCCAACGCCGCGGCCAATGGCCAGAACGGCGTGGCCGTCGGCGGCAATGCGTATGCCCACGGTCCGAACGACACTGCGATCGGTGGCAACGCGCGCGTCAATGCGGACGGCAGCACGGCAGTAGGTGCCAACACCAACATCTCGGCGAACGCAACGAATGCGGTGGCAGTGGGCGAGGGCGCGTCGGTGACGGCGGCGTCCGGCACGGCGGTCGGCCAAGGCGCGAGCGTGACCGCCCAGGGTGCGGTGGCACTGGGTCAGGGTTCGACGGCCGATCGCGCGAATACGGTGTCGGTGGGCAGCGCGGGCAACCAGCGCCAGATCACCAACGTGGCAGCGGGTACGCAGGCGACGGATGCGGCGAACGTGGGTCAGGTGGATGCCGCGCGGACCCAGGCCGTCGCGACCTCGAACGCCTACACCGACCAGAAGTTCGCCGCGTGGAACGACAACTTCGACACCTTCAAGGGTGACGTCGATCGTCGCTTCTACGACACCGATCGCCGCATCGACCGCCAGGGCGCGATGGGCGCGGCAATGCTCAACATGGCGACCAGCGCCGCGGGCATCCGCACCGAGAATCGCGTCGGCGTCGGTGTCGGTTTCCAGGGTGGCGAGAGCGCGCTGTCGGTCGGCTACCAGCGTGCGATCAGTGAGCGCGCGACGGTGACCGTCGGTGGTGCGTTCAGCGGTGACGAGAAGTCGGTCGGTGTGGGTGCGGGTTTCGGTTGGTAACCAATGCGTACGGATCGCCGCCACGTCCGCTTGGGGACGGGCGCGACGGCGGTCCGCAGCGTCATGTCGAAGTGGAACAAATCCAAATACGTTGAGGAGAGTGTTGATGTCGATGAAGAACAAGACGCTGTTGTGTGCCGCTGTCGCAGCCGCAATGAGCATGCCTGCCGCATTCGCAGCGGGTCCGACGGCGGTGATCGGTGAGTCCAGGATCGCCCAGCCCCCCGCGTCCGCCCAGCTCGCGGGCGCACGTCTGATCGTCAAGTACCGCGCGGGAACGCTGGAGCGCAGCAGCAACACTGCCAAGACCCGCGTCGTGCAGTCCGCCGCTGCGCGGATGGGCGGCAACACCTCCAAGGCCGGCCGTAGCGCCGCGCTGTCGGCGACCCACGTGCGCCAGCTTGGCGTTGGCGCCGATCTGCTGCGTCTGTCGCAGAAGATGGACAGCAGTGCGTTGAACGCTCTTGTGCGTGAGATCTCGGCCGATCCGTCTGTCGAGTACGCGCACGTCGATACGCGCGATTACGCGCTCGTCAACCAGCGCGCTGCGACGGATGTGACGCCGCAGTTCGTTCCGAATGACCCCTTCTACGGCCAGTACCAGTGGAACTTCACCAATCCGGTTGGCGGCGTCAATGCGCCGGCGGCGTGGGACGTGGCCACTGGCGAAGGCGTCGTGGTCGCCGTGCTTGATACCGGCATCCTGCCCGACCACCCCGACATGAACGCCGGACAGCTGCTGCCGGGCTACGACTTCATCAGTGACGCATTCGTCTCGCGTCGCCCGACCGACGAGCGTGTTCCCGGTGCACTCGACTACGGCGACTGGAATCCCGAAGTCGGTGAGTGCTACACCACCCCGACGCCGTCTCCGATCCAAGACAGCTCCTGGCACGGCACGCATGTCGCAGGCACGGTGGCGCAGACGACAAACAACGCGCTGGGTGCAGCAGGTCTCGCATATGGCGCCAAAGTCCTCCCGCTCCGCGTGCTGGGCCGTTGCGGCGGCTATGGTTCCGACATTGCAGATGCCATTGTCTGGGCGTCGGGCGGCACCGTTCCCGGTCTCCCCGCCAACACCAATCCGGCCGAGGTCATCAATCTCAGCCTCGGCGGTGGCGCGGCTTGTGATGCCACATACCAGGATGCGATCAACATCGCGACCGCAAACGGCAGCCTCGTCGTCGTCGCCGCCGGCAACAGCAACTCCAACGTCGCGAACTTCCGTCCGGCAAGCTGCAACAACGTCGTAGCCGTCGGCGCGACGCGCATCACCGGCGGCCGTGCGTCGTACTCCAACTTCGGCGCGCTGGTCGACCTGTCGGCGCCCGGCGGTGGTGGTTCACAGGATGCAGGCAACGGCGGCTGGGATGGGTACATCATCCAGGCCGGTTCCGACGCTGCGACCACGCCGGACTCCGGTGCCTACCTGTACACCGGTTACACCGGCACCTCGATGGCTTCGCCGCACGTCGCCGCGGTGGCCGCACTCGTGCAAAGCGCGCTGGCGGCTGCGGATCGTGATCCGCTGACGCCTGCGGCACTGGAAGAGCTTCTGAAGTCGACCGCGCGCCCGTTCCCGACCACCATCCCGGCCAACACGCCGATCGGCACGGGTATCGTCAATCCTGTGGCTGCGTTGGCCTTGGCTCTGGAAGAGCCCTGTGACCCCGCAGTCGAGGAATGCGCACCGCCGGCGACGCCGATCGTCAACGCGACACCGGTGCGTTCACTCTCCGGCGCTGCCGGCGCCGAGACGCTGTACAGCATCGACGTGCCGTCGGGTGTCTCCGGTCCGCTGAGCATCACCACCACGGGCGGCAGCGGCGACGTCTCGCTGCACGTCAGCCTCGGCGAGGCGCCGGCGGCAACGGGCACGTGGAACTCCTCGCGCCCGGGCAATGCGGAAACGATCCGCATCAATGCCCCGACCGCGGGGACGTACTACATCAAGCTGACGGGCGTTCGCGCGTACTCGAACGTCACGCTGCAGGCGCGTTTCTCCCTGCCGCCGGTCTGATTCAAGGCCCGGCCCGCGTTCGCGCGGGTCGGGTGGACCGTAATGTCTGGCCGGCGGATGCCTGCATCCGCCGGCTTTTTTATGGGCGCTTTGCGAGATATCCGTCGCGGATGTCGGTAGGGGCGCAGCGATGAAGCACTCCGGCGCAGGCGCGCCTGCACGACGGACTGTCAACCGCCTTCCGGATCCAGCACCGTCTCGGCCAGTGCACGTCCCAGACCCTGGAACGCGGTTTCGGCCTGCGCGATGTCGTCGAAATCCTCCGCGCACGCGAGCACCAGCGTGGCGCCTTTGCGGGCGCGTCCGGGATCGATCACGCCGACGTTGCACGCGCGTCGCAACTGCGTGCCGGTCTTCTGCGCGAAGTCGGTATCGGGTGGCAGGCCCGCGCTGATGCGGCGGTCGCCGGTGCTGATGGCGCGCATGTGGTCGAGCATGCGGCGGGTGCTCCCGGGGGACAGCAGTTCGCCTGCCGCCAGGCGGTCGAGCAAGGTGGCGAACGCGGGAAGAGTCGCGGTGTTGCGATCTCCGCGATAGTAGGCATCGAACACGGATTCGAGCGTGTCGGCATCGAGATCCGCGCGCGGCACTCCCAGTTCTTGCGCCAATGCCTGCAGACGTGGCTCGCCGGCGTCCGCATTGCGCAGACGCACGATGGCCATGTTGTCGAGCTGCGCGACGCCCGGATGCACCGGATCGTAGGCGTCGTAGCGCACCTGCAGGATCGTCGTGACCGGTCCGAAGCCGCCGCCGGTCCAGTCGCGGATGCGTGCGTTGAGATGGTCTTCGCCGACCTTGCGAATCAGCATGTCGGTCGCGGTGCTGTCGCTGTCGCGCAGCGATTTCTCCAGCAACGTGGCGATGCTGAAAGTCTCGCCAGGCTTGTGCTGGAGCATGTCGCCGGAGCCGTCGACGAAGTCGGTTTGCGCGAGCGTCAGCGTCTCATCGAGGGATAGCGTGCCGGCGTCGACCTGTTCGAGCACCGCGATTGCGACCGGGATCTTGATCGTGGACGACAGGTACCACGCGCGATCGTCACCGCGATCCAGCGTGCCCGGCTGTGCACCGTAATGCCGCACGTAGACGCCGAAACGTCCGGGCATCGCGTCGTCGAGTGCGGCGACGCGTGTCTCCAACGCAGCGACCCACGGCGCATCGGCCTGCAGCGCAGCATCGACCGCGGACTGCGCGGCGGGATCGTCGGTCGCTGGCGGTGTTTCGCCACCGCGGCAGGCCGCCAGCAGGGCAACGGCCAGCAGGACGGAGACGAGCCGCTGCGTGCGGCGGGCGTGCGTTCGGTTAGTCATCGGGCAGGTTCGAGCGAAGAGACGGGATTCAGCACGCCCGATGCGGTGATCGCTGCGCCGAGCTCGCGCAATGCGCGTTCACTGGCCGCCGTGCCGGCGCCGCGGGCGCAGGCGGCGATGACCACCTCCACTAGTGCGGTGCCTTCGCGTGCCGGCAGGCTGGCGATACCGGAATCGCAGATGCGCCGGTACTGGGTACCAGTCTTGTGTGCGAAGCGCGCTGTCGAAGGCAGACCCGCGCGGATGCGCTGCTCGCCGGTCTGCACACGGGCCATCACGTCGAGCAGATAGCGCGTGCGGTCGGGGTCCAGTGCGCGCCCCGCTTGCAGCGCCGCCAGCATGTGGCCGTAGTCGCGCAGCGTGGCGCTGTTGACGTGGGTGGCGTAATAGGACTCGAACGCACTGTCGAGATCGGGCAGCAGGAAATCGGCGGGTGTCACGCCGAGCCGTTGCGCGAGCGCGCGCACGCGCGCCTGGCCGCTGCCGGCGCGCTGCAGCGCCAGCATGTCCTGCGAGGTGAGCCCCGCGGCGCCGGGATGGAACATGCCGTAGGCGAGGCGACGCACATCGGCCAAGGTCGTGATGCGCACGTCGCGCGCGATCAGTTCCGAGGCGACCGCGTTGACCTGGCCGAGGCCGACGGTGCGGATCAGCATGTCGCTCGCCGTGTTGTCGCTGTAGATGATCATCTGCTCGATGAGCCAGCCGATGGTCAGCCGATCGCCCGCGCGATGCGCGTTGGTGCGGCCGGCGCCATCGACGAAATCGCTGTCGAGCAGCGTGATCGGCGTGTCGAGCGTCAGCCAGCCCTGTTCGATCTCGCGCAGCACCGCGATTGCGATCGGCACCTTGACGCCGGACGCGAGATACCAGATCTCGTCGCCACGAAAGTCGTACTGCGCGTCGTCGCCGAGCCGCTGCACGTGCACGCCCAGCTCGCCGGCGAAGCGCGCATCGATGTCGCGTACGCGACGGTCGAGCTCGGTTGACCAGGAAGGCCTGGCCGCAGGTGGCGATGCCGCCAGTGCCGTCTTCGCAATGCCGGGTTTCACCGGCACCATCGCTTTGGCAGCGGGTATGGCCGGCTGCGTCAGCGCCGCGCCGCTCATCGAGGACAGCGCGAGCGAAGCGACGATACACAGATGTCGCAGGTGTCTCAGCATGGGCTCGAAAGCCTCGCGCCGCGCCGCTTCACTTGCGCTGAACTTCCGAGTCGGGCGCGCGCTTCAGAGCACGCTTCATCGCGCCCCACAGCCAGATCCACGTCGCAGTCGCGACCAGCAGCAAGCCGGTCAACCACAGCGCGCGCTCGTAGGTGATCGACTGGTAGAGCCCCAGCGTCTCGCGCAGCAACAGGAAGATCACGCTGATGTGCACGATGAAGGCCATCAGCGCGTCGCTGCCGATGACCGCGATCGGTCGCAGCCATTTCGCCAGCCATTCGCCGCCCGCCACCGCGAGCGCCAGCAACGCGAACGCGCCGCCCGTGCTGAAGAGCATGAACATCAGCTGCGGCGGATGCTTGCCGGCATTGCGCGCGATCTCGACCAGCAATGGGCGCAGATCGCCGGCGCGGATCGCGAACCAGGCGAACAGCGCCGCGGACACCAGCGCCAGTGCGCCTGCCAGCGCCCAGCGCGTCCGCGGCTCGCGGTAGGCCTGCAGCAGCACGCCACCGATCAACAGGCCGACGAGGATCAGCGGGCCGCGCGCGAGCTGGCCCCAGGTGTAGTAATCGGGGTGCTCGACGATCAGTGCCTGCAACTGCGGCACGCCCCAGAAATCGAAGTGGTGCAGCAGCCACCACGATGCGAAGGCGACCGGAACCGGGCTCAACCAGCGCAGTGCGGCGGGCGTCTTCGCCCACAGCGGCAGCAGCCAGGGAATCCACAGCAGCGCGATCGCATAATAGCCGAGGATCTCGACGAACGACGGGAAATCGCGGTACAGCAGCGTGTCGACGATCGCGGCGGCGTCGTGGCGGCCATACATCTCCACGACGGTCAGAACCTTGTACCAGAACAGCACCAGCAGACCGCGCCACAGCAGCCGATTGCGTCGCTGCGGCCAGTCGGGCGCCGTGGTCTTGGGGACGAAGGCGACCGCGAGCGCGATGCCGAACACGATCACGAACAACGACGAGGAGAACTTGGTGATCGCGTGGACCGGCACCTGGCCCCATGCGGGAAAATCGTCGAGCGGCATCAGGCCGTTGGTGCCGTGACTGAGGATCATGAGGCAGACCGCGAAGCCGCGCGCCAGATCGATCGCGCCGATGCGGCCGGTGTAGACCGTCGACGTGTTCGCTTCCAGCGACTGCGCCGGCGACTCCGTCGCACTCATGCCGTCGCCTCGTCCGGCGCGGGCCTTGCGCCCTGCGGCGTGCAACGACAGCCGGTACTGGCCACCGCGCAACGGGCGTGCGTGCGCAGCGCGCGGACGGGAGGCGGCACCTGGACCATGCGGATCCTTCGAGGTCGGGGGCGTGCATTCCAGCAGTGCCACCGTGATGGAGCGGTCAGCGGCCGCGCGCCGATCTGGGATACTGTCGCGCCAGCCTTCCGTACGACCGCAGTCCGATGTCCATCTCGTCCAAGTCCCGCCGCGACGCCCGGCGTCGCAATGCACCGCGTCGCAGCGATGGCAGCGCAGGCGCACCGCAGATCCACGCACAGCTCAAGGGTCCCGACGATCGCGTGCTCGCCGGCGCGACCTATCACGAGGGCGAGTGGACGCTCGTGTTGCGCGGCGAACCGGTGGCGACCACGCACAGCGCGGCGATGTTGCTGGCCATGCTGCGGCACACCGCGGCCTCGCGACATGCGAACGGCATCGCGACGCGACTGTCGGTATCCAAGGCGCTCGATGCCGCCGCGAGCGCAGAGGCGCAGGCCGAAGGCCGCACGCTGACCGAGCATCTGGACTGGCTCGAAGCCGAGCGCCGCACGCGCAATGCGCCGCCCGAGGCGCCGCCCACCGCGCACTGAGGCCGCGGGCATCCGGCTGCATGATGAACCGTGCAGGCCGCGTCGGGATGCGCGCGCGGCGACGCCGGTATCATGCCGCGGTCCCGGCTTCCGATCCGTCCCCATGCAATCCGTCCGCTCCCTGCCGCGTTTGACCGCCATCGCCGTCGCCGTACTGGTGTTGGCCGCATGCGGGCGCAACGTGCGCGAGGACGCGCCGTTCATGGGCGAATCCTTCGATTCCGACGAGACCTATTCGCGCACCTACGAGCTGCCGCCGGCGCAGGTGTGCAGTGCGGCGCGCCTGGCGCTGCTCGGCCAGGGCTACGCGGTGGCCAAGTCCAGCGACGATGCGGTGGAGGCGTCCAAGAACTTCCAGCCTGAGGACGACGTGCACACCCAGCTGTCGGTGCGCGTGTCCTGCGTGTCGCGCGGCAACGACCGCTCGCTGCTGTTCGTCAGCGCGCTGCTCGACCGCTACGTGATGCGCAAGAGTTCCAACTCGGCCAGCGTCGGCGTGGGTGGCATCGGTTCGCTGTCGCTGCCGGTCGGCAGCCGCGAGGACTCGCTGGTGCGCACCGCCAGCAGCACCGTGCAGGACACCGGCTTCTACCGCCGCTCCTTCGAACGCGTCGGCTACTACGTGCCCGCGCCGAGCAGCCGCGACCGCAAGCCGAGCGCCGACGAGATGCGCCGCGAGGATCCCCCGCCGGCGGACCTCAAGCGCGGCGCCGAGGCCACCACCGAACCGCTTCCGCAGGGCTGATCCGCGGCGGCGCCCCGCGCCGTCGAACTGCTAAAGTCGGCCGATCCGTAATCGATGGGATGGCCGTGCAGTGAATGCGGTGCTCGAGGATTCCACAGCGACGCCCGACACGCCCGAGGCGCGCATCGTCGCGCGCCTGCGCGCCAGCGGCCGGCTCAAGGATGTCGACCTGGCGCGCGCGCAGCGCCTGCACGCCGAAGCCGGCGGCAGCCTGCTGACCCTGCTCGGACGGCTCGGACTGGTGTCGGAACGCGACCATGCCGAAGCCTGCGCCGCCGAACTCGGCCTGCAACTGCTCGGCGCCAAATCCGTGCCGGAAGATCCGCCGGAACTCGTCGACGGCGCGCAACCGTTGTCGGTGCGGTTCCTGCGCCAGTTCCACGTGCTGCCGATCGGCGAAAGCCGCGGCCGCCTGCACGTGTGGATGTCCGATCCGCACGACGATTACGCGCTCGACGCCGTGCGGCTGGCGACCGGTTGCGACATCGCGCCCGCGGTCGGGCTGCGTTCGGAAATCGACGATCTGATCGAACGCTGGTATGGCCAGGGCCGCAGCGCGATGGGCACGATCATCGAATCGGCCGACGGCGAAGGCGGCGGCGACGTCGAGGATGTCGAGCACCTGCGCGATCTCGCATCCGAGGCGCCGGTGATCCGGCTGGTGAACCTCGTCATCCAGCGCGCCGTGGAACTGCGCGCGTCCGACATCCACATCGAGCCGTTCGAGAGCCGGCTCAAAGTGCGCTACCGCGTCGACGGCGTGCTGATCGACGGCGAGAGTCCGCCGGTGAACCTCACCGCGGCGGTGATCAGCCGCATCAAGATCATGGCGCGGCTCAACATCGCCGAACGCCGCCTGCCGCAGGACGGCCGCATCATGCTGCGCGTGCAGGGCAAGGAACTCGACCTGCGTGTGTCGACGATGCCGACCGCGCACGGCGAGAGCGTGGTGATGCGCCTGCTCGACCGCGAGACGGTGGTGTTCGATTTCTACCGGCTCGGCTTCACCGACGAGTTCCTGCCGCAGTTCAACAAGGTGCTCGACCAGCCGCACGGCATCCTGCTGGTCACCGGCCCGACCGGTTCGGGCAAAACGACGACGCTCTACACCGCGCTGTCGCAGCTCAACACGCCGGACGTCAAGATCATCACCGTCGAGGATCCGGTCGAATACCAGATCGAAGGCATCAACCAGATCCAGGCCAAGCCGCAGATCGGCCTCGATTTCGCGCACGCGCTGCGCTCGATCGTCCGCCAGGATCCGGACATCATCATGATCGGCGAAATGCGCGATCTGGAAACCGCACGCATCGCGATCCAGTCCGCATTGACCGGCCATCTGGTGCTCAGCACGCTGCACACCAACAACGCCGCTGGCGGCATCACCCGCATGCTCGACATGGGCGTCGAGGATTACTTGCTGACCTCGACCGTCAACGGCATCCTCGCCCAGCGCCTGGTGCGCAAGCTCGAGCCGACGCATCGCGTGCGCTACGCCGCATCGCCCGAGGAGATCGAACGCTTCGAACTGCGCCGCTTCCAGCCCGAGGGCGAGATCGTGCTCTATCGCCCCGGTCCGTCGAACGCCGCGCCGACCGGTTACCTCGGCCGCACCACGATCGTCGAGTTCCTGGTCATGAACGACACCCTGCGCCGCGCGGTGATGCGTCACGCGGGCATGGGCGAACTCGAACAGCTCGCCCGCGAATCGGGCATGCGCACGATGTACGAGGACGGCATCCTCAAGGCACTAGCCGGCGAGACGACGATCGAGGAAGTGCTGCGGGTGACGGAGGACGCGTGATGGCCGAGGTCCGGGTCGACAGCTTCGCCATCTCCATCGACGGGTTCGCGGCCGGCCCCGGTCAGTCGCTCGACGATCCACTGGGCGCCGGCGGCATGGCGTTGCACGACTGGTTCCGCCCGACACGCACCTTCCAGCGGCACGTGCTCGGCCAACAGGTCGGCGAGTCCGGCGTCGATGACGACTTCGCCGCGCGCGGCTTCGACGGCATCGGCGCGTGGATTCTCGGCCGCAACATGTTCAGCCCCTCGCGCGGCGCCTGGCCGGACGACGGCTGGCGCGGCTGGTGGGGCAACGAGCCGCCCTACCACTGCGATGTCTTCGTTCTTTCGCACCATGCGCGCGCACCGCTGGCGATGGCGGGCGGCACCACGTTCCACTTCGTCACCGACGGTCCCGAAGCGGCACTGGCGCTGGCACGCGATGCCGCGGGCGGCGCGGACGTGCGGATCGGTGGTGGCGCCGCGACGATCCGCCAGTTTCTGCAGGCCGGCACGATCGATCGGCTGCACCTCGCCGTGGCGCCCGTGTTGCTCGGGCGCGGTGAGTCGCTGCTGGCCGGGCTCGATCTGCCGGCGCTCGGATATCGTGCGACGCGGAGCGTTCCGGGCGAGCGTGCGATGCACGTGCTGATCGATCGGGTCTCCGGCGCATGACCCTCTACCGCGACAGAGCCCTCAGCGCCCGCGGCGAAACGCTCGATGGCCCGATGGGTGCCGGCAGCGAAGCCGAGGTCGGCGAGACGACGATCGTGGAAGTGCTGCGGGTGACGGAGGACGCGGGGAGATGCCGCCTGCACCGACGGATACGCCCGGAAGGCAGCCCATGAAGCTGGCAGGACTGGTGTGCGCGACGGCGGTGATGGTCGCGGCCTGTGGCGGCGATCGGGACGTGGATGGACGAGTCGCAGATGCCGATGCCCGCGTCGCGAACGGAAACGTCGAAGAGCGCGCTGATCTGACGGATCGAGATGTGTCGATCGATGCGACTGCGCCGCAGACCGGTGGCGCACGCGCAACGGGGCAACTCCGGACTGAAGGCGTGTCCACACGTCAGGCACAGGCCTCGCCGCGATCGCGTGATTCCATCGAATCACGGTTGCTGCAGGACGGCGCGCTGATGTCCGATACATTCGGAATCATCAACAATGGGCAGGCTTGGACAGATGCGGTCCGTGCGTTCGAGAACGATGGCCTGACCGATCCCGACGCAAGAGATCTGCACCAGTTGTTCGGCGACTGGCTACGCACATCGCTCGGCCGCCATGGTCTCGAGATATCCGGATTCGGCTGTGGGCGCAGCCTGTGTGCCGCGACGATCCCGCTCGCCGTGCCGGGCGCAGATGAACGGTACGCCAGGTGGTACGAAACGGACGCCAACGAGCCGCCAATGCCATTGCCGGTGTTTGCCCAGATGGCGTTCACCTGGCCAGGCGGTGCCAGCGAGATGCGGATCCTGTTCTCGACGGATCCGGACGTGGCAATGGTCAACGCGCCGTGAGAAACCCGTTCCCATGACCCTCTACCGCTACAAAGCCCTCAACACCCGCGGTGAAACGCTCGACGGCACGATGGATGCCGGCAGCGAAGCCGAGGTCGCGTTGCGTCTGCAGGAGCAGGGGCATCTGCCGATCGAGGCGCGGCCGGCGAGCGAGGCGCGGGCGGTCGAGGACTGGAAGGCCCTGTTCAAGCCCAAGCCGTTCTCGGGCCAGCGGCTGGTGCAGTTCACCCAGCAGCTCGCGACGCTGCTCAATGCGGGGCAGCCGCTGGATCGTGCGCTGACCATCCTGCTCGATCTGCCTGAGGAACCCGAAGCCAAGCGCACGATCACCGAGCTGCGCGATGCGGTGCGTGGCGGTGTGTCGCTGTCGACGGCGCTCGAGCGCCAGCACGGCACGTTCTCGCGGCTGTACGTGAACATGGTGCGCGCCGGTGAAGCCGGCGGCAGTCTCGAAGACACGCTGCAGCGCCTCGCCGATTACCTCGAGAGCGCGCGCCTGTTGCGCGGTCGCGTGGTCAACGCGTTGATCTACCCGGCGATCCTGATCGTCATGGTCGGCGCGTCGTTGATGTTCCTGCTCGGCTACGTGGTGCCGCAGTTCGCGGCGATGTACGACAGCCTTGATGCCGAGCTGCCCGTGTTCACCAAGATCGTGCTCGGTCTGGGCGAGTTCGTGCGCGACTGGTGGCTCCTGATGCTGGCGGTGCCGGTGATCGCGATCTACGCCTTCGTGCTGAAGCTGCGCGATGCGCGCTTCCGGTTGCGCTTCGACAGCTGGCTGCTGCAGCGGCGGATCTTCGGGCCGCTGGTCGCGCGCATCGAGACCGCGCGGATTGCCCGCACGCTCGGCACGCTGCTGCGCAACGGGGTGCCGCTGATCGCCGCGCTCGGGATCGGCCGCAAGGTGCTGAGCAACCTCGCGCTGTCGGCGGACGTGGAAGCGGCCGAATCCGAGGTCAAGAACGGCGTCGGCCTGTCGACGGCGCTGGGGCGCACCAAGCGGTTTCCGCGGCTCGCGATCCAGATGATCCAGGTCGGCGAGGAGTCCGGCGCGCTCGACGCGATGCTGCTCAAGACGGCGGACACCTTCGATCAGCAGACCGGCACGTCGCTCGACCGCATGCTCGCCGCCCTGGTGCCGGCGATCACGATGCTGCTCGCGCTCGTGGTGATGGTGGTGATCCTCGCGGTGCTGGTGCCGATCTACGACCTGACCAGCGTCATCGGCTAGGTTCAGCTGCGCAGCGTCATACAATGCGATCCAGATTCTTGAACGAGGCAGTGTCGATGCAGCACATCCGCAGATCGCGTCCCCTCGGCAGCCCGCGCAGCGCGCAGGGCGGCTTCAGCCTGATCGAGATCATCCTCGTCGTCGTCCTGATCGGCGGCATCGTGGCGTTCGCCGCGACCCGCATCCTCGGCGGCGGCGACCGCGCGCGCGTGAATCTCGCCAAGGCGCAGGTGCAGACGCTGGCCGAGAAGGTGCACCAGTACGAGATGGACACCGGCACGCTGCCCAATTCACTCGGCGATCTCGTCACCCAGCCCGGCGGCGCCAGCGGCTGGCTCGGCCCGTACGCCAAGGACGCCGAACTGCGCGATCCCTGGAACACGCCCTACGAGTTCGCGGCGCCAGGCAACAGCCAGCCGTTCGACATCGTCAGCTACGGCGCCGATCGCAAGCCGGGCGGCGACAGTGTGAACGCCGATATCCGCTACGAATAAGCACTCCGCGCGCCGTGGAAAGCGGCGCCGATGATGCTAGATTCCGGGGCTGCTCCCGCTCCGGAACGTCGCCGCGCCAGATGTCGCATCGCATCGCCAGGGTCCGCGGTTTCTCGCTGCTCGAAGTCCTGCTGGTCGTCGGCCTGATCGCCGTGACCGGGGTGCTGGCGGCCGCCGCCATGAGCGGCGGTTTCGATCGCATCGCGCTGCAGTCGACGAGCAAGACCATCGCTGCGCAGCTGCGTTACACGCGGGCACAGGCGATTTCGACCGGTGCGCCGCAGCGCTTCGTGATCGATCCGCAGGCGCGCACGTGGCAGGCGCCCAATGGTCGTCACGGTACGATTCCAGAACCGCTCGCGGTCGAGTTCACCGGCGCGCGCGAGCTGCAATCGAGCGACAGCGAAGGCGCGATCCTGTTCTTCGCCGATGGCGCGGCCACGGGTGGCCGGGTACGCGTGTTGCTGCGCGATGCCGCGTGGCAGGTCGACGTGGCCTGGCTGACCGGCGAAGTGCGTCTGTCCCGCGCGAACGCGACCGAATGAGTCATCGCGGCCAGCGCGGTTACACCCTGATCGAAGTCATCGTGGCATTCGCGGTGCTGGGCATCGCGCTGATGCTGCTGCTGGGCACCTTGTCGAACGGCACGCGCCAGGTGCGCTGGGCGGCCGATTCGGGACGCGCGGCGCTGCATGCGCAGTCGCTGCTCGATGGCCTCGGCATCGAGATTCCGGTGCTGCCGGGCAGCACCACCGGCGAATTCGAGAACGGACGCTATCGCTGGACGCTGGAGATCGCGCCCTACGTCGATCCGGCGATGCCGCCCGCGTTGCTCGATCCGAGCGGCCAGCAGCTGTTCGAGATCGCGCTCGCCGTGGACTGGGGCGAACGCGGTCCGCGCGAGCGTCTGCAGGTCCACACGCTGCGGCTGCGCGAACCGGATGTACTCGGAGCGCCGATGCCATGAGGCATGCGCGCGGATTCACGTTGATCGAAGTGCTGCTGGCGACGGTGCTGCTCGCAGCCGGACTGGCCCTGGCGCTGACCACATTGCGCGCCGCGACCGCGACCGTCGATCGCGGCGAGGCGCTGTCGCAGCGCACCGAACGCATGCGCGCGGTCGAAGGCTTCCTGCGTCGGCGCATCGCGTCCGCGCAGCAGATCGCGTTCCAGACCGACGAGAACACCGGCGAGATCTCGCAGTTCATCGGCGAACCCCAGCGCCTGCGCTTCGTCGCCGATCTGCCGAATTATCTCGGCCAGGGCGGGCCGCATCTGCACGACATCGCGGTCGACGAGGTGCGCGGTGCCCAACGTCTGACGGTCGCCTTCGGCATGGTGATGACCGGCCGCACGATCGAACCGCCGAGTCCGCGCCCGCCCGAGCCGCTGGTCGACGATCTGGTCGAGCTGCGCATGCGTTATCGCGGCTTCGACGACGCCGGCGCACTCGGCGAGTGGCAGGAGCGCTGGGGCCCGGCCGCGCTGCCGTTGCAGGTCGAGGTGCAGATCGAGACCGAGCGTGACGGCGCCTGGCCGACACTCGTCGTCACGCTGCCACAGGGCACCGGGCAGGCCGCGCCGGTGGCGATGCCATGAACGCGCGCACGCATCGCGGGGCGGCGCTGCTGCTGGTGCTGTGGCTGATCACGCTGCTGGCGGCGCTGGTCGGGGCGTTCGCGCTGACCGCGCGCATCGAACAGCAGCAGGGTCGCGTGCTCAGTCGCGGCGTCGCCGGCGACCAGGCCGCGCGCGCGGGCCTGGAATACGCATTGACCCGGCTGGCGATGGAGGACCCCGCGCTGCAGTGGCAGCCGGACGGACGTCCCTATGCCTGGCGGTTCCACGACATCGACGTGGCACTCGAGATCGTCGACGAAACCGGCAAGGTCGATCTCAATGCCGCCGACGGCCTGCTGCTCGCCGCGCTGCTGCAGACCACCGGCGCCGAGCAGAGCGTTGCGGTGCAGGTCGCCGGCGCGATCGTCGACTGGCGCGATGGCGACGATTTCGTGCAGGTCACCGGCGGCGCGGAAGCCGCGGATTACGCCAGCGCGGGGCGGCCCTACGGCGCCAAGAATGCGCCATTCGAAAGCGTCGCCGAGGTCGAGCAGGTGCTCGGCATGACGCCCGAGCTGTACGAGGCGGTCGCGCCGTATCTGACGATCTACAGCCGCCTGCCGTCGCCCGATCCGCAGTTCGCCGCCGCGCCGGTGCTGCAGGCGATGGGGGTCGACGCCGATCCGATCCTCGCGGCCCGCGACGCGACCGTTGCGCAACTCGCCGGTGCACTGCTGGGCAGTGGCAGCGGCACGTATAGTATCGAGAGCCAGGCGCGGCTTCCGGAGGGGCGGACCGCGCGGCTGCGGGCAGTCGTCAGAACCGGCGCTGGCGCCGTACCGGGCACGGCCTACACCGTGCTGCGTTGGGAGGAAGGAGCGTCACCACGATGATGTCCGCGACACCCGCAACTCCGGGCGAGACCGTGCCCGGCCGCCGCGCCTGGCGTCTGGACGGCCGCACGTCGGCGCGCGCCAGGACTTTCCTGTCGTGGTGGGGTGCGTCGCTGTCGGCCTGGCTGCCGGCGCGCGTGCGCGAACTGTTCGGCCTCGCCAGCCGTCGCCTGCTGCTGGTCGGCGACGGCGGCGACATCGTCCTGCGCCTGCAGGACGCCGACGGCGTACGCGACCTCGCGCACGTGCCGCGCGCCTCGTTCGACGACACCGAGGGCGATCCGCTGGCCGCGCTGCTCGCGCCGCGCACGATCGATCTGCCGCGCTGGTTGCTGCTGCCCGCACGCACCGGTCTGCGCCGGCGCCTGACGCTGCCCGAAGCCGCCGGCGATCGGCTGCACGATGTGCTGGGGTTCGAGATCGACCGGCAGACGCCGTTCGCCGCCGCCGATGTGCGTTACGACCATCGCGTGCTCGGCCGGCGCGGCGATGGCCAGATCGACGTGGAACTGGTGGTGGTGCCGCGCACCGCAATCGACGCGCAGCTCGCCGCGCTCGGCCCGCTGGCGCCGATGCTGGCCGGTATCGATCTCGCCGGCGACGCCGGCCCGTTGGGCGTCAACCTGATCGACGACGCGCGTCGTCGGCGACGCGAGGATCCACAGCGTCGCGTGCAGCTGATGCTCCTCGCGATCGCGGTGCTGCTGACCGCGTTTGGCCTGTGGCAGATGCGCGAGAACCGCAGCGCCGCCGCCGATGCACTCGAAGCACGCGTCGCCGCCGAAGCCACCCGTGCGCGCGCGGCATCCGCGCAGCGCCAGCAACTGACCGATCTGCGCGAAGGCATGGCCTTCCTGCAGGCGCAGCGCGCCGCGCGGCCGCTGACGGTCGCGGTGCTCGACGAACTCGCGCGCCGGCTGCCGGATTCCACGTCGCTGGAGAAGGCCGCGATCGAGGGCGACCGCGTGCTGCTGATCGGCCTGAGCACCGAAGCCTCGGCGCTGGTCGGGCAACTGTCGGGCTCCACGCTGTGGCGCGCACCCGCGCTCGCCGGTGCGCTGCAGAATGATCCGCGCACGCGCTCCGACCGTTTCACACTGACCGCCGAACTCGTACCGCCCGCGACTGCGCCGGCGCCCGCATCCACCCCGGCACAGGAGCCCGTGCGTGCGGACGATGCCCGATAGGCCCGTGTCGGCCCGCGACCGCTGGCTGGCGCTCGCGCTGCTGCTGGGCGTGCTGTTGCTGGGATACCTGCTGCTGATCCATCCGTGGTGGACGCAGCCCATGCGCGAACTCGGCACGCGTATCGACACGTTGCAGGAACGCGAGCTGCGCATCCGCCGTGAACTCGAGCAGGCGCCGCAGGTGCTCGCCGAACTTGAACGCGCGCGCGCGGCGATGGACGACACGCCCGGCTTCATGCCGCAGGCCGGTGTGGAACTCGCGACCGCGGCGCTGGTGCAGCGGCTGGAGAGCGCCGTGCTCGACGCGAGCCCCGGCAATCGCAGCTGCGCGATCAGCAACCGCTCGCCGATCGCCGGCCAGCGCAGCGACAAGTACCCGCGCGCGACCGTGCAGGTGCGCCTGCGCTGCGGCAATGCCGAGCTGGCGGCGGTGCTGCATTCGCTGGAGACCGGCACGCCGCGGCTGTTCATCGACAACCTCAACATCCTCAGCCAGCGGCACACGCTCGCGGCCGGTGCGACCAGTGGCGGTGTCGATGTGAGTTTCGATCTGTCCGGTTACGTGCTGCCGGCCCCCGGCGCGGCGCCGGCGGCCAATGCCGCCGCGCGTGCGCGCCCCGCGGCGACCAATGGAGGCGCCGATGCGGATTGACGCCACCAACGCGCGCACCTGGCTGGTCGCCGCGGTCGGCGGCTGGGCGCTGTTGTTCGCGCTGCTGTCGCTGGCCGGACTCGGCAGTCGCATCGGCACGCTGGAGGACGACGGCGTGGTCGCTGCGCCGATCGGTCCTGCGCCCGGCGACGCCTCGCCGGCGCCGCCGCTGTCGAGCTTCGACGAAGTCGCCGCGCGTCCGCTGTTCTCCGGCGACCGCCGTCCGCATCCCTTCTTCATCGATCCGCAGGACGAAGGCGAGGGGGCCGGCACGGGCTTCGACTACGTGCTGACCAGCGTGCTGCGCACGCCCGACTTCGCGATGGCGATCCTGCAGCCCAATGGCGGCGGCGAATCGATCCGGCTCAAGGTCGGCGAAGGTCCGCCTGAGGCCTCGAACTGGCTGCTCGATTCGGTGGATGCCCGCAGCGTGGTGTTCACCACGCCCGAAGGCCCGCGCACGCTGGAACTGCGCGTGTTCGACGGCAGTGGCGGACAGCCGCCGACACCGATGACACCGACACCGCCGCCGGATGGTCAATCGCCGGCGCAGGCCGCCTCGCGCCCGCCGCCGCCCCCGGCCACCGGCAGTCCGGGCGCCACGACAGGACGTGCCACCGCATCGGCCCGCGCCTCCGAGCCTGGCGGCAACGGACAGCCACGCGGCGCGGCTGCGCCGCAGACGACGCCCGTCGACGCGAGCGGCGGTGTCACGCCGGAAGCCGCGCCGGCCGCTGGCCCGTCCGAAGCCCAGGTCGAGGCGATCCGTCGCCGGATCGAAGAACGGCGCGCACGTCTGCGCCAGCAGCAACAGCAACCCAATTCCGCCCAGGACTAGACTCCCGTCGATGAAGCCTTCCCAGACGCCAGCCTTCCACCTCCGGGCGATCGCCCTCGGTACCGGCATCGCACTGCTCGCCGGCTGCGCCACCGCGCCGACCGCGTCGATGCGCCGCGATGCCGACCTGCGCCAGGGTGCGGAGGCGGGCACCTCCTCCGCCGACACCGCATCAGCGCCGGGCGCACGCACCCAGCCCCTGCTCGGCGACGACGAGCGCCCGCAGCCGCAGATCCGCCGCGGCAGCGGCACCGTGCTCAACCAGCGTGCCGCGTCCGCCGCGCCGCCCACGCTGGGCGCGACCAGCGGGCAGGCTTCGTTCAATTTCGAAGGCGAATCGGTGCACGCCGTCGCCAAGGCGATCCTCGGCGACATGCTCGGCCAGAACTACGTCATCGCGCCGGAAGTCCAGGGCACGGTGACCCTCGCGACGCCGCAGCCGGTGAGCGCGGCGCAGGCGCTGAGCCTGCTGGAGATGGTGCTGGGCTGGAACAACGCCCGCATGATCTACAGCGACGGCCGCTACAACATCGTCGCCGCCGACACCGCGCTGGCGACCGGCACCGTCGCGCCGCGCACCGGCAGCACCGGCGCCGCGCGCGGTTTCGAAGTCCGCACCGTGCCGCTGCGCTACATCTCCGCGACCGAGATGGAGAAGGTGCTCGAGCCGTACGCGCGTCCGAACGCGATCGTCTCCGCCGACAACGCCCGCAACGTCATCACGATTTCCGGCAGCCGCTCCGAGCTCGACAACTACCTGCGCACGATCGAGATCTTCGACGTCGACTGGCTGTCGGGCATGTCGGTCGGCGTGTTCCCGCTGCAGTCGGGCAAGGCGACGCAGGTCGTCGCCGATCTGGAAAAGGTATTCGGCCAGGACAGCGAATCGCCGGTCTCGGGCATGTTCCGTTTCATGCCGCTGGAAGGCGCGAACGCGGTGCTGGTGATCACGCCGCAGGCCGATTACCTCGGCGAGATCCAGCAGTGGCTGGAGCGCATCGACAACGCGGGCCAGGACCCGAAGCTGTTCTCCTACGAACTGAAGTTCATCAAGGCCCGCGAGCTCGCGCAGCGCCTGTCGGAAGTCTTCGGCGGCGGCAGCGGCAGCAGTGGCGGTCAGGATGCAGCCTCGCTGATGCCGGGGCTCACCGGCAACACGCTGCGTACCGGCGGCACGGATGGTTCGTCCGGTCTGGACAGCGGCAGTGGCAGCAGTTCCGGCCTCGGCAGCAACAACCGCGGCGGCGGCGCGGGCATGGGTCGCGGTGGCAGCGGTGGCGGAAGCGCCAACATCGGCCAGATGCAACTCAGTGAGCAGCAGGACGGGCCGAGCAGCGTGACGCTGGAAGTCGAGGGCGATCGCGTCGGCGTGTCGGCAGTGGACGAGACGAACACGCTGCTGGTGCGCACGACGCCCGCCGCGTGGCGCTCGATCCGCGATGTGGTCGAACGGCTCGACGTGATGCCGGCACAGGTGCATATCGAGGCGCAGGTGGTAGAGGTTGCGCTGACCGGCGCGCTGGAATACGGCGTTAACTGGTTCATCGAGAAGGGCATGACCGACAACGGCTTCGGCCCGTTTGGTCCGCCAGGTGCAGGGCAGGGACTCGCGGGGCCGACCAGCTGGAGCACGCTCGGTGCGAGCATCGGCGGTGTCTCGGGTTCGGGGCTCGCATGGTCGCTCGTCAAGAACGACGCGGCGGCAGTGATCCGCGCGCTGGATGAAGTGACAGATGTGCAGATACTGCAGTCGCCATCGGTGTTCGTGCGCAACAACGCCATGGCGGAGTTCAATGTCGGCGCGAGCATTCCGATCTCGTCGAGCAGCGTGAATCCGATCCTCGGTGACAGCCAGTACACGCAGGTCCAGTACATCGAGACCGGCACGATCCTCAAGGTGCGCCCGCGCGTGACCCGCGACGGCATGGTGTTCCTCGACATCGTGCAGGAAGTCAGTTCGCCCCAGCCGCAGAACACCGCCGATTCGCAGGGCAACGTACGCATCGATACGCGTCGGCTCAAGACCGAGGCCGCGGTGCAGGCGGGTGACACGGTGATGCTGGCCGGACTGATCAGTGACCAGGTCGGCCGCACCTCGGGTGGCCTGCCGGGCCTGAGCCGCATTCCGGTGATTGGCAGCCTGTTCGGCTCGCAGACATCGCGCACCGAACGCAGCGAAGTCATCGTGTTGCTGACGCCGACCATCGTGCGCAATCCGCTCGAGGCGCGTCAGCTGACCGACGAGTACGGGCGCCGTTTCCGCGCGCTGCAGCCGCTGCAGCGTCCGCAGGACTGAGGGCCGCGATGCGCGGAGATGCTGCGCATGGCTGAGTTGCCGGTGATCCTGCTGCCGGTCGGGCACGACGACGATGCGCTCGACGCGTGCCTGGCCGCGCTCGATGCCGGCACCCCGGCGGGCACGCGGATCTGGCTGGCCGACGACGCGCGCATCGGGCCGCGTGGCGCGGAGATCGTGCAGCGCTGGCTCGCCCGCACGCCGCTGCAGGCCGATTACACCTGCCGCCAGCGTTCGATCGGCGAGGTCGCGCATCTCGACGACGTGCTGCGCGCGTGCGGCGATGCCGACGTCGTCGTGCTCGCACCCGATGCGATTCCCGCGCCGGGCTGGGCCAACGCGCTCGCCGCCTGCTTCGCGCGCGATGCCTCGATCGCGACCGCGACGCCGTGGTGCAACGCCGGCGAGTCCGCGGCCTGGCCGCGGATCGGCGAGATCAATCCCGTGCCCGATGCACCCGCCCGTCTCGCGCGTGCCTGCCAAGCGCTCCCGCCGCTGTATCCCGAACTGCCGGCTGCGATCGGCCACGCGGTGCTGCTGCGCGGCAATGCGCGGCGCAAGGCCGGCGGTCTCGATGCGTCGAGCTACCGCTCCTGGTACGCCGCCCTGATCGACCTGTCGCTGCGCATGGCCGGCCTCGGCTGGCGCAATGCGCTGTGCGAAACCGCGTTCGTGGCGCGCGGCGGCGAAGGCGGGCCGGCCGACGGCGACATGGATGCGCTCGCGGTGCGCTGGCCGGCGTGGCATTCGCGGCTGGCGACCTTCCTGATGCAGGACCCGCTATACGCGACACGGCTGGCGCTGAAGCAGGGCTTCGATGCGCTGGAGAACGCGCCGGCGCAGCAGCAACTGTTCGAGGCGGACGACGTGGCTGATGCGGTCGATGATGCATCACCGGTTGCCGTGTCCCACCCGGGCGACGACGGCACCACACACGCTGCACCCGGCGCAGCGGACAATGTCGCTTCCACCGACGACTCGCCACCGAAGTGACCGCTGCAGTTTCCACCACGTCCGACATCGTTGCCGTCGTCGTCACCCATCGCAGCGGCAGCACGATCGACGCCTGTCTGACACGCCTGCGCGCGGCCGACGGCGTCGCGCAGATCCGCGTCGTCGACAACGCATCCGACGACACCACGCTGGCCATCGTGCAGCGGCACGCCTCGCTCGACCCGCGCGTGCACTTCATCGGCAATCCCGACAATCCCGGCTTCGCCGTGGCCTGCAACCAGGGCGCGCGTGACGGTGACGCGCCGTGGATCGCGTTCGTCAATCCGGATTGTCTTGTCGATGTCGAGACGCTCGCGCGTCTGCGGGCGCACGCCGGGGCGCTGGCTGCGCCATGCCTGCTGGGCACCGAACTCGTCGGCGAAGACGGCGCGCGCGATCCCGCCGCGCGGCGTCGCGATCCGGACTTCGCCGCGATGCTGCGCGACCCGCAGGCCCGCGTGCTCGCCGTGCCACGCGATGCCACGCAGCCGCTGCAGCGCGTACAGGCGGTCTCCGGCGCGCTGATGCTGCTGCCGCGCACGCTGTTCGACTGCATCGACGGTTTCGATACCGGCTACCGGCTGCATGCCGAAGACCTGGACCTGTGCCGGCGCGCGCGCGAGGCGGGCGCGGTGGTCGCGGTCGCCAACGACATCGCCGTGCTGCACGTGCGCGGCGTGTCCAGCCGCTCGCGGCCGGTGTTCGTCGAATGGCACAAGCATCGCGGGTTGTGGCGGTATTTCCGGCGTTTCGAAGCCGCGCATCGCAGTTGGCCGCAGCGCGTCGCGGTGTGGGCGATGATCTGGGCGCGCTTCCCGATCGCGGTGCTGCGCCGCGCCGCGCAGGCGGCAGGCTGACCGATGGCCGCGATCGCCTCCCTGCTCGACACCGATCTCTACAAGTTCACGATGATGCAGGCGGTGCTGCACCAGCACCCCGGCGCGGTCGTGCAGTACCGCTTCAAGTGCCGCACGCCCGGCATCGATCTGGCGCAGTGCATCGACGAAATCGATGCGGAGATCGATGCGCTGTGTGCGCTGCGTTTCACCGCCGACGAGCTGGCCTACGTGCGCGCGCTGCGGTTCGTGAAACCGGACTTCGCCGACTTCCTCGGCCTGTTCCATCTCGACCGCAAGTACATCGATCTGCGCGCCTCCACCGATGTGCCGGGCGAGATCGCGCTCGACATCACCGGCCCATGGCTGCACACGATCCTGTTCGAAGTGCCGCTGCTGGCGATCATCAACGAGGTCTGGTTCCGCAACACCACGCAAGCCGATTTCGCCGAGGGCGAGCGGCGTCTGCAGGCCAAGGCCGCGCTGCTGCGCGATGTCGCCGGTTACGAGGATTGCCGGATCGCCGACTACGGCACGCGCCGCCGCTATTCGCGGCATTGGCACGGGCACATGCTGCCGCTGCTGCGCGATGCGCTGGGCGACCAGTTCGTCGGCACCAGCAACGTGCACTTCGCGCGCATCCACGGTATGACGCCGCACGGCACGATGGCGCACGAGTACCTGCAGGCGTTCCAGGCGCTGGGACCGCGGCTGCGTGATTCGCAGGTCGTGGCACTGGATTCGTGGGCGCACGAGTACCGCGGCGATCTCGGCATCGCGTTGTCGGATGTCGTCGGGCTGGATGCATTCCTGCGCGATTTCGACATGTACTTCTGCAAGCTCTTCGACGGCGTGCGCCACGATTCGGGCGATCCCTTCGTCTGGGGCGACCGGATGCTCGCGCACTTCGCCGACAACCGCGTCGATCCGTCGAGCAAGATCCTGGTCTTCAGCGATGGCCTGGATATCGACAAGGTCAAACGCCTGCATGCCTACTTCCGCGGGCGCTGCAAGCTGGCCTTCGGCGTCGGTACGCACCTGACCAACGATCTGGGGCCGACGCCGCTGAGCATCGTCATCAAGATGGTCCGCTGCAACGGCCAGCCCGTGGCCAAGCTCAGCGATTCGCCCGGCAAGAGCATGTGCGACGACCCCGGCTATCTGACCTATCTGCGCCAGGTGTTCGGGCTGCCGGCCGACACCGCGGCCTGATCGCCGCGCACGAAACCCGCGCGGGTTTCATCGGGATGACATGGGGCTGCGGTGGAATACGCGGTTGCGGCGTGTCGCGCCGTGTTCCTCCATCGTCCGGATTCCGCATGACCCTCCACCTTGCTTCTTCCCGGCACGCGCGCCGCGCGTCCTGTTCCGTCCTGTTGCTGGCCCTGATGGGCAGCGCCTCGGCCACCGATCGCGACGATGGCCGCGCCTGGCGCGCCGGCGATCATCACGTCCACAGCGAGTGGAGTGTCGAGTGGGATACGTCCACCTCGCCGCCGACACCGATCCGAGGCGGCGATTCGCCGTACTCGCGCACGCGCAATGCCGAGGAAGCACGTCGACACGGTCTGGTGTGGATGGTGCACACCGATCACGGCGGCCCGAACCATTCGGCGGTGACGCACGATTCGGCGTGGCCGGCGCTGCAGCAGGCGCGCAACGATGTGCCGGAGGTGCTGCAGTTCCACGGCATGGAGTTCGACGTGCCGGCCGGCGAACACGCCTCGCTGATCATGGCGCCGGGCGCGCACGAGAACGCGATGCTGGTCGATCTGGAGCGGCGCTTCAGCCGCCGCGAAGTGGACGACGACGCGCGCGACACGCCGGAGGCGATGCTCGCCGCGCTGCGCCACATGCAGGCGCAGCAGCCGCAGCCGTTGATGTTCGTCAATCATCCGGCGCGCACCGCGACCGGGATCGGCGTCTGGAGCAAGGTCGACCCGCAGGAACTGCGCAACTGGCAGGACGCCGCGCCGGACGTCCTCGTCGGCATGGAAGGCGCGCCCGGCCATCAGGCCGACCGCCGCCATCGCGGGCTGTACCGCAACGATGCCGCGAAGACCTGGGGCGGCTTCGACCAGATGACCGCGCAGCTCGGCGGCGTGTGGGACACGCTGCTCGCCGAGGGCCGGCGCTTCTGGATCACCTCGACGTCGGACTCGCATCGCAACATCGACATGGGCGGCGCGGACTTCTGGCCGGGCCAGTACAGCAAGACCTATGTGCTGGCGCGCCACGACGGCGCGGACATCTTTGACGGCCTGCGCCAGGGCCGCATGTTCGCGGTGACCGGTGACCTGATCGACACGCTCGACCTGCAGGTCGACACCGATGGCACGGCGCCGGCCACGATGGGCGGCACGCTGCACGTCGCTGCCGGTGCGCAGCTGACGGTGCGCGTGTCGGTCACGGTGCCGGACGGCGCCAATTTCAATGGCGACCGCAATGCGATCGACCATATCGACGTGATCGCCGGGCAGGCGTCCGCCGACGGCACGCCGGACATGACCGTCCACACCGTGCGCGCCGCGCAGTGGCAGCAGACCGGCAACCGCATCGCCTTCGATCTCACGCTGCCGGCGCCGGAAACACGTGGGTTCGTGCGCGTGCGCGGCACGTCGAACGCGCAGATCGAGCCGACCCCGGACGCCGCCGGCGAGGATCCGTGGCAGGACCTGTGGTTCTACTCGAATCCGGTATTTATCGAGGTTGCGCGCTGAGGCTTTTGGCGCAAGCCAACGAAACCAGAAGATGGGGCACCTCTCCCTCTGGGAGAGGTCGGCGCGCGGAGCGCGTCGGGTGAGGGCAGGAAACCACAGTGGTTTCCACGGCACGCGCGCGATAAAGCCGCCCTCACCCCACCCTTTTCCCCGGGGGAGAGGGGGCTCTGACCTGCAGGTTCGTCTGGAGCTTGCGCGCGCTCAGCGACAGCGGTTGATCGCATCCCGCAACGTGCGCGCCTCGCGCGCCGCCGCGTCCGCGTAGTCGTTGCCGTTCGACGCGTAGAGGATCGCGCGTGACGAACTGACCATCAGGCCGGTGCCGTCGGCGGTCTTCGCATGCGTGACCACCGCTTCGACATCGCCGCCCTGCGCGCCGACACCCGGCACCAGGAACGGCATGTCGCCGACGATCGCGCGCACTTCGCGCAGCTGTTCGGGCCAGGTCGCACCGACCACGAGTGAGACGTTGCCATGGCCGTTCCAGTCGCGCGCGATGGTCTCGGCAACGTGCTGGTACAGCGGACGCGTGGCACCGTCGTGCGCGACCGGCAGGTCCTGCAGATCGGCGGCGCCCGGATTCGAGGTGCGGCACAGGATCACGACGCCCTTGTCGCTGCGGTCGAGGAAGGGCTGCACCGAATCGCGACCGAGGTAGGGATTCACCGTCACCGCATCGGCGTCGAAACGCGCGAAGGCCTCGGCGACGTAGCGCTGTGCGGTGCTGCCGATGTCGCCGCGCTTGGCATCGAGGATCACCGGCACGCCCGGGTGCGCGGCATGCAGATGCGCGATCAGTCGCTGCAGCGCGTCTTCGGCGCCCAGTGCGGCGAAGTGCGCGATCTGCGGCTTGAACGCGCAGGCGTACTCGGCGGTCGCATCGGCGATGTCGCGGCAGAACGCGAATACCGCGTCGGCATCAGCGGCGAATCGTGCGGGAAACTTCGCCGGCTCGGGGTCGAGGCCGACGCAGACGAGCGTCTCGGCGGACTGCCAGCGCGCACGCAGCGCCTGCATGAAGGTGTGCGTCATGGAACGGCTCTCAGGTGACGATGATCGGCGCGCCGTGGGTGACGACGACCGTGTGTTCGAACTGCGCCCCGAAGCCCTTGGGGCAGATCAGCGACCAGCCGTCGTCCAGGTCTTCGGTGCGCGTGGCGTGGGTCGCGAGGAACGGTTCGACCGTGATCACCATGCCGTCGTGCAGGCGGCGGGTGTCGCGGGGATCGAAATAGCCGGGAATCGAACCGGGCGATTCGTGCAGTGCCCGGCCGACGCCGTGGCTCTGCAGGTTGCGGATGATGCGGAAACCGCGGCGCGCGGCAACGGTCTCGATGGTGCGGCCGATGCTGGAGAGCAGTTCGCCTGCACGCAGCTGGGCGATGGCGGCATCGCGCGCTTCGCGCGTCGCATCGAGCAGACGCTGCTGCGCGGCGCTCGCGGTGCCGACGACGAAGCTCGCGCCGGTGTCGGCGAAGAACCCGTCGAGTTCGGCGGAGACGTCGATGTTGACCAGATCGCCTTCTTGCAGCGGCGTCGCATTGGGGATGCCGTGGGCGACGACGCGGTTGACGCTGATGCAGGTCGCGGCCGGGAAGCCGTAGGTCAGCACCGGCGCGGACTGTGCACCGGCGTCGCGCAGCATGTCGGCGCCGATGGCGTCGAGTGCGCGCGGCGTCGTGCCGGCCAGTGCCTGCTCGCGCATCGTCGTCAGGATGCGCGCGACGAGTGCGCCGGCGCGCTTGAGGCCTTCGAGTTCTGCCAGGGTCTGGATGGTCATGCGGGGCTCCCGGTTGTCTGCGCTGCCCTCACCCCAACCCCTCTCCCGGGGGGAGAGGGGCTCACGTCCGCCAGGCATCGGGTCCGCGCGTACCTGCGCGGATCCCGACCCACGACGATTACTTCAGCGCCTTGAACCGCAGACGCTTCGGACCCGCGTCGTCGCCCATGCGGCGGCGCTTGTCTTCCTCGTACTCGCGATAGTTGCCCTGGAAGAACTCGACGTGGCTGTCGCCTTCGAACGCGATGATGTGCGTGGCGATACGGTCGAGGAACCAGCGGTCGTGCGAGATCACGAACGTGTTGCCGGGGAACTCGAGCAACGCGTCCTCGAGCGCACGCAGGGTTTCAATGTCCAGGTCGTTCGACGGTTCGTCGAGCAGCAGCACGTTGCCACCCTGCAGCAGGGTCTTGGCCATGTGCAGGCGACCGCGCTCACCACCCGACAGCGTGCCCACCAGCTTCTGCTGGTCCTGGCCCTTGAAGTTGAAGCGGCCGATGTAGGCGCGCGACTGGATCTCGATGCCGTTGATGTTGAGGATGTCGAGGCCGCCGGCGATTTCCTGGAAGACGTTGTGGTTGCCCTCCAGCGCGTCGCGGCTCTGGTCGACATAGGACAGCTGCACGGTCGGGCCGACGACGATCTGGCCCGAATCGGGCTTTTCCTGCCCGGTGATCATCTTGAACAGCGTGGACTTGCCGGCGCCGTTGGGGCCGATGATGCCGACGATCGCGCCCGGCGGAATGATCATCGACAGATCGTCGATCAGCAGGCGGTCGCCGAACTTCTTGCTGACGTTCTTGAACTCCATCACCGAGTTGCCCAGACGCTCGCCCGGCGGGATGAAGATCTCGTTGGTCTCGTTGCGCTTCTGGTATTCCTGCGACTGCAGCTCTTCCAGACGGCCCAGGCGCGCCTTGCCCTTGGACCGGCCGCCCTTGGCGTTCTGGCGCGACCATTCCAGTTCCTTCTGGATCGCCTTCTGGCGGGACTTCTCCTGGTTGTCTTCCTGCTTCAGGCGCTCGTCCTTCTGCACCAGCCACTCGGTGTAGTTGCCCTTCCACGGAATGCCGCGGCCGCGATCGAGTTCGAGGATCCACTCGGCGGCGTTGTCGAGGAAGTAACGGTCATGGGTGACCGCGACGACGGTGCCGGTGTAGCGCGCGAGGAACTGCTCCAGCCACTCCACCGACTCGGCGTCGAGATGGTTGGTCGGTTCGTCGAGCAGCAGCATGTCCGGCTTCTGCAGCAGCAGGCGGCACAGCGCGACGCGGCGCTTCTCGCCGCCCGACAGGTTGCCGACCTTGGCGTCCCACGGCGGCAGGCGCAGCGCATCGGCGGCCACGTCGAGCTGGTTTTCCAGCGTGTGCGCATCGCCCGCGGCGAGGATCGCCTCCAGGCGCTCCTGTTCCTTGGCCAGCGCGTCGAAATCGGCGCCTTCCTCGGCGTAGGCGTCGTAGACCTTGTCCAGTGCGGCCTGGGCCTGCAGCACTTCGCCCACGCCTTCCTCGACCGCCTCGCGGACCGTCATCTCGGGATCGAGCTGCGGCTCCTGCGCCAGGTAGCCGACCTTGGTGCCGGCCTGCGGACGGGCCTCGCCTTCGAAATCGGTGTCGACGCCGGCCATGATCTTGAGCACCGTCGACTTGCCGGCGCCGTTGAGGCCCAGCAGGCCGATCTTCGCGCCCGGGAAGAACGACAGCGAGATGTCCTTGATGATCTGCCGCTTCGGCGGGACCACCTTGGACACGCGATTCATGGTGTAGATGTATTGCGACATGGGGGCTCCGGTTGTGCCGGCCCGCGCCGGGGCCCGGTCGGGCGGCGTCGGGTGAGGAAAGGATGGCGACGATTATAACGGCTCGCGCCCGGTGGGGCCGCGCGCCGGGCGGGCCGGCGCTACAATGGCCGGCCTCGCCGTTCACTGTTCCGGAGCCCTCGATGTTCCAGCGCGACGCCCGTCTCGAAAGCTTTGACCCCGAACTCGCCCAGGCCATCGCGAACGAGGTCCGCCGCCAGGAAGACCACGTCGAGCTGATCGCCTCGGAGAACTACTGCAGCGCGCTGGTCATGGAGGCGCAGGGCGGCCAGCTGACCAACAAGTACGCCGAAGGCTATCCGGGCAAGCGCTATTACGGCGGCTGCGAGTACGTCGACATCGCCGAGCAGCTCGCGATCGACCGCCTCAAGCAGCTCTTCGATGCCGACTACGCGAACGTGCAGCCGCACTCGGGCTCGCAGGCCAACCAGGCCGTCTACTTCGCGCTGCTGCAGCCGGGCGACACCATCCTCGGCATGTCGCTGGCGCACGGCGGTCATCTGACCCACGGCGCCAAGGTCAACGCATCCGGCAAGCTATTCAACGCGATCCAGTACGGCGTCGACGATGCCGGCCTGATCGATTACGACGAGGTCGAGCGCCTCGCCGTCGAGCACAAGCCGAAGATGGTCGTCGCCGGCTTCTCCGCGTATTCGCAGATCGTCGACTGGGCGCGTTTCCGCGCGATCGCCGACAAGGTGGGCGCGTACCTGTTCGTCGACATGGCGCACGTCGCCGGCCTCGTCGCCGCGGGCGTCTATCCGACGCCTGTGCCGCACGCGCACGTCGTCACTTCGACCACGCACAAGACCCTGCGCGGTCCGCGTGGCGGCATCATCGTCGCAAGCCAGCAGGGCGCCGGCGAGCAGTTCGACGAGATCGCCAAGAAGCTGCAGTCGATCGTGTTCCCCGGCATCCAGGGCGGCCCGCTGATGCACGTGATCGCCGGCAAGGCGGTCGCGTTCAAGGAGGCGCTGGAGCCCGCGTTCAAGACCTACCAGCAGCAGGTGGTCAAGAACGCGCAGGCGATGGCCAAGGTCATCATCGAGCGCGGCTACAAGATCGTCTCGGGCGGCACCGAGAACCATCTGATGCTGGTCGACATGATCGGCAAGGACGTCAGCGGCAAGGACGCGGAAGAAGCCCTCGGCCGCGCCCACATCACCGTCAACAAGAACTCCGTGCCGAACGATCCGCGCAAGCCCTTCGTGACCTCGGGCCTGCGCCTGGGCACGCCGGCGGTGACCACGCGTGGTTACGTCGAGCAGGACTGCACCGATCTCGCCCACTGGATCTGCGACGTGCTCGATGCATCGAAGGACGAAGCCGTCATCGCCACCGTGCGCGACAAGGTCGCCGCGCAGTGCGCGAAGTATCCGGTGTACGTTTAGTCGAATGAGTTGGTCTGGCGACAAGACGGGCGATGTCTACAGGCTCCTTTCCATTGTGGTCGGGGCCTTCGCGCCCCTGAGCATCCTCACAGCGCTGTTCGGCTTCCTGGCGTTCGGTGCCAGCTTTGTCTTGGCCCTGAACGATTTCGGTGATTTCGATACATGGTTCTTCGCCGCGCTGGTGACAGTCTGGCCGCTTGCCGGCTTGGTCGGCATCGCCAGCTGGGCATATCTCTCGCTTCGATTCTGGCGGGGGAATTCCAGTTATCTGCGGCGTGCGCATGGGCTGTGGTGGGTGGGGCTCGCACTGGGTGTGCTCGCGGTGGCGCCTCTTGCGGTCATGAGTTGGGCGGGGCTCGTCCAGCAGTTGCGAATCGGCCCTCCGACCCTCATTTTTTTGCCATCCCTCGCGGCGCGGATCGCCACGCTGGATGGCCTTTTGCTCGCATCAGCGTTCCTGGTACACCTTCGCCTGCGAGCGATGGCACCGGCGTTGGATAGCGATGCACCCCAGCCTGATGGTGCAGGTGGTCCGGGGTATGCAGACGCCACCCTTCAAGAGCTGATGCAACGAGAAGCGGTCCGATAGATGCATTGCCCTTTCTGCCAGCACACCGACACCCGCGTGATCGATTCGCGCGTGTCCGAGGACGGCGCGACGATCCGTCGCCGCCGCGAGTGCGAAGCGTGCGGGGAACGTTTCAGCACGCTGGAGACGATCGAGCTCAAGCTGCCGACGATCATCAAGGGCGACGGGCGGCGTGAGCCGTTCGATGCGCGCAAGCTGCGTCTGAGCATGGATCGCGCGCTGCACAAGCGTCCGGTGTCGGAAGAGCAGATCGAGGCGACGGTGCGCGCGGTCGTGCACCACCTGCGCATGACCGCCGAACGCGAGGTGTCCTCGCGCCGGGTCGGCGAGTTCGTCATCGCGGAACTGCGCAAGCTCGACCACGTCGGCTTCGTGCGGTTCGCGTCCGTGTACCGCTCGTTCGAGGACGTCGCCGATTTTCGCGAAGAGCTCGACCGGCTCGAACGTGATCTGCCGGGCGATGGCCAGCTGCCGTTGCTCGAAGGCGAGACGGCGCCGGCCGGCAAGGGCCCGCGCAGGCGCTGAGTACCGGCATCGGGCGCGAGGTGATCTTGCTGCACGCGGACGCTGTCCAGGCGTCCTTCCCGATCGTGATCGAACACGTTGTCTGGAGAATTCTATGTCCGATTTCACCGCCGACGACCACCGTTTCATGGCGCAGGCGCTGCGCCTCGCCGAGCGCGGCGCCTGGACCACGCGTCCCAATCCGATGGTCGGTTGTGTGCTCGTTGCCGGCGGCGCAGTCGTCGGTGAAGGTTTCCACGTGCAGAAGGGCGGCCCGCACGCGGAAGTGGTCGCGCTGCAGGCGGCCGGCGACCGTGCGCGCGGCGCGACGGCGTACGTGACCCTGGAGCCCTGCGCGCATACCGGCAGCACCGGGCCGTGTGCCGACGCGCTGATCGCGGCCGGGGTGTCGCGCGTGGTCGCCGCGATGCGCGATCCGTTCCCGCAGGTCGACGGCGCCGGCTTCGATCGCCTGCGCGCGGGGGGCATCGAGGTCGAATCCGGGCTGATGGAAGCGCAGGCGCGTGCGCTCAATCGCGGCTTCCTGTCGCGCATCGAACGCGGTCGGCCGTGGCTGCGGATCAAGCTCGCCTGCAGCATCGACGGACGCACGGCGATGGCGAACGGCGATTCGAAATGGATCAGCGGCGAGGCCTCGCGCGCGGACGTGATGCGCTGGCGCGCGCGCGCAGGCGCGCTGATGACCGGCAGCGGCACGGTGCTGGCCGACGATCCGCAGTTGACCGTGCGTCTCGAAGAGCGCGCGCCGGTAGCGACACCGCTGCGCGTGGTGCTCGACGCAGGCCTGGCGACGATCGCGCGCGGTAACGTCCGCGACGGCGCGGCGCCCACGGTGTACGTGCATGCGCACGACACCAAGGTGCCGCACGGCTTCGACGCGCCGCGCATTTCGATGCCGCGGGGCGCGGACGGCCAGCTCGACCTGCATGCGGTGCTGGCGGCGCTGGGCGAGGGCGGCATAAACGAAGTCCAGGTCGAAGCGGGCGCCACGCTGTCGGGCGCGTTCCTGCGCGCAGGCCTCGTCGACGAACTGCTGCTCTACGTCGCCCCGGTGTTGCTGGGCGAGCGGGGCCGTCCGCTGTTCGACGGCCTGGGCATCGACACGATGGCGCAGCGGCTGCATCTGCAGACTGTCGAGACGCGGCGGATCGGTGACGACCTGCGTCTGTTGCTGCGGCCCAGGTCGGCTTTGTAATGCGGTGAATGTCCGCTTGCCGGGTGAGCTGACGCGTCCGTTTCTGGCTTAGCTATCGACCAGGACGGGCCCCGAAGGGCCCGTTCCGTGACAACAGCGGGATTGGATTAGAAGCTCGCGCGCACACCCACCTGGAACTGGGTCGTATCGCTGTACTTCTCGACTTCGCCGACCAGACCCCACATGCGGGTCAGGTTGATCTGGCCACCGAGCACACCGAAGAAGTTGTCGTCCAGATCCTCGCCATCCGCATAGCCTGCCTTGATCCACGCTTCGGTCTTCGGCGACGGCTTGCCGCGCAGGCCGGCGGTACCGCGCCACAGGTTGACGTGGTCGCGGATGGTCTCGCGAGACGTTCCGATACGCAGATCGGATTCCACGCCCAGGCGTACGTAGGCGATGTCGGCGGTGAAGTCGAGGCGATCGGCGACGTCCATGCGATAGCCGATGCCGATCTCCACCTCGTCGACGGTCAATTCCGCATCGATGGTGGAAGCGCGCCAGGTCTTGCTGACCTCCGAGTAGCCGCCGAACACATAGGCCGTCGGAGCGATCGCAAGCGAGCCGCGGATGTAACCGCCATCGCCCTTGTCGAGGAAATCGTCTTCGATCTGCAGCTGGGTCCAGCCGGCTTCAACGAAGGTGTAGCTGGGCATGTCGGCTGCACTGGCAGCGCACGGCAGCGCGGCCAGCAAGCTGGCGAGAAGGATGTTCCGCATTGAGAAATGTCTCCGGTGAATGAAATCCATGTCACCCGGCCATTGCGGCGGGGCAGAGGCGACGTACTTGTCGCGGCGCGGATTCTAACGTTTTCCTCACGATGCGCCAGATGGTGCAAAGTTGACCCATCTGTGCAATGAAGCGTCTCGGGCTCGCGGGCAGCCGTGCAACGGCGCGCTGCTAGAATGCGCAGGCCGGCATTGCCGGCAACACACAATCGAATGTCTTCGGGGCGGGGTGGAAGTCCCCACCGGCGGTAGGCGCGGCGACGCGCGAGCCCGCGAGCGCTGCCGGCACATGCCGGCGGGTCAGCAGATCCGGTCGAATTCCGGAGCCGACGGTCAGAGTCCGGATACGAGAAGACGACCTCATGCGTGGCCGATCGGCCGCGCACGCTGTCGCGTCCCGGACCGTTCCCATTCGGCTTGACCGTGCGGGCGTGCCCCGTGCGGACGGAGGCAGCGACATGTTCACCGGACTGATCGAGGGCGTCGGACGCCTGGTTTCCACCGAATCGCGCGGCGGCGACGCGCGGCTGCGCATCGCGGTCGGCACGCTGCCCTTCGACGGCGTGGCGATGGGCGAAAGCATCGCGGTCAATGGCGTCTGCCTGACCGTGGTCGCGTTCGACGACGTGCATTTCGAGGCCGACGCCTCGACCGAAACCCTCTCGCTGACCACGCTCGGCGTGCTGGCGCCGGGCCGCGCGGTGAATCTGGAGCGTGCGATGCGCCCGACCGATCGCCTCGGCGGCCATATGGTCAGTGGCCATGTCGACGGCGTCGGCAGCGTCGCGTCGGTGCACGACGATGCACGCGCGCAGCGCTGGCGCTTCGAAGCGCCGGCCGCGCTGCTGAAGTACATCGCGTACAAGGGTTCGATCTGCGTCGACGGCGTCAGCCTGACGGTCAACGCCGTCGATGCGGGCGGCTTCGAGGTCGCGCTGGTGCCGCACACCGTTGCGCATACCGCATTCGGCAGCACGCCCGTCGGCGAGGCGGTGAACCTGGAAGTGGATCTGGTCGCGCGCTATGTCGAGCGCCTGCTGAGCGCGGGCGTCGTCCCGGCGGAAGCGGCGGCATGAATTTCGCACCCGTTCCCGAACTGCTGGAAGAGATCCGCCAGGGCCGCATGGTCGTCATCGTCGACGACGAGGACCGGGAAAACGAAGGCGACCTGATCATGGCCGCCGAGCTGGTCAAGCCGTCGGACATCAATTTCATGGTCACCCACGGCCGCGGCCTGGTGTGCCTGCCGGTGACGCCCAGCCGCGCTGCGCAGCTCGGTCTGGCGCCGATGGTCCGCGCGAACACCGCGCAGTTCCAGACCAACTTCACCGTCAGCATCGAAGCTGCCGAAGGCGTGACCACCGGCATCTCGGCCCATGACCGCGCGCACACGATCCGCACCGCGGTGAAGGCGAACGCGAAGCCCGAGGATCTGCACCAGCCCGGCCACATCTTTCCGCTGGTCGCGCAGCCCGGCGGCGTGCTGACCCGCGCCGGTCACACCGAAGCCGGCGTCGACCTGGCGATGCTCGCCGGTCTCGAGCCGGCCGGCGTGCTGGTCGAGATCCTCAATCCCGATGGCAGCATGGCGCGCCGCCCGGAGCTGGAAGTCTTCGCGCGCGAACACGGCCTGAAGATGGGCTCGATCGCCGATCTCATCGCCCATCGTCTCGCCACCGAGCACACGGTCGAGCGCATCGACGAGCGCGAGATCGACACCGAGTTCGGCGCCTTCCGTCTGGTGACGTATCGCGACCGCATCGCCCACGAGTTGCATTTCGCGCTGGTGCGCGGCACGCCGGATGCCGATACACCGACGCTGGTGCGCGTGCAGGTGGAGAACCCGCTTGCCGATCTGCTGCACTGGCGTCGCGACGATTTCGGCGTCGCCGGCAGCGATGCGCTGCGCGCGATCGCCGACGCGGGGCAGGGCGTGATGGTGGTGCTGTCCGCGCCGCGCGACTCCGACGCCCTGCTGGCGCGCCTGCGCAAGGAGGCCGTGGTCCGGCCGCCCGGCAAGGACAAGGACGTGGGCCAGTGGCGTCGCAACGGTGCGGGCGCGCAGATTCTTGCCGATCTGGGCCTCGGCCGGCTGCGCGTGCTGGGCACGCCGCGCAAGCAGGTGGGCCTCGCCGGCTATGGCCTCGAGGTCGTCGAATACGTCACAGCCTGACCCACGCTAAACTGAGCGGCCCTGCGCGAATCTCCCATGCCCATGAGCTACATCGAAGGCGACCTGCGCGCCCCGGCCGGCGCGCGTTACGCGATCGTCGCCAGCCGCTGGAATCCCAAGATCACCGACGCGCTGATCGCCGGTGCGCGCAAGGCGTTCGCCGATCACGGCGTCGCCGAGGATGCGGTCGACGTGATCCGCGTGCCCGGTGCCTGGGAGATCCCGGTGGTCTGCGCGCGGCTCGCCGCGGCCGGCGCGCATGCCGCGCTGCTGGGCCTGGGCTGTGTGGTGCGCGGTGACACCCGCCATTACGAGCAGGTGGCCGACGGTTGCAGCGACGCGCTGATGCGCGTGGCGCTCGACAGCCGGGTCCCGGTCGCCAACGGCGTGCTCGCGGTCGAGGATTACGTCGACGCCGAGAAGCGTGCCGGCGGCAGCCACGGCAACAAGGGCGAAGAAGCGGCGCTGGTCGCCATCGAAATGAGCAACCTGTTGGACAAGATCGGATGAACCAGACCCGCAAACCCCATGGCGTCGACCCGGTGCTGCGCTCGCGCGCGCGCCGCCGCGCGCTGCAGGCCATCTACGCGATGCAGATGTCGGGCACCGAACCGCGCGAGATCGTCGCCCAGTTCGCGCACGAGCAGGCCAAGGAAGTGGCCGATCTCGCGTACTTCGAGGATCTGGTCCACGGCGTCGGCACGCGTCATCGCGAACTCGATGTGGCCCTGGCACCGTTCCTCGACCGCACGATCGAAGAAGTCGATCCGATCGAGCGCGCGATGTTGCGCATCGCCGCCTACGAACTGCAGCACCGCGTCGACGTGCCGTACCGCGTCGTCATCGACGAAGCCCTGAAGACCGTCAAGCGTTTCGGTTCCGAGCACGGTCACACCTACGTCAACGGCGTGCTCGACCGTGCCGCCGCCGAATGGCGCGCGCCGGAAGTCGGAGCGCTGCGCGGGCGTTGAGCCCGGCACGGCTGCAATGGCCGGCGAGTTCGACCTGATCGACCGAATCCGCGCGCGCGTCGTAGCGCGCGACGACGTGGTGCTGGGCATCGGCGACGATGCCGCACTGCTGCAGCCGCCCGCCGGCATGCAGCTCGTCGTCGCGATGGACACGCTCAACACCGGCATCCATTTCCCGCACGACACCGCGCCGGCCGATATCGGCTGGAAGGCGCTGGCGGTGAACCTGTCCGATCTCGCGGCGATGGGCGCCACGCCGGCGTGGTGCACGCTGTCGCTGTCCCTGCCCGAACCCGATGCGGCCTGGGTCGATGCGTTTCTGGATGGTTTCGACGCACTCGCGCGGCAACACGCCGTGGCCCTGGTCGGCGGCGACACCACGCGTGGGCCGTTGTCGGTCTGCGTGAGCGTGTTCGGCTTCGTTTCGCCTGGCCGCGTGCTGCGTCGTGATGCTGCGCGCGTCGAGGATGAAATCTGGGTCAGCGGCACGCCGGGCGATGCCGCGGCGGCCTTGGCGCAGTGGTCGGCCGGTGGTGCGCGTGATCCTGCGTTGCGCGCGCGGCTCGACCGGCCGACGCCACGTGTTGCGCTTGGCCTGCGATTGCCCGGGCTGGCGCATGCCGCGATCGATATCTCCGATGGCCTGCTCGCCGACCTCGCCCACGTCTGCCGCGCCAGCAGCGTACGCGCCGAGATCGACATCGACGCCATACCGGCATCGGATGCGTTGCGCGCCGCTGGGCTCGAACCGGATACGCGTCGCACGCTGCAGGCGAGTGGCGGCGATGATTACGAGCTGTGCTTCACCGCGCCGGTCGGTGCGCGTGACGCGATCGTGGCCGCTGCGCTGGAAGCAGGTGTGCCGGTGACCCGTATCGGGCGCATCGTTAAAGGGCGGGATGTCGTCGCGACCGCGAACGGCGCGCCCTGGACGCCGGCGCGCGCCGGCTGGGATCACTTCATCGACTGAGCGTTCAACGCGCCGCGGTACTCGCCGCAGGTCGCGATTTCACTTCGTCGGGCAGCAGGCCCAGCACTTCGTTGATGATTCCTGGCAGGGCCTGCTCGCTGTAGCCACGGTGCACGTGGGCGACACGGCCTTCGCGATCGAGCATGAACATGTGCGGCAGCGACTGCACGCCGTAGAGATCACTGACGTTTCCGCGCGCGTCGTGCACCCAGGTCAGGTCGATGTCGCGATTCTGGCGCACCAGGTCGGTGAACGCGCGGCGCGGCTCTTTGTAGTTGATCGCGACGACCTCCAGCGCGTCGCGCCCGACCACACGCTGGAAATGCCCGAGCACCGGCAGTTCCTTGCGGCAGGGCGGACACCAAGAGGCCCAGAAGGTCACGATCACGACCTTGCCGCGCAGTGCGTCCAGATCGACCTCGTTGCCGGCGCGGTCCTTGCCGAGCAGCGCTGGCGGCAGGCTACCGACGGTCGGTGAGGCCGCATCCTTCGCGATGGCCGATGCCATCGGCAAGAAGAGCAACAGGCACGCGAGTACGCGTGCGGCGATCGAAGTCTTCATCCCTGATTCCCCGTGTCCCGAGTGCGATCTTCGCATGTGGGATCTCGATTGCGACAGCGTCTTCAGGTCTGCGCTCTTCAGCGTGATTCGCATGGTGTATCAGGTGACCGCAATGCGCACCTCTCCCTCCGGGAGAGGTCGACACGCGTAGCGCGTCGGGTGAGGGCTGGGCTTCCCCGCGACGTCCGCCCTCACCCCAACCCCTCTCCCGCAGGGAGAGGGGCTCTAGAGCACTCTCGCGAGAAAAGAGATCCAAGAGCCAGCCTCAATCATCCGCGCGAAACGCATCCTCGATCCACCGCAGCGTCGGCGCATCGGGATCGCCACTCGCTTCCACCACATCGAACCGGCAGGGCAGATCACGCAGCCCGCGCTCGCGCATCAGGAACTGCTGCGCGGCCAGCACCAGTCGCCGGCGTTTGCCGGCATCGATCGAGGCCGCGCCACCGCCGAACGCCGCGGTGCGGCGATGGCGGACTTCGACGAAGACGACGACGCGCGACGCGCCGCGTGCGTCGAGCATCACCAGGTCGAGTTCGCCGCTGCGGAAACCGACGTTCGCGGCGAGGGGGCGCAGGCCGGCGGCCTGCAGCTGCGCGGCCGCGGCCCGCTCGACGGCAGCGCCATCGCGCCGCCGGTCGTTCAACCGCCGGCGTCCGCCTGCGGCACCACGTAGCCGTTGCGCCACGTGGCCCATGCGGGCTGGCGCATGACGTTGCCGTCACCGGCGATGCGCAGCATGCCGGTCGCGCCGCCGATGGCGGCATCGGGCGTGCGGGCGAGGTGTTCGAGATAGCCGCTCAGCAGCCACGCGTCGAAGCCGAATGCGAACAGGCGCGCGGCGCCGCCCCGTGCGGTGGGCAGTTCGCGCGACACCTCGGTCAGCGGCGGCAGCGAACGCGCGCTGGCGCCGGTCGACCAGCTTTCGGTCGGGAACACGATGCCGTCGAGAATCTGGTCTTCCTCCGCCTTGCCGGTGCCTTGCGCCAGCAGCGAGCTGCCGACCCGCGGGCGCGTGGCGAGACCGGCGACCGACAGCTGCGGCGCGAGCACGCGCGCCTGGTTGCCGCGGATCGCGAGATACACCGCGTCGACACCGGCGCCGCCGGCCAGCGCGTTCTGCAGCGCCGGCGTCTGGTCGACAGGGGTGTCACCGATGATCGCGAGCGTCGCGACCACGCTGCCGCCGTTCTGGGCCAGACGCGCGGTCAGCGCATCGACGCTGCGACGCGCGGCGTCTTCGCCGTTGCTCAGCACCAGCACGTTGCGCGCGTTGCGCTTGAGCAGGTACTGCGCGGCGGCGTCGCCTTCGTCTTCGGGCGCCAGCGAGAACGCGGCCGCGTTGTCCGGCGCCTGCACGGAGCCGCGGTTGAGCGCGATCACCGGCACCTGCGCGGGGCTGTGGAACAGCGCGTCGACTTCCTCGCGGCCGAGTGGGCCGACGACCTGGTCGGCGCCTTCGGCGATCGCGCGGCTGTAGGCGTTCGCGGTGCCGGCCGCGGTGCCGGCGGTGTCGTAGAACGCGAGTTCGGGGCGCTCGCGTCGCTCGCCGTAGTAGCCGGCCAGCAGGCCATCACGGACCGGCGCAGCGGCGGTCGCGAGTGCGCCGCTCATCGGCAGCAGCACGGCGAGCTTGCGCGGCGGGCGATAGCCATCGCGCTCGGCGGCCGGGCGGGTGTCGTCGAAGGTCCAGCGACCCGGCGCAGCCGGCGCTTCCGACGGCGCGGCGACCGGACCGGCACTGCCGGTGGTCTGCACGGTCGCGCAGCTGGCGAGCGCCGCCACCAGTGCGGCGCCGGCGAGCAGGCGCAGAGCGCGGGGCTGTGCACCGACGGCGCGCGTCGTGCGCGTGCGGGCGTTCGAAGGCTGGGCCGTTGCTGCCATGTCGCGGTTCCGCTGCGGGATAATGGGCGCATTCTAGCGTTCCCGGTGTGCAGACGATGAGCGACCCTTCCCGCGCCCCCGGCGTCCTGCACGTCGTGGCGACGCCCATCGGCAATCTGGGCGACCTGTCGCCGCGCGCGCAGGCAGTGCTGCGTAGCGTCGATGCGATCTGCGCCGAGGACACCCGGCACACGCGCCAGCTGCTCGGTCACTTCGGCATCGAGCGCCCGCTGATCGCCCTGCACGAGCACAACGAGGACGGCCTGGCCGCGCGTCTGGTCGAGCGCCTGCAGTCCGGCGAATCGCTGGCGCTGGTCAGCGATGCCGGCACGCCGCTGGTCAGCGATCCCGGCTTCCGGCTGGTGCGCGCGGCGCGCGAGGCGGGGCTTCGCGTCTCGCCGGTGCCGGGACCGAGCGCGTTGATCGCCGCGCTGAGCGTCGCCGGCCTGCCGAGCGACCGCTTCGTGTTCGAAGGCTTCCTGCCGGCCAAGGCCGGTGCCCGCCGGGAACGTCTGCAGACGCTCGCGTCCGAGCCGCGCACGGTGCTGTTCTACGAGTCGTCGCACCGCATCGAGGAAATGCTGGCCGACGCGGTGCAGGCTTTCGGCGGCGGACGTCCGGCGGTGGTGGCGCGCGAACTGACCAAACTGTTCGAGACCGTGCTCGACGGCCCGCTGGAGGTACTCGCCGCGCGCGTCGCCGGCGAGGCCGACCAGCGCAAGGGCGAGTTCGTGGTGCTGATCGAAGGCGCGGGCGACGACGTCGACGCGCGCCTGGCCGAGGGGCGTCGCGTCTATGCACTGCTGTCCCGCGAGATGAAGCCGTCACTGGCCGCGAAGCTTGCCGCCGACATCACCGGCGCGCCGCGCAAGTCGCTGTACGGGCAGGGAACTCCGGACACCTGATCGCGTCCAACGGTGTCCCAAGGAAGGAGGTCACCGCGTGCAGTCCCGAATCGCCCGCGGCCTGATGGCCGTCGCGCTGTGCGTCGTCATGGCCGGTTGCACCTATTCGCTGAAAGAGTCGCATCTGGTCCGGCCGATGCCGGCACCGCCGCCCGATCTCGCCGTGCTGGCCGCCACGCATGCCGGCTACACCGCCACCGAATCGCGGGTCGACACGCCGGACGACGTGTCGATCTATCGCGTCGACCTCAAGCGCGCCGACGCCCGCGCGACGGTGCTGTATTTCGGCGGCAACGGTTTCCGCACCGGGCTGCACGCGCGACGCATCTTCGACGCCTACGCCGGGCTGCCGGTGGATCTGGTGCTGGTCGATCATCGTGGCTATGGCGCCAGCACCGGCACGCCGACCATCGACGGGCTGCGCGCGGACGCGTTGCAGGTCTACGACCAGGTGCGCGCCGAGACGACAGGCCGGCCGCTGATCGTGCACGGCCAGTCGCTGGGCAGCTTCTTCGCCGGGCACGTGGCCGATGCGCGACCGCTCGATGGCCTGGTGCTGGAGAGCTCGATGACCACCGCCGAGGACTGGACCCGGCTTGCGGTGCGGCGCTTCGACATCGCGCCTGCCCTGCAGAAGACCGGCAACCTCGACGTCGCGCGTCGGCTCGACGAGCCGGTGCTGTATGTGGTCGGCGAACTCGACGTCACCACCGCGCCGAAGTTCTCGCAGGCGCTGTTCGATGCGACGCCGTTGCAGGCGGGCGTCAAGCAGCTGGTGATCGTGCCGGGTCGTGGTCACAACGACGCGACGCTGTCGCCGGAATTCGGCGTCGCGTTCACCACGTTGCTGGAACGGGCATCCGCCGATTGAGCGCAGCGCGCCGGTCTGCGGTGTCACCGGCGTGCGACAATGCGCGCGGCGGAGTCGGCCAGACAGTCGCGTCATCCCGGGTGCTCGCATCCGGCGATGCCGAGGAAAGTCCGGGCTCCACAGGGCAAGGTGCCAGGTAACGCCTGGGCGGCGCGAGCCGACGGAAAGTGCAACAGAAAGATACCGCCCAAGACTGCTTTAAGCAGGACGGCAAGGGTGAAATGGTGCGGTAAGAGCGCACCGCGAGTCTGGCAACAGACCGGCACGGCAAACCCCACCTGGAGCAAGACCAAATAGGGACCTCATGACGTTGCCCGCGTCGGGTCCGGGTAGGTTGCTCGAGCGTACCGGTGACGGTGCGCCTAGAGGAATGACTGTCCACGACAGAACCCGGCTTATCGGCCGGCTCCGCCACCTTTCTGTCTGAAGCCTCCGAAGGATTGGAGGCTGTGTCGCGTGGTGTGTCCGCTCTCACTCGACGCGCTGTGCGCCTCGACCTCTCCCTGAGGGAAAGGTGTCTGCTCGCCCCGTCTCCTCTGGCATCGGAGCCCGATCGGTGGCGGCGTCGGTCCAATCGAGAAAACCGGGCGTCCGATCCCGCCTGTTTCGAGGTGCGATGCGACCTGAACCGGCTTGACCGGCGACTCGCTTGCGCAACGCCCCTCCGAACGCTGCCTGAAACGCGTGAATGCTGCGATGCAGCAAGGCGATTGCGTGAAGCCCTTGTGAGGGTTCCGTTCATCGCCAAATTCACCCAAATCTCAAAATTTGAGACGAAACAGAAGCTTGTGGATAAAGCTTGAACAAGTCTCTGAAGAGTGCTGCAAGTCATTGACCAGACAGGTGAAAAGTTCTCGACAAAGCTGTTGACAACCCAAATGGCGGGTCCTAAGGTGGCGACTCGTGGGGAAACCGGGAATTTCGTGGTTTTCCGAACGCCAAAGCCCGCTTCAGACGGGCACCCAACGGGCAGGAACGGACGTGTTGCAGGGCGAGACCGCCATCACCATCGACGAGAAAGGCCGACTGGCGATTCCCACCGCCTATCGGGACTTCGTCGCGCGTGAATGCGACAACCGGCTGGTCCTGACCTACAACCCCTTCGATGCCGGCGGGCTGTACCTCTACCCGTTCAAGGCCTGGGAAATGCTGCGCGACCAGGTCAATGCGCTGCCGCGCACGCTGGCCCGCAACCGCACCCTGCAGCTCAAGCTGGTCGGCGCCGCCACGGTGCTCGAACCCGACGCCAGTGGCCGCATCGGCATTCCGTCCAGCCAGCGCAACACGGTCGGCATCGACCGCCGCGCGGTGCTGGTGGGCATGGGCGACAAGTTCGAGCTCTGGAGCGAGCAGGCGCACCAGGCGCAGATCCGCCAGACCCTGACCGACGAGGACATGGCCGGCGACGATCTCGAAGGATTGCCGTTGTGACCGCCGGTGGTACGGATGCGATGTCCGGCCACCTCCCGGTGTTGTACGCGCAGGTGCTCGACGGCCTGCACGTGCGCCCGGATGGCCGCTATCTCGATGGCACCTTCGGCCGGGGCGGTCACGCCGCCGGTGTGCTCGCGCAGCTGGGCGCCGATGGCCGCCTGCTGGTGATGGACAAGGATCCCGAAGCGATCGCCGTCGCCCAGGCCCGTTTCGGCGACGACCCGCGCGTGTCGATCTACCGCGGCAGCTTCATCGAACTGACCGGCTGGCATGAGGCCACCGAAGCGCCCCTCGATGGCGTGCTGTTCGATCTGGGCGTGTCCTCGCCGCAGCTCGACGTGGCCGAGCGTGGTTTCAGCTTCGGCAAGGACGGTCCGCTCGACATGCGCATGGATCCGGACGCGGACGAGAGCGCGGCCGAGTGGATCGCGCGCGCCGACGAGGCCGCGATCGCCGATGTGCTGTGGACCTACGGCGAAGAGCGCATGAGCCGCCGTATCGCGCGTGCGATCGTCGCGCGTCGGGCCGAGACGCCGTTCCTGCGTACCGCCGATCTCGCCGCGGTGATCGGCGCCAACGTGCCGCGCAGCAAGTCCAAGCCGGGCCAGAAGGAGACGAATCCGGCGACGCGTTCGTTCCAGGCGATCCGCATCCACATCAACCGCGAACTGGCCGATCTCGAAACCGGTCTCGACGCCGCGCTCGCGGCGCTGCGTCCCGGTGGCCGTCTCGCGGTGATCAGCTTCCACTCGCTGGAAGACCGCATCGTCAAGCGCTTCATCGCCGGCCACGCGAAGGCACCGGCCGGCAATCGCCGCCTGCCCGAGGCCGCGCCGTTCGTGCCGCGCCTGCGCATCGTCGCCGACGCGACCAAGGCCGATGAGACCGAACTGCACGCCAACCCGCGCGCCCGCAGTGCGGTGTTGCGCGTGGCCGAGAAGCTGGAGGCGGCCGCATGAAGTTGCGCCATCTCGTCGTCGCGATCCTGCTCGCCGCCAACGTGATCACCGCGATCGGCGTGGTCCACGCGCGCCACGACTATCGCCAGCTCTACATCGCCCTGACCCGCCTGGAGCGCGCCCGCGACGAGCTCAACATCGACTTCGGCCGTCTCCAGCTCGAACAGGCGACGTGGGCGATGAGCAACCGCGTCGACCAGGTCGCGCGTGAGCGTCTGGGCATGCGCTTCCCCGAGACGGCCGAAATCGTCGTGGTGCGCCCATGAACTTCCGCAAGTTCATCAAGGCCGGAGACGGTCACGCCAAGAAGCCGCGCAAGCGCGCGCAGTTCGATCTGCGTCTGCGCCTGATGCTGGTCGGCGGCGCGCTGGGCCTGGGCGCGGTGGCGCTGGTGGGCCGCGCGGTGGACCTGCAGCTGATCGACAACGCGTTCTACCAGCAGAAGGCCGATGCGCGCTTCCGCCGCGAAGTGCCGATCCCGGCCTCGCGCGGCATGATCACCGACCGCAACGGCGAGCCGCTGGCGATCTCCTCGCCGGTCGAATCGCTGTGGGCCAATCCGCAGGAACTGAGCAAGCATCCCGATCGTCTGCCCGAGCTGGCCCAGGCCACCGGCCTGCCGCTCGAGGAACTGTCGCGCGCGGTGTCGCAGCGCGCCGACAAGGAGTTCATGTATCTCCCGCGCCACCGCCGGATCAGCCCGGTGGCGGCCAAGCGCGTGCTCGACCTCGGCGTGCCGGGCGTGTTCTCGCAGCGCGAGTACCGCCGTTTCTACCCGCAGGGCGAAGCGGTCTCGCACGTGCTGGGCTTCACCAACATCGACGACAACGGCCAGGAAGGCGTGGAGCTCGCGTTCGACGAGTGGCTGGCCGGCAAGCCGGGCGCGCAGAACGTGATCCGTGATCGCCACGGCCGCATCGTCGAACACGTGAGCCTGGTGCGCGCCGCCGAGCCGGGCAAGGACCTGGTGCTGAGCATCGACCGCCGCATCCAGTTCCTCGCGCATCGCGAGCTGCGCCGCGCGCTGGAGGAAACCGGCGCGAGCGCGGGCTCGATCGTCGTGCTCGAAGTGGCCACCGGCGAGGTGCTGGCGATGGCCAACCTGCCGACCTACAACAACAACCGCGTCACCGGCGAGAACCGCGATGCGCACCGCAACCGCGCGGTGACGGATCTGCTCGAGCCCGGCTCGACGATGAAGCCGATCACCGTGGCCGCGGCGCTGGAGAAGGGCGTCATCACCCCGGCCAGCACGTTCAACACCAGCCCCGGCTGGATTCCGAACGGTCGCTTCCGCACCAGCGATTTCCGCAATTACGGCGTGCTCGACACCACCGGCATCATCACCAAGAGCTCGAACGTCGGCTCGGCGATGATCGTGCACAAGCTCGAGAACCAGTACTTCTACGATTTCGTGCGCAGCTTCGGCTACGGCCAGAGCACCGGCAGCGGATTCCCCGGCGAAGCCGCTGGCCTGTTTCCCGATCCCTCGCGCTGGAGCGGCACGAGCAAGCAGGGCATGTCCTACGGCTACGGCCTGTCGGTCACACCGATGCAGATCGCGCACGCCTACGCCACGCTCGGCAACCACGGCCGCTCGATCGCGCCGACCTTCGTCAAGGGCCACGCCGGCGAATCGCGCCAGGTCGTCTCGGCCGCGGTCGCCGATGAAGTGGTGCGGATGATGCAGACCGTCACCGAACCCGGCGGCACCGGCACGCGCGCAGCGATCCTCGGCTATCACGTCGCCGGCAAGTCCGGCACGGCGCGCAAGGCCAGCGGCGGCGGGTATGCACGGCGCTACCTCGCGTTCTTCGCCGGCCTGGTGCCGGTCGAGAATCCGCGCTTCGCGATGGCCGTGGTCATCGACGATCCGGACACCTCCAAGGGCGGTTCCACCTACGGCGGCGGCTACGTGTCCGCGCCGGTGTTCCAGCGGGTCATGGACGGCGCGCTGCGCCTGATGGACGTGCCGCCGGACGATATCGACACCTGGCTGGCCGCGCAGGCCACGGCCGACGCCAAGCGCGCGCGCGAGCAGGGCCGTGCCGTACCTGCGCCCGCGACGCCTGCTGTCGCACCGGTCGCGCCCGTCGTCTCCGCCGCGCAGGGCGCGCCGGTCGCCGCGCGCGTCGCCGGAGGCCAGCGATGAGCCGCGCGATGGCCCTCAACGCATTGTTGCCCGACGTGGCCGCGGTGCCGGCCGACACGGTAATCACCGGTCTGGTGCAGGACAGCCGCGCGATCCGTCCGGGCGACGCCTTCGTCGCGATCGGCGGCTTCGGCACGCACGGTCTGCACTTCACCGAAGTCGCGCGCGCTGCCGGCGCCAGCGCGATCCTGTTCGAACCGCCGGTGCCTGCGGAGATTCCGTCGCTGCCGACCGATGCGATCGCCGTCTCCGGTCTGCGTGCACGCATGGGCGCGATGGCCGACGCGTTCCACGGCCAGCCCTCGCACGCGATGACGATGGTCGGCGTGACCGGCACCAGCGGCAAGACCTCGACCGTGCAGCTGCTCGCGCAGGCCTTCGAGGCCATCGGCACGCGCGCCGGCACCATCGGCACGCTCGGCGCCGGCCTGCACGGTGCGGTCGAGCCGACCGGGTTCACCACGCCGCTGGTGCTGCAGACGCATGCGCTGCTCGCGCAGTTGCGCGACGACGGCGCGCAGGCGGTGGCGATGGAAGTCAGCTCGCACGCGCTCGACCAGGGCCGCGTCGACGCGGTGCATTACGACGTCGCGGTGTTCACCAACCTCACCCGCGACCATCTCGACTACCACGGCGACATGGCCGGCTACGGCGCGGCGAAGGCCAAGCTGTTCGTGCGCGAGGGCCTGAAGGCCGCCGTGATCAACATCGACGATGCCTTCGGCGCGACGCTGCCCGCGCAACTCGCCGACGGCGTCCGTGCGATCACCATCAGCGCCGCCGGCGATGCCGCCGCCGACATCGCCGCGCACGACATCGCGCTCGACGATCGCGGCATCGCGTTCTCGCTGCGTATCGACGGCCAGTCGCTGCCGGTGCGCGCGGCGCTGCTCGGCCGCTTCAATGTCGATAACTTGCTGGTCGTCGCCGGCGTACTGCGCGCGCTGGAACATGCTCCCGCGGACATTGCGCGCGTGCTGGCCGGTCTGCAGCCGATCGCGGGCCGCATGAACCGCCTGGGTGGCGACAGGCAGCCGCTGGTCGTCGTCGACTACTCGCACAAGCCCGATCCGCTGCAGCAGGCCCTGCAGTCGCTGCGCGGCCATCTGCGCGGCGAGCTGGTCTGCGTGTTCGGCTGCGGCGGCGAGCGCGATACCGGCAAGCGTCCGCAGATGGCAGCCATTGCCGAAGCCAATGCCGACCGCGTCATCGTCACTGACGACAACCCGCGCGGCGAGAACGGTGACGCGATCGTCGCCGACATCATGGCCGGCTTCGCACGGCCCGACGCCGTCACGATCGAGCGCGACCGTCGCCGCGCGATCGAACGTGCGATCGGCGGATCGAAGCCGGGCGACATCGTGCTGATCGCCGGCAAGGGCCACGAGCCCTACCAGGAGATCGACGGCGTGCAGCATGCGTTCGACGACCGCGTCGTCGCGCAGGCTGCGCTGGATGCACGCAACGCGGAGGGCGCGCGATGAATCCGCTGTCGCTCGCCCGCATCGCCCAACTGGTCAACGGTCGCCTGCACGGCGTCGACAGCGACTTTCCGATCGACGCCGTCGCCACCGACACCCGCAAGCTCGACGCGGCCGAGGTGCACGCACTGCTGTTCGTCGCGCTGAAGGGCGACACCTTCGACGGGCACGATCACGTCGCCGATGCCGCGGCCCGCGGCGCGCGCGCGGCGCTGGTCGCACGTCCGCTCGACATCGCGTTGCCGCAGATCGTCGTCGCCGATCCGCAGCTGGCGCTCGGTGCGCTGGCGACCGCGGTGCAGCGTGCGCGCGCCGCGACCGTCGTGGCGATCACCGGCAGCAACGGCAAGACCAGCGTCAAGCAGCTGGTCGCCGCGATCCTGTCGCGCCACGCGCCCACCAGCTTCAATCCCGGCAATTTCAACAACGAGATCGGCCTGCCGCTAGCGGTGATCGATGCGCCGGAAGATGCGGTCTTCGCCGTCTACGAGATGGGCGCCGGCAAGCCGGGCGACATCGCGTATCTGACCGCGATCGCGCAGCCGCGCATCGCACTGGTCAATAACATCGCGCCGGCGCACATGGAGCGCATGGGCAGCCTGCTCGGCATCGCCGACACCAAGGCCGCGATCTACGACGCGCTGCCGGCCGACGGCACCGCCGTCATCAATGCCGACGACGCCTTCGCCCCGTTCTTCGCGCAGCGCGCGCATGGTCGTCGCCTGCTGCGCTTCGGAATCGAGGCCACGGCCGACATCTCCGCGCGCGACGTGCGCCTCGACGAGACCGGTGCGCGTTTCCGGCTGCTCACGCCTGTGGGCGAGGCCGACGTCGCGTTGCCGCTGCCCGGCAGTCACAACGTGCGCAACGCGCTCGCGGCGACGGCCGTCGCGCTCGCGGCCGGCGTGCCGCTGGCCACCATCGTCGCCGCACTGGGCAGCGCCGAAGCCGTGTCCGGCCGCCTGGTCCGCTACACGGTGGCCGACGGCGCGGTGCTGATCGACGACAGCTACAACGCCAATCCCGGTTCGCTCAATGCCGCCATCGACACGCTCGCCGCCGGCGGCGGGGACCGCTGGCTGGTGCTGGGCGACATGCGCGAACTCGGCAGCGACGGCGCGGCGATGCACGCCCAGGCCGGCGTGCGCGCGAAGTCCGCCGGCATCGCGCGGCTGTACGCGCTGGGCGCACTGAGCGCGGCCGCGGCCGATGCCTTCGGCGACGGTGCGCGCCGATTCGATACCCACGAGGCGCTGATCGAAGCGCTGCGGGCCGACCTGCACGCCGACGCGCGCGTGCTGGTCAAGGGCTCGCGCGGCAGTGCGATGGACCGTGTGGTCACCGCGCTGCGCACCACTGAAGGAACCGGACATGCTGCTTGAACTCGCCCGCTGGCTGCAGGGTCTGGAAGACTTCTTCAAGCTGTTCGAGTACCTGACGTTCCGCGGCATTCTCGCGGCGCTGACCTCGCTGCTGCTGTCGCTGTGGCTGGGCCCGGCGGTGATCCGCAAGCTCGCCCAGTTCAAGGGCGGCCAGCCGATCCGTCAGGACGGCCCGCAGACGCATTTCTCCAAGGCCGGCACGCCGACCATGGGCGGCGCACTGATCCTGCTGACGATCTTCCTGTCGGTGCTGATGTGGGGCGACCTGCGCAACAAGTACGTGTGGGTGGTGATGGCCGTGATGCTCGCCTTCGGCGCGATCGGCTGGTACGACGACTGGATCAAGATCGTCAAGCGCGATCCCAATGGCCTGAAATCGCGCTGGAAGTACCTGCTGCAGTCGATCTTCGGTCTCGCCGCCGGCCTGTACCTCTATCTCTATGCCGACGTCGCCGCGGCCACGACCTTCTACGTGCCGCTGTTCAAGTCGATCGCCCTGCCGCTGGCCGGCATCAGCTTCGTCGCGATCGCTTACTTCTGGATCGTCGGCTTCTCGAACGCGGTGAACCTCACCGACGGCCTCGACGGTCTGGCGATCATGCCGACCGTGCTGGTCGCCTGCGGTCTGGGCGTGTTCGCGTATGCCTCGGGCAACGCGGTGTTCTCGAACTATCTGCAGATCCCGCAGGTGCCGGGCGCGGGTGAACTGGTGATCATCTGCGCGGCGATTGCCGGGGCCGGGCTCGGCTTCCTGTGGTTCAACACGTATCCGGCCATGGTCTTCATGGGCGACATCGGTGCGCTGGCGCTCGGCGCCGTGCTCGGCACGATGGCGGTGATCGTGCGTCAGGAACTGGTGCTGGTGATCATGGGCGGCATCTTCGTCATCGAAACGCTGTCGGTGATGATCCAAGTCGCCAGCTTCAAGCTGACCGGCAAGCGCGTGTTCCGCATGGCGCCGATCCACCACCACTTCGAACTCAAGGGCTGGCCCGAGCCGCGCGTGATCGTGCGCTTCTGGATCATCTCGGTGATCCTGGTGCTGGTCGGCCTCGCCACGTTGAAGGTGCGCTGATGGCCCGGGCCTACGACCAGCACGCCCACGACAGCGCCGCCCGCCAGGCGACGCGCATCGACGACATCGTCGGCCGCTTCGATCCGTGGCTGGTCGGCATCATCGTGTCGATCGCGACGCTCGGCGTGATCATGGTCGCGTCGAGCTCGATCGCGATCGGCGAAGACCTCGACGTCGGCCGTTACCACTTCCTGACCCGCCACCTGATGTTCCTGGCCATCGGCCTGGCACTGGCGGTGACGGTGATGCGCACCGAACTCAAGACGGTCGAGAAGTACGACCGCTTCCTGCTGCTCGGCTGCGTGGGCCTGTTGCTGCTGGTGTTCGTGCCTGGCCTGGGGCGCTCGGTCAACGGCGCGCATCGCTGGATCTGGCTGGGCGTGTCGAACTTCCAGGTCGTCGAAGCCGTCAAGGTGATCTACATCGTCTGGCTCGCCAGCTATCTGGTGCGCTTCCGGGACGACGTGAACGCGACCTGGGGCGCGATGCTCAAGCCCATCGGCGTCGCGGTGGTGCTGGTCGCGCTGCTGTTGCTGCAGCCCGACTTCGGTTCGTCGATGCTGCTGCTGGGCGTGACCGGCGGCATGCTGGTGCTCGGCGGCGGACATCTCCAGCGCATGATGCTGCCGGTCATCGGTCTGCTGCCGCTGGTGATCGGCGTCGCCGTGCTCGAGCCCTATCGCATGCGCCGCATCACGTCCTTCATGAATCCGTGGGAGGACCAGCTCGGCGCCGGCTACCAGCTCAGCAATGCGCTGATGGCGGTGGGCCGCGGCGAGTTCGCCGGCGTGGGCCTGGGGGCCTCGGTGCAGAAGCTGTCGTACCTGCCCGAAGCGCATACCGACTTCATCTTCTCGGTGCTGGCCGAAGAACTCGGCTTCATCGGCGTGTGCCTGGTGATCGGCCTGTTCGTCGCGCTGGTCGGCCGTGCATTGTGGGTCGGTCTGAAGTGCGTCGAGATGCGCCGCCACTTCGCCGGCTACTGCGCGTTCGGCGTGGCGCTGATGATCGGCCTGCAGAGCCTGGTGTCGATCGGCGTGAATCTCGGTCTGCTGCCGACCAAGGGTCTGACGCTGCCGTTGGTGTCCTCGGGCGGTTCCAGCGTGATGATGACCTGCGTGGCGATGGGCCTGCTGCTGCGCGTCTCCTACGAACTCGACCGCGCCCAGCGCCAGGTCGCCCGGTTGCGCGGCGATGCCGCAGCGCCGGCGCCGGCCGGCCCGGTGCCTCCCACCACCCAGCCGCCGCTGCCCGTGCAGTCGGCGTCGCTGTCGCGCGGCACCAGCCGCCTGCAGCAGCGCGTCGAACCGAGCTTCGGCGGCAGGAGCCAAGCATGATCCGTCGTCTCCACCAGACCCGCGGCCTGTCGAAGGAAGACTTCGCCAAGGTGTTCTCGCGCGTGCATTTCGTCGGCATCGGCGGCATCGGCATGAGCGGCATCGCCGAAGTGCTGTGCACGCTGGGCTACAAGGTCTCGGGGTCCGACACCGCCGACAGTGCGACCACGCGTCGCCTCACGCGCCTCGGCGCGACCGTGCATCGCGGCCACGCCGCGGCGAACGTGCTCGGCACCGATTGCGTGGTCGTGTCGAGCGCGATCCGTCACGACAATCCCGAATTGATGGAAGCGCGCGCGCAGCGCATTCCGGTGGTGCCGCGCGCCGAAATGCTCGCCGAGCTGATGCGCTTCCGTCGCAGCATTGCGGTGGCCGGCACGCACGGCAAGACGACCACGACCTCGCTGACCGCGAGCGTGCTCGCCGAAGGCGGTCTCGATCCGACCTTCGTCGTCGGTGGCCAGCTGCTGGCCGCGGGCGCGAACGCGCGACTGGGCAGTGGCGACTGGCTGGTGGCCGAGGCCGACGAGAGTGACGGCAGCTTCCTGCGCCTGAATCCGCTGATCGCGATCGTCACCAACATCGACGCCGATCATCTGGAAAACTACGGCGGCGACTTCGCCCGTGTGCAGGCCGCGTTCCACGAGTTCCTGCACCGCCTGCCGTTCTACGGCCTCGCGGTGCTGTGCATCGATGACGCCGAGGTCGCGCGTCTCGCGTCCGAAACGCCGCGTCACGTGATGACCTACGGCCTGTCGGAAGACGCCGATGTGCGCGCCGAAGACATCGGCCAGGACGGCGCGGCGATGACGTTCACGCTGTGCCTGCCCGAGAACACCCGCATCCGGGCGCGCCTCGCGCTGCCGGGTCGCCACAACGTGCTCAATGCGCTCGCCGCCGCTGCCGTGGGCTGGCAGCTCGGCGTCGCGCCGGAAGCCATCGTCGCCGCGCTCGGCCGCTTCGAAGGCATCGGCCGCCGCTTCAACCTGCTGGGCGAACTGGTCACCCCGACCGGCGCACGCGTGCAGCTGGTCGACGACTACGGCCATCACCCCAAGGAACTGGCTGCGGTGTTCGAAGCCGCCCGCGGTGGCTGGCGTGATCGCCGCCTCGTGGTCGCGTTCCAGCCGCACCGCTACAGCCGCACCCGCGATCTGTTCGACGATTTCGCCGGCGTGCTGTCGGATGTCGACGCGCTGGTACTGACCGAGGTCTATCCGGCCGGCGAAGCGCCGATCGCCGGCGCGGATGCCAAAGCGCTGGCGCGTGCGATCCGGGCGCGCGGCCGCATCGATCCCGTCGTCGTCAACGGCGCCGACGAGCTCGCCGGCGTGCTGCCCGACATCCTGCAGGACGGCGATCTGCTGCTGATGATGGGCGCCGGTGACATCGGCGCGGCCGTGCAGCAGCTGGCGCAATCCGGTTTCCAGGTCACGGAGGCCGCGCGATGAGCCTGACGCTGTCGCCGCCGCGTTTCACCGATCCGGCCGTGTTCGGCCGCGTCGCCGTGCTGCTCGGCGGCCCGGGTTCGGAACGCGAAGTCTCGCTGCAGTCGGGGCAGGGCGTGCTCGATGCGCTGCGCGCGCGCGGTGTCGATGCGCATGCCGTCGATGGCGTGCCCGCGCTCGCGAAGGCGATCGTCGCCGGTGAGTTCGACCGCGTCTTCAACATCCTCCACGGCGGCGATGGCGAGAACGGCGTGGTGCAGGGCCTGTGCGATGCGTTCGCGATTCCGTACACCGGTTCGCGCGTCCTCGGCTCGGCGCTGACCATGGACAAGATCCGCACCAAGCAGGTGTGGATGAGCCTCGATCTGCCGACGCCTCGCTACCGCCGTCTGCAGCCGGGCGACGACGTGCATGCCGCGGCGCGCGAGATCGGCCTGCCGGTCATCATCAAGCCGTCGAAGGAAGGCTCGAGCGTCGGCATCAGCCGCGTGTTCGAAGACGCCGACCTGGAGGCCGCGGTCGCACTCGCCGCGCGCTATCCCGGCGAGCTGCTGATGGAACAGATGGTCGAGGGCGACGAACTCACCGTCGCGGTGATCGAAGACGTCGACGGCCCGCGCGCGCTGCCGTCGATCCGTATCGTGCCCAAGGGCGCCTGGTACGACTACGACGCGAAGTACGTGTCCGACGACACCCAGTACCTGTGCCCGGGGCTCGATGGAGACGACGAGACGCGCATCGGTGCGCTCGCGGTCGATGCGTTCGTATCCGCCGGCTGCAGCGGCTGGGGCCGCGTCGACGTGATGCGCGACCGTCGCACTGGCGCGCTGCTGCTGCTCGAAGTGAACACCGCGCCGGGCATGACCAGCCACTCGCTGGTGCCCAAGGCCGCGGCGAAGATCGGTATCGACTACCCGGCGCTGTGCTGGCGCGTGCTCGAAACGACCATCCCCTCGGAGGTCGCGCCGCGATGAACCAGGCGTTCGGCACGATGGCGCGGGTCCTGGCCTGGGCACTGGCGATTGCGCTGGTGGCCCTGCCGGTGGTCGCCGTCGTCAACGGCTGGATCGGCGCCGAGCGCTGGCCGCTGCGCGTGCTGCGCATCAACGACGGCCTGGAGCAGGTCGACACCGCGCGCGTGCGCGCTGCGGTGCTGCCGCATGCGCAGCGCGGGTTCTTCGCCGTGGATCTGGGCGATGCGCAGCGCGACGTCGCGCGCGTGCCGTGGGTCGCCGGCGTCGAAGTGCGCAAGAAGTGGCCGGACGTGCTGGAAGTGCGCATCGCCGAACACGTGCCGTTCGCGCACTGGGGCGACGCGCGCCTGCTGTCGACGCGCGGCCGGCTGTTCGCCGCCGAAGGCGTCGAGGCGCCGGCGGAGATGCCGCGGTTCGACGGTCCGGAGAACCGCATCGCCGACATCGTCGCGCTCTACAACGAATCCCGCGATCTGTTCGGCGGCGCCGGCGTGCAGGTCGAACGCGTTGTGCTCGATGCGCGCGGCAGCTGGCAGCTGACGCTGTCGAGCGGCACCGAAGTCATCGTCGGCAGCCAGGAAGCGCGCCTGCGCCTGGCGCGGTTCGCACGGATGCTGCCGCGCCTGACCACCGGCCGCGCCGAGCCGCTCGCGCGCGCCGACCTCCGCTACACCAACGGCTTCGCCCTCGTCTGGGCGCAGCCCGAAGCGGCCGAAGCCGCTGCCGCTGCCGGCGCCGCGGCGCCGGCCGGCGCACCTGCCAACCGCGTCGCGGTGGCCCCGATCTCCCACGCACTCCGCATCCAGAAGCACGGCCTCACATGAACCGCAAAGGCGACAAGACGCTCATCGTCGGACTTGACATCGGCACCTCGAAAGTGGTGGCGCTGGTCGGCGAGTATTCGCCGGGCAATCCGATCGAAGTCATCGGCATCGGCAGCCACGAATCGCGCGGGCTCAAGCGCGGCGTGGTCGTCGACATCGAATCGACGGTCCAGTCGATCCAGCGCGCAGTGGAAGAGGCGGAGCTGATGGCCGGCTGCGAGATCCGCTCGGTCTACGCGTCGATCTCCGGCAACCACGTGCAGTGCCGCAACTCGCCGGGCATCGTGCCGATCCGCGACAACGAAGTGACCTGGGCCGATCTCGATCGCGTGCTCGACGCCGCCAAGGCCGTCGCGATTCCCGCCGACCAGAAGATCCTGCATGCGATCCCGCGCGAGTACGTGCTCGACGATTCGCAGGAAGGCATCCGCAATCCGGTCGGGATGACCGGCGTGCGTCTGGAAGTGCATGCGCACCTCGTGGTCTGCGCGCAGTCGGCCGCCGCCAACATCAGCAAGTGCGTGCAGCGCTGCGGCCTCTCGATCGACGATCTGATCCTGTCGTCGCTGGCCTCGAGCACCGCGGTGCTGACCTCGGACGAGCGCGAGCTCGGCGTGGTGCTGGTCGACATGGGCGCGGGCACGACGGATCTGGCGGTGTTCGTGCAGGGCGCGATCTGCCACACGGCCAGCTTGCCGATCGCCGGCGACAAGGTCACCGAAGACATCGCGCACATGCTGCGCACGCCGACGCCGGAAGCCGAGCAGATCAAGGTCCGCTACGCCTGCGCGCTGGCGCAGCTGGCGACCAGCGAGGAATCGATCCAGGTGCCGAGCGTCGGCGATCGTCCGCCGCGCCGGCTGCCGCGCCAGTCGCTGGCGCAGGCGGTGCAGGCGCGTTACGAGGAGATCTTCGAGATGGTGCAGGCCGAACTGCGCCGCTCGGGCTTCGAGCAGCACGTCCGCGCCGGCATGGTGCTGACCGGCGGCGCTTCGAAGATGGAAGGCGTGGTCGAACTCGCCGAGGAAATGCTGCAGATGCCGGTGCGCGTGGGCATTCCGCAGCACGTCACGGGCCTGGGCGAAGTGGTCGGCAATCCGGTGCACGCCAGCGGCGTGGGCCTGCTGCTGATGGGCAGCCAGATCGAGCACCCGCGGCGTCCGGTGGTTTCCGGCGGTCGCGCCGGCGGGTGGGTGAAAAAGATGTGGGCGCGGTTCAACGGCGAATTCTGATTCGCGCCAGTGCGGGATGCGGCGGGCAGGGCGACGGCGACAGACGCAAGTGCGGCAGGCGGTACCTAAACCAATAGATGCCGGGAAGGACGTGGACACCACGCCGAACCCGGCCCAAACCCAGAGGACGACGGACATGGCACATTTCGAACTGGTCGAGAAGATGGCTCCAAACGCGGTGATCAAGGTCATCGGCGTCGGCGGCGGCGGCGGCAACGCGGTCGCCCACATGGTCAACAACAGCGTCGACGGCGTGGAGTTCATCACCGCCAACACCGATTCGCAGGCGATCAAGAACTGCGGCGCGAAGCTGCAGCTGCAGCTCGGCAGCAGCGTCACCAAGGGTCTGGGCGCAGGCGCCAACCCGGAAGTCGGCCGTCAGGCCGCACTCGAAGACCGCGAGATCATCATGGATGCGCTGCAGGGCGCCGACATGGTGTTCATCACCGCCGGCATGGGCGGCGGCACGGGCACCGGCGCAGCGCCGGTCGTAGCGCAGCTCGCCAAGGAGATGGGCATCCTGACCGTCGCCGTGGTCACCAAGCCGTTCCCGTTCGAAGGCCGTCGCCGCATGCAGGTCGCGCTCAAGGGCATCGAAGAGATGTCGGCGCATTGCGACTCGCTGATCACCATTCCCAACGAGAAGCTGATCACCGTCCTCGGCCGCAACGCCACGATGATCCAGGCCTTCCGCGCCGCCAACGACGTGCTGCTGGGCGCCGTGCAGGGCATCGCCGACCTGATCGTCCGTCCGGGCCTGATCAACGTCGACTTCGCCGACGTGCGCACCGTGATGTCGGAAATGGGCTTGGCGATGATGGGCACCGGCAACGCACGTGGCGACGACCGCGCGCAGGCCGCCGCCGAAGCCGCGATCCAGAATCCGCTGCTCGACGACGTCAACCTGGCCGGCGCCAACGGCATCCTGGTCAACATCACCGCCGGCGCGGACTTCACGATGGCCGAGTTCGACGAAGTCGGCCGCACCGTCGAGAACTTCGCCAGCGAAGACGCGACCATCGTCATCGGCACCGTGCTCGATCCCGACATGCAGGACGAAGTCCGCGTGACCGTGGTCGCCACCGGCCTCAACCGCGCACCCGCGCGCGCCACCGGCTACAACGGCGACAGCGCCGGCCGCGGCAAGCCGCAGGTGCAGCTGATCAGCAACAACCAGCGTGGGTTGCGCGACGGCACGACCGGCATGCTGATCGACGACGAGTCCGACGCCGTGGCCCCGTACAGCCCGGGCCACAGCATCGCGGCCTCGCTGCGCGGCAACGGTGGTGGGGCGTCGGCGGCCTCGCCGCTGCGTGGTGCGACCCGCGCCGAATCGTCGGACGCGCCGAAGGCGGCCGAATTCGGCAGCGACAGCAGCTACCTGGATATTCCTGCTTTTCTGCGTCGCCAGGCTGACTGATGCCATCCATGGCGCAGATCATCGGCTCCGGCAGATCCGGCCCGGCCATCCATGGCCAGGCGCGCGACGAAGCGCGAGGCAGTGCCTCGCAAGCGCTTCGTCTCGCCCTGCGCCGCCAGGCTGACTGATCCGCGTCGATCGCGGCAGTCCGTCGTGCGCGCACCGTTGAGCGGTGCGCGGCGATGGCGTGCCGCCGCATGGCGGATCGTCCTCCCGCCATGAAGCTTTGCCCGGCGTCGCGTTGTCCGCGCGGCGCCTTTGGGTCCACCGGGGTTCCCGGTGGACCGTTTTCCGGCGCTGCCGTGCGGATTTCCGCATGCATCCAGCGTTCTGAAGCACCGCCGCGCTTTCGTTCAGGTTCAGGCGGTGCCGTGATAATCTGCCCCCCGGTTCCGATGACAGTCCTATGACGGACACGCGGATCCTCCCTCCCTGCGGACTCCCCCATGCCCCGCCAACGCACCATCAAGAACGTGATCCGCGCGACAGGCGTCGGCCTGCACAGTGGCGAGAAAGTGTTCCTGACGCTGCGCCCGGCGAGCCCCGACACCGGCATCGTGTTCCGCCGTGTCGACCTGGACCCCGTGGTCGAGATTCCGGCTGACGGCAACCTCGTCACCGAAACCACGTTGTGCACCGGCCTGAGTTGCGGCCCGGCCAATGTGCAGACCGTCGAACACCTGATGTCCGCGCTCGCGGGCCTGGGCGTCGACAACCTCTATATCGAACTGTCCGCGGCCGAAGTGCCGATCATGGACGGCTCGTCCGGTCCTTTCGTGTTCCTGCTGCAGTCGGCCGGTGTGGTCGAGCAGGACGCACCCAAGCGCTTCATCCGCGTGCTCAAGCCGGTGGAAGTGCGCGAAGGCGACAAGATCGCGCGCTTCGAGCCCTACGACGGCTTCAAGCTCGACTTCACCATCGCCTTCGATCACCCGGCGATCCCGGTCGCGCAGTCGCGCGCCGAGGTCGAGTTCTCGACCGAGGCCTACATCCGCGAAGTCAGCCGTGCGCGCACGTTCGGCTTCATGCGCGATCTGGAATACATGCGCGAGCGCAATCTCGGCCTCGGCGGCTCGATGGACAACGCGATCGTGCTCGACGAATTCCGCGTGCTCAACGACGACGGCCTGCGCTACGCGAACGAGTTTGTGCGTCACAAGATCCTCGACGCGGTGGGCGATCTGTATCTCGCCGGTCACCCGATCCTCGGCCGTTTCGTCGGCTACAAGTCCGGCCACGCGCTCAACAACAAGCTGGTGCGTGCATTGCTGGCCGAAGCGGATGCGTGGGAGAAGGTCAGCTTCGACCAGACCGCGCCCGCGCCGGTCGCCTACGGCACGCCCGCGATCGCCTGATCCGCGGCATTCAGCTTCGGCAATCTGCGATGAACTTCTTCGACATCAAGTCGGACTGGTTCAGGGCTCGCCGCGCAGATAACAGAAATTTAACTTTGAATTTCTGAATCTTTAATTTTCAGTTAACTTCCCGACGACGCACCGCCGGTAGGATGCCCGCTCCCCTTCACCCGACGTCGACGTCGGTGACCAGGGGAAGACGGATCTCCCGACTCATCGCGTCCCGTTGTCGTCGTCATCAGGCGATTGCAACGAGGCCAGCGCGGCTGCCACGGCCCTGCGGGCCACGGCGGACGGCGGTGTCGGACGTGCGCGGCCTGCATCGACTTCCGGTCGAAGCGGTCGGGTCGAGGTCCTGATCACGATGTCGCTGACATCCAGCCCGATGGACCGGGCGGCGTCGAGCAGCACATCGGCCGACAGGCGCAGCCTGGCGTGCCAGATGGGCGAATCGACGAGGAAGACCAGCCTGCTGCCATCGACATTGGCCAGCCGCGCATGCGGCGCCAGCGACGGGGGGAGCAGGGGAACGAGGCGGCGGTCCAGCGCGTCGAGCCACATGGCCCGGCGGATCGGATCGGCCGACGCACCACCCAGTGCCGCGTCCAGCGCGGCCGTCGGAATCCCGCTACGGGATGCACCGATGCGGGGTGGCTTGGACCTGGACCTGAAATCAGACATTGGCACGCATGACTCTAGATTCGTTGTTGAATGATATGCGCGGCCGCGCTGCGCAGGTGGCCGCCAAGGCCCGCGCACTCGCGGTCCGCAAGCCCCTTACCGTCATGACCGCCGTTGCGGTCGCCAGCCTGTGCGGCGGCGCCGCGCTCAATGCCGCCGAAGTCGCGCGCATGCACGGCGTGGCCTCGGCGAACGAGCAGGGCATCGAAGACACCCGCCGCGACGCGCAGCGCGAGATCAACGCACTCGCTGCCCGCATGGGCGAATTGCAGGCGCAGGCAAACCGGCTCAATGCCCTCGGTGACCGCCTCGCGCGTGGCGCGGGCCTGGAAGACGGCGAGTTCGATTTCGACCGTCCGGTTGGCCAGGGTGGTGCGGAACCGGCGCGCGACATGCCGGCCCGCAAGCTGATCGGCGGCATGGACGCGCTCGACGGCGATCTCGCCAACTCCGGCCAGCAGCTCTCCGTGCTCGAAGCGCTGCTGTTCGATCGCCGGATCGAGCAGAACGCACTGCCGTCGCGCTCGCCGGTGGCGAGCAGCTACGTGACCTCGTCCTACGGCTATCGCGCCGACCCGTTCGGTCGCGGTGGTCAGTTCCACAAGGGCATCGACTTCGACGCCCGCACCGGCGACCGCGTGATGACCGTCGCCGATGGCGTGGTCAGCTACTCGGGCGTGCGCAGCGGTTACGGCAACGTGGTCGAAGTGGACCACGGCAACGGGTATGTGACCCGCTACGCGCACAACTCGCGCAACGTGGTGAAGGTGGGCGACCTGGTCCGCGTCGGCGACGAGATCGCCAAGGCCGGCTCGACCGGCCGCTCGACCGGTGCACACGTGCACTTCGAAGTCTGGGAGAACGGTCGCGTGCAGAACCCGCGCAAGTTCCTCGGCGACATGGGCGTCAGCCGGCAGTAATTTTTTTTTGCCTGCCTCCGCGAGCGGAGCAGTGGACCCTTCACGGGTCAAAGGCCGGGACGGGCCGAGCCTCTCGCTTGCAAGCGTGCGGGTATCGCGTTCGAGATGGTGCCCAGATCACGCGCTCCGGTCCGCGCTGATCGCCACCATCCAACCCGCCCCCACGCCGCCGGGGCGGGCTTCAGTCCGCTGACGCAGATGACGTCCCGCTCGCCACGTCGTGTGCGGTCGACGGTCGGTCGCGCACGAGCGGCGAGTCGCTTGAAAACGCCGCTGCGCTCCCCAAGCTACAATGCGTGTTGCCATCGAGGGGCGCCAGGCGCCCTTTTTCTTGTTTGCGGATTCGGGGGAAACCGCCCCGGGCCGCGTTCCGTCTCCAGAACCCGGACTTCCAATGCTCAATCGCCTGCTCACCAGCGTCTTCGGTAGCCGCAACGACCGTTTCGTCAAACAGCTCGAGAAGATCGTTGTGAAGATCAACGCGCTCGAGCCGCAGATGGAGGCGCTGTCGGACGCCGAACTGCAGGCCAAGACCCCCGAGTTCAAGGACCGCGTCGCCAAGGGCGAAACGCTCGACAAGATCCTGCCCGAAGCCTTCGCGGTCTGCCGCGAGGCCAGCAAGCGCGTGCTGGGCATGCGGCCCTACGACGTGCAGCTGATCGGCGGCATGGTGTTGCACATGGGCAAGATCGCCGAGATGCGCACCGGTGAGGGCAAGACCCTCGTCGGCACGCTGCCGACCTACCTCAATGCGCTCGAGGGCAAGGGCGTCCACGTCATCACGGTCAACGACTATCTGGCGCGTCGCGACGCCGCACAGATGGGCAAGCTCTACAACTGGCTGGGGCTCACCGTCGGTGTGATCTGGCCCGGCATGCCGCACGGCGAAGCCAAGCGCGATGCCTACCGTGCTGACATCACCTACGGCACCAACAACGAGTTCGGCTTCGACTACCTGCGCGACAACATGGCGCTGTCGAAGGCGGACCGGTACCAGCGCGGCCTCAACTACGCGATCATCGACGAGGTCGACTCGATCCTGATCGACGAAGCGCGCACGCCGCTGATCATCTCCGGCCCGGCCGACGATTCGCCGGAGCTCTACATCAAGGTCAACCGCATCGTCCCGTCGCTGGTCCGCCAGGAAGCCGAGGACGGCGACGGCGACTTCTGGGTCGACGAAAAGGCCAAGCAGGTCCACCTGTCCGAAGCCGGCCAGGAACACGCGGAAGAACTGCTGCGCAAGGCCGGCATCCTCGGCGAAGACGACAGCCTGTACGCGCCGCAGAACATCCACGTCGTGCATCACCTCAATGCTGGCCTGCGCGCGCATGCGATCTACCAGCGCGACGACCACTACATCATCCGCGACGGCGAAGTCATCATCGTCGACGAGTTCACCGGCCGTACGCTGCCGGGCCGCCGCTGGTCCGACGGCCTGCACCAGGCGGTGGAAGCGAAGGAAGGCGTGCCCGTACAGCGCGAGAACCAGACGCTCGCCAGCATCACGTTCCAGAACCTGTTCCGCATGTACGGCAAGCTGTCGGGCATGACCGGTACCGCGGATACCGAAGCGTTCGAATTCGAAAGCATCTATTCGCTCGAAGTCGTGGTGATCCCGACGCACCGCCCGATGATCCGCAAGGACGCACCCGATGCGGTGTTCCTCAACCGTGCCGGCAAGTACCGCGCGGTCGCGCGCGAGATCCAGGCCGCCAACGAGCGTGGCCAGCCGGTGCTCGTCGGCACGACGTCGATCGAGGTGTCGGAACTGCTGTCCGAGCATCTGCGCAAGGAAGGCATCCACCACGAGGTGCTCAACGCCAAGCAGCACGAGCGCGAGGCGACGATCATCGCGCAGGCCGGTCGTCCGGGCGCAGTGACCATCGCCACCAACATGGCCGGCCGCGGTACCGACATCGTGCTCGGCGGTTCGCTCGAAACCGAACTGGCGACGCTGGAAGCCGAGACCGGTGTGCCGGTCGACGACGCGACGAAGGCGAAGCTGCGCAGCGAGTGGCAGGTGCGCCACGACGCGGTCAAGGCGGCAGGCGGCCTGCACATCATCGGCACCGAACGCCACGAATCGCGCCGCATCGACAACCAGCTGCGCGGCCGTTCCGGCCGTCAGGGCGATCCGGGTTCAAGCCGCTTCTACCTGTCGCTCGAAGACAACCTGATGCGCATCTTCGCCGCCGACTGGGTGCAGAAGGTCATGGCGCGCATGGGCCTGCAGGAAGACGACATCATCGAGTCGCCGCTGGTCACCAAGCAGATCGCGAACGCGCAGCGCAAGGTGGAAGCGCACAACTTCGACATCCGCAAGAACCTGCTCGACTTCGATGACGTCAACAACGACCAGCGCAAGGTCATCTACGGCCAGCGCGACGAACTGCTGGATGCCGAAAGCATCCAGGAGAACGTCGACGGCATCCGCGCCGATGTGGTCGCCGGTATCGTCGGCCGCTACGTGCCGCCGCAGTCGATCGACGAACAGTGGGACCTGCCGGGTCTGGAGTCGGAGATGGACCGCGAGTTCAGCGTGCGTCTGCCGCTGACCGAGATGGCCAAGACCAGCGAGGAACTCGATTCCGAGCAGATCGCCGAGCACGTGCAGAAGGAAGTCGACCGCCTGTTCGCCGAGAAGGAAGCCTCGCTCGGTGACGAGACGATGCGCATGCTCGAGAAGCACATCATGCTCAACGTGCTCGACCAGGGCTGGAAGGAGCACCTGGGCCGCATGGACTACCTGCGCCAGGGCATCCACCTGCGCGGCTATGCGCAGAAGCAGCCGAAGCAGGAGTACAAGCGCGAAGCCTTCGAGCTGTTCTCCGAGATGCTGGACAAGGTCAAGCACGACGTCGTGACGATGCTGGCGCGCGTACGCGTGCGCAGCGAGGACGAGATCGCCGCGCTGGAAGCCGAAGAGCGTCGCCAGGTCGAAGCCAAGCTCAACCAGGCCCAGTTCCAGCACGCCGACGCCGGCGGCTATGGCGCCGACGAAGAAGCGGAAGACGTGCGCGCCGCCGCCGCGTCGCAGGGTGCGCAGGCGCCGATCGTCCGCGACGGCGACAAGGTCGGCCGCAATGATCCGTGCCCGTGCGGCAGCGGCAAGAAGTTCAAGCACTGCCACGGGCAGTTGAGCTGAGTTCCGGGTAGTGGTTCTCGGCATCTCTCCCTCCGGGAGAGACCTGAGCCAGGGTCGACGCGGAAAACGCGTCGGCTGCGGGCAAGGCGCCCATGGAGCCCTGCAAGCCGGTCTTGCCTGGAGCTCAGGGCGCCGGGGACCGACCATCGCATCGGATGCGAGCCTGACCATCGCGATGGCTGGCAAACCGCCCGCACCCCGCCTAACCTGACCGCCCTCTCCGAACTTCCGAGCGGCATGAGCGAACGCGTCATCGAGGTCGTCGCCGGCGTCATCACCGACAAGCGCGGCCGGATCCTGCTGTCGCGCCGCACGCCCAATCGCGACATGCCGGGTCTGTGGGAGTTTCCAGGCGGCAAGCGCGAAGCCGGCGAAACGCCCGAGGCCGCCCTGATCCGTGAGCTCGACGAAGAGCTGGGCATTCGCGTCACCGTCGGCCCGCCGCTGATGGCGGTGCCGCAGCGGTATCCGACCAAGCGCCTGCGGCTCGACGTCCGTCACGTCACCCACTGGGACGGCGTGCCCAACGGGCGCGAAGGGCAGGCGCTGGCCTGGGTCGCGCCCGAGAAACTCGGCCGCTACTCGATGCCGCCGGCAGATCTGCCCGTCGTCGCCGTGCTGCAGACCCCCGACCGCTATCTCGTGACGCCGGCTCCCGGCGACACGGACGCGCCTTGGTTGCAGGCCCTCGATGACGCCCTGCGACGCGGCATCCGGCGGATCCAGCTGCGCCTGCCGGGCATCCCGGACGAGCGCCAGAATGTGCTCCTGCAGCAGGCTGCCATCCGCTGTCGCAGACGCGATGCACAACTCCTGTTCAACGGCTCCGTCGAGACCGCGCTCGCGGCCGGCGTGGGCGTCCATCTGAAATCATCCGCCCTCCAGACCCTCGCCAAGCGCCCGGTTCCCGAAGGTACGTTGCTGGCAGCCTCCTGCCACACGGCGGACGACCTGTCCTACGCCGCGCGCCTGGGCTGCGACTTCGTCGTCCTCGGGCCTGTCGCCGAGACCGCCACCCACCCCGGCGCACCCGGCATCGGCTGGACGGCCTTCACCCGCCTGCGCGAGATCACGGCTTTGCCTATCTACGCCATCGGCGGCATGACGCCCGACGACATCCCCGAAGCCCGCCGCCACGGCGCCCAGGGCATCGCCGCGATCCGGAGCCTGTGGTCGCCCGGCTGAGCGCATAGCGCGTTGCGTGAGCATTCGTAGGATGGGTAGAGCACAGCGAAACCCATCGCGCGCATCAGATGCAGACGATGCGGGTGTCCGACCGCACACTGGAAAACAGTTCCGGTCCAGTCCGTCTTGCCCCGGTAGTGACTCCGCAGCAGCCTCAGAGAGCTGTAGCGCGTCAGCTGCCCGCACACCTCACGAGAGCGCGGGCGAACGCTTTCTAGCGATGGCAGTCATTGAAGCGCGCTGCGCCACGCGCAAGCGACGCACATCACAAATCAGCGCAGCCATGCAGAGCCCCTCTCCCCCTGGGAGAGGGGTTGGGGTGAGGCGAATGCTCGCGGTAATGCCTGGCCGGAACGACGCTGCACTCGCACCTGACACCAGGGGTTTGCTTCCACGAGCGCAGGCAGATCGCATAGGCACGCCATCGTCGGAATCGAGTGACGTCAGTAAAGACGTCCGCTTGCCGACGTGCCGCGGTGAGACGCTCTAGCCGGTGCCCCCGATCGGTGCGAATGAGCAGGGCGCAATCGATTTTGTGTGAGGTGCGGCTTTTCGGCGAACGATGGGTTTCGCTCCGCTCGACCCATTCTGTAAACGTCGGCAGGCGACACTGACGCTCAGGCAGAGGCGACACTGACATTCGAACTGAGGCGCAACTAACGTTCGGGCTGAGACGCATCGCCCTTCGGCTTACGATCCCGGAGCCGTTATCCCGCGATACTTTCGATCTAGCAGATCAACCGCTGCATCCAGCACCGCGAGCGTTCCGTCATTGACGATCACATCATCCGCAATAGCGAGCCGCGCCTCGCGCGACGCCTGCGCAGCCACCATCCGCTCAGCCAGAATCTCGTCGATCCCGTCGCGTGCAAGCAGTCGTGCCAGCTGCAGATCACGCGGCACGTCGATCACCAGCACGCGATGCAACCACGGATACGCCGCGCGGCCGCCCTCGGTCAGCAACGGAATCGCCGCGACCGCATAGGGCCCTGGCGCCGCCTCGCAAGCGGCCCGCAACGCAGCGCGCACACGCGGATGAATGATGGCTTCCAGTCGCACACGGGCCTGCGGATTCTCGAAGATCCGGCGCCGCATCGCGGCGCGATCGAGACTGCCGTTCTCTGCGAGCGCCTCCGCCCCGAACGCATCGACGACCGCCGCCAGTCCAGGACTGCCCGGCGCAACCGCCTCGCGCGCCGCGAGGTCCGCATCCGCGACCACGATGCCGCGTCGCTCGAACGCCTGGGTCGCCGCGGTCTTGCCCGAGGCGATCCCGCCGGTCAGGCCGATGATCAACGCACTCATCGCAACGCTGCGGTCAGCCGAGGCCGGCGAGCTGTTTGTAGCTGTCGACCAGATCGTGACCCCACATGAAGGTCACCCAGCCCGCGATGGCCAGATACGGCCCGAACGGGATCGGCGTCGACCGATCACGGCCCTGTACGGCGAGCATGATCGACCCGATGATCGCGCCGGCCACGGCCGACAGCAGGATGATCGGCAGCAGCCCGCTCAACCCGCACCAAGCACCGAGCGCGGCCAGCAACTTGAAGTCGCCGTGCCCCATGCCTTCCTTGCCGGTGGCCTGCTTGAACAGCCACCAGACCGTCCACAGGCTCGCGTAGCCCACCACCGCGCCTAGAAGGGCCGGTTTCGCGGGCATGTAGAGGTTGTCGAGACTCGCGATCAGTCCCAGCCACATCAGCGGCAAGGTGAGCGAGTCGGGCAGCAGCTGCGTCCGCACGTCGATACCGGACGCCGCGACCAGGAATCCGGTCAGCACCAGCGCCCCGAAGCCCTGCCAGCCGAACCCGAAGCGCCACACGCAGGCCACGAACAGCAGCATCGTCAACAGTTCGACCGCCGGATACTGCGCCGAAATCGGCGCCTTGCAGCTGCGGCACTTGCCACGCAGCGCCAGCCAGCTCACGACGGGAATGTTCTCGTACCACGACAGCTGATGGCCGCAATGCGGGCAGTGCGAACGCTCGACGACGATCCCCGGCGGCGGCGGATCGTATAGCTCCGGCTCCCCCAGCATTTCCCGAGAATCACGCTTCCACTGCCACTCCATGCGCCGCGGCAGGCGCAGGATCACGACATTGAGGAAGCTGCCGACGAGCAGGCCGAAGCCGGCGGCGAGCGGGAAGCCCAGTGCGGGGTTCTGGTCGAGGAACGCCATTACGCAAACAACGCTTCAAAGAACATCAAACAACCGCGCCCAGCTTGAAAATCGGCAGATACATGCCGACCACCATGCCACCGACGATGGTGCCGATGAATACCATGATCATCGGCTCGAGCAGGCTGCTGAGCGCGTCGACTGCATTGTTCACCTCTTCCTCGTAGAACTCGGCCACCTTGAACAACATGGTGTCGAGCGCACCGGCCTCCTCGCCGATTGCGGTCATCTGCACCACCATATGAGGGAAGAGGTTCACCTGCTTCATTGCCATGTTGACCTGGTAACCCACGGACACATCGTCTCGGATGCGCAGTACGGCCTTCTCGTAGACCGTGTTTCCTGTTGCGCCGGCAACGGTTTCCAAAGCTTCCACCAGCGGAACGCCTGCCTTGAACGTTGTGGCGAGGGTTCGAGAGAAGCGTGCAACGGCAGCGTTATGAAGAAGCTGGCCGATGACAGGAATCTTGAGAAGCATTCGGTCGATGCCGTGCTGCAGGGAAACCGACCGCTTGTAGAGGAACAAAAAGCCCCAGATGCTTCCAACGATGATGAGAAGCGCAACCCACCAGTACGAGACCATGAAACGACTCGCCCCGACGATAAGTTGTGTGAACGCCGGGAGTTCTGCGCCGAAATTGGAGAACACAGCCTCGAATTGAGGCACTACGAAGATCAACAAGATTGCGCTGACGATGATCGCGACCGCGATGACCGCCGCCGGATAGAAAAGCGCTTTTTTGATCTTGCCTTTTAGCTTCTCAGTGTTCTCTTTGTAGGTCGCAATGGTGTCGAGCACGGTTTCCAGAACGCCTGCTGATTCGCCTGCTCTGACGAGGTTCTGGAACAGTTCGTCGAATTGCACAGGGTGCTTTGCAAGCGCTTCGGTGATAGAGGAGCCGCCTTCGACATCCAGCCGCATGGTGTTGAGCATCTTCACCATCCGAGGATTCTTGTTTCCATTTCCCACGATCTCCAAGGCCTGCACGACGGGGACGCCCGATTTGATCATCGTCGCGAACTGTCGGCTAAAAACAGCGATGTCCTTGGCAGTAATCTTTTTGCCGGCGGCTCCGAAAAGCGGCTTCGACTTGGCCTTGATGACACCAGGCTGGATTCCTTGGCGGCGAAGCTCTGCGCGAAGCATATTGACGTTCTTCGCCTGCTGCTCGCCCTTCATCTTGACGCCGCGCTTGTCCAGGCCCTCCCAGACAAACGTGTCCAGCGTGACGCCTTGGCGGACAGGCTGCGCTGGTCGCTTCGCAACGGTTTTGCGGGCGGCTGTGCGGGTGGTGGACATGCAAGTGTTCCCCAGAAAACCGGCTTTCCCCAGCCGGACGGTTGGCCGCATGGTAGCGGCTCATTCGAGACGTGTCAGTTGAACCGTGAATCGCCCGTTCTATTCAGGATGCATGGAGTGACGGCCTACGTTCGGTCAGTCCTTCGTCACCCGATTGATCTCCGCGAGGCTCGTGAGTCCTTGCCTTGCTTTTTCCAATGCGGACTTGCGTAAATCATGGACGCCTGCCCGCTCAGCGACCTCTGCAATCTGCATTGCGTTTCCGCCTTGAAGAATGATCTCCTGGATCTTCTCGCTCATGGGCATGACCTGGTAGACACCCACCCGTCCCTTGTACCCGTTGGTGCACTCGTCGCAGCCCACAGCCTCGTAGAGTTCGATACCGCCTCGAACCTGGTCTTCGGAGTAGCCCTCTGCCAGCAATGCGTGGTCGGGAAGGTCAACCTTCTTCTTACACCGTGAGCACAGGCGCCGCGCCAGCCGCTGTGCGATGACCAAGGTAACTGAACTGGTGATGTTGTACGGCGCGATTCCCATGTTCATTAGACGCGCGATGGTCTGGGGCGCGTCGTTGGTGTGCAGGGTGGACAGCACCATATGGCCGGTCTGCGCCGCCTTGATGGCAATCTCGGCCGTTTCAAGGTCGCGGATTTCGCCGACCATGATGATGTCCGGGTCCTGTCGCAGGAAGGAACGCAATGCCGCAGCGAAGGTCATCCCGCGCTTGTTGTTCTGCTGCACCTGATTCACGCCGGGTAAGCGGATTTCCACCGGATCCTCGGCCGTCGAGATGTTTCGGGTCTCATCGTTGAGAATGCCCAGCGCGGTGTACAGGGACACCGTCTTGCCCGAGCCCGTCGGGCCCGTCACCAGCACCATGCCGTAGGGCTTATGGATCGCTTCGAGGAACAGCTTTTGCTGTTCCGGCTCGTAACCCAGCTTGTCGATGCCCAGTTTGGCCGCACTGGCATCCAGAATACGAAGTACGACCTTCTCGCCGAACAGCGTGGGTAAGGTGCTGACGCGGAAGTCGATCTGCTTGGTCTTCGACAGGTTCAGCTTGATACGGCCGTCCTGCGGAACCCGCTTTTCGGCGATGTCCAACTGTGCCATGACCTTGAGACGCGCAGTAATCCGGCCATTGAGCTTGACCGGCATTTTGGCAACCTGCTTGAGGATGCCGTCGATGCGCAGACGCACCCGGTAATCTGTTTCATAGGGCTCGAAATGGATGTCCGATGCGCCGCGTTTGATCGCGTCAACAAGCACCTTGTTGACGAACTTGACGATCGGCGTGTCGTCCTTGCCGTCGGCCACGTTCTCAAATTTGCCGGGGTCTTCGTCGGTTCCGACATCCAATCCCTCCAGACCCTCGGAGTTCTCTAGCGCGTCGCCGAAGCTGTCCGAAGATTGCAGCCACATCTCCAGCGTCCGCTTCAGGCTCTCCTCGTCCACAAGAAGCGGCTCGACCGTGAGGTTGGTGTGGAATTTGATCTCGTCAAGCGCATGCGTATTGGTGGGGTCTGCGATGCCAACAAAAAGCCGACCTCCTCTCTTGAACAGCGGCAGAACCGCGTGCTTCTGAAGCAGATCCTCACTGACCAGCTTTACTGCGCTAGCCTGCCCATCCATGGACGCCGGATCGAAAATCGGCATCCCGAATTCGACCGAATTGGCAGCGGCCATCTGCGCTGCGCTGACCAGCTTTTGCTCGCGCAGATAGGCGGCGATCTGCTTACGTGCCGAGGTGGCTTTGTCCAAAGCCTCCCGCGCGGCCGCCTCATCGAGTGCGCCGTCCAGGACAAGACGGCGCGCGATGCCGGTAATGCCGACTAGATTGACGGTCGGAACTGCGCTCATCTTGATGACTCCTGCGGAATGATTGGCACTCTACCGCAGCCAGCGCGGCTAGCAAGATGGAGCGTTTGGCTCCGGGAGCTTGTCGGTTGCGTGTTGCGGCTCATCCGAGATTGACCGATTCAGGCGCAGGGCGTCCCGCGCAGCACATTCGTCGTCGCGTTTTTCGGAGGGGGCAGCTAGTGAGCGGCGTCCGAACCCGCCTCCAAATGGTCGTGGGTCGACTTGGCCTGGGAGATCGTACGTTGAAGATCCCACAGTCCCCAGACATCCCGACTGGGCTTGGTCCGGGCATGAAGGTCGATGCGTGTCCGGCCCGCAACCTGCCCCAGATAGATTTGGGCTTCCTCGAGTCGACCTGCACCGACGAGTGCGTCCACCAATTGCCGACCTACTTCTGGATCCGCACCGGGCTGCCAAGCAAGTATTCCTTGGTCGGCTGCCTGATTCGGCAGGTCGGCGTTGGCGTAGAAAAGGGACGCCAGGTAGCGCAGGGCGCTTTTGAATTCGGTGGTGTTAGGTTGGGACGTCGCTCGGTCTGCCGCCTCGCGGAGACCGTCCGCCAACACTTCCGCCGTCAATGGGCCGCACCCGTACTGAATGCGTTGCTGGTTGATGATGTGGAACATGTAGAAAGTCCCGAGATCGACCTTGTCCCTGATCCTCGCAACCGCTGCTCGAAAGTCAACAGGGTCGGCATACTGAAATGCGCGGCACTGCAAGGAGATTCTGCCCAGAGCTGCCTGCGTTTTCTTGATCGGATCATCGGACAGGCCCAAGCGTTCGAAGGCTTCGAAGGCCTCTTCGAACCGGCCCATATTCGCCGATGTACTCGAAAACGCGACTACCGCGCGAAATGATTCCGGGTTGCCTTTTGCAGCAGCGGCGGTGAGGGTGTAGACGTCCTGCCATACGAGATTGCGCCCGAGCGTCTGCGCGCTCAACGCAAGCAGGCCACCAGCAACGAGAAGTGTGCTTACCCGACTGACGTGCATACCCCGCGCTTTCAGATATGACAGTGCAAGCGCGATCAGTGAAAAGACGCTCAAGAAAAGCCAGATTCCATTCGCGTAATTACGATGCTCGTAATACAGTTCGATCGGCGTGTAGCTGGCTTCGACCGAATGCCCGATGAGAAAGAGCAACCACCCCGCGAGTGCTGCCGGTGCCGATCGGCGAACTTTCCAAAGCAATGCGGTCACGGCGACCAAGGCCACCAAGGCAATCAGTGTGCTGATGGGTGCAGTCAGGCTGCGGGACGGCGCAAAGCCGTCGCCGAAGATTCCCATTGAGGGCGAATAGGGAACGAGCAGCATGCGAATGTAGTCCCAGAGCACGCGCGGTGCGGACAGCATTTTCTCCCCAGCAGTGAAGTCGTAAACGGAGAATGCGGTGTCCAGCTGATCCCTTATGAAAAATGGAAGGATCAATGCAGCGCTGGCAGGAAGCGCGACCATCGAGGCATAGAAGATTCTGGTAGAGCGTCTCCAGCACTGGACCTGTTGGAACCAGCAGAGCTCTACTATCAAGCAGAGAGCGGGCAGGACAATCGCGTTCTGCTTGCCTTGAACAGCGAGGAACGTGAAAAGCGGGGCGCCGATCCAGAGCAACCGCATGCCCCGCTGCTCTTCCAGTCGACCATTGATCATTCGCTCGCGGATCACAGCGTAGGAGAGCAGGCCTGCAAGTGTCACAAGCATTGCGACCTGCGCCATCCGCTGTATCGGGTACAGAACAGTGCTGACATTCAATGGATGAAGCAGCCATATCGCAGTAATGATGCAAGCGATCACGCTGGCATTGGGCGCAAGCTGCACATCTCTGCGCAAAAACTTCCGCAGAAGAGCAAACGCTGCGCCACCACAGGCAAGGTGGACCAGCAAATTTCCGAACTTAAAACTGAAAGGCGTAAACCCGCCGATCTCTGCGTTCAAGGCTAGCGTCGCATAGGCAAGTGCTCTGTGAGTATGCCAACCGGTGTTGCTCATCAGGACGTCTTGCAGGGTGGCATTTCCCTCTATCCAGTGCCGGACGGGTAGAAGGCCAGGAGCATCGTCCATCAAGAAAGGGCCTGGAAATCCTACCCAATAGATGAAGGCTGTGACGACCATCGCGGCCAATAGGCATGCGACCGGGCTGAGGGACTTTGCGTCAGAGTTTCGCACAGCTATTTGCTCGCTAAAGGCGTTGCGACTTCCGCACATGAGAGAACGGAGCGTTGGGTTCTTCAAGATCACCTACTTGAGCGCTAGCCGCCGAACCGGTCAAAAAAAAGGGCTCCGAGTATCGGAGCCCCTTGTACAACGATATTCTGAAGCTCGATCAGGTGCCTTGGCAGGTGGCCGGGCGATACTTCGCCGCAATGCTGCCGGTGCAAATCCAATTGACCTGGCCGTTATCCTGCTTGGTGCCCTGCAGTATGATCGTGCCCGTCGGCGTGCTGCCGCCAAGGTCCTTGCCGGTCGCGGTGATCGTGCCGCTCGAGTAGGCAACCGACGACACGTACTTCGAGGACTGCGTTTCGATTGCGACGGTGGTGGGCATGACGGTGCCGGTGGCTGTCGCTGCTGCTTCCGAGACGGTCGTGCGGGCCGACGACGCGGCGAGCATCACCTCCGACACGCGCGACTTGACCAGGTAATCCTGATACGCCGGCAGCGCGATGGCGGCCAGGATGGCGATGATCGCGACGACGATCATCAGTTCGATCAGGGTGAAGCCCTTCTGCATCTTCTTCATGGTGTATCCCCTAGGAGTGATTGATTTCACGTGCCGCGTGGCCGGCTGGTACCGATCCTTGGGCAGCCGTGCGACATGCACGTGCGATGGGGATTACGCACGAGGCGTGCCAACATTCTCGAAGCGAAGCGCCGCTGAGATACACGTGTTTTCTCGCGTGCAGCCACGTGCGGGAGCGGATGGTGTCCAGTTGCGTCACTTGGTGACGTGTTGCGTCCGGGTGCAGTCGATGCGCAGCGAGCGCGATAGCGAGTTCACTGCTGATGCGAGCTGGGTGCTCTCCCGCGATTCCCTTGCAGCTTGCACTGACGGGAGGAAGAGGGGCGTCTGTTGCGTTGGCGCGATTGAAGCGCGCTGGGCGAGTCGCGGTAGCGTGTTGCGCTGTGCGTTACCCACGTCGAGGTGGGGGTCAATCGATCCCGAGCTTCTTCAACTTGTACCGCAGCGCCCGGAACGTGATCCCCAGCGCCGCCGCCGTCTTGGTTTTGTTGTACCGGTTTTCCTGCAGAGCCTGCTGGATCGCGGCGCGCTCGATGTCTTCGATGAAGGAAGGCAAGGCAGTGCCGGCGGTCTCGTAGGGGCTGACGGTGCGCGGGTCGCGAGGCTGGCCGTGATTCTGCGGAAGTGCCTGGTGGACGCCGGTGGCGTAGGGCGAGGCGGGCTGGGGCTGCGCGGCCTGCTGGGTGTTCCGGGCGACCGGGAGGTGCAGGTCGGCGGCGGTGATCTGATCGTCGTCCGCCATTGCCAGGGCACGTTCGAGGATGTTTTCCAGTTCACGGACGTTGCCGGCGAAGCCGTAGGTTTCGAGGGCGGCGACGGCGTCCGGCGCCAGCGTCGGCGCTGCGCGGTGCATGGCCTGGGCAAGGCGGCGCAGGATGGCGTCCGACAGCAGCGGCAGGTCGCCGGTGCGCTCGCGGAGCGCGGGGACGTTCAGGCCGATGACGTTGATGCGGTAGTAGAGGTCGTGACGGAAGCGGCCGTCGTTGACCAGTTGCGACAGGTCCTTGTGCGTGGCCGAGAGGATGCGCACGTCGACCTGGATCTCGGCGGCGGCGCCGACGGGGCGGATCGACTTTTCCTGGATCGCACGCAGCAGCTTGACCTGCATCGGCAGCGGCAGCTCGGCGATCTCGTCGAGGAACAGGGTGCCGCCGTCGGCGGCCTGGAACAGGCCGGGCTTGTCGCTGTGCGCGCCGGTGAAGCTGCCCTTCTTGTGGCCGAAGAACTCGCTTTCCATCAGTTCGGTCGGAATGGCGCCGCAGTTGACCGGCACGAACGGCCCGTTGGCGCGCGCGCCTTGGGCGTGGATGGTGCGGGCGACCAGTTCCTTGCCCGTGCCCGATTCGCCCTGGATGAAGACAGGGGCCTGGCTGCGAGCGACCTTGGCGATCGTGTTGCGCAGCGTGACCATCACGTCGGAGGTGCCGAGCAGGCGGCTGCTCTGTTCTTCAGTGGTGCGCTTGGCGCGTTCACCCAGTTCCAGCGCCTGGCGGACGAGGCCACGCAGCACGTGGATGTCGACCGGCTTGCTGACGAAATCGAACGCGCCGACCTTCAATGCTTCGACCGCGGCCTCGACGTTGCCGTAGGCCGTGATCATGGCGACCGGCATGCCGGGGTAGCGGGTGCTGATCTCGCTGACGAGCTCGAGGCCCGAGCCGTCCGGCAGACGCATGTCGGTCAGGCAGAGATCGTAGGCCGCCGAGGCCAGCAGTTCGCGGGCGGCGGCGAGGGTGGGCGCGGTTTCGGTGCGCAGCCCCATGCGGCTCAGCGTGAGCACCAGCAGTTCACGAATATCGTGTTCGTCGTCGACGATCAGGACGCTGCGAGTTTCGCTCATCGATTCGCCACACAAACGGAACTGAGGTGTGACGCATAGTGACAGATTCTGTCAAAAGTGACGAGGGTCACACTGGTGACGCGCGTCACGATGGTGGAGGGATGGGGTGCAGGTATTCGGGTGGGGATTCGGGTGTTCGGAGAGCCCCAGCGGAGCAGGCTGAGGTCTCATAACTGTGGGGCGTGCTCGCTAGATGCAACGGATCGGGCCGAGAGGCCGTCACCCCCGTGCAGGCTGGGGTCCACCCTGATTTCGCGCGTGGCGTTGGACGCCCCGGGTCACGAATGCAGAAGCGTTTCTCGATTAGAAAGAATGAGGTGAAAGGCGAGGCTGCCGCCCTGGCAAGCCGCCGCGTTTCTCTTTGGTCGCGGCGAAAATGGATCCCAGCGTGCGCTGGGATGACGAACGGGAGAGGTGTCCTCTACAGCGGCAGTAAATCGAAACGGTCACTGTGGCGGCGATGATTCCGTTGTCGCGGGTGATGGGATGCCCTGATTAGTTCCGCAACAATGTCTGCCGCGCCGCCAGTGTGACGCGGAAACAGGCACCGCCACCGGGGACCGCGACGTACTCGAGGTGCGCTTCGTTCGCCCGGCACAGCTCGTGGGCGATGTAGAGGCCCAGGCCTGTGCCGCTTTCCGACGTGGTGAAGAACGGGCGGAAGAGCTGGGCGGACACGGCGTCCGGGATGCCGGGGCCGCGGTCGAGGACGCTCAGCGTCGGGCACTCGCCGGCCTGCTCGAGGCGCAAGGTGATTCGCGCCGATTCGCCGGGCATGCGGCCATACCGGACGGCGTTGTTGACCAGTGCGGTCAGGACCTGCTGCAGGTGACGCGGGTCGAAGATCGCGCGCAGCGTGGGCTGGTCGCAGCTGACCTTCAGTTCGGCGTTCTCCTCGCTGACGATCATCCGGTAGTCCTGCACGAACGCATGCGCGGCGGCGACCAGGTCGACGTGTTCGGGTCGTGCCCGCTCGCGACGCGCGAGGCCGAGCACGCTTTCGACGATACCGTTCGTGCGTACGCACTGCTGGTGGATGATCTGCAGCAGGCGGCGATCGGCCTCGCCGATCTGGTTCGACTCTTCCATCAGCTGGGTGGCATAGCTGATCGCGGCGAGCGGATTGCGGATCTCGTGCGCGAGGCTCGCGGAGAAGCGGCCCATCGTGGCGAGGGTCAGCGATTCGGCGCGTCGCGAGACCAGCGAGGTGTCGTCGAGGAAGACGAGCGTGCTGTCGCTCTCGGCCAGCAGACGCACGAAGCGGGGCATCACGTCGGTGTGTTCGCGCAGGGTCAACGGGGCGCTGTCGACGCTGCCGCTGCGCAGCCACTCGGCCAAGCGCATCGCCAGCGGCGGGGCGAGCTGTCCGAGGGTGCGGCCGTGCAGGCCGTCTTCGCCGGGCGTTTCGGTGTCGCCGATCAGCAGGGTCGCCGCTTCGTTGGTCAAACGGATGTGGCCGGTGCCGTCGACCAGCAGCACGCCGGTCTGCATGCGGCGGATGATCAGCTCGTTGATCTCGGCCAGGTTCGCGGCCTCGGCGCCGCGGCGGTCGGCCAGGGCCTGCGAGTCACGGACCTGCTTGCCCAGCTGACGGGTCATCGAGGCGGCGGCGAAGAAGCCCAGCCCGAACATCAGCATTTCGGCGAAGGGGCGATCGAACGTGCCGGTGCCGAACAGGCCGACCAGGCGCTCGATCAGTAGCGCCAGCGAGGCGCCGGCGGCGATCAGCAGGCTGGTGCGCAGGGTCACGAACAGCGAGGCGGCGCCGATGTTGAACAGCAGCAGCATCGCGATGCCCGGTGCGACTTCGGGGATCGCATGGGTGATCAGCGTGGCGACGACGATGTCGACGACCACGCCCACGACCGCATGGCTGGGAAAGTCGGCCATGGCGCGCCGGGCGTGCAGCAGCAGGCCGACAGCGGCCACCAGATAGCCGATGCCGACCGAAATCGCGACCGGCGTATCGATCACGTCGCCGAGCGTCGCGCCCCAGGGGCTGAACACCAGCAGCGCCAGCAGGGCGGCTTCCAGCACCCGGTACAGCGCGAACAGCGAGAGCTCGCGCTGCAGCAGCGACGGGGACAGCGTGGAGGCTGCAAGCAGGGGCACGGGCGCGTTCCATCGGAGCCGGACGGCCGAGTATAGGCGGGCGCCCGGGGCGGCCGGGTGGGGTGGTTTTGCCCGCCGCCGCCGCATGGGCGAGAATAGCGGACCCCGTCGGCCCGCCGCGCGCCCAGCGCCGCCCGTCGACCGGTGTCATTTCCTCCTCCGTACGGACCCCACATGAACTTCCACGAATACCAGGCGAAGCAGTTGTTTGCCGATTACGGCATCCCCGTGCCGGCAGGGCGCGTCGCGTCCACCGCCGACGAAGCAGTCGAAGCAGCGAACTCCCTGGGCAATGGCCCCTGGATGGTCAAGGCCCAGATCCATGCGGGCGGTCGCGGCAAGGCCGGCGGCGTGAAGTTCTGCAAGACCACCGACGACGTGAAGGCCGCTGCGGCCAAGATGCTCGGCACCAAGATGGCGACCTATCAGACCGCCGGCGTCGAACTGCCGGTCAATCTGGTGCTGGTCACCGAAGCCGGTGAGATCGCCAAGGAACTGTATCTGTCGGTGCTGGTCGACCGCGGCACGCAGTCCATCACCTATATCGTCTCGAGCGAGGGTGGCGTGGACATCGAGCAGGTCGCTGCCGAGACGCCGGAGAAGATCGAGAGCCTCAACGTCAACTTCGTGGAAGGCTTCCAGCCGTACCAAGGCCGTGACATCGGCTTCAAGATCGGCCTGACCGCCAAGCAGGCCAACCAGCTCGCCAAGATCATGGGCGGCCTGTACACCCTGTTCAACGAGAAGGACCTGGCGCTGGTCGAGCTGAACCCGCTGGCGATCCTCGACAACGGCGACCTGTACGCCCTGGACGGCAAGGTCGACTCCGACGACAACGCCGCGTTCCGTCACAAGGATCTGGCGGCGATGCGTGACGCCACGCAGGAAGACGAGGCCGAGGCGCGTGCCAGCCAGTACGACCTGAACTACGTGACCATGGACGGCAACATCGGCTGCATGGTCAACGGCGCAGGCCTGGCCATGGCGACGATGGACGTGATCGCACTCAACGGCGGTTCGCCGGCGAACTTCCTCGACGTCGGCGGCGGCGCGACCAAGGAGCGTGTGACCGAAGCGTTCAAGCTGATCCTGTCGAGCGACAAGGTGAAGGCGATCTTCGTCAACATCTTCGGCGGCATCGTCCGCTGCGACATGATTGCCGAAGGCATCATCGCCGCGGTCAAGGAAGTGGACGTCAAGGTGCCGGTGATCGTGCGCCTGGAAGGCACGAACGTCGAAGCGGGCAAGCAGCTGCTGGCCGACTCGGGCCTGGCGATCACTGCAGCCGACGACATCAACGACGGTGCCAAGAAGGCCGTCGCGGCTGCCGCCTGATTCCGAACGAATCTATTTCCTTCCCTTCTCCCCCGGGAGAAGGTGCCCGAAGGGCGGATGAGGGCGCTTGCATCTAGGCAGCCCTCACCCCAACCCCTCTCCCAAGGGGAGAGGGGCTCAACAGGACCATTCCATGAGCGTTTTGATCAACAAGAACACCAAGGTGATCGTGCAGGGCTTTACCGGCCAGCAGGGCACCTTCCACGCCACCCAGATGGTGGAATACGGCACCCAGGTCGTCGGCGGCGTCACGCCCGGCAAGGGTGGCACCACGCACGTCAACCTGCCGGTGTTCAACACCGTGCGCGAAGCGGTCGACGCCACCGGCGCCGATGCGTCGGTGATCTACGTGCCGCCGCCGTTCGCGGCCGACGCGATCCTCGAAGCGGCCGCGGCCGGCATCAAGGTCATCGTCTGCATCACCGAAGGCATCCCGGTGCTCGACATGCTGCGCGTGAAGAACGTGCTGAAGTCGCATCCGGACGTGACCCTGGTCGGTCCGAACTGCCCGGGCGTGATCACGCCGGGCGAGTGCAAGATCGGCATCATGCCGGGCCACATCCACATGCCGGGCAAGATCGGCATCGTGTCGCGTTCGGGCACGCTAACCTATGAAGCGGTCAAGCAGACCACGGCGGCGGGCCTCGGCCAGTCGACCGTCATCGGTATCGGCGGCGATCCGATCAACGGCCTGAACTTCGTCGACTGCCTCAAGCTGTTCAACGAAGATCCGCAGACGCTGGGCATCATCATGGTCGGCGAAATCGGCGGTGACGCCGAGGAAGCCGGCGCCGAGTACATCAAGGCGCACGTCAAGAAGCCGGTCGTCGGCTTCATCGCCGGCGCGTCGGCCCCTCCGGGCAAGCGCATGGGCCACGCCGGTGCAATCGCCTCGGGCGGTTCGGGCACGGCCGAAGGCAAGTTCAAGGCGATGGAAGCGGCGGGCGTCAAGACCGTCCGTTCGCCGGGCGACCTGGGCGAAGCGATCGCTGCGCTCGTGAAGTAATCACGCCTTCCGCGTGATTCGAAAAGGCCGCCTTCGGGCGGCCTTTTTTGTGGCGTGATGCGGTCGCTGCGCGCTGCACGTGCGCGCGTGGCCCCGCGGTCCATGTGATCGCGGCCGCTATGATGGACGCCCCCGACCGCGTGCCTGCCGACATGACCGATCCCCTGCGTATCGCACTCGCCCAGTTCGACTTTCCGGTCGGCGATGTCGGCCGCAACGCCGAGCGCATCGCAGAGATGATCGCGGCGGCCCGCGACGAGTTCGACGCGCACGTCGTGGTGTTTCCGGAGCTCGCGATCAGCGGCTATCCGCCCGAAGACCTGCTGATGCGGCCCGCGTTCCTGATCGACTGCGAAGCGGCGCTGATGCAGATCGCCAAGGACGTGCGCGGCATCGTCGCGGTGGTCGGCTGGCCGGAATCGGCGGGCAGCGTGCTCTACAACTCGGCGAGCGTGCTGCGCGACGGCAAGCTCGAGCGCACCTATCGCAAGCGCGAACTGCCGAACTACAACGTGTTCGACGAGCGCCGCTACTTCCATGTTGATCCCGATGGGGAGCCTTGCGTCGTCGATGTCGGCGGCGTGCCGGTCGGCGTTCTCGTCTGCGAGGACCTCTGGTTTCCCGAGCCGCTGGCCGACACCGCGGCTGCCGGCGCGGCCGTCGTCGTCGTGCCGAACGCCTCGCCCTACGAGCGAGGCAAGCATCGTCAGCGCGATGCGCTGCTGGCCGAGCGCACCCGTGAGAGCGGCGTGGCATTGGCCTACGTCAACGTCGTCGGCGGGCAGGACGCGCTGGTGTTCGACGGCGCGTCCGTCGTCGCCGATGCCGACGGCACCGTGCATCCGGCGGCGATCGCGTTCGACGACCAGTGGCTGGTGGTGGATTTCGATCCCGCGACGCGCGCGTTCTCGCCGGTCGTATGGGTCGACGACGGCGACGAGAGCATCGACGCGCTGGCCTGGCGCGCGGTCGTGCGTGGCACGCGCGACTACTGCGGCAAGAATGGATTTTCGAAGGCGTGGGTCGGGTTGTCGGGCGGCATCGATTCTTCGGTGGTGCTGGCGATGGCGGTCGATGCGCTGGGCGCGGAGAACGTCACCGCGGTGCGTATGCCGTCTCGGTTTACGGCGGGGCTGAGCAACGATCTGGCGGCCGAGCAATGCGAGGCGCTGGGCGTGCGCATGCTGACCATTCCGATCGAGCCGCCGTTCCAGGGGTTTCTCGACACGCTGTCGGACGCGTTCGAAGGCAAGGACGTCGACATCGCCGAGGAGAACCTGCAGTCGCGCACCCGCGGCGCGATCATGATGGCGCTGTCGAACAAGCACGGCGGTCTGCTGCTGACGACCGGCAACAAGAGCGAATACGCGGTCGGCTACGCGACGATCTACGGCGACATGTGCGGCGGCTACGCGCCGATCAAGGATCTCTACAAGACCGAAGTCTTCGGCCTGTCGAAGTGGCGCAACACCGTCGGCGGCGCACCGGTGATTCCGCCCGCGGTGATCGCGCGGCCGCCATCGGCCGAGCTGCGCGACAACCAGCTCGACCAGGATTCGCTGCCGCCCTACGACGTACTCGACGCGATCCTGCGCCGCTTCGTCGACCAGGAGGAATCCCGCGACGAGATCGTCGCCGCCGGCTTCGACGCGGCCACCGTCGACCGTGTACTGCGGCTGGTCCGCATCAGCGAGTGGAAGCGTCACCAGGCCGCGCCGGGGCCGAAGATCTCGCGTCGTGCGTTCGGGCGTGAGCGGCGGTACCCGATCAGCAACCGGTATCAGGGGTGAGTGGTGGCCGTGCAGCACAGCGGGGTGGTCTTGTTCGGGATTGCCGCCGATCGCCTGACTGGCGCCTTCCCCCGTCCGCGGGGGAAGGTCGGGTTGGGGGCGATGGCTCCGGTCGCGGACAGAATGGACTGCGGCTGATGTCTCAGTGCTTGTTCCAGGTGTCTGCGTGGCTGACAAGTCGCCCCCACCCAACCCTCCCCCGCGCGTCGGGGGAGGGCTCCGTGTGTTGAAGGCTCCATGCTTGCTCTGATCCAGCGCGTCAGCGAAGCCGCCGTCCGCGTCGACGGCGCGGTCATCGGCCGGACCGGGCCCGGTCTGCTGGCGCTGGTCGGCATCGAGCCCGGCGACGGCGAGGCCCAGATCGCACGCATGGCCGAGCGCCTGTTCGCCTACCGGGTGTTTTCCGACGACGCCGGCCGCATGAATCTGTCGCTGGCCCAGACCGGCGGCGGCCTGCTGCTGGTCAGCCAGTTCACCCTCGCGGCGGACACCCGCTCGGGCAACCGGCCCGGCTTCAGCACCGCGGCGGCGCCCGAGGCGGCTGAACGGATCTTCGACCGGCTGGTCGCCGTCTGCAGGTCGCGTCACCGGGGGGTGGAAACCGGCCGCTTCGGTGCCCATATGGAAGTCAGCCTGGTCAACGACGGCCCGGTCACCTTCCTGCTCAGGGCATGATCCCGGCCTCGCAGGTGGTACAATTACGGGTTCACTTTTCAGACGGTGCGCCACATGGCGAATGAACGTCCCGCCCAGCAGTCCGACATCAAGATCCTGATCAGCAAGGGCTTGGAGCAGGGCTATCTGACCTATGCCGAAGTCAACGATCACCTGCCCGACGACATGGTCGATCCGGAGCAGATCGAAGACATCATCGGCATGATCAACGGCATGGGCATTGCTGTCCATGAAGTGGCGCCCGATGCGGAAACGCTGCTGCTGGCCGGCGAATCCAGCGGCAATCGCGAAGTCGACGAAACCGCTGCGGAAGAAGCCGCGGCTGCGCTGACCTCGCTCGATACCGAAGGGGGTCGTACCACCGATCCGGTGCGCATGTACATGCGCGAAATGGGCACGGTCGAGCTGCTGACCCGCGAAGGCGAAATCGCCATCGCCAAGCGCATCGAGGAAGGCCTCAACCAGATGATGGCCTCGGTGGCCAGCTTCCCGTGGTCGGTCCAGCTGCTGCTCGAAGAATACGAACTGCACAAGGGCGGCAAGAAGCGCCTGGCCGAAGTCGTGGCCGGCTTCAACGACCAGCTGCTCGAAGAGCTGGCGGCCGAGGAAGAGGCGGCGGCGGGCAATGCGCCGGCCGTCGTCGAGGCCGAGGAAGAGGCCGAGACCGACGAGGAAGAATCCGACGATTCCTCCGACGAGGAAGAGAGCACCGGCCCGACCGGTCCGGATCCGGAAGAAGTCCTGCGTCGCATGGACCTGATGGCGGACCTGTTCAACAAGTTCCAGAAGTCGTACGCCAAGAACGGTGCGACGGCGAAGGCGTCGATCAAGCTGCGCGCCGAGATGGCCGACGTCTTCATGACGTTCAAGCTGCCGCTGCCGCTGACCGATCTGCTGGTCCGCAAGCTGCGCGAGGTCGTGTCGGAGCTGAAGGACCACGAGCGTCGCATCCTCGACCTGTCGACCCGCGTCGCCAAGATGCCGCGCAAGGATTTCATCCGCGCCTGGGACGGCAACCAGACCAATACGGGTTGGGCGGACGAGATGATCAAGCGCAAGCAGAAGTGGTCGTCCGGCCTGAAGGACGTGCGCGACCAGATCGTCGCCGAGCAGGAAGCCACGCTCGCGATCGAGAAGGCGATGGGCGTGACCCTTGGCGATCTCAAGGAGATCAACCGCGCGATGGCCTACGGCGAGGCAAAGGCCCGCAAGGCTAAGAAAGAAATGGTCGAGGCCAACCTGCGTCTCGTGATCTCGATCGCCAAGAAGTACACCAACCGCGGCCTGCAGTTCCTCGACCTGATCCAGGAAGGCAACATCGGCCTGATGAAGGCGGTCGACAAGTTCGAGCACCGTCGCGGCTTCAAGTTCTCGACCTACGCGACGTGGTGGATCCGCCAGGCGATCACGCGCTCGATCGCTGACCAGGCGCGCACGATCCGCATTCCCGTGCACATGATCGAGACGATCAACAAGCTCAACCGCATTTCCCGCCAGATGCTCCAGCAGTACGGCCGCGAGGCCACGCCGGAGGAGCTGGCCAAGGAAATGGACATGCCGGAGGACAAGATCCGGAAGGTCATGAAGATCGCGAAGGAACCGATCTCCATGGAGACCCCGATCGGCGACGACGAGGACTCCCACCTGGGCGACTTCATCGAGGACACCAACGTGGAGTCCCCGATCGACGCGACCACCAACACCAACCTGATGGAAACGGTCCGCGACGTGCTCGCCGGCCTGACCCCGCGGGAGGCGAAGGTGCTGCGCATGCGCTTCGGCATCGACATGAACACCGACCACACCCTCGAGGAAGTCGGCAAGCAGTTCGACGTCACCCGCGAGCGCATCCGCCAGATCGAGGCGAAGGCGCTGCGCAAGCTGCGTCATCCCTCGCGCAGCGAACAGCTGCGGAGCTTCCTCGACGTCGAATGAGTCGAGGCTGCAAGGGGTACGAAAAAGCCCGCCGGAAGGCGGGCTTTTTTTATGGGCGGAAGCCGGTCCCGCGGGAGCGCGCTTGCGCGCGATATGGCGTTTCCGGAAAGCCATCGCGCGCAAGCGCGCTCCCACAGAAGACGTGTGCGTCAGAGCACCGTCGGCGTCGGCGTGCCCACGATCACCACGTCCGCCTTGCGGCGTGCGAACAGACCGACGCTGACCACGCCCGGAATCTGGTTGAGCGTCGCTTCCAGCGCGACCGGATCGGTGATCGACAGGCCGTGGATGTCGAGCACCCAGTTGCCGTTGTCGGTCTTCACGCCTTCGCGCCACACCGGCTGGCCGCCGGTGGTTTCGAGGATCGTGCGGGCGACGAGGCTGCGCGCCATCGGGATCACTTCGACCGGCAGCGGGAACGTGCCCAGCACCGGGACCTGCTTCGCCGGATCGATGATGCAGATGAACTGCTGGCTCGCCTCGGCGATGATCTTCTCGCGCGTCAGCGCCGCGCCGCCGCCCTTGATCAGGTGTTTACCGGGATCGCACTCGTCGGCGCCGTCGACGTACAGCGCCAGCGGACCGGTCGCGTTGAGATCGAGCACGTCGATGCCGTGGCTGCGCAGGCGGTCGGTGCTCTGGTCCGAACTCGACACCGCGCCGTCGATGCGATGCTTGATGCGCGCCAGCGCGTCGATGAAATAGGCGACCGTCGAGCCGGTGCCGACGCCGACGATCATGCCGTCTTCCACGTACTCGATCGCCTTCTCGGCGGCCAGGCGCTTGCCTTCGCTCATCGCTTCTTCTCCAGTGACAACAGCAGTTTCCATTGCGCGGCCGTGACCGGCAGCACCGACAGGCGCGCGCCCTTGCGGATCAGCGCGAATTCTTCGCCGAGTGCGGCGCTGTGCTCGCGGATCTCCGCCAGCGGAATGGGCTGGGCCAGCGTGCGCACGTAGCCGACATCGACCAGGAACCAGCGCGGCGTCTCTTCGGTCGCTTTCTCGTCGTAGTACTTCGAGGACTTCTTGAACTGGCTCGGATCGGGATACGCGGTCGATGCGACCTCGGCGATGCCGTAGATGCCGGGCACGTCCGCATTCGAGTGATAGAACAGCACGCCGTCGCCCACGCGCATGCCGTCGCGCATGAAGTTGCGCGCCTGGTAGTTGCGCACGCCGGTCCAGGGCTCGGTGCCCACGCGGGCGAGGTCGTCGATCGAGAAGTCGTCGGGCTCGGACTTCATCAGCCAGTAGCGCTTGCGGGTTCTCATCGCGTCTCGGTCAGGCAGCTGTGGGCGGGTGGAGCGTGTTCGATTCGGTGCAGATCGCGTCGAGCGGCACATCCCAATCCGCGGCGTCGAGCGCCTCGACCTGCTGCAGTGCGAATGCGGCGCCCACGAGCAGCGGCGGCGCGGCCTGCACGCGACGGAACCCGAAGCTCCGGTCGTACCAGCCGCCGCCCATGCCGAGGCGATGGCCGTGCGCGTCGAAGCCGACCAGCGGCGTGACGACCAGTGCCATCGCGCTCGCGTCGAGTGCGGACGCCGGTTCGACGTCGGGTTCGGGGATGCCGTAACGGTTGGTGACCAGCGGGTCGCCGGCGCGCCAGGGCGCGAAGCGCAGCACTTCGTCATGCAGCACCGGGAGGCAATAGATCAGCCCGGCGGGCAGACGCATCTGGAAGACGTGGAGGCCGATCTCGCCATCGCTGGCCCAGTAGCCGGCGACGTAGCCGGATTCGGGCAATGCGGGCAGTGCGAACAGTTGCGTCGCGAGGCCCTCGGCGGCGGCGATGCGCGCGGGCGCAGGCAGGGCGCGGCGCTGGTCGCGCAGGCGTCGGCGGAGGGCGGGGCGGTCGGTCATGCGGCCGGGCTCGTCGTCGGAAGTGCCGGCGACGCGGCGGGCAGGCTCAAAAAATACGTTCTCCGCCGATGCCGATGCAGGCGAAACGACCTTGAACCCGGGGTTCAAGTGGGAACGCTGGGATTCCTTTGGGCTTTCCGCTCGGGGGCGGACTGGCACTCCCGGTTTCCTGACGTCCCCGGTGTCGTTATTAAGGGACAAGGCGAATGTTTTGCACGCTGTCGAACACGGCAGAGAACGCAGGCGCAGTATAGCCAATCGATCCGCGGCACGTGTTCCGTTCGTCGGTCGCGACGCGTCGGGCGGCGGCGGGGATTCAGTTGCGTGGAGGCGTCGCGAAGACGTGCGACTCAGCGCTGCTCGGCATCGAGCACGTCGAGCTTGCGGTGCAGCGCCGCCACCGAATCGGAGATCGCGCGCGAGCCGTGCGACTGGCCGTCGCCGAGCAGCTGCAGTTCGTGCGCGAGATTCAGCGCCGCGAGGATCGCGATGCGATCGACCGCGGCCATGCGGTTGGCGCCGCGGATTTCGCGCATCCGCGTATCGAGCAGTTTGGCCGCCGCCATCAGGCTGTCGCGCTCGTCGGGCGTGACGCCGACGGTGTACTCGCGATCCAGCACGCGCACGCTGACGGCTTCGGTCGCACTCATGTGTGCTGCTCCAGTGACTTGAGCCGCGCGATCATCGCCTCGACCCGCGAGCGTGCCTGTTCGTTCTTCGACAGCAGCTGGGCGCGTTCGCCGACGATGGATTCCTGCTGCTGGCGCAGGCTGCGGTTCTCGTCGCTGAGGATGCGGACACGTTCGATCAGCGCGTCGAGGCGCGACGTCAGTCTCTGCAGCTGGGCGATGACGTCGGGTTCGGTCATTGCCGCACCATAGGCAGCGCGCAGGTGGCGGTCAAGGCAGCACGGCCAGTGGTTCGTCGCGGGCGAGGAGCAGGCCGTCGGGGCGCCAGTTGCGCATGAAGGCCAGGCACTGCAGCGCGTCGAGCGGCGGCGAGAGCCAGAAGCCCTGGATCTCGTCGCAGCCGCGCTCGGCGAGAAAGCGCATCTGCGCTTCGGTCTCCACGCCCTCGGCCACCACGCGCAGGCCCAGCGAGTGCGCCATCGCGACGATGGTCGGGGTAATCGCCGCATCCTCGGCGTCGTGCGGCAGGCCGTCGACGAAGGCCTTGTCGATCTTGATCGTGGTGATCGGCAGACGCTTTAGATACGCCAGCGACGAATAGCCGGTGCCGAAATCGTCGATCGCCAGCGACACGCCCAGCGCGCGGAAGGCCTGCAGGCGCTCCGCGGTCTGCTCGGCATTGGCCATCAGCACGCTTTCGGTGAGTTCGAGTTCGAGCAGATGCGGCGGGATGCCCACGTCGTCGAGCACGCGGCCCACCACGCCGACGAAATCGCCGCGCAGCAGCTGCAGCACCGACACGTTGACCGAGACATTGAGCTCGTCCATGCCGTGCTGGCGCCAGCGCTGCAGCACCAGGCAGGCCTCGCGCAGCACCCATTCGCCGATCTCCAGGATCAGCCCGCTTTCCTCGGCGATCGGAATGAACTCGGCCGGCGGGATGTCGCCGTGTTCCGGACTCGACCAGCGCAGCAGCGCTTCGACACCGGTGATGCGCGGCGGCGACAGCGACAGGCGCGGCTGGAACACCAGGCGCAGTTCGCCGCGGTCGAGCACCTTGCGCAGCGCGCCGGAGATCGTCGCGCGCTGCCGCACCGCCAGATCCATGTTGTCGTTGTAGCGCATGAAGGTGCGGCGCCCGGCGGCCTTGGCCTGATACATCGCAGTGTCGGCCTGCTTGAGCAATTCGGTCGGCACCTGGGCGTGATCGGGGTACAGGCTGATGCCGATCGACGGCGAGATCGACACCTCGCGGCGGTCGTCGAGCAGCAGCGGCGCCTCGAACGCATTGATGATCTCGCGCGCGATGCGTTCGGCATCGTCGGGCGTTTCCAGGTCTTCCAGCACGACGGTGAACTCGTCGCCGCCGAGTCGCGCCACGGTGTGCTGCTCGCCGACCGTCTGCTGCAGGCGCACTGCGGCCGCGCGCAGGATGCGGTCGCCGGCGGCGTGGCCCAGCGAATCGTTGATGTCCTTGAAGCGGTCCAGATCGAGGAACAGCACCGCCAGCCGCGTGTCCTCGCGATGCGCCCGGACGATCGCCCGCGACAGGCGCTCCGACAGCAGCGAGCGGTTCGGCAAGCTGGTCAGCGTGTCGAAGTTGGCGAGATAGCGCAGTTCCTGTTCGGTGCGCTTCTGCTGGGTGATGTCGTTGAACACGCACACGTGCAGCACGCTGTCGTCGTCGGCATCGCGCACGGTGCGCAGCTCCAGCGCGGTCAGCAGTTCGTCGCCGTCCTTGCGGCGCTGCCACAGCTCGCCGCTCCAGTGACCCTGGCGCCCGGCCTGCGTGCGGATGTGGCGGTAGAAGGCGCTGTCGTTCTGTTCGCTGTCGAGCAGCGACGCGCTGCGTCCGAGCACTTCGGTCTCCGCGTAGCCGGTCATGCGCAGGAACGCGGGATTGACCGAGACGTAGCGGAAATCCGCGTCCATCACCGCGACCGCTTCGCCCATGCTGCGCAACACCGTGGCGGCGATCTGGCGCTCACGTTCGGCCTCGCGCGTGGCGGAGACGTTGAGCGCGGTGCCGGCGATGCGCAGCACGTTGCCGTCGTCGTCGCGCTCCACCGCGCGGCCGCGCACGCGCACCCAGGCCCAGCCACCGGTGCCGTCGGCCACGCGGACCTGCGCCTGGTAGCGGCCGGATTCGCCGTCGAGGTAGCGGCGCAGGGTCTCGCGCGCGAGCGCCATGTCGTCGGGATGCACGAGTTCGTCGACCGGCAGGCTGTCTTCGAGCAGACGGCCATCACCATTGGGCTCGTCTTCGAGCAGGCGTCGCAGCTGGCCGCTGCCGACGTCGTAATCCCAGTAGCGTTCGCCGGTCGCCCACAGCGCGAGCTTCAGCCGGTCGCGGCGTTCGTTGATCTCGGCGAGGTAGGCATGCTCGCTGTTGTGACGGCGCACCACCATGACCACCAGCAGCACCAGCAACGCGATCAGCACCGCGGCGCCTGGCACGTGGAGCTGGCTGGGTTCGATCACGCGGCGGCGCTCCGTGCCGGGGTCGGCGACCGCGAGTGTAGGCATGCGGGCGGTCCAGCAACAAGCGTGCGCCCGGTCACAGGATGGCCGTTGGTAGAATGGCGCACCCCTGCCCGAGAACGCCAGCCGTGTCCGAAACCCTGCCCAGCCTTGCCGAAGTCGACGCCGAGATCCGCCACCTGCAACTGGCGATGCCCGGCAGCGAACTGCACGGCGGTCTCAGTGGCTGGCTGGCCGGCGGTGGCGACGATGCGGTCGCCTGGCTGGCGCCGGTGCTGGCCGACACGACGCTGCCCGCGCCCGCGAGCGGCAGTGCGCTCGACCGGCTGCGTGTGGCGACGGCCAACCAGCTCGAAGACCGCGACTTCACCTTCGCACTGCTGCTGCCCGAGGACGGCGAACCGCTGTCGGTGCGCAGTGCCGCCCTGTTCGACTGGTGCCGTGGATTTCTCGGCGGCTTCGGTCTCGCCGCGGGCGAACGTGCATCGCTGTCGGAAGAAGGCAACGAGGCGCTGGCGGACCTCGCCCGTCTGGCGGCCGCGCAGCCCGATCCCGACGACGAGGACGATGCGGTCGAGGAAGACGCGCTGACCGAGATCGAGGAATTCGTGCGCGTGGCCGCGCTGCTGCTGCACGGCGACGCCGCACTGGGGCCGCGTCACCGCAACCGGCTGAACTGACATGGCGAGCGCGACCGGCATCACCGCGGCCACCTACGAGAAGCGTCGGCGCCAGCTGATGCGGCTGGTCGGCGACAACGCGATCCTCGTGCTGGCCAGCGCGCCCGAGCGGGTGCGCAGCCGCGATACGCATCACGCCTACCGGCAGGATTCCGACCTCTGGTATCTCACCGGCTTCGCCGAGCCCGATGCGGTGCTGGTGCTGGTGCCGGGCCGCAAGCACGGCGAGGCGCTGCTGTTCTGCCGCGAACGCGACCTGGAGCGCGAAGGCTGGGACGGCCCGCGCGTCGGCCCGGAGGGCGCCGTCGAGGCGCTGGGCATGGACGATGCGTATCCGATCGACGATCTCGACGAGATCCTGCCCGGCCTGCTCGAAGGCCGCACGCGCGTCTATTACCACTTCGGTCGCGACACCGAATTCGATCTGCAGCTGATCGGCTGGCTCAACCGCGTGCGTGCACAGGTGCGGGTCGGCGCGCAGCCTCCGCACGAATTCCTCGAGCTGGGCCATCTGCTCGACGAGATGCGTCTGTTCAAGGACGCCGGCGAACTCAAGCTGATGCGGCGCGCGGCCAAGATCAGCGTCGACGCGCACGCCGCGGCGATGCGCGCGGCGCGGCCCGGCATCCACGAATACGCGCTGCAGGCCGAACTGGAATACGTGTTCCGCCGCCACGACGCGAGCCCCGCGTACGAGAGCATCGTCGGTGCAGGCGCCAATGCCTGCGTGCTGCATTACCGCGCCAACAACGCACAGGCGCGCGATGGCGATCTGGTGCTGATCGATGCCGGTGCCGAATACCGCGGCTATGCGGCCGACATCACCCGGACCTTTCCGGTCAACGGCCGTTTCACGGCTGCGCAGCGTGCCCTGCACGACGTCGTCGAATCCGCGCAGCAGGCCGCGCTCGCGCAGGCGCGCCCGGGTGTCGCCTACGAGGCCGGCCACAACGCGGCGGTCGAAGCGCTGACCGACGGCCTGCTGCGGCTCGGCCTGCTGAAGGGCAAGCTGGAGGCGCGCATCGCCGACGGCAGCTACAAGCGGTTCTATCGCCACAAGACCGGACACTGGATCGGCCTCGACGTGCACGACGTCGGCGACTATCGCATCGAGGGTGAATCGCGCCTGCTTGAGCCCGGCATGGTGTTCACGATCGAACCCGGCCTGTACGTGTCGGCCGACGACACCAGCGTCGATGCGAAATGGCGCGGCATCGGCATCCGCACCGAGGACGACGTGCTGGTGACCAAGACGGGGCATGAGGTGCTGACGACCGGTCTGGCGCGTACGGCCGACGAGATCGAGGCGTTCATGGCGCGCAAATGAGCACGCCTGTTCCGTCTGCAGCGCGCATCGCGCGCGCTGCGTCTTCAGGTGTCAGAGGACGCGCAACGCGCCCGTCATGATCAGGCGGCCGCGTTCTCGTCCGCCCACGCGTCGCGCGTGAGGTTCTCGGGCGCGCCGTCGGTGCAGACCACGTCGTCCTCGATGCGGATGCCGCCATAGGGGCGGAAGGTGTCGACGCGATCCCAGTCGATGCTGTCGCCGTGTCCGGCGGCCTTCAAGTCCTCGAGCAGCATGTCGACGATGTAGACACCGGGTTCGATGGTCACGACCATCCCCGGTTCCAGCACGCGTGTCAGGCGCAGGAACGGGTGCCCCTCGGGCTTGGCGATGACGCCGCCGGTCTCCGAGGCAGCGAAGCCGGCCACGTCGTGCACCTGCAGGCCGATCCCGTGGCCGAGGCCATGCGGGAAGAACGCGGCGCTGACGCCGGTCGCTAGCGCGGCCTCCGGCGAGACCTTGATCAGACCGAAGTCGCGCAGCACGCCGGCGAGGGCGAGGTGCGCGTCGAGATGCATCTGCTTGTAGTCCGTGCCGCTGCGCACCTGCGCGACCATCGTCTGCTGCGCTGCGTCGACTGCTTCGATCATCGCCTGGAACTCGCTGCCGGTATCGGTGGCGTAGGTCCGGGTGATGTCGGCGGCGTAGCCGGCATGACTCGCGCCGGCATCGATCAGAAAGCTGCGCACCGGATCGGGCGGCAGGCGTCCGAGCTCGGTGTAGTGCAGCACCGCCGCATGCTCGTTGAGCGCGACGATGTTGCCGTAGGGCAGTTCGTTCGCGTCCTGACCGGCGGCCTGGCAATAGGCCAAGTGGATGCCGAACTCGCTGGCACCGGCGCGGAATGCCCGCTCGGCCGCCGCATGTGCACGCACGCCACGACGTGAGGCTTCGCGCAGCATCGACAGTTCGTGCGGCGTCTTGAACGCGCGGTGGTAGTCGAGATGATCGATGACCGCCTGCGGGTTGTTCGGCTTGTAGGCGCCGTAGTGGCCCAGCGCGCTCTGCGGCTCACCGAGAATCGCGCACCGCGCGGCATTCTTCGGCAGATGCTGCTGCGCGTCCTCGGGCTTGCGGATCACGACGATGTCGAAGTGCTCGACCCAATAGCCCGACGGCGCTTCCGGCACGACGTGCCAGTAATCGCGCGGCTGCAGATACACCAGCTTCGGTCGCGCGCCTGGCGTGATCACCAGCCAGCTGCCGGGATTGCGCGTCAGCGGCAGCCAAGCTTTGAACTGCGGATTGACCGCGTACGGATAATCGCGGTCGTCGAACATCTGGTAGTGCAGCGTGCCGCTGGGAATGACGAGATGTTCGAGACCCGCGCGCTCGAGCGCGGTCGCGGTGCGCGCCTGCAGCGTCGCAAGGTGGTCGGCGTAGAGGCTGGCGGCGGACGAAGCAGGCGTGGACATCGTGATCCCGGGGCGGCGAGTGGATCGGCCTATTCTGCCGTATTGACGCAGGTGCGTTGTTTTGCGGCCTCAGGCCTTTGCTTGCAGGCGTGCCGCGCTTCCGGTGTTGTCGCGCTGTTGGCCTTCGCTCGCCTTTCCTGGATCGGCGTGCGATAGCGAGCTCACAAACCCGATGGGTCTGCTCACATAGACTGCTGCGTAAAAAAAAATCAAAAGCGCACGCGTTGCGTCCTGTGGCCGCGGCACCGAACGTCAGGCGTAATGACTTCCCGGCGCATTGACCCACCCCTGCAACCGGTGCGCCAGCGACGGCGTCGTCGCGATGAAGCGGAAGCCCGCCCAGCTCGCCCCGGCAAGCGTCGCATCGTCGAGCCACAGCAGATGCGCGCCGATTTCGACCGGCGCGTCGGGCGCATCGGGCAGGGTGAAGGACAGCTGGTACAGCGCGTCCTCGACGAAGGGTTCGCTGGCGATCAGCAGCATGCCGGTTTCCGACAGGTTGCCGACGCGACCGATGACGCGGGCGGTCATCGCGTCGGTCACCAGGATCACGTCCGGCGCCTTGCGGCGCTTGGCGCGGCGGAACTCCTGCATCATGCCGTCGCCTCCGACGTGCGGCTTTCGCCGCGGCCGGCGAAGCTGCGCAGGGCGCCCATTGCGGCCTGCCAGGCGCGGTCCACGAGGTGCCCGCGATCGGCGGTCACGACGCGCGCATTGCCGGTCGCCATCAGCCGGGCGACGGCGTCCATCGATTGCTCGCCGGTACGCTGACCGCGCTGGTTGACGAACAGCACGTGATCGGTGATCGGGCTGTACCAGGACATGCGCCGCCGCACCATGTCGCCCTGCTGGTTGGTGGTGAATTCGATCCAGGTGCCGAACGGCAGCGTGCGCAGGTGGTCGTACTGCGCCTGTTCCTCGGCCGTGCGCGCCGGCGGCTTCTCGCGGCGCGCGGTGCCGGCGTCCTCGCCCAGACGCGCGCGCGCCTTGAGCTTCATCGCCAGCTCGGTGCGCGACGCGGCATCGTCCTCGTCGCTGCGATGGCTGGTCAGGCGCTGGGCGATCACCGTCGCCTCCTCGCCGTGGTAGCCGACCTGGCCGAGCGCGGATTCGACATCGGACTGCAGCGTATCGTCTTCGCGCGGCACCGCATCGAGCGAAGCCTCGACGATGCGGCGCGTCATCGCCAGCTGGTGGGCGGCCTCGCTGGACGACTCGCCATGCCGCAGCAATGTCAGCGTGAGCACGTCGGCCCAGGCCTGGTCGAGCAGCGCGCGCGAGAACCGCGGCAGGCGGCGCTCGCCGACGATGCCCTGCATCAGCTCGTCGGCCCGGGCACGCGCGGCGGCCAGCTTCTCGCGACCGCGGGCGGCCTCGATATGGCGACGCTCCTGCAGCTCGGCAGTGCGTGCCTGCGTCTGCAGTTGCGCCTGCACGCGTGCGTTGCCTTCGGCGAACACCGCCACGTCGCCTTCGTAATTGCCGACCACGAAGGCCACCGCGGCGCGCAGGGCGGCCTGCACGCGCGGATCGAAAGCGGTGTCGTCGTGCCAGTTGGCGGCGCTCTCGGCGACGGTGTTGAGCAGCTGCCGCGCCGGGTGGCGCTGGCGGGTGAAGAAGGAGTGGTCCTTCAGCGCCGCACGCAGCACCGGAATCTGCAGCTCGCGCACGAGCGGTGCGGCCGGCGCCTCGCTGCGGATCTCCTGTTCGATATGCCCGTAGAGCATGCCGAGCAGCTCGAACGCGTCTTCGTCCTGCGGCGCCAGACTGGCACCCTCGCCGCTGCGCTGACGCGCCTGCGCCAGCAGCGAGCGCTTGATCTCGACCAGGCTGCGTCCACCCCCCTGGGGCTGCTGCTGGAGCTGCCGCAGCGCATCGGACACTTCGCTGGTCGCCAACTGGCGCCGTGGCAGCGGCGAATCGGTGCGCGGCTGGAACTTGCGCAGCAGTTCGCGGCGCCCGGACATCAGGGCCTGCAGGCGCGCGTAGGCGGCCTCGTGCGACTGCGCATCGTCCGCGTCGTCGTCGGCGGTCTCGGGTTCGCCCCAGCCGGTGTAGGGACGCTGGGCGTCGTCCACCTGCGGACGCGGCATGTCAACGGGATCGGCATTCCTTGCCACGCGGGAGGCTTCCTTGGGTTCGACGGGCTCGACCCGCGCGCGCATCGGCACGAACGTCAGCGAGGGCAGGATGCCGTCGTCGGCGAGCTGCGCGTCCAGGCGCTCGAGCACACGGGCATAACCGGGCATCACCACCCGGTCGAAGATGCGGTACAGCAGCAGCCGCGCGTCGTGCTCGATTTCGAGCGTGCGCGCGGCCGAGGCGATGGCCCGGCACAGGCACTGCGGACCCAGCGGCAAGCGCTCGGCATCGAAGGCGGGCGACGCGGCGAGCACGCCGAAGCGCTGGCCCAGCAGGTGCAGCGACAGGTTCGCGCGGCCTTCCTGCCGGCTTGCGATCTCGCGCAGCACGGTGCCTTCGTCCATCACCGTGTCTTCGACCAGGCTCAGCGGCCCGAACGAGGCGGTGTCCAGCGGCGTGGGTGGCGGTGGCGGTGCCGGCGTGCGGATGGCCGCGATCGAGCCCTCCAGCGCGAGCAGGAACCGCGGGACGAGGTCGGCGCGGTTGGCGCGGAACGCCCGCAGCGTGGCCATGTAGCCGGACTCCAGGCCCGGGTTGCGCGCGTGGTCGGCGAGCCGGAACAGCTCCTGTTCGAACTCGGAGACGAGGCTGGACAGGCCGCCATCGAGCTCTGTCGAGACGAACGACAGCGCACGCTCGAGCGTGCGGCGCACGCGCGGGGGCAGGCCGGCCGCGGCGAGCGAGCGGGGAGGCGGCGGATAGTGTGCGGTCGCAGGCATTCCGGTTGCCGGGCTGGGCATCGATCACATTCTTTAGCATGCGCGCGCGGCCGTCACCACTGGCGTGCGCACACAGGCGGACGCCTGCGCGCGGGCGGGGCGTCCGGTTCTGGATAACGCGATGACCGGGCGTCTCCGGCCACCAGTCTGCTGCGCTGCGGCAGGCGGCTGCGCCGGCCCCAGAACTCGTTCAAGGTCCGTCGCGAGCGCCGCCGGATGGGCGCGTGGTGGAGCGCAGGAAGCGCAGCGTACGGGCGGTACGTGAGCATTGTGGCCGTCATCCATGGCGCCCACCCTTCGGGCCAGCGGCGAGCGCTGTCAGGAATCGCCATGCTGCGATTCCTTCCGAGCACCGCACGCGCGCCAGCTGGCAAGCGCAGCAGGACATTGAACGGGTTCTCAGTCTTCGAGGAACAGGGCGACGACGTCGTTGGTGAAGCGCCGGCCGAGCTCGGTCGGCACGACCCGGTCGCCATCGCGCTGCAACCAGCCCCTGTCGATGGCGATGGCCAGCGGGGCATCAATGGCCGAGGGCGGCAGGCCGGTCGTGGCCTCGAAGCCGGTGAGGGTAAAGCCGTCGACCAGTCGCAGCGCGTTGAGCATGAACTCGAACGGGCGACGCGCCGGCTCGATGCGCTCGTCGCCGCCGATCCCGGCCTGCGTGCCGGCGCCGGCCAGCCACGCGACCGGATGCTTGGATTTCCAGCGGCGCAGGATCGTCTGCTCGCTGCCAAGCGTGAGCTTGCCGTGCGCACCGGCGCCGATGCCGAGGTAGTCGCCGAAGCGCCAGTAGTTGAGGTTGTGCGCGCACTGCCGTCCGGCGCGCGCGTAGGCGGACACTTCGTACTGCGCGTAGCCGGCCTCGGCCAGCAGCGCCTGGCAGCGCTCCTGCATGTCCCAGGCGAGGTCATCGTCGGGGATGCCGGTCGGCGGGCGCGCGGCGAATACCGTGTTGGGTTCCAGCGTGAGCTGGTAATGCGAGATGTGCGTCGGCGCAAGATCGATCGCGCGCAGTACGTCGGCCTCGGCCATCGCCAGTGTCTGGTCGGGCAGGGCGTACATCAGATCAAGATTGAAATTGTCGAAGCCGGCATCGCGGGCCAGATCGACTGCCGCGGCTGCCTGCGCGCTGTCGTGGATGCGACCGAGCTTCTTGAGCGTGGCGTCGTCGAAGGTCTGGATGCCGAAGCTGATCCGGTTTACGCCAGCGCGCCGGTAATCCTCGAAGCGGCCATGCTCGGCGGTGCCGGGATTCGTCTCCAGCGTGATCTCGGCCTCGGGCGCGAACCGCAGCCGAGAAGACGCGCCCTGCAGGATGTGTTCGATCGCATCGGCCGGAAACAGGCTCGGCGTGCCGCCGCCGAAGAACACGCTGTGCACGGTGCGGCCCCAGACCAGCGGCAGGTCCTGGTCGAGATCGGCCAGCAGCGCATCGACGTAGGCGTCGAACGGTGGCGTGCCGCCCTTGAACTCGTGCGAGTTGAAATCGCAGTACGGGCATTTGCGCACGCACCAGGGCAGGTGCACGTACAGCGAGAGCGGCGGCGGGATCAGCATCGAGGGACACTCAGGGCGGCATGCGCACGTGCGCGCGGCGCCCGATCAGGCGAGCAGGCCGGACGACGCCAGCCGGTCACGCAGCGCCTGCAGCGCCAGCGCGCGGTGGCTGATGCGGTTCTTCTGCTCGGGCGGCATCTCGGCCGCGGTCAGACCCCGCGCGGGATCGAGGAACACCGGGTTGTAACCGAACCCATTGGTACCGCGTGGCGCGTCGAGGATGCGGCCTTCCCAGCTGCCCTCTGCAATCAGCGGCTGCGGATCGTCGGCGTGGCGCAGCAGCACGATCACCGCGTAGAAGCGCGCGGTGCGCCGTGCCTCGGGCAGGCCCTCGAGTGCCTGCAGCAGCTTGGCGTTGTTGGCGGCATCGTCGGTCGGGCTGCCGGCGTAGCGCGCGCTGTAGAGACCGGGCGCGCCGCCCAGGGCATCGACGATCAGGCCCGAGTCGTCGGCCAGCGCCGGCAGACCGGTGACCTGTGAGGCATGCCGCGCCTTGATCAGCGCGTTCTCGACGAAGGTGGTGCCGGTCTCCGGGACATCGTCCACGCCAAGCTCGCGCTGCGGCAGAACCGTCAGCGGCAGATCGGCCAGCATCGCGCGCAGTTCGATGAGCTTGCCGGCGTTGCCGCTGGCCAGGACGAGGGTCTTCATGCGGCAGGCTCCAGCAGATCCCATTTCGTGCCGTACAGATCGACGAACACCGCGACGGTGCCGTAAGGCTCGACGCGCGGCGCTTCGAGGAAGGTCACGCCGGCCGCGGTCATCGATGCATGGTCGCGTTCGAAATCATCGGTGTAGAGAAAGTGGTCGACGCGGCCACCGGTCTGGTCGCCGATGCGCGCGCGCTGCGCGTCATCGGCAGGCTGCGCCAGCAGCAGCGAGGCATCGTCCGCAGTGCCGGGACCGATCTGCACCCAGCGCTTGCCGTCGCCGAGCGGCCGATCCTCGAACACCCGGAACCCCAATGCGCGCGTGTACCAGTCGAGCGCCGTGTCGTAATCGGCGACGAGCAACGTGGTCAGCGCGATGCGCCGCTTCATCCCGCAAGCGCCTCGCGCTGCAGGGCGACGAGCTGGGCGACGCCGGTTTCGGCCAGCTGCATCATCGCGTCCATCTCGGCGCGGCGGAACGCGTGGCCTTCGGCGGTGCCCTGGACTTCGATGAAGCCGCCGCCGTCGTTCATCACGACATTCATGTCGGTGTCGCAGTCGCTGTCCTCGGCGTAGTCGAGATCGAGCACCGGCACGCCGCGATAGATGCCGACCGAGACGGCCGCGATCGCGCCGTGCACCGGATCGCGGGTGATCTCGCGACGGCCACGCAGCACGCCGATCGCATCGACCAGCGCGATGTAGGCACCGGTGATCGCAGCAGTGCGGGTGCCGCCGTCGGCCTGCAGCACGTCGCAGTCCAGCGTGATCGTGCGTTCGCCGAGCGCTTTGCGGTCCACGCAGGCGCGCAGGCTGCGGCCGATCAGACGCTGGATTTCCAGCGTGCGGCCGCCCTGCTTGCCGCGCGAGGCTTCGCGATCGTTGCGGGTGTTGGTGGCGCGCGGCAGCATGCCGTACTCGGCCGTCACCCAGCCCTCGCCCTTGCCGCGCAGGAAGCCCGGCACGCGGTTCTCCACGCTGGCCGTGCACAGCACGCGGGTGTCGCCGAAGCTCACCAGCACCGAGCCCTCGGCATGGCGCGTGAAGCCGCGCTCGAAGCGCACGGCACGCAGCTGATCGGCAGCGCGGCCGCTGGGACGGGTGAAGTCGGACATGGAGAGCCTGCAGGGGGAAAGCGGGCATGGATTCTAGCAGTGGCGCCGGAATCGCCCCGGCAGGCGGTGGCATACTCGTCCGCCGTTTTCCGCAGTGAACTTGCCGATGATCCGCAGCATGACCGCCTTCGCCTCGGGCGAGCGCAGCACCGAGTGGGGCACGCTGGCCTGCGAACTGCGCGCGGTGAACCACCGCTTCCTCGAACTCGGCACGCGGATGCCCGAAGAGATGCGTGCGGCCGAACCGGCACTGCGCGAGCGCATCGCGTCGAAGGTCTCGCGTGGCAAGGTCGATCTGGGCCTGCGTCTGCGCAGCGCCGAGGGCGGCAGCGAGCTGCAGCTCAACCAGGCGCTGCTGACCCAGCTGCAGCATCTGGCCAGCGATCTGCGCGGCGGATTCCCGGAACTGCGCGCCAGCCTGACTGAGCTGCTGCAGTTCCCCGGCGTGCTGCAGTCGCGCGGCGTCGATCCGGCGGCGCTGCAGGTCGAAGTGCTGGCGCTGCTCGACACCGTGCTCGAAGACTTCGTCGCCGCGCGCGAGCGCGAGGGCGGCAAGCTGGTCGCCGCGATCCTGGAGCGCGTCGACGGCATCGCCGCGATCGCCGCCGAGATCCGCGTGCTGATGCCGCAGATCGGCGCGGCCCAGCGCGCCAAGCTGCAGGCGCGGCTCGACGATCTGCCGCACCCGGTCGAGCCCGGTCGCATGGAGCAGGAACTGGTGCTGTGGCTGCAGAAGCTCGACGTGGACGAGGAGCTCGATCGCCTCGACAGCCACGTCGTCGAGATCCGCCGCGTGCTGGGCCAGCGCGAGCCGCAGGGCCGGCGCCTGGATTTCCTGCTGCAGGAATTCAATCGCGAGGCCAATACGCTGGGTTCGAAGTCGGTCGACCGCCGCAGCTCGCAGGCGGCGATCGAACTGAAGGTGCTCATCGACCAGATCCGCGAGCAGGTCCAGAACATCGAGTGATACCGCGCGGGCCTGCCGGCCTCCGGCGCGGGCCCGCGTAAAGCGGTACGATGCGCGGCCTTTCGAGCGCTGGAGACGGGCGTGACCCCCGAATCCCACACTGCCGCGGACACGCCGCCGATGCGCGGCACGCTGTTCATCGTTGCCGCGCCGTCGGGCGCGGGCAAGTCCAGCATCGTCAACGCCTGTCTGGCGCAGGATCCCGACATCGCCCTGTCGATCTCGTTCACCTCGCGCCTTGCGCGTCCGGGTGAGCGGCACGCCGAGCACTACCACTTCGTCGGCAAGGATGCGTTCCAGCAGATGATCGATGCCGGCGATTTCTTCGAATACGCCCAGGTGCACGGCGACTGGAAGGGCACCGCGCGCCAGTCGGTGGAACCGCAGCTCGCTGCCGGCAAGGACGTGCTGCTGGAGATCGACTGGCAGGGCGCGCGCCAGGTGCGCGACAAGGTGCCCGAAGCCGTGAGCGTCTTCATCCTGCCGCCGTCGCGCGAAGCGCTGGACCAGCGCATGCGCAAGCGCGGCCAGGACAGCGAAGCGGTGATGGCCCAGCGCCTCGCGGCCGCGCAGGAAGAGATGTCGCACTACGACGAGTTCGACTTCGTCGTGGTCAACGAGGATTTCGACACCGCCGTGGCCGAGATGTGCGCGATCTTCCGCGCCAGCCGGCTGCGCCGCGAACGCCAGGCCGAGCGCCATGCCGCGCTGATCGCGCGTCTGCTGCGCGAAGAGGCGGGCGTCGCGGCGTCGAGCGCAGGCTAACTGTTTGATTCACATAGCCGGCGCTTGCGCCGGCATGGGGCCGGCGCTACGATGCGCGACCCTTTTTCGTCAATTCGCGCGGCCGATCCGGTCGCCGGGAGCCCGTATGGCCCGCATCACCGTAGAAGATTGCCTGGAAGTCGTCGACAACCGCTTCGAGCTGGTCATGCTGGCCGCACGTCGCGCCCGCCAGCTCGCCAATGGCGTCGAATCGCAGCTCGACAACAGCGAGAACGACGACAAGCCGACCGTGCTGGCACTGCGCGAGATCGCCGCGCGCCGCATCGATCAGCCGTTCATCGACGCCGTCGACAAGTCCGAGCGCGAGCGCAAGGAACGCGAGGCGCTGGAATGGGCCGCCGCCGAAGTCGTGGCCGACGAGGACATGGGCAAGGGCGACGATCTCTGATCTGCCTGCCGCGCGCCTGAGGCGCGCCGCCTGGTGTTCCACCGACGACCCCGCTCCGGCGGGGTCGTTGCGTTTGTGCGGTACGCGCGCGCAGCCGCGTGGCCGTATGCGGATGTGGTTCCCAAAGTACGACCGTGCCCGTAGGCTTCGTGGATGACGCCCGCCGCACCCGCCACTGCCCCTGTAATGCCCGATATCCCCGCGGATGACGCGGTGCCCGAGTACATGCGCGTGCTCGAGCGGGCGGCGCAGTATCTGCCCGACGAACAACGCGCGCAGCTGCGTCGTGCCTGGTCGGTCGGTGCGGCCGCGCACGCGGGCCAGATGCGCAAGTCCGGCGAGCCCTACATCACCCATCCGGTCGCGGTGGCCGTGGTGCTGGCCGAGCAGAAGGTCGACATCGAGACGCTCGTCGCGGCGATCCTGCACGACACCATCGAAGACACGCCGCTGACCCGCGAAGCGCTGGCATCGGCATTCGGCGAGACCGTCGCCGAGCTGGTGGAAGGCGTCACCAAACTCGACAAGCTCAACTTCGGCAGTCGCCAGGAAGCGGACGCGGAGAGCTTCCGCAAGATGATGCTGGCGATGGCGCGCGATCTGCGCGTGATCCTGATCAAGCTCGCCGACCGCCTGCACAACATGCGCACCCTCGGCGCGCAGCCGGGACCGTCGCGCGAGCGCATCGCGCGCGAAACGCTCGACATCTACGCACCCATCGCCCAGCGCCTGGGCATGAACAAGATCAAGGCCGAGCTGCAGGATCTCGGCTTCCACGCGCTGTATCCGATCCGGCACATGGTGCTGGAGCGGCGCATCCGCAACCAGCCGCTGGTACGTCGCGAAGCGCTGGCGAGCATCGAGGCGCAACTCGCGCAGCGGCTCACCAGCGCAGGCCTGCAGTACCGGCTCGTGGGGCGGGTGAAATCGCCGTGGAGCATCTACAACAAGATGCAGGGCGAAGGCAAAACCTTCACCCAGGTCATGGACGTGTTCGGTTACCGGATCATCGTCGGCAACGCGGCCGACTGTTATCACGCGCTCGGCATCGCGCATTCGGTGTTCAAGCCGCTCGACGGGCGCTTCCGCGATTTCATCGCGATCCCCAAAGCCAACGGCTACCAGTCGCTGCACACGGTGCTGTTCGGCCCCTACGGCGCGCCGATCGAAGTGCAGATCCGCACCGAGGAAATGGAACTGATCGCCGAGCGCGGCATCGCCGCGCACTGGGCCTACAAGCACGGCGGCGACGGTCCGAACAGTGCGCAGTCACGCGCACACACGTGGATCGCGGGGCTGCTCGAATCGCAGCGGGCGACCGGCTCGTCGCTGGAGTTCCTCGAGAACGTCAAGGTCGATCTGTTCCCGGACGAGGTCTACCTGTTCACGCCCAAGGGCGACATCATGTCGCTGCCGCGCAATTCGACCGCGCTGGATTTCGCGTACGCGGTGCACACCGACATCGGCAACCAGGCGGTGGCCGCGCGCGTCGACGGCAAGCTGGTGCCGCTGCGCACGATGCTGTCGAGCGGGCAGCGGGTGGAGATCGTCACCGCGAAATCCTCGATGCCGCGTCCGCAGTGGCTGGAGTTCGTCGTCACCGGAAAGGCCCGCACCGCGATCCGCGCGCAGCTCAAGCATCTGCAGCACGAGGACGCGGTGCAGCTTGGCCATCGCATGCTCGACCGCGCGCTGGAACTGCTCGGCACCTCTCTAGACCGGCTGCCGCAGGAGCGCCTCGACGCGTATCTGGTCGAGGCGAAATATCCGCGGCTCGAAGAGCTCATGGCCGACATCGCGCTGGGCAACTGGATGCCGGCGCAGGTGGCGCTCGCGCTCGCGCAGCACGATGGCGGCGTGCCGACCGAGCAGATCGCGCGCGCCGGCGAGACGATCCGCATCCGCGGCGACGAGCGCGGCGTGATCACGTTCGCCAACTGCTGCATGCCGATTCCCGGCGACGACATCATGGGCTACCACACGACCGGCCGCGGCATCGTGGTGCATCGCGTGGATTGCCCGAACGTCGCCGAGTTCCGCAAGTCGCCCGAGCGCTGGGTCGCGATCGACTGGGACCGGGAGGTCGTCGGCGATTACAACGTCGCGTTGCGCATCGAGGTCGAGAACCATCCCGGCGTGCTCGCGCAGGTGGCTGCGGCGATCGCACGCGTGCATTCCAACATCGACGGCGTGGAGTATCTGGAACGCGACAGCACCATCGCCGCGATCCGGTTCTCGATCGAGGTCAAGGGCCGCAAGCACCTGGCCGAAGTGATCCGGCGGACACGCCGCCTGCCGGTTGTGCACGGCGTGCAGCGGATGTAATCCGAACCGCGGCGCGGCGTGCGCCCGCTAGAATGCGGGCTTTCCCGTCGCCGGAGTTCCACGATGCCCCGCACGCCCATTTCCACGACCGATGCGCCCGCCGCGATCGGTCCGTATTCGCAGGCCGTCCGCGCCGGCGACACCGTGTACTTCTCGGGCCAGATTCCGCTCGACCCGGCCACCGGCGAGATTGTCGCCGGCGACATCACCGCGCAGGCGCGTCGCGCGTTCGACAACCTCAAGGCGGTGGCCATCGCGGCCGGCGGCAGCCTCGACGACATCGTGCGCGTCGGCCTCTACGTCACCGATCTGGGCGAGTTCGCGCAGGTCAACGCGGTGATGGCGGACTACTTCGCATCGCCGTATCCCGCGCGCTCCACCATCGAAGTGCCGGCATTGCCGAAGGGCGCGCGCTTCGAGGTCGATGCGGTGATGGTGCTCGGCTGAGGGCCAGCGCGCCCGTATGAGCCGGTCCGGCATCCACGCGCCGACGCTCGCCGATGCGGGCCAGACACCGGTGTCCGCGTTGTCGGGCGTCGGGCCGAAGGTCGCGGAGAAGCTCATCGCGCGCGGTCTCGCGACGATCGGCGATCTGTGGCTGCATCTGCCGCGCCAGTACGAGGACCGCACCCACTTCACGCCGATCCGCCATCTGCGCGGCGGCGTGCCGGCGCAGATCGAAGGCACGGTCGAAGCGGTCGAAAAGGGGTTCCGGCGCCGGCCGATGCTGCGCGTCGCGATCTCCGACGGGTCCGGCGGCACGCTGGTGCTGCGCTTCTTCCATTTCCGTGCCGCCCAGGTCGCGCAGCTCGCCGTGGGCACGCGGCTATGCTGTTTCGGCACGCCGCGACCCGGACAGCAGGGTCTGGAAATCGTGCATCCGAGTTATCGCGTGCTCGACGATGACGCGATCACGGTGCTCGACGATCGCCTCGATCCGGTCTATCCCGCGATCGAAGGCGTCGGCCCGCAGATGCTGCGTCGGCTGGTCGGGCAGGCGCTCGACCGGCTGCCCGGCGATGCCGCGCTCGAACTGTTGCCCGGTGACGCGCTGGAGTCGCTCGGCATGCCGACGCTGCGCGATGCGCTGCTGTATGTGCATCGGCCGCCGAGCGACGCGGACATCGGAATGTTGGCCTCGGGTCGTCATCCCGCCCAGCGTCGGCTGGTGCTCGAGGAGATGCTCGCCCACCACTTGAGCCTGCGTCGGCAACGCATCGCGCTGCAGGCGCATCGTGCGCCGGCGCTGCGCCCGGGCGCGCTCGCCGCCGCGTTGCAGGCCTCGCTGCCGTTCGCGCTGACCGGCGCGCAGTCCCGCGTGCATCGCGAGCTGCTGATCGATCTGGCCCGGCGCAAGCCGATGCTGCGACTGGTGCAGGGGGATGTCGGCAGCGGCAAGACCGTCGTCGCCGCGCTGGCGGCTGCCGCCGCGATCGATGGCGGTCGTCAGGCCGCGTTGATGGCGCCGACCGAATTGCTGGCCGAACAGCACGCGCAGAACCTGCGGGCCTGGTTCGAGCCACTGGGCGTGCGCGTGGCCTGGCTCGCCGGCAAGGTCACCGGACGCGCGCGCGCGGCGGTGCTGGCCGATATCGCGTCGGGCGCAACGCCGCTGGTGGTCGGCACGCACGCCCTGATGCAGGCCAGCGTCGCCTTCTACGACCTCGCGCTCGCCATCGTCGACGAGCAGCACCGTTTCGGCGTGCACCAGCGCCTCGCGCTGCGCGACAAGGGCGCGGGCGGCGATCGGGTGCCGCACCAGCTGGTGATGACCGCGACACCCATTCCGCGCACGCTGGCGATGTCGGCCTACGCCGATCTCGACGTCTCCGCGATCGACGAACTGCCCCCCGGTCGCACGCCGGTGCAGACGGTCGTATTGAGCAGCGAGCGACGGCCCGCCCTGATCGAACGCATCCGCCACGCCTGCGCCGACGGCCGTCAGGCGTACTGGGTGTGCACGTTGATCGACGATTCCGATGAAGTCGTCGCGCAGGCGGCGCAGACGACGTTCGAGCAGCTCTCCGCCGCGCTGCCCGAGCTCCGTGTCGCGCTCGTGCACGGACGCATGAAGCCGGCTGCCAAACAGGACGCGATGCGTGCGTTCAAGCAGGGCGCCGTCGATCTGCTGGTGGCGACGACCGTCATCGAGGTCGGTGTCGACGTGCCCAATGCATCGTTGATGGTGATCGAGAACGCCGAGCGTCTCGGTCTCGCGCAACTGCATCAGCTGCGCGGCCGCGTGGGGCGGGGCAGCGCCGCATCGAGTTGCGTGCTGCTCTACCAGGCGCCGCTGTCGCGGATGGCGCGCGAGCGTCTGGACACCATGCGCACGACGAGCGACGGTTTCGTCATCGCCGAAAAAGACCTCGCGCTGCGCGGCCCGGGCGAACTGCTCGGCACCCGCCAGACCGGCCTGGCCGAATTCCGCTTGGCCGATCTCGCGCGCGACGCCGACCTGTTGCCGGATGTCCACCGGATCGGCGACGCGATGCTCGTTGCGCAACCGGCGCTAGCCGATCGCGTGGTGTCGCGCTGGATCGGGAGCGCCACCCGCTACGCAGCCGCCTGAATAGGTTGCGTATCTGGTACAACGGCAGCTGTGAAGTCTTCACAGTTTCATCACATTCGGGAAATACCGTAGGGATTCACGCAGCAAGTGTGCCTTTCGTCACATTTTGCTGCCCGGTATCCATGCAGCGGACGGGATAATTCTGAGACGTTAGACATCACCGGAAGGCGGGTCCGGCCCCCGACATGCCCAGGGAGGGACAGATGGAAACCCAGTTGCGTATTTTCATCGCTGACGATCATCCATTTACGCTCGCTGGCGTGCGCGCCGAAATCGAACGGGCGGGCGAGCCGTTCGTGGTCGCCGGCGAAGCTTCGAACGGTGCCGTCCTGCTCAAACTGCTGGAGGCATCACGTCCAGGCGATCTGCTGGTCACGGATTTTTCGATGCGGGGCCCGCAGCTTCGCGATTGCGACGGACTGCCGCTGCTGTTGACCCTGCGCCGCCAGTTTCCGGCACTGCCGATCATCGTGCTGACCGAGGTCGAGAATCCGGCGATGCTGCGCGCGATGGTGGATGCCGGCGTGCGCGGTCTGGTCGACAAGATTTCGGCCCGCAACGAACTGCTCACCGCGATCCAGAAAGTCGCCTCGGGACGCATCCATTTCTGCCGCGCGATGCGCGCGGTGCTCGATCAGGCGGGCGGACTCGACAAGCCGCAGGTCCGCATCTCACCCCACGAAGCCGAGGTCGTGCGCCTGTTCGTCGGCGGCCTGACCGTCAGCGAAATCGCGGTGCGCCTTTCGCGCAGCGTCAAGACCATCAGCCGGCAGAAGAACGACGCGATGCACAAGCTGGGTCTCGACAACAACAGCCAACTGTATGCGTACGCGCGCGATCACGGGTTGACCTCCTAACGACATACCGGAATGCGCCCCCGGTTTTGAGAATAGTCTGATTCCTGCTTTTTCGGCCCTCTGATTATCTGATCGCGTCGAGACACGTCCATGTGTTTCGCGATCGATCAGACGGACAGGGGGCTGTCCGGCACCTCGCCTCGAGGCGGCTGCCGCGTCCCGCTGTCGCCCACCAGGCAACGCAGAGGGAGTGGACGCAGATGAATCGCATTTTCCGCAAGGTGTGGAACCGGGCGCTGGGCGTCGTGGTAGTGGCATCGGAACTTGCAAGGGGCCGCGGCGCCGATGTGCAGGCAGGGCGCGCGTATTGCATGCCGGCGATCTCGATTCTGGCAGCAGCGCTGCTGTGCGCAGGTACCGTGTCCGCGCAGGACGAGACGGCTGAGACGCGCGACGACGCGGAAACGATCGCGAAAGCCGTCGAGCAGCACCTGCAGTCGCAGGACGACGCTGCCAACGACCAAGCGTCCTCCCTGCTGTTCACCAGCGACATGATGTCCGCAGCCGCCCAGTCGCGCTCGATCGTGGGAGGCGGTTCCGTCACGCCGATGGGTGTGATCAATCCAGGTGGGCTGACGGGCGGTACGTTGCCGGGCCTAGTCAACTATCTGCAACAGTTTCTGGTCGGTGGCAATTACCAGCAGTGCGGATTGCTGGGAAACGGCCAGTTGCTGCCGGATGAGTGCCTGACCATCTCGCGTGCAAACTTTAGATACTCGTTTACCGGCGTCAATCTGTTGGGCACTGACCTCCTGACGCTCCCCAATGTGCTCGATCTCAATGGGAATCGACCTTCGGATCATACGACCATCCTTGGGCGCGCTTCGTCGGAAAGCTATCTGACTGTGACCAATGCGCAGTACGGCGCGACGAACAACTCGCCGACCTGCACCATCTTGGGCGTGATCGGTGTCTGTGTCCCTGGGGTGAGCACGTATTCGTGGTCGACTCTGCCCGCGCAGGATTTCCAGGTCATCATCGGCGACGGTGCTGCTGCAAACGGTTCAAACACCGTTGTAATGGGCACCAATGCGACGCACCGGCTTCCGGCTACTGCCTGGACCGGCGCCGGCGCGCCTGACGGCAATTACGCGGCGAGGCTCGGCAATGCCGTCGTCGTCGGCCATGGCGCGAACGGCACCGCGGACCGGCAGGTCATCCTGGGCGCGAATGCATCGTCGACGCATGCCAACAGCGTTGCGCTCGGTGCGGGCGCGGTGACCGATCGGGGCGCACTGACGAATTACACCGCGGCGGGCACGTCCCTGGTGCGCTCGTCGATCGGTTCGGTCTCCATCGGTGCGGGCGCAACGAGCCGCCAGCTCACGCACGTCGCGGCGGGTACGCAGGCGACGGATGCCGTCAACGTCGAGCAGATGCAGGGCGCGATCTCGCAGGTCAATGCCGTCAACGCGCTCGCGGTCGGCTACGACACGGCTGCACGCACCGGCATCACCCTGCAGGGCGCAGGTGGCACGACCATCTCCAATCTTGCGCCGGGTGCGGTGACGCCCCTCAGCACGCAGGCCATCAACGGTGCCCAGCTGCATGGCGTCAGCACGTCGGTCGCGGCTGGTCTGGGCGGTGGTGCGACGGTCGCGGCAAGCGGTGCGATCACCGCACCGAGCTATGCACTGCAGGGCGGAACCGTGACCGCGAGCAGCGTGGGCGCAGCGGTCGCGAATCTCGATGGTCGCGCGACGGGCAACACGACCAGCATCAACAATCTCCTCGACGGGACGGCGGGGCTGGTGCGTCAGGACCCGGGTTCGCTGGCAGTGAGCGTCGCAGGCACGACCGGCGGCACCGCAGTGAGCTTCGCCAATGTCTCGGGCGCGACGCGCAGCCTGGATGGCGTGAGCGCGGGCACCTTGTCAGCTGCGGGCACGCAGGCGGTCAATACCGGGCAACTGTTCAACACGGGCAGCACCTTGGCGACCCGTCTGGGCGGCGGCGCGACCCTGACGGCGGACGGAACCGTGAGCGCGCCGGCCTACAGCCTCCAGAGCGGCACGGTCACCGCGTCGGATGTCGGCACGGCGTTGGGCAATCTCGATGGCCGTGCCACCACGAACACGACGAACATCAATGCAGTGCTCGCCGGTACCGCAGGGCTCGTGCGCCAGGTGGCGCCTGGCGCCGCGCTGACGGTCGGCGCACAGACCGACGGCACCGCGGTGGGTTTCGCGAACAATGCAGGCGACGCGCGCACATTGACCGGAGTGGCTGGCGGCGCGGTCACGGCGGGCAGCACCGAAGCGCTCAACGGCGGTCAACTGTTCGCGTCCAGTGCTGCCGTTGCGTCCCATCTCGGCGGCGGCGCAGCCGTCGGTGGCAATGGTCTGATCACGGCGCCGAGCTACACGATCGGCAGCACCGCGTACGCGACGGTGGGCGATGCGTTCGACGCCGTCGATGGCGCGCTCGCCGATGCCACCGCAGTCGGCCTGTTCGCCGTGCGTTACGACACCGATGGCGCGGGCGATCCGGATCTCACACGGATCACGCTCGGCAATGGCGTGACGGGTGGCACGACGCTGGCGAACGTCGCCGCCGGCATCGCGCCGACCGATGCGGTCAACGTGTCCCAGTTGGCGCCGGCCGTCACCGCGCTTGGCGGCGGCGCGGGCATCGATCCGGCGACCGGCGCGGTGACGGGGCCGACGTACACGCTCGCTGATGGCGCGGGCGGCACCGCGAGTTTCGACAACGTCGGCGGCGCACTGGGCAATCTCGATGGGCGCGTGCAGGGCAACACCACCAACATCAACAACCTGCTCAATGGCACGGCCGGCCTGGTGCAGCAGACTGGCGTCGCGGCCCCGCTGACGGTCGGCGCGCAGACCGACGGCACGCTCGTGGACTTCCGCGCACTGGGAGGCGCGGCCCGTACCCTGGATGGCGTCGCGCCGGCTGCGCTCGGCAGCGCGAGCCTGCAGGCGGTCAATGGTGGCCAGCTGTTCGGCCTGGGGACGAATATCGCGTCCCGCCTTGGCGGCGGTGCGACGTTCAATGCGGCGGGGGTGCTTTCTGCGCCGTCGTACACCATTCGCGGCGTGACTTTCAACAACGTCGGATCTGCATTCACAGCGGTCGACAACGCGCTCGCCGGTTTCGGTGGTGGCATCGGTGACCCGAGTGTGTTCGCCGTGACCTACAACGCGAGTGTGGATGATCCCGACACGCCGGATTTCTCGCGCATCGCGCTCCGGGGCACCGATGGCACTGTGATCGGCAACGTCGCAGCGGGCGCCAACGCGCTTGAAGCGGTCAACGTTGGCCAGCTGACCAATGCACTCGACGCGCTCGGTGGGGGTGCGGGCGTCGACACGACGACCGGCGCCGTGATCGCACCCACGTATGCCCTCGACGATGGCACCGATACCGGCACGACGTCGGACTTCGACAACGTCGGCGATGCGCTCGGCAATCTCGATGGTCGGACGGCGGGCAACACCAGCAACATCAACAATCTGCTCGCGGGTACGGCAGGACTGGTGCAGCAGGTCGATCCAACAGCATCGCTGACCGTGGGTTTGACGACCGGCGGCACGCAGGTCGACTTCACCGGTACGGAGGGCGCGCGTCGTCTGAGCGGCGTCGCGAACGCGACCGTTGCGACGGATGCCGCCAATCTCGGTCAGGTGCAGGCAGTGGGCGCGTCCGTCGCGGCGCAGCTGGGCGGTGGTGCGGTAGCGAATCCGGACGGCACCGTGACCGCGCCGAGCTACACGATCGCCGGCGCGAGCTACACCAACGTCGGGGCTGCATTCGATGCCGTCGACGCGGCGTTCGACGACGTCGTTTCGGTCGGCGCCTTTGCGGTGCGCTACGACGCCGACGGCACAGGCAACCCGAATCTCGCCCGGATCACGCTGGGGGCGACCGGGATACCCACGCGCATCGGAAACCTCGCGGCGGGCATTGCGCCCGGTGATGCAGTGAACCTGGGCCAGCTGACGCCGGTGGTGGATGCACTGGGGGGCGACGCAACGGTCGATCCCGTGACCGGCGCGGTGACAGGGCCCACCTACACACTCGACAGCGGTGACAACACAGGCACGACGATCAGCTACGGCAACGTCGGCGCGGCGCTGGAGAATCTCGATGTGCGCGTCGTCAGCAACACCGCGATGATCGAAGAGATGGACGGGAGTGGCGCACCCCGTTTCTTCCGGGTGAACTCGGGCGGCACCGTTGCCAGGGCGCTCGGGGCGGACACGGTGGCGATCGGCCCCAACGCTGTTGCAAACGGGGCGGGCGGCGTGTCCATCGGCCTGAACGCCGTGACCGGTGACGCGGCAGATGCGACCCGCGTCAATCAGGTGGCGATCGGCAACAACGCACGCTCGACCGCACAGAACAGCACGGCGGTAGGTGGGGACGCCTTGGCAAGTGGTCCGCAGTCGACCGCATTCGGCTCGGCCGCGCAGGCGACCGGCTCGAACAGCCTGGCGATGGGGCGCAACGCGACCGCGGGCAACAGTGGTACGGCCATCGGCATGAACGCGATCGCCACGGGTGTGCGTGCAACCGCACTCGGTCAAGGCGCGCAGGCCGCCGTCGCCGATTCGACTGCGGTCGGCCAGTTCGCAGTCGCGACGGCTGCCAACAGTGTGGCGCTCGGTCTTGGCTCGCTCGCCGACCGCGCGAATGCGGTATCGGTCGGCACCGCTGCCGCGCAGCGGCAGATCGTCAACGTCGGCGATGGCACGGAGGACTTCGACGCGGTGAATCTGCGGCAGCTGACGGCGGTCGAGAACCAGATCACAGACCTCGGTGAACTGGCGGTGCAGTACGACGACGCGTCCCAGTCACGCTTGACGCTGGCGGGCGCTGACGGCACCACGATCGGCAATGTCGCCGCCGGCGTGGCTGACGACGAGGCGGTGAATGTCGCCCAGCTGACGCCGGTGGCCGACGCGCTCGGCGGCGGCGCCGGCATCGATCCGGTGACCGGTGCGGTGACCGGTCCGACGTACACGCTCGACGACGGCAGCGATACCGCGACGACGCAGGACTTCAACGACGTCGGCAGCGCACTGGGCAATCTCGACACGCGCACGACCACCAACACCAGCAACGTCAACGCGCTGCTCGATGGCAGCGCCGGTCTCGTGCGACAGGACCCGGCCACCGACGTGGTGACCATCGCGGGTCAGACGGGCGGCAGCCAGGTCAGCTTCGCCAACGCGAGCGGCGGCGCACGTCGCCTCAGTGGCGTCGCCGCTGCCACCGACGCGGCTGATGCGGTGAACCTCGCGCAGTTGCAAGGCGCCAGCGGATCGGTCGCCACGCATCTGGGGGGCGGCGCGATCGTCAGTCCGGACGGTACGATTACCGCACCGACCTACAGCATCGGTGGTGCCAGCTACGGCAACGTCGGCGCGGCATTCGATGCAGTCGATGACGCGCTCAGTGATGCCGTCGCGATCGGCGCGTTCGCCGTCCGCTACGACGACGACGGCGCGGGTGCGCCGAACCTCGCGCGCATCACGCTGGCGGGTCCGACGGGTACGACACTGGCCAACGTGGCAGCCGGCGTGGCAGCGGACGAGGCGGTCAATGTCGCGCAGCTCACGCCGGTTGTGGATGCGCTGGGTGGTGGTGCGGGGATCGATCCGACCACGGGCGCGGTGACCGGCCCGACGTACGTGCTCGACGACGGCAGCAACACCGGCACCACGGTCAGCGTCGACAACGTGGGCTCGGCGATCACCAATCTGGACGGCCGCACCACCACCAACACGTCCGACATCGCGGGCCTTCTGGCCGGCACCGCAGGCCTGGTGCAGCAGGACGCCGCCACGCTGGCGATTGGCGTGGGCAACCAGGTGGGCGGCACGCAGGTGGACTTCGCGAACAATGCCGGCGACGCGCGACGCCTCAGCGGCGTCGCCGCCGGCACGGTCGATACCGACGCGGTGAATCTCGCGCAGCTGCGCGATGCGATCGTCGACGTGAATTCCGACAGCGTGTTCGCGGTGCGTTACGACGAGGACGTCAACGGTGACCCGGACTACAGCCGGATCACGCTCGGCGGCGGCGCAGACGGTACGACGCTGGCGAACGTGGCCGGCGGTGCAATTTCCGCCGCCAGCACCGAGGCCATCAACGGCGCTCAGCTGTTCGCGACGCACTCGGCGATCGCAGGCCTACTCGGTGGCGGAGCGTCGGTGACGCCGCTCGGCACGCTCGTCGCGCCGAATTACGCGATCCAGGGCGCGTTCTACGACAACGTCGGGTCCGCACTCGCGGCGCTCAACAGCGGTCTCGACGCGGTCAACGGCCGGATCGACGGCTTGCCGCCGGGGCCGGGAGGCACTGATGCGCTCGTCGGCGTCGACGGGCCGCGTGACGGCACCGGCGACGCCGCGGTGAACGACGGTTCGCGCGGCGTCGCCGTCGGCGCCGCCGCGGTGTCGGACGGTGACCAGGCAGTGGCCGTGGGGGGTGACAGCGCCGCGGTCGGCGGCAACGCGACCGCGATCGGCGGAAGCGCGATCGTGCAGGCCGCTAACGGCACCGCTGTCGGCGCCAATGCGACGATCGCCACGACAGCGCCGAATGCGGTTGCCGTCGGCGAAGGTGCCACTGTGGCGGCCGCCGGCGGCGTGGCGGTCGGGCAGGGTGCCCAGGCCAACGCCGGCAATTCGGTGGCACTGGGCCAGGGATCCGTGGCCGATCGCGCCAATACGGTGTCAGTGGGGTCCGCCGGCGGCGAACGCCAGTTGACGAATGTGGCCGCCGGTACCGCGGGCACCGACGCGGTCAACGTCAACCAGATGAACGCCGGAATCGAGCGGGCGCTGCAATCGGCGAACGACTACACCGACGCGCGCTTGAACCAGATGCAGTCGGACGTCTGGGAAATCGATCGCGGCTACCGCGCAGGCGTGGCATCGGCGATGGCGGTGGCGGGCCTGCCGCAGGCCTACCAGCCGGGCCGGAGCATGGTGGCGGCGGCGGTCAGCGGCTACGAACAGGAAGCCGGCCTGGCGGTCGGCATCACCACCATCTCGGAAAGCGGGCGCTGGGTCTACAAGTTCAGCGGCACCACCAATACCCGCAACGACGTGGGGGTGACCGTGGGCGCCGGCATGCAGTGGTAAGCCCGTCTGTGTGAGTCCGAAGCGCCCGGTCGATGCGTCGGCCGGGCGTTTCCGTTCTCGGCGGTCGCCGCTGTGGACGACGCGGGCGATAATGCGGCATGACCGATAAAATCCCGCTGCTGATCGATACCGACCCGGGCGTCGACGATGCTCTCGCGCTTCTGCTGGCCTTCGACGACGATGCGCACGACGTCGTCGGCCTGACCATCGCCGCCGGCAACGTCGGCCTGCATCACACCGTCGCCAATGCGCTCAAGCTCTGCGAGGTGGTCGGCCGCACCGATGTGCCCGTATTCGCAGGGACTGCGTCGCCGCTGCTGCACGCCGCACCCGACGCGGCCTACGTGCACGGCAACGACGGGTTCGGCGACATCGGCTACGCGTCAGCGTCGCGCGGGGTCGAGGACGAGCACGCCGCGCTGGCGATCCTGCGTCTGTCGCACGTGCATGCCGGTCGTCTGGTGCTGGTCGCCCTGGGGCCGCTGACCAATGTCGCGCTTGCGTTGAAGCTCGATCCGAGCCTGCCGTCGCGTGTGGCGCGTTTCGTGGCGATGTCGGGTGCGGTGACCGGCCACGGCAACATCACGCCCAGCGCCGAGTTCAATGCCTACTTCGATCCCGAAGCGGCGAAGATCGTCTTCGACGCGTTCCCGGAGTTCGACCTGTCGGACTGGGAGGCCACCGTTGCCCACGGCCTGCCGCATGACGCGGTGCTCGGCTGGATGCAGGCAGGCGACGAGATCGGCCGGTTCTACGAGGCGATCTCGCGCAAGACCCGCGAATGGTCCGCGGACCGACGCGGCGACGACTGGCATTCGGCCGATGCGCTGGCGATGGCCTGGGTGCTCGAACCCGGGTCCGCGCAGGAGGTCATTACGCGTCCGCTCGATGTCGTGCTCGACCACGGGCCGGCCCGTGGTGCGACGGTCGTGGACTGGAACCGCCAGCTCGGCCGGCCCGACAACGCCCGCATCCTGATGCGCTACGACGCGGCCCGGTTCCATGCGCGGATCCGCCGCGTGCTGGGCCGTTGAGCGGAATGCGTCCGGCGGCTTGCGCCCGGGTCCGCTCGATGGTTAAAATGCCGCTCTTCCCTTGCGCAACTTTGGTGCCGCCATGAAGGCCGACATCCATCCCGATTACCGCGAAGTCGTCTTCCAGGACGTCACGTCCGACGGTTTCAAGTTCCTCACCCGCTCGACCCTCGCCGCCTCGGCGAAGGAAACGATCCAGTGGGAGGACGGTAACGAATATCCGCTGATCAAGATCGAAGTCTCTTCGGCCACGCATCCGTTCTACACCGGCCAGAACAAGATCATCGACACCAGCGGTCGCGTCGACAAGTTCCGCAAGCGCTACGCCAAGTAAGCGCGTGTGGAATGGTGCGTGCCGCGAACGCGGTGCGCATCGTCCGACGACACCAGCGGCCGCCCTTGGGCGGCCGTCTGCATTCCGGTTCCTCGCGTTTCGCCGCTGCACGCCGCCGCGGTGCGCTCCGCCGTGTTCGACTTTCGTGCAATGCCACATACCGGCGCGCATGGAATCGCTATGCGATAATTGACGCATTGCGGCACGCGCCGCCCGCCAGGCCGGATGGCGCAGCTGTCCGGAGAAATGAGGAGCCTCCAGAGTGTCTGAATCCAACGCCAAGCTCGACCAGGTCACGCTCGATGCCGCCGGCAAAACGGTGACGCTGCCCGTTCTGCACGGCACGCTCGGCAATCCCTGCATCGACATCTCGAAGCTGCCCAAGGAAACCGGCTGCTTCACCTACGACTCCGGTTTCACCGCCACTGCCAGCTGCAAGTCGGCCATCACCTACATCGACGGCGACGAAGGCGTGCTGCTGTACCGCGGTTACCCGATCGACCAGCTGGCCGAGAAGTCGAGCTTCCTCGAAGTCGCGTACCTGCTGCAGGCCGGCGAACTACCGACCGCCGACGAATTCGCCAAGTTCGAGCACGAAGTCACGCATCACACGATGATGCACGAGTCGCTGAAGAGCTTCCTGCAGGGCTTCCGCCACGATGCGCACCCGATGGCGATGCTCGCCGCGTCGGTCGCGTCGATGTCGGCGTTCTATCACGACACGCTGGATCTTCAGGATCCCGAACAGCGCCGCCTCGCCGCGATCCGTCTGATCGCCAAGGTGCCGACGCTGGCCGCGGCCGCGTACCGCTATTCGATCGGTCAGCCGATCCGCTACCCGCGCAACAGCCTGAACTACGTCGACCGCTTCCTGCACATGATGTTCGAAGTGCCGAGCGAGCCGCTGGAGCTCAACCCGGTCGTCGCCAAGGCGATGGACCTGCTCTTCATCCTGCACGCCGATCACGAGCAGAACGCGTCAACCTCGACCGTGCGTCTGGTCGGTTCGACCGGTGCGAATCCGTACGCGTCCGTCGCGGCCGGCATCACCGCGCTGTGGGGCCCCGCGCATGGCGGCGCCAATGAAGCGGTGCTCAAGCAGCTGGCCGAAATCGGCACTGCCGACAACGTCGAGAAGGCGGTCCTGCGCGCGAAGGACAAGAACGACCCGTTCCGCCTGATGGGCTTCGGCCATCGTGTTTACAAGAACTTCGACCCGCGCGCGAAGATCATTCGCGAGATGACCCACAAGGTGCTCGGCGAGCTGGGCGTCAACGATCCGTTGCTCGATGTGGCGATGAAGCTGGAAGAAGCGGCGCTGAAGGACGACTACTTCGTCGAGCGCAAGCTCTACCCGAACGTCGATTTCTACAGCGGCATCATCTACAAGGCGCTCAACATCCCGACCGAAATGTTCACGGTGATGTTCGCGATCGGTCGCACCGCCGGCTGGGTCGCGCACTGGCTCGAGCAGCAGGTCGATCCGGAAGCCAAAATCGGCCGTCCGCGCCAGATCTACACCGGTTATGACGTGCGCGATTACAAGGGCGCCGACCAGCGCTGATCGACTCGACCACGCTGCGGGATCCTCGGATCCCGCGTGCCACGACAGGGCGGCCTCCGGGCCGCCTTCGTCGTATCTGGGAGACCAGCTGCTTTTACGGGAATCCCGACATCCGTCTCGGGTGTTTTCCAGCAGCCGGCTCCTCATGCGCTCGGCAGACTGGGTTCGACACGCGCTGCCCGCACTCTGCGTACCAGACAAGCGCAGCGCTCGGCTCACTCGACGGGGATGCTCGAATGAAGATGGGATGGATGTGGAGCGCAGCGCTCGCTTGCGGAATGGCGTTCACTGCTTGGAACGTGGCTGCGCAGGAAATGTCGTTCCGCAGCGGCCTGATCACGGGGATCAGCCCGATGCAGGTCGCCGCCACGGCCGTCCAGCAACAGACGAAGCCGTCGCAGACCACCGGCGCGCTCGGCCGCGCGCTGGGTCGGATGGCGGGGCGGGCGGCCTCCCGTGTCACCGGCGAGTACTCCTACGAGGCCTACGAGGTCGCCAGCGGCGCGGCGCGCGATGTCGTCGAAGGCGCTGCCGCCGCGCCGGCAGCAGGCGTGCCGACGGTTACCGCCTACATGGTCATGCTCAAGTTCGACGACGGCAGCGAGTCGGCGATCCGCGCCGCGAGTGCCGATGGCCTACGCGTCGGTGCACGCGCGCGCGTATTCGGCACGGGCCAGAGTGCGCAGATCGTCATGGAGTAGCCAACGACGCGCCATCGATGCGACGGCGTGCCGACTCAGCCGGCGCCGTGTTCCAGTGCGATCAGCTGCTCCAGCTGCGATCGGGACGCACGGCGCATCGGCTTCTCGTCCATCGTGGACAGCGGAGCCTGTCGCAGGCTGGCTTCCGGCAGTACCGTCAGGTCGAAAGTCAGATCTTCGGCCGCGAACACCCAGACATCGAAATCCCCCGCCCGCTGCCGGTCCAGACGCAGTCGGCGCATCCGGCTCTCGGCCGGTATGCCGTGATCGTCCAGAAAGCGCGCGAGTCCGTTCGAGTCGTCGGTATGCACATGCAGCGTGACCGCCGAATGCGCATCCGCCGTGCCTTCGAGCACGGGGCCGACCAGCCGCGGCGAGAACCGTTCGAAGAACCCCATCGCGCGCACGGCGGCTTCGCGCCGCTCGCGCAGCGCATCGGTCTGGCGCGCTCCACCGAACAGGCGCTGGTGTTCGCGCAGTGCGTCCTCGATCTCCCGGTTGCGCGGCAGAGACGCATCGTCGTGGATGCCGAGTCGACTCGCCGCCTTGAGCTTGGCGACGTGGAAGTCGCGGATGCCGCCCTCGGCCATGAGGCGGGCGGCCTCGTGCGCGAGGCGATGGCGGCGTTCACGGGTCTGTGTTTCCGCGTGCTGACGTGCGCGATGCATGCGCGTCCCCTGTCGTCGATCACCTAGGATCGACTTTACGCCCGCGTCGTGACGGGTCAAGACACGGCGCGATCCGCTTCAGCTGCTGGATGCCTCGAGCTCGCGACGATGCCGGCCGGCGCCTCGATCGGCCGGCGACGCGATGTGCGCGTGCCGGCCACATCCGCAGTGATCAGAAGATGTCGAACGCTTCCTCGGCCGGCACGTCGTCGATCTGCAGATCGATCTCTGACTCCATGCGCTCCAGGTCTTCGGCCTTGACGTACTCGATGATGCCGCCCTCGGACGCGGTCGGCAGCAGGCGGCCACCCGCGGTCACCGCGACGCGCACCATGCCTTCCGGCGGCTCGTTCGTGGCCTCGGGCACGCCTTCGAGCGCGACGCGCATGAAGTCGATCCAGATCGGCAGGGCTGCGCGGCCGCCGTACTCACGGAAGCCGAGCGAGCGGTTGTCGTCGCGGCCCACCCAGACGGATGTCACGAGATTGCCGCCGAAGCCGGAGAACCAGGCATCGCGATGGTCGTTCGTCGAACCGGTCTTGCCGCCGACGTCTTCGCGTTCGAGCACGCGTGCGGCGGTGCCGGTGCCGCGACGCACGACGTCGCGCATCATCGAGATCATCTGGTAGGCCACGCGCTCGTCGATCGCGCGCGGCGCCATCACCGGAGCAGCGCCGTCGGCGCGCGGTTCGGGCGGCTGCGGGGCTTCGGCTGGCGCTTCGGTGACCTCGCGTTGTTCGGCAGCCGGGCCCAGATTGAATCCATCGACCACATGGCCGGGCGTCGACGGCTGGCCCGGCGTTCCGCCGGTGCCGCAGCCGCGGCAGGCGCGGGCCGGGTTCTCCTTGAACACCAGCGTGCCTTCACGGTCACGCACTTCGTCGACGAACCAGGGCGTCACGCGGAAGCCGCCATTGGAGAACACCGCGTAGCCGCGGGTCACGTCCAGCGGCGTCAGCGACGGCGTGCCGAGTGCGATGGACAGGTTCGGCGGCAGCTGCGATTCCTCGAAGCCGAAATGGCTGATGTAGCGACGCGCGTAGTCGACGCCGATCGCATCGAGCAGGCGCACGGCCACGAGGTTGCGCGACTGCACCAGTGCCTCGCGCAGGCGCATCGGTCCGACGAACCTGCCATCGGAGTTCTGCGGGCGCCAGTCCTGGCCGCGGCGCATCCTGAAGAGCACCGGTGCGTCGAGCACGATCGAGGCCGGGTTGAACCCCTTCTCGAACGACGCGGCGAAAATGAAAGGCTTGAAGCTCGAACCCGGCTGACGACGCGATTGCGTGGCGCGGTTGAAATTGCTGCCCGCGAAGCTGAAGCCGCCGATCAATGCGCGCACCGCGCCGTCGTCGGGCTCCATCGAAACCAGCGTCGCCTGCGCGCGCGGCAACTGTTCGAGCTGCCAGGTGATGACCGGCGGCGGCAGCGCGTCGGGCGCGGTGGCGGCCGGGGCCTTGGCCGGCGTTTCGATGCGACGCACGCGGGTCAGATCGCCGCGCGTCAGCAGCGCAGCCGGACTCTTGCCGGTCCAGCGGCTGGCGGCAGCGTCGAGCGTCACGGTGCTGCCATCGGACAGCACGACATCCGCCGTGCCGTCGCCGCTGCGCACGACGACCGCCGGCAGCATGCCGCCCTGCGGCGCGATGCCGCGCAGGCGGCGCGCGGTGGTCTCGGCGTCTTCGCCGGCTGCCAGCTCGAACGTGTCCGCCGGCTTCACCCAGCCGTGGCGACGATCGTAGGTGGTCAGGCCGTTGCGCACGGCCAGCTCGGCGGCCGCCTGCATGGTCGGGTCGATCGTGGTGGTGACGTGGTAGCCACGGGTCAGCACGTCGCCGCCGTACCGGGCGACCATTTCCAGCCGCACCATTTCCGCCACGTACGGCGCGAAGACTTCGATCGGGCGCTCGTGCGGGCTGGCGTGCATATCGACGGCGCGGGCGGCGGCGGCGTCCTGCGCGCTGATGAAGCCGAGCTCCTGCATGCGTGCGAGCACGTAGACGTCGCGGCGCTCCTTCGCGCGCTCGGGGTTGCTCAGCGGATTGCCGCTGGACGGGAACTTCGGGATCGCCGCCAGCGACGCCATCTCGTCGAGATCCAGTTCGGCCAGCGATTTGCCGTAGTAGAACTCGGCGGCCGCCGCGACGCCGTAGGCGCGATTGCCGAAGAAACTCTTGTTGAGATAGAGCTCGAAGATCTCGTCCTTGCTGAGGTTCTGCTCCATCTTCCGCGCCAGCAGCATCTCGGCGAACTTGCGCGTGAAGCTGTATTCCGAGCTCAGGAAGAACTGGCGCGCGACCTGCTGGGTGATCGTCGAGCCGCCCGGCACGCGGCGGTCGTTGGTCGTGGCCAGCAGCCAGAGTGCGCGCGCGACGCCGCGGTAATCGATACCGCCGTGTTCGTAGAAGCGTGCGTCCTCGGTCGCGAGGAACGCCTGCTTCAGTCGTTCGGGCACATCCTCGATGTCGACCGGGTAACGGCGCGTTTCGCCGAACAGCGCGATCAGCCGGCCGTCCCGCGCGTAGACGTACATCGGCTCCTGCATCTCGATGTCGCGCAGCGCTTCGACGTCGGGCAGCTTGGACGCGACCGCCGCGTAGAGGATGCCGCCGGTGATCGCACCGAGGATGCCGAGCACCAGCACCAGGACCAGGGTCCAGCGCAGCAGACGGCGGAAGCGGGAGGGGCGGGGCTTGGGCGTCGACGTGGGGGCTGGGCTCATGGCGGCAAAGTATAGGGGAGGTGTCCGCGGGGCGCCGGTGCGTCGGCGTGGAACGGGGCTTGCAGGCAGATTGCACCGGCCGTGCCCGCCGGTGGTTCAGCTTTCCGGAATCGAAGGCGCGTGTTGCCAATACCCGGAAAGTCCGCTATTTAATGCGCCGGGACACGAGGCGTGGCTAAACGCCCGTGGCAAAGGGGATATTCCGTGGGGCTCATCACAAAAAGCCAGGTGCCGATCATCGGCGTCGACATCAGCTCGACTGCGGTCAAGCTGCTGCAGCTGTCGCGCCAGGGCAATCGCTACCGCGTGGAGCACTACGCGGTCGAACCGCTGCCGCCCAACGCGGTGGTCGAGAAGAACATCGTCGAGGTGGAGGCCGTGGGCGAGGCCATCCGTCGCGCGGTGTCGCGCTCGGGCACCAAGGCCAAGCACGCGTCGGCCGCGGTCGCGGGATCGGCGGTCATCACCAAGACCATCCCGATGCCGGCCGACCTCGACGAGGAGGATCTCGAATCGCAGGTCGAGCTCGAAGCGGTCAACTACATTCCGTACCCGATCGAGGAAGTGAATCTCGACTTCGAGGTGCTCGGGCCGATGCCCGGCAACGCCGAGATGGTGCAGGTGCTGCTCGCGGCTTCGCGCTCGGAGAACGTCGAGCTCCGCGCTTCAGCGCTGGAGCTGGGCGGACTGACCGCCAAGGTCATCGACGTCGAGGCGTTCGCGGTCGAGAACGCGTTCGCCATGATCGCCGGCACGCTGAGCATGCCGTCCGACGGTGTGGTCGCGCTGGTCGATGTCGGCGCGACGATGACCACGCTCAATGTGCTGCGCAACGGGCGCAGCCTGTACTCGCGTGAGCAGGTGTTCGGCGGCAAGCAGCTCACCGACGAGGTGATGCGCCGCTACGGTCTCAGCTACGAGGAAGCCGGTCTGGCCAAGCGCCAGGGCGGGCTGCCCGAGAGCTACGAGGTCGAAGTGCTGGAGCCGTTCAAGGAGGCGATGGTCCAGCAGGTCAGCCGCCTGCTGCAGTTCTTCTACGCCGGCAGTGACTTCAACCGCGTCGACCAGGTGGTGCTGGCCGGTGGCTGCGCATCGATCCCGGGCGTGGCCGACATGGTCGAAGAGCAGTTGGGCGTGCAGACCGTGCTCGCCAATCCGTTGGCGCAGATGACGCTCGGCCCGCGCGTGCAGGCGCACGCGCTGGCCCAGGATGCGCCCGCGCTGATGATCGCCTGCGGCCTGGCCCTGAGGAGCTTCGACTGATGTCCAGGATCAATCTCCTCCCGTGGCGCGCCGAACGGCGCAAGCAGCGGCAGAAGGAATTCGGTGTGATGGTCGGCATCGCCGCGGCGACCGGCGTGGCGCTGTGGTTCCTCGTCAACATGTACTACAACGCGCAGATCGACGGCCAGAACGAGCGCAACGCGTTCCTGCAGCAGCAGATCGCCGCAGTCGACACCCAGATCACCGAGATCGAGGCGCTCGAATCGCAGCGCGCACGCCTGTTGGCGCGCAAGGCCGTGATCGAGGAGCTGCAGGGCAACCGCTCGCAGATGGTCCATCTGTTCGACCAGCTGGTGCGCACGATTCCCGATGGGGTCCTGCTGACGTCGCTCAAGCAGGAAGGCCAGACGCTGACGCTCGAAGGGCGTTCGCAGTCGAACGCGCGCGTCAGTACCTACATGCGTTCGCTCGACGGATCCGGCTGGATGACCAGCCCGCAGCTGTCGGTGATCGAAGCACGTGACGGCGTGCCGGGCCTGCCGTATGCGTTCACCCTGAGTGTGCAGCTGTCGACGCCGGCCGCCAAGGAAGCTGCGGCGGCCGAGGGTACCGACCCGGCTGCGCCGGCCGACACCCTGCCCGAGGCTGCGCCGGTTGCTGCGCCCGCTGCAGAAGGAGTCGCGTCGTGAGCAAGAAGAAGATGTCGCTGCGCGAGCTGGACTTCAACAACACGGGATCCTGGCCGCGCGAGTACAAGATCGGCGCCTGCATCCTCGTGGGCCTGCTGATCTTCTTCCTGCTGTGGTATGTGATCACCCGGGAGAAGGGCGACGAGCTGACGAATCTGGAGGCACAGGAGTCCACCCTGCGCGCCGATTTCGAAACCAAGCAGGGGAAGGCCGCGAACCTCGAGCCGCTCAAGCAGCAGCTGGCCCAGATGGAACAGCAGTTGCAGCAGATGTTGCGGCAGTTGCCGAGCAAGACGGAGATGCCCGATCTGATCGTCGACATTTCGCAGACCGCGATCGCGACCGGCATCCAGAACGACCTGTTCAAGCCGGGCGAGGAAATGCCGCGCGAGTTCTACGCCGAGCAGCCGATCGCCCTGCGCATGGTCGGCACCTACCATCAGTTCGGCGCGTTCGTCAGTGGTGTCGCATCGTTGCCGCGCGTGGTCATCATGACGATGCACGACATTTCGCTGAAGCCGCGCGCTGGCGGTACCGATGGTCTGGCGGGTATCGGGCCGAATTCCAGTCTCGAACTTTCCGGTACTGTGAAGACCTACCGCTATCTCGACGAAGAAGAGACCGCCGCGCAAGCCCAGGCCGCGCAGACGACGGAGGGGACGCCGTGATGGCCGTCAGGACGGGCAACATGATGCGTGGCCTTGCGCTGCTGTCGATGGCGCTGGCGACCTCCGGCTGCGGCCGCGGCGTCACCAGCGAACCGGGCGAGGCGCCCAATCTCGAAGTCTGGGCCGAAGAGGTCAAGCAGCGTCCCGCACCGGCGCTGGAGCCGCTGCCGGTGATGCAGCAGTTCGAGACGTTCGAGTACTCGGCGCAGGGCATCCGCGACCCCTTCAGCAATGCGTTCACCGACGACTCCGGCGGCAGCGGTCCGCGACCGGATTCGAACCGGCGCAAGGAAATTACCGAGCAGTATCCGCTCGACAGCATGTCGATGGTGGGCACGATCGGCACCGGAGGCCGCATCGTCGGTCTGGTGCTCGCGCCCGACAAGGTGACCTACCGCATTAACCCGGGCAACTACCTGGGTCAGAACGATGGCCGCGTCACTTCGGTCAATGAAAATCGCATCGAGCTCGTCGAGCTCGTGCCCGATGGCGCCGGCGGCTGGTTGGAACGTCCGGCTTCGCTCGCGCTGAACGAACAATGATGAGGGGAAGCAACATGACCGTGAGCAACGCGGGAAGCCTGCAGTCGGGCCGGATGAAATCGGTGCGTGCCGGCGCGCTCGGTCTTGCCATAGGACTGGTGGCGACGTTCAGTGGTGCCCATGCGGCGCAGGCGCCGACGCATGCGTCGCTGCTGCCCCTGCTGCAGGCAGCGACTGCCGCAGCGCAGCCGGCCGGGGCGGTCGCAGTGACGGATATCGATTTCCGTCGCGGTGACGGCGGCTCGGGCAAGCTGGTGCTTCGCTTCGATGGAGACGGTGCCGCGCCCGACCTGCGTACGCAGGGTGGCAATGTTGTCATCAGCCTTGGTGGGGCGACCCTGCCGGCGTCTCTGCAGCGTCCGCTCAACGTCACCGACTTCGCTACACCCGTGCAGCGCATCGACGCACGCCAGGGCGCGGACGGCACGCAGGTCGTGCTCAGCGCACGCGGTGAGTTCGAGCCGATGGCGTACCAGAGCGGTCGCGACTACATCGTCGAGATCATCCCGCGCACCGGCGCTGCCACCAGCGAGCGCGCTGTGGGTGCAGCATCGACGGCCGCGACGATGGGCCGGGCAGCTGCGGCGACGGTATCGGACGTGCGCGCCTACAGCGGCGCGCCGGTGACGTTCAACTTCCAGGACGTGCCGGTGCGCACAGTGCTGCAGCTGATCGCCGACGAGTCGAACCTCAACATCGTCGCCAGCGACAGCGTGACCGGCAATGTGACCCTGCGCCTGCAGAACGTGCCGTGGGATCAGGCACTGGACATCGTCCTGCAGGCCAAGTCCCTGGACAAGCGCCGCAGCGGCAATGTGGTCTGGGTCGCGCCGCAGAGCGAGATCGCCGCGTTCGAGCAGGCCAAGGAAGATGCGCGCCTGGCGATCGAAGAGCGTGCGGAGATGACGACCGAGTACATCCCGATCAGTTACGGCAATGCGGAAGATATTGCGAAGTTGCTGACGGAAGAGAGCAAAAGCGGCTCTGGCAGTGGTGGCGCTGGTGGCGGCAGTGCGTCGCAGCAGCGTGGTTTCCTCTCGTCACGAGGCAGCTTGAGCTTCGACCGTCGCACTAACACCCTGTTGGTGATCGACATTCCAAATCGCGTCGCAGAAGTCAAGCGCCTCGTCAATCTGCTGGACAAGCCGGTTGATCAGGTGGTCATTGAAGCGCGCATCGTTATTGCAAACGAGTCGTTTGCGCGCGATCTGGGTGCGCGATTTGGCGTCAGTGCCACCAAGCAGCGTGTGAACATCGGAGGCTCGCTTATCAGCGATTCGGATAATGGGGTGTTCGCGCCCGGCGGGCTCAACGTGAACCTGCCCACGGCGGCAAGCGCGCCTTCGCTGGCGTTCACCATCCTCGGAAACACGATCGACTGGGCTGTCGAATTGCAGGCGCTGCAGCAGGAATCCCGCGGTGAGGTGATCTCGAATCCGCGCATCGTGACGAGCAACCAGCGCGAAGCGGTCATCAGTCAAGGTCAGGAGGTCGGCTATCTGACTGTAACGGGCGGCCAGAGCAACAGCATCCCGACCGTCCAGTTCAAAGATGTTCTGTTGGAGTTGAAGGTGACGCCGACCATCACCAACGATGGACGGGTTTTTCTTGCGATGGATATCAAGAAAGACGAGATCATCGATTACATTGAGTACCCGGACATTGGTGAGGTCCCGCTGATCAGCAAGCGTAATGTCACGACGGCGGTACTGATCGACGATGGTCAGACGGTCGCAATCGGCGGCGTCTATGAGTTCACCGATCGTGCTTCGCTTTCGAAGGTACCCTTCTTGGGAGATCTGCCCATTCTTGGCAATCTGTTCAAGAGCCGTGGTCGCAGCAAAGACAAGGCCGAGCTACTGATTTTCGTCACGCCGAAGGTCATGCGCGTAGCCCAGCGTCCGGTCAACTGATCGGTGCAATCTGTAAGTCGTCAAGCGACGGGGCCTTCGGGCCCCGTTCGCGTTTCCGGGTCGCCGGTTTGGCTGGCGTTGTGAACTGATGGCGCGGGTTCCGGTCAAACTGGGCCTCTGCGCGATGGGCGCCGGTGATCGAGGATGGCGATGGATCTGGTGAACGGAACTGCGGACGGGCTGCATGCGCGGTTCGTGGCGCTGCGCGAAGCGCTGTCGGAGGAGATCATCGGGCAGTCGGCGCTGGTCGAGCGGTTGCTCGTGGCGCTGTTGGCGGATGGCCATCTGCTGGTCGAGGGTGCACCGGGTCTGGCGAAGACGACCGCGGTGCGGGCGTTGGCCGCGCGGCTGGACGCGGATTTCGCACGCGTGCAGTTCACGCCCGATCTGCTGCCCGCGGACTTGACCGGGACCGAGATCTGGCGGCCGCAGGACGGGCGCTTCGAGTTCCAGGCCGGGCCGATCTTCCACCCGCTGCTGCTCGCCGACGAGATCAACCGGGCTCCGGCCAAGGTGCAGTCCGCCCTGCTGGAGGCGATGGGCGAGCGGCAGGTGACGGTGGGGCGTCAGACGTATCGGCTGCCGGACCTGTTCCTGGTCATGGCGACCCAGAATCCGATCGAGCAGGAAGGCACGTTCCCGCTGCCGGAAGCGCAGCTGGACCGGTTCCTGATGCATGTGCGCGTGGGCTATCCGGAAGCCGATGCAGAAGCGCGCATCCTGCAACTCGCGCGCGATCGTGCGCTGGCCCAGCTCGACGACGTCTCGACGCCGGTCGAGCGCATGCCGCTGGCGGACCTGTTCGAAGCGCGGCGCGCAGTCCTGGCGATGCACGTCGCGCCCGCGGTCGAGCGCTATCTGGTCGAGCTGGTGCTCGCGTCACGCGATGCCGGCCGCTACGACGCGGCGCTGGCGGACCGGATCGCCTGGGGCGCCAGCCCGCGCGGTTCGATCGCGCTGGAGCGCTGCGCGCGCGCGACCGCCTGGCTCGCTGGCCGTGATTTCGTGACCCCCGATGACGTGCGCGCCGTCGCGCCCGATGTCCTGCGCCATCGTGTGTTGCCGAGTTACGAGGCCACGGCCGAGGGCTGGGATGGCGAGCGTCTGGTGCAGGCATTGATCGCGCGGGTGCCGCTGCCGTGAGTGCCGACAAGGCGGACGTCGCGCCGGGCGTGCGGCCGTCGCTGGCGGAACTGGTCGCGCTGCGGCCGCTCGCACGGCAGCGCGGCGCGGCGCGCCGTGCACGCAGCGGTGTGCGGGCTCTGGCCCCGTCGCCGCAACGCGGACAGGGCATGGAGTACGCGGAGTCGCGCGACTACGTGGCCGGCGACGATGCGCGCCACATCGACTGGCGCGTGACCGCGCGCACCGGGCGCCCGCATACCAAGACCTTCCAGCGCGAACGCGAACGGCTGACCCTGATCGTCGCCGACACGGCGGCGTCGCTCTACTTCGGCACGCGTGTGCGTTTCAAATCGACCCAGGCCGCACGTGCAGGTGCGATCGCGGCCTGGACGGCGGCCGCCGATGGCGATCGCATCGCGGCCCTGCGTGGGTCTGTGATCGAAGCGCCGGTGCCGCCCGCCGGTGGCACGCGTGGTGCGTTGCGCGTGTTGCACGCGCTGACGCGCTGGTATGCGGCAGCGCCGGAAGGCGACGCGGGACTGGGCGTGGCGATGGACCACGCGCGGCGCCTGCTGCGGCCCGGCTCGCGCCTGCTGGTGCTGGCGGATGCGGCCAGTGCCGCGGCGGTGCCGGCGCGCGACTGGGCGGCGGTGGGGGCGCACTGCGATGCGCTGGTGTTGCTGCTCGACGATCCGCTCGAACGCGCGCCGCCGCGCGGGCGCTTCGGGTTCGCGAGTGACGACGGCCGGATCGATCTCGACCTGTCGGGCATCGCGCAGCGTGGACGCTGGCGCGCGGCCTTCGATGTGCCGCGCGACCTGGCGACCGCGCATCTTCGACGCGCCGGCATCGGCGTCGAGTCCTTGTCCAGCGATGCGCCGAGCGATGCCTGGCTGTCCGCGTTCGCCCGTGGCCGGATGGGCTGATGGCGACGATGCCCGACCTGGTGCTGCGCGACATCCACCAGCCGCCTGCGCCGTCGTGGTGGCCGCCGGCGGTGGGCTGGTGGTGGCTGGCGGCCGCGCTGCTGACGCTGGTCTGCGCCGTCGTGGGCTGGCGTCTGTTCCGCGCATGGCAGCGGCGGCGCTGGCAGCAGCTGTTCGACAGCGAGGTCGCAGCGGCGCCGGATGCGGTCGGGCGGATCGCGGCGATGTCGTCGCTGCTCCGCCGCGCAGCGCGCCGGCAGCGACGCGATGCCGATCGCCTGCAGGGCGACGACTGGCTGTCGTTTCTCGACAACGGTCTGCCGGGCGCGCCATTCACCTCAGGAGTGGGCATCGCCATGCGCGACGGCGCGTTCCGGCGTGAAGCCGACGCGCTGGACACCCCGACGCTGCACGCGCTCGCACGCGCGCGCTTCGTGGCGCTGATGCTGGGACGCCGCCGATGACCGGGGAGGTGCCCGCATGGCTGCCGGCCCTGCGCGAGATGTTCGCGTGGCCCTGGTGGCTACTGGCGATCCCGCTGCCCTGGCTCGTACGGCGTTTTCTGCCGACGTCGCACAGCCGTGGCGGTGCGCTGCGCGTGCCCTATCGCGGACTCGACGCATTGGCGACCTCCGGCAGCGCAGCCGGCGCGTCGAAGACGCCTTGGCTGCTGTGGGCGGCGTGGTGTCTGCTGTGCATCGCCGCCGCGCGCCCGCTGCAATGGGGCGAGGTCGAACAGCTGCCCCGCAGCGCGCGCGATCTGATGCTCGCCGTCGACCTGTCGGGCAGCATGAGCGAGGAAGACATGGTGGTCGGGCGACGTCCCGTGGACCGGCTCACCGCGGCGAAGGCGGTCATCGCCGATTTTCTGGAGCGCCGCGCCGGCGACCGCATCGGTCTGATCGTGTTCGGTCAACGTGCCTACGCGATGACGCCGATGACGCTGGATCGCGAGAGCGTGCGCCAGCAGCTCGATGCGACCGTGGTGGGCTTGGTCGGCCGCGAAACCGCGATCGGCGATGCGGTGGGTCTCGCGGTCAAGCGGCTGCAGGATGCGCCGCGTGGCCAGCGCCTGCTGATCCTGCTGACCGATGGCGTCAGCAATGCCGGCGCACTGACGCCCGACAAGGCCGCCGAACTGGCGCGCGATGCCGGCGTTCGCGTCCACACGATCGCGTTCGGCAGCGATGCTGGCGCCGGTGGCCTGTTCGGCTTCCAAATGCCCGGCAGCGAACCGGCGATCGACGAGGCCGCGCTGCAACGCATCGCCGACACCACCGGCGGTCGTGCATTCCGCGCGCGCAATACCGGTGAGCTCGCCGGCATCTACGGCGAGATCGATCGTCTCGAACCGGTCGAACAGCCCGGACCCGCATTGCGCCCGCGCATCGAACGTTATCCGTTGCCGCTCGGCGCTGCGTGCGGGTTGCTGTTGCTCGCGCTGCTGCCGCAGCTGCGTCTGCGTCGCGAGGCGGTCGCATGAACCTGCCGTTCGACGCAGTGCAGTTCGCGCGCCCGGTCTGGCTGTGGGCATTGCTGGCGTTGCCGCTGCTCGCGTGGATCTGGTGGCGACGTCGACGCAGCGCCGAGGCCTGGCGCGAGGCCGTGGATCCGCATCTGCTCGCGCATCTGCTCGAAGCGCGTCCGGATCGACGCGGTCTGTTCGGGCTCGTCGCGTGGCTGCTCGCCGGCTTGCTGGCGGTGCTGGCCATGGCCGGGCCAGGTTGGCGCGAGGTCGCGGTGCCGCTCGATACGCAGGGCATGGCGCCGCTCGTCGTGGCGATCGACCTGTCGACCTCGAGTACCGCCAGCGATCTGCCGCCCTCGCGGTTGCTGCAGGCGCGCGCGAAGCTCGCGCAGCTGCTGGCGGCGCGCGGCGCGGGCCAGGTCGCACTGGTTGCCTATGCCGACGATGCCTTCACCGTCGCACCGCTGACCGACGATGCGCGCAACGTGGCGCTGTATCTCGATGCCTTGTCGCCCGAGATCATGCCAGTCGATGGTCAGCGCGCCGATCGCGCGATCGCGCACGCGACGCGCCTGCTGCGGCAGGGACAGGCGCTGCGCGGCGACATCCTGCTGGTGACCGGCGCTGCCGATACGGCGGCCGTCGCGGAAGCGGGCATCGCCGCGCGCATGGGCTATCGGGTCTCCGTGCTCGGACTCGGCACCGCGGCCGGTGCGGCTTATCGCGACGCCGATGGTGCGCTCGCGCACGCACGTCTGGACACCGTCGCATTGCGCGCGCTCGCGGCCGCCGGCGACGGTCGCTACCACGCGTTGTCGATCGACGATGGCGATCTGCGGGCGCTCGGCGTGCTGACGCCGGAGACGCGTGCAGGCGCCGCGTCTGCACGCAGTGATGCGAGCGTGCGCCGCGTGCTCGATGAAGGTTACTGGCTGGTGCTGCCGTTGCTCGCGCTGGTATTGCTGGCCTTCCGCCGCGGCTCGGGCTTCGCCTGTGTGGCGGTACTCGCGTTGTTGCCGGCCCTGCTGCCGATGCCCGCACTGGCGCAGGCGCCGGCCGCGACGCCCTGGCAGCGCGCCGATCAGGTGGCGGACGCCCGGATGCGCGCAGGCACGTCGGCCTATCGCGGCGAACGCTACGACGAGGCCCTGAAGACGTGGACCGGATTGCCGGGCGCCGACGCCGCGTACAACCGTGGCAATGCGCTGGCGCGGCTGGGCCGTTTCGACGATGCGATCGCGGCGTACGACGAAGCGCTGTCGCAACAGCCCGGCATGGCCGATGCGCAGGCCAATCGCGCTGCCGTCGAAGCCGCGCGCAATCGCAAGCCGCCACCTGGGCAGGCGCGGGATCCGCGCGCGCCGCAACAACCTCGCAACGACGGTGACAGCCAATCCAAGCCTGGCGAAGCCGGCGATCCTTCGGACAGCCAGCCTGGCGATGCGCAGGGGCAGGGCGATCAGCGTCCGCCGCCCGACGCCCCGGAACCGCAGGCATCCGACACGCCGCCGCCGGCGGATGCACAGGCGCAGCGCGATGCGGATGCGCAGCAGCGCGAACAGATGCAGCGCGCACTCGAAGGCCAGGCAGAGCCGTCCGATGAAGACGCAGCCGACGCCGGCACGACAGGTGCCGAGTCCGGCGACGAACGTGAGCAGGCAAACGCCGCGTGGCTGCGGCGCGTGCCCGACGATCCGGGCGGATTGCTGCGAGCCAAGTTCAGGCTCGAACACGAACGTCGCGCAACGGGAGGCGACCGATGAAGGCTGTGCGTTCGAAGGGCGCGCGATCCGCGGCGTGGCTGGTCGCGATGCTGGTGCTGTCGTGCCTGGCCGGCATTGCGCAGGCGCAGACGCGCGCATGGCTCGACCGTGACCGCATCGCGTTCGGCGAAACGACCACGCTCAACGTCGAAACCGACGGTGCAGGCGACGCACCCGACTGGACGCCACTGGCGCGCGATTTCGACGTCAGCGGCCACACCAGTCGACGCGAGGTGGAGATCACCGGTGGCCGCCGCGTGACCCGTTCGCTCTACGGCGTCGCGCTGCGGCCGCGCCGCGAGGGTGTGCTCACGGTGCCGGCCTTGCAGGTGGGCGGTGCACGCACTGCGCCCCTGTCGCTGAGCGTCGCGCCGGCTGCGGTCACGGCCGCGCGGGATGGGGCGCCGGCCTTCATCGAAGCCGACATCGACGTGCAGTCGCCGTACGTGCAGCAGTCGGTGGGTTACGTGCTGCGGCTGTATTACGCGACGCCGCTGGTGTCGGGCAGCCTCGACCAGCCCGCGCCCGAGGGCGCGTCGATGCAGCGCATCGGCAGCGACGTGCAATACAGCCGCGACATCGACGGGCGCCGCTACAGCGTCGTCGAGCGTCGCTACCAGATCGTGCCCGAGCGCAGCGGCACGCTGTCGATACCCGGCGCGCGCTTCGAGGGGCGCGGCGCGGGCGGCGGCATGTTCGACGACGTGTTCAATCGCGGGCCGCGCGAGCTGTCGGCGAACGGACCGCCCAGCGTGCTCGACGTGCGCGCGATGCCCGCGAACGCACCGCAGCCGTGGCTGCCGCTGTATGGCGTGCAGGCGCGCTGGCTGGAGGCGCCGACTGAAGGTCGCGCCGGCGAGGCCAGCACCTTCGTGCTGGAGGCGGTGTTCGATGGCGCGGTCGGCACGCAGCTGCCGGAGATCCCACTGCCGCCGGTGCAGGGCGCGCAAGTGTTCGCCGAACCGCCGCAGTACGACGAAAGTTTCGAGGACGGCCGGCCGCGGGTGCGGCTGACCCGGCGCTATTCGGTGGTGCCGCGCGCCGAGGGCAGCCTGCAGGTACCCGGCCCGCGGATCGCCTGGTGGGACGTGCGCGCCGGCGCGGCGCGGACGAGTGGTCCGCCTGCGGTGTCGCTTGCGGTCGCGGCCGGTGAAGCGGCGCCCGGTGCGACGCCACAAGCGGACGTCGATTCGATGGCTTCGACCGTTGTGTCGACACCGTCCGATGCGGTTGGCTCGCAGCTGTGGCCCGCGCTCGCAGCACTGCTCGCGGCGCTGTGGCTGGCGACCGCGTGGGTGGCGTGGCGCTTGTATCGCCAGCAGCCGATTGGCCTGGTGCGCGCAGGCGTCGCGTCGTCGGCGCATGGCGACGCGCCAGTTCCCCTGCAATCGTCCGGCTCGGCGGGCCAGGCCCATCGCCGCCTGATGCATGTGCTGCAAACGGGCGAGCCGGCGGATGTCGAAGCCGCCTTGCGCGCGTTGTCCGACCCGCCCGCGGCGGATCTCGATACGCTCGCGGCACGTCTCGATGCGGCCGCCCAGCGCGAGGCTGTCGGCCTCTGGCAGCGGGCGCGTTGGACCGGGGGCGACCTGCCTGGCGCGCGTCAGGCGCTGCGCGCGGCGTTCCGCGGTGGCGCCTCGTGGCGGGATGCGCCTTCCCGTGCGCCGCGCGGCCCGGACCTGCCGCCGCTGTACCCGCGCCGCTGAGCCCCGCTTCCTGCTAGCCTCCGCGCTTTCCCGCGGTCTCCACGCCATGGCCGATTCCAACGCTCCCGTACGTTCCCGCATGCCGCTCCACTGGAAGATCGCGATCGGCTTCGCAGCCGGCCTGATCCTCGGCCTCATCGCGCATTACACCGGCCTGACCGGCTGGACGCTGGCCGATCCCGGATCGGCCGCCTGCACCGGCGCCGAGCCGTCGTGGCAGTGCCGGCCGTTGATCGAGAGCTTCGTCGGCTGGGTCACCGAGCCGCTCGGCACGCTGTTCCTCAGCCTGATCTTCATGCTGATCGTGCCGCTGCTGTTCTCGGCGCTGGTGATCGGCGTGTCGGAAATGGGCGACGTCGCCGCGCTCGGCCGGATCGGCTGGCGCACGCTCGCGTGGACCGTCGTGCTGTCGGGCATCGCGGTCGTGGTGGGACTGGTGATGGTGAACCTGTTCCGCCCCGGCGACGGCGTGGACCCCGCGCTCGCGCAGCAGCTGCTGGCCGAAGGCGCGCAGCGCACCGCGGCGATCGTGCGCGACAGCAAGGAAGGCGCGACCGGCATGGACATGCTGATGTCGATCGTGCCGCAGAACGTGGTGGGTGCCGCGTCGGACAACGCCAACATCCTGTCGCTGATGTTCTTCGCGCTGATGTTCGGCATCGGTCTGGTCCTGACGAAGTCCGAGGCCACCGCGACACTCAAGCGCGGCATCGAAGGTCTGTTCGAAGTGTCGATGACGCTGATCGGCCTGGTGATCCGCCTCGCGCCGATCGCGGTGTTCTGTTTCATGTTCAACCTGGCCGTGCTGTTCGGCTGGGATCTGCTGCTGCGTCTGGGCGCGTACGTGCTGGTGGTGGTCGGCGCGCTGGCGCTGCACATGCTGGTGACGTATTCGCTGGCGCTGAAGTTCGTCGGTGGCTGGTCGCCGCTGGCGTTCTTCCGCGGCGTGCAGGAAGCGATGCTGATGGCGTTCTCCACCGCGTCCAGCAACGCCACGCTGCCGACCGCGCTGCGCATCGCCGACGAGAACCTCAAGCTGCCGCGCAAGGTGTCGCGCTTCGTGCTGACCGTCGGCGCCACCGCCAACCAGAACGGCACCGCGCTGTTCGAAGGCGTCACGGTGATCTTCCTGGCGCAGTTCTTTGGCGTGGACCTGTCGATCTGGCAGCAGGTGCTGGTGATGCTGGTCTGCATCCTCGGCGGTATCGGCACGGCCGGTGTGCCGTCGGGGTCGCTGCCGGTCGTGGCGCTGATCTGCACGATGGTCGGCGTGCCGGCCGAAGGCATCGGCCTGGTGCTGGGCGTCAACCACTTCCTCGACATGTGCCGCACCACGGTCAACGTGACAGGCGATCTCGGCATCGCGGCGCTGGTGTCGCGCGGCGAGGACGACGCGCCCGAGCCGTTGAAGACGGCCTGACGTCGCGCGGATATGCAGATACGAAAACGCCCGGCAATGCCGGGCGTTTTCTTGAAGCGGAACGCGATGCTTACTGCAGCAGCGAGCGCAGCATCCAGGCGTTCTTCTCATGCGTCTGCAGACGCTGGGTCAGCAGGTCCTCGGTCGGATCGTCGTCGGCATCGTCGGCCACATCCAGCGCCTTGCGCGCGCTGCGGCACACGGCCTCGTTGCCGACGACCAGCTGGCGCACCATCTCGCGCCAGTCCGGCGCCTTCTCCAGGCCCGGCTCTTCCTTGATCGACGACAGCTGGATGAACTCGCCATACGAACCCGGCGCGTTGTAGCCCAGCGCGCGGATGCGCTCGGCGATCTCGTCCAGCGCATTCCATTGTTCGGTGTACTGTCCCTCGAACATCACGTGCAGGGCGTTGAACATCGGCCCGGTGACGTTCCAGTGGAAGTTGTGGGTCTTGAGATACAGCGTGTAGGCATCGGCCAGGAACACCGACAGATGCTGGGCGACCGCCTTGCGATCGGCGTCGCTGATCCCGATATCGATGGCCGGCGCCTTGGATTGCGCGTCGGGCGACGCGACGGCCGGTGCGACCGGTGTCTTGGACGATTTGGACTTGCTCGGCTTGGTCTTGGCCATGAAAGGACTCCGGTAATGAGGGGATTGCGCCCACAATATGGGCGCATCCGTTGTGGATATGTGACTTGAGGGCGGGTTCGGGCGTGACGCAGCATTCCAGCGACCAGGCGGTGAACGGCGCGTTGAAACACGCGCAGGCCGCGATCGAACGCGCATCGACGCGCGACCGCGGCCGCCTGCTCGGACTGCTCGGTCGCTGGCGGCGCGCACCCGGCGATGCGTCGGCGCGCGAGGCATTCGAGACGCGCCTGCAGGCCTCCATCCGGCAGCGCGAGACGCGCGCCGCGCAGCTGCCGCGTGCCGAGGTCGATCCGGTGCTGCCGATCGCCGGCAAGGCCGAGGAAATCGTCGCGCTGATCCGTGCGCACCAGGTCGTCGTCGTCGCCGGCGAGACCGGTTCGGGCAAGACGACGCAGCTGCCCAAGCTGTGCCTGGCCGCAGGCCGCGGCGCCGCCGGTCTGATCGGCTGCACGCAGCCACGCCGCATCGCCGCGCGTACGGTGGCCAAGCGCGTGGCCGAAGAGCTGCAGGTGCCGAGCGGCGGCCTGGTCGGTTACCAGGTCCGCTTCAACGACAACGTCAGCGATGCGACCGCGATCAAGTTCATGACCGACGGCATCCTGCTCGCGGAGATCGCGTCCGACCGTTGGCTGTCGGCCTACGACACGATCATCATCGACGAGGCGCACGAGCGCAGCCTCAACATCGATTTCCTGCTGGGCTATCTGAAGCAGCTGCTGGGCCGGCGCCCGGATCTCAAGCTGATCGTGACCTCGGCGACGATCGACACCGCGCGCTTCGCCGAACATTTCGACGGCGCACCGGTGGTCGATGTCGAAGGTCGCGGCTTCCCGGTCGAGGTGCGTTACCGCCCGCTGGACGGCGAAGGCGACGACGCCGGCGAACGCAGCGTGCTCGACGGCATCGTGGCGGTCTGCGACGAGATCATGCAGATCCGCGGCACCGGCGACACGCTGGTCTTCCTGCCCGGCGAGCGCGAAATCCGCGATGCGCACCAGGCGCTCGAGCGCCGCAAATACCGGCACACCGAAGTGCTGCCGCTGTATGCGCGGCTGTCGGCGAAAGACCAGGACCGCGTGTTCAATCCTGGCCCGCAGCGACGCATCGTGCTGGCGACGAACGTGGCCGAGACCTCGCTGACGGTGCCGCGTATCCACTACGTGGTCGATCCGGGACTTGCACGCGTCAAGCGCTACAGCCCGCGGCAGAAGCTGGATCGTCTGCACATCGAGCCGGTCAGCCAGGCCAGCGCCGACCAGCGCAAGGGGCGTTGCGGCCGTATCGCGCCGGGTACGTGTTTCCGCGTGTTCTCGGAAGCGGATTTCGCCTCGCGTCCGGTCTATACCGATCCCGAGATCCGCCGCGCATCGCTGTCGGGCGTAATCCTGCGGATGCTGTCCCTGGGGCTCGGCGATATCGAATCCTTCCCGTTCGTCGAGCCGCCGGATCCGCGTGCGGTCGCCGACGGCTGGCAGCAGCTGGCCGAACTCGGCGCGATCGACGGCGAACGCCGGCTCACCGCGATCGGCCGCACGATGGCGAAGCTTCCGGTCGACGCCAAACTCGCGCGCATGCTCGTCGCCGCACGTGCGCATGGCTGCCTGGACGAGATGCTCGCGATCACCTCGTTCCTCGGTATCCAGGATCCGCGCGAGCGGCCGTCCGACCAGCGCGGCGCAGCCGATGCGGCGCACGCGCAGTTCGCCGATCCCAAGTCCGAGTTCGTCGGCATCGTGAAACTGTGGGACGGCTACCGGCAGGCGCATGCCGACCTCACCCAGTCGCAGCTGCGCAAGTGGTGCGACCGCAACTTCCTCGGCTTCCTGCGCATGCGCGAGTGGCGCGAGCTGCATCGCCAGCTGCGGCTGCAGTGCGAGGATCTGGGCTGGTCGATCGAAGCGCGCGACGCCGCCGTCGTGGACACGGATCCGCGCATGGCTGCAAAGGCGGAAGCAGCGGCATTCATCGCGCTGCATCGCGCGTTGATCGCAGGCCTGCCGACCCAGGTCGGTCATCGCGCCGATCCTGGTGGCGGGGGCCGCGTGTCCGGCCAGTACGAAGGCCCGCGCGGACGGCGCTTCCAGCTGTTTCCCGGCTCGCCGCTGTCGAAGAAGCCGCCGCCGTGGGTGCTGTCCGCGACGTTGCTGGATACCGAGAAGGTCTGGTCGCTGACCAATGCCGCGATCGAACCCGATTGGGTCATCAGTGAACTCGATCACCTGCTCGCGCGGCGCCATCACGATCCGCGCTGGTCGCGCTCGCAGGGGCGCGTGGTCGGCAGCGAACAGATCAGTCTGTTCGGTCTGGTGCTTGCACCGAAGAAGCCGGTCGATTACGGGCGGCTGTATCCGGACGAATCGCGCGCGTTGTTCCTGCGCGACGGACTGGTGACCGGCGAGATCAACACACGCGCGACGTTCGTCGAGCGCAACCTGCGTACGCTCGAGCGCGCACGCGAAGAGGAAGCCAAACAGCGCCGCTCGGGACTCGTCGTCGACGAAGACTGGATGGCGCAGTGGTACGCGCAGCGATTGCCCGCCGATGTGCTGTCCGCGCAGGTGCTGGATGCGTGGTGGCGCAAGGCGCCCGACGCCGCGAAGCAGGCGTTGGCGTGGAGCCGCGACGATCTGCTGGTCGCCGATGGCGTGGACGCCGATCTGTTCCCGGCCTTCATCGCGCTCGGCGACGCGCGGCTCGCCGTGTCGTACCGCTTCGAGCCGGGCGCGGTCGACGACGGCATGACCGTCTCGGTGCCGCTGCACCTGCTCAACGCCATCGACCCGGTGCGGTTGTCGTGGTTGGCGCCCGGCTTCGTCGAGGACAAGGCAGCGGCCTTGATCCGCAGCCTGCCCAAGGCACTGCGCCGCAACTTCGTGCCGGCGCCGGATTTCGCGCGTGCCTTCGCGCAGGCCTGGCGCGACGGTGATGCCGACGCGTTCACCGGCACCCTGGCGCGATTTCTCAGGAAGCTCGCCGGCGTGGACATCACCGCGTCGGATTTCGACGAGGCGGCTCTGGAGCCGCATCTGCGCGCGAACCTGCGTCTGGTCGAGACGGGCCGCGACCGCAAAGGCGCCACGGTGCTCGCCGAATCGCGCGATCTCGATGACCTGCGCCACCGGTTCGGCGCGCGCGCTGCACGCGCCTTCGCCGCGCACGCCGCCGATGGCCTGCAGCAGGGCGGGCTGACGACGTTTCCGGAGACACCGGTCCCGGTGTCGATTCCCGGCGCCGGCGGCCTGCCGGCGTATCCGGCATTGCAGGACGACGGCGACAGCGCGTCGCTCGCGGTGCATGCCGACGCGACGCACGCGCGACGCCTGCATCCGCAGGGCGTGCGACGCTTGCTGACGATCGCACTGGCGGATCGCGTGCGGCATGCGCGCAAGCAGCTGCCGGTCGCGCCGAAAACGGCGTTGCTCTACGCCGCGATCGAATCCGCCGCGCCGCGCGACGGCAAGCCGGGCGACCGTCTGCGCGAGGATCTCGTCGACGGTGCGCTCGCCGCGCTGCTCACCGACGGACTCGAGACGATCCGCGATGCCGATGCGTTCGCCGCGCATCGTGACGCCGTCGGCAAGGCGTTGTTCGGCGAAGCGATGGCGCGCCTGCAGCAAGCGGAGGCCATTCTCGATCGCGTCGCCGACGTGCGCGCGAAGCTCGAATCGAAGCTGATGGGCTGGGCGCGCGCGAACCTTGACGACATGCAGGCCCAGCTGCACGCGCTGGTGCCGCCGGGATTCCTGCGCACGGTACCGGCGACGGCGCTGTCGGAATACGCGCGCTGGCTGCATGCGTTGTCGCTGCGCGCCGAACGGGCGCAACGCGATCCGCAACGCGACCAGCAGCGCATGCTCGACGTCAAACCCTTCGTCGACGCGCTCGCCGAAGCCGCCGCGCGCGGCCGCAGCGATGCGCCCGACTGGCAGGCGCTGCGCTGGGATATCGAAGAATTGCGGGTGTCGCTGTTCGCCCAGGAACTGGGCGCGAAAGGCGGCGTGTCGCCGAAGAAACTGGCGACGCGGGTGGCGGCGCTTACTTGATGCGTTCGACGCGCACGCGCAGGTTGTAACCGGCCACGCGCATCCACCAGCCGCCCATACGGGCAGGCTCGATCTGGACGGCCGGCCCCTCGGCACGCACGCCTTCCATTGATGTCTCGCCGACTTGCTTCCAGACCTGGCCGTTCGCGAGCGTGTACTCGCGCCCGCGCCTGAAACCTTCGAATCGGCCGGTCAGTGTGCTGCTCACCGGCTCGGGTGCCGATTCCGGTGGCGTACGCAGCTGGGCCGCTTCGCGGCGTCCTTCGGCACGCGCTTCGGCAAGCTGTGCTTCGGCAGGTGCGTGCGCGGCCGTCGTCTGGGTGGCCATCCATTGCTCAAGTGCGCGCAGTTCGGCCGGATCGAGCTTGTGCAGGCCCGACGTGCGGAATTGCGTGGCCCCCATGCGGGTTTCCAGCGTGGACGTCTGTGCCCAGGCGGCGCTGGCAGCTGCAAGCGACAGGGCGAGAATCAGGACAGGAGTTGCGCGCATCGTGTGGATCCTTGAAGAAGCGGCGGCGGATCGCTCAGCGCACCCGCTCGACCTTGGCCTGTGCGTTGTAGCCATCGACCTGCATCCACCAGACGCTCAGCAGGCCGGGCCGGACCCGGACGCCGACATCCTGGCCGCGTGCGCCCGCGATCGACGCGTTGTTGGTCTGCCGCCACACCTGGCCGTTCGCCAGCGTGTATTCGCGGCCACGTGCGAAGCCCGTGAACGCGCCGGGGATGGTGCTCTGGACCGGCTCGCGCGATTCCGCGGGACGCGCCGCCGGCTCCGCCGCGACCGTCGCCTCACGACGGCCTTCCTCGCGCGCCTGCGCGATGCGCGCTTCGACGTCCGGCGCAGCCGCTGCGGCCGCAGAGGGCGCAGCATCGCGCGCCAGTAGTTCGTTCAGTCGCGCGAGTTCAGCGTCGCTGAGCTTGCCCAGCCCCGCATCGCGAAACTCTGCAGCGGTCAGGTGATCCTCGATCCGCGTCTGCTGCGCGAATGCGGGCACGGCTGCGGCAAGCGCCGCCGCGATCAAGACACTGTGGACTGCACGCATGCTCTGTTCCTCTGGTCGGGGCGCCGCTAGTGTAGACCGTCCTGCCCGCATCGAGCGGCCGATGCCCGAGCCTCCGGACAACCTGCGCGACCGCCTGCTGGCGCTGCCGACGATGGCTGCGTCCGGTCCTTCGCTGCGCGCGTTGCTGGTGTCGCTGCCGGACGAGGCGCAGATCGCTGCGGGCGATGCGGCCGTGCTGCTGGACACCGTCGGTTCGCTGGGCCTGCTCGGTGCCGACGTCGAAGTCGTCGCGACCGCGCTCGCCGATGCGGTGCTCGCGTGGCGGCCCCTGCTGGTGGCGCGACTGCCGGCGATCGTTCCGCTGATCGAAGGGCTGGCCGCCGCGCACCAGGTCTGGTCGCTGCATGCCGAGCACGCGAGCGAAGGCAATCCCGAAGGCCTGCGACGCCTGTTGCTGGCGTTGATCCGCGACCTGCGGCTGGTGCTGGTGCTGCTGGCGCGGCAACTGGCGCTGATGCGCGCCGCGGCGCGCAGCGAAGACGACGCCGCGCGTCGCGCGCTGGCGGCGCTGACCCGCGACATCCATGCGCCGCTGGCGAACCGGCTCGGCATCTGGCAGCTGAAGTGGGAGCTCGAAGACCTCGCGTTCCGTTATCTCGAGCCGGACACCTATCGCCGCATCGCCGGCCTCCTCGACGACAAGCGCACCGGGCGCGAGCGCCACATCGAGGCGGTCCGCGTACAACTCGGCGAAGCGCTGGCCGCGCAGGGCGTGCGCGGTGAGGTCGCGGGCCGGCCCAAACACATCTTCAGCATCTGGAAGAAGATGCAGCGCAAGCAGGTACCGATCGGCGAACTCTACGATCTGCGGGCCGTGCGCGTGCTGGTCGACGACATTCCCGCCTGCTACGCCGCGCTCGGTGTGGTGCATGCGCTGTGGACGCCGATCCCCAGCGAGTTTGACGACTACATCGCCCGGCCCAAGCACAACGACTATCGCTCGCTACACACCGCGGTCGTCGGGCCGGACGGCAAGACGCTGGAGGTGCAGATCCGCACCCGCGAGATGCACGAGGCGTCCGAACTGGGCGTCGCCGCGCACTGGCGTTACAAGGAAAGCGGCGGCTCGCAGCGCTCGTCGTCGGCCGGCGATGCCGCGCTGGAGCGACGGATCGAATGGATGCGCCGTCTGCTCGATGCACACACCGAACCGGCGGGCGAGGGCGATCCGTCGCTGGCCGGCGCGCTCGGTACGGAACTGGTCGAAGACCGGGTCTTCGTGCTGACGCCCAAGGGTGAGATCGTTGATCTGCCACAGGGTGCGACACCGCTGGATTTCGCCTACCACGTGCACACGATGGTCGGGCACCGCTGCCGCGGCGCCAAGGTCGACGGTCGCATCGTGCCGCTGGATTACGTGCTGCACAGCGGCGAGCGGGTCGAAATCCTGACCGCGAAGACGCCGTCGCCGCGTCGCGACTGGCTGGTGGTGTCCAACGGATTCCTGGCCAGCGCGCGCTCGCGCGAGAAGGTCCGCAACTGGTTCCACAAGCTCGACCGCGCGCGCAACCTGCAGGCCGGTCGCGAGCTGCTGGACAAGGACCTGCGCCGCCTCGGCCTGCTGCAGGCGGATCTCGCGCCGGTGCTGTCGCGCTTCAACGTCGCCACCGTCGACGACCTGCACGTGCTGGTCGCGCTCGGCGACGTCGGTCCGAACCAGGTGGGTCGTGCGTTGCTGGAGCTGGAGCGCGAACGCGAAGCGCCGGCCGACGACGCCACGCCGACGCTGCCGCTGCGGCAACCGCGTCGCCTGCCCAAGGCCGCCGACTCCGAATTCCACGTGGTCGGCGTCGACAATCTGCTGGTGCAGGTCGCGCGCTGCTGCCGGCCGGTGCCGGGCGAGCCGATCGCCGGTTACCTGACCCGCGCGCGCGGAGTGACCGTGCACCGCCGCGATTGCCCGGCCTTCCTGCGGCTGTCGGCGCACGAGCCGCAGCGCGTGCTGCCTGTGGAGTGGGGGCGCGCCAGTGGCGGCCATGCATCGGACATCGTCGTCGAGGCCGTCGATCGCCGGCATCTGCTCAAGGATCTGAGCAACGCGATCGCGCAGGAGGATGTGCACGTGCTGTCGATCCAGAGCGAGTCGCTCGGGCTGTCGCGCGTGCGCCTGCAACTGCGCGTGCGGGTCGCGGATTACGGCCAGCTCGCGCGTCTGCTCGGCAAGCTCGACGGGATGCCCGGCGTGGACGCCGCGCGCCGGTGACGCGGCCGTTCATTGGGGGCTTCCATACTGCGCCGCGTGCGACGCGAATCCGACATGCCTGATCATCCCGCACCGCCCCCGCGCGAGCGTCTGGCGGGTGCGTCCTCGCGCGCGCGCGCCTCGGCGGCCGAGGCATTGCAGCGTCGACGCGGGTGGTGGCTCGCGGCCGGTGTGTTCGCGCTCGTGGTGGTCCTGGTCGTGCTGGTCCGCCTGTTCCTGGTCGACCGGCTGTGGCCGGAAACCCGCGGGCAGGCGTTGCTCGACGAGGCTGCAGTCGCGACCGCCGCCGGGCGCCTGAGCACGCCCGATGGCGACGGCGCCCGACAACTCTACGAAGCCGCCCTCGCGCTCGATCCCGACGACGTCCGTCCGCGCGCGGGTCTGGCCGAGGTCGCGCGCGCGGCGGTGGTGCAGGCAGCGGCCGCGGTCGAGGCGGGCCGTTTCGACGACGCGCACGCGGCGCTGCGACTCGCCAACGAACTCTCGGCGCCGCGCGAGCACGTCGATGCGGTGACGACCGCGCTGCGTCAGCGGGAAGCGGCCGGTGCCGGGCTCGATCGCCTGGTCGCCGAGGCGCAGGCCGCGCAGGCGGCCGGCATCCTCGACGCAGGGGAGCAGAGTGCGTTGCCGTTGTATCGCCGCGTGCTGGCGCTGCAGCCCGACAATGCCGATGCCCTGCGCGGTCGCGAGGATGCGCTGGCGTCGCTGCTGGAGGACGCGCGGCGGCGTCTTCGCGAAGGCGGCCTCCGCGAAGCGGCCGACCTGATCGCACGTGTCCGCGAATACGATGCCGGCCACGTCGACCTCCCCGACACCGATGCGCGCCTGACCGAAGAACTCGATGCGCTGCGCCGTCGCGCCGCACGCAGCCTGGAAGCGGGCCATGTCGAACGCGCGGTCGCCGAGTGGCGCACGTTGCTCGCGTTCGATCCGGCCGATGCGCGCGCGCAACGCGGCTTGCACGATGCCGGCGCTGCCTACGCAGCCCGCGCGGAGCGCTTCGCGCGCGACTTCAATTTCGCCGATGCCGACGCGCAACTGCGCGAAGCCCGCGCGCTCGCGGCCGACAGCGATGCCGTGCGCGTGGCCGGCGAACACGTCGAGCGCTCACGCGCGCGCCATGCGCGCCTCGGACCGCAACTGCCGCCTGCCCAACGTCGCCAGCGTGTGGACACCCTGTTGCGTCAGGCCGCTGCCGCCGAAGCACGCGGCGATCTGCTGACGCCGCCCGGCGACAGTGCCTACGACAAGATCCGGGCCGCGCGTCTGGTGGCGCCCGACGACGCGGCGGTTGCGCGCGCGTCCTCGCGTCTGCTGCCGTCGGCCCGGCAATGCTTCGATGCCGGCCTGCGCGCGAACAGTCTGGCGCGCGCGCGCGCCTGCCTCGATGCCCGCGAAGTGCTCGGCGACGCAGGCAGCGCCGTGCGCGAAGCAAGGCGCCGGCTCGCGCAGCGTTGGCTGGCGATCGGCGACGAGCGTCTGGGCGCGGGCAATCTCGCCGGCGCGGAGGCCGCGCTCGCATCGGCGCGCGATGTCGACGCCGGCGTGCCGGGTCATGCGGAGTTCGCGCGCCGGCTGCGCGCGGCGTCGATCAACCGCTGACTGTTTTTCTCGCGCCTCGACGGTCGCAGCGCCGGTTGCCCGGCAATCAGCAGTCGAAGAACACGCGACGCACCGTGTCGCGCGCCGCGTCCATCGAGAAATGCGCCTGCACGTTTGCAAGCCCGTTGCGGGCGAGGCGGGCCCACAACACTTCGTCGCCGTACAGCGCGACCACGGCATCCGCGAAGGCCGCCGCGTCCTCGGCTAGCAACACGTCCTCTCCATCGCGCAGGTGCATGCCTTCGGCCGCGCACGGCGTCGCGACGACCGGCTGGCCGTGTGCCATGCTCAGATTGACCTTGCCCTTCACGCCCGCACCGAAGCGCAGCGGTGCGACGGCGATGCGACAGCCCTCCATATAGGGCGCGATGTCCGGCACGTGGCCATGGATGCGCACGCCGGGCGCATCCGCGAACGCGGCGATGGTGTCGGGCACGTAGCCGCCGATGCAGTGGAAATTCACGTCCGGCAGCGCGGCTCTGATGCGCGGGAACACCTCGCCCAGGAACCAGCGCATCGCATCGACGTTGGGCGGATGACGGAAACCGCCGACGAAGACCAGATCACGCCGCTCGGCGAATGCCGCGCCCGTACCTGCAACCTCGTGCAGATTCGACAGCACGGTGACGCGCGCATCCGGCGCATCGCTGGACAGCACTTCGGCCTCGGCCGCGCTGACCACGAGGGTGTGGTCGCTTCGCGCGATGACGTCCAGCTCCAGCGAGCGCGTGCGTGCGGCGGCGCGCGCCAGCGAGGCGTCCTGCGCGACGTCCGCGCCGCGCTGCTCGCGGACGTAATGCAGATCGATGCTGTCGAACACGACGCGCGCCTGCGGCGCGTGCGCACGCACCAGCGGCAGGAATTCGCGCGCGGTGTAGTGGCGGCACAGCAGCACGCGCTGGAAGCGACCGCCGTGCGTCCGCATCCAGCGGGCGACACCCCCGACGTGCTGGTCATACCAGGCCTCGACGCCGAGCGCCTGCAGGTCGCGTGTCGCATCGCCCGCAAACCGTCGGTCCGCGGGCAGGAACACGACGTGCGCGCCGGCCTCGCGCAGCAGCCGCATCAGATTCACCAGCCGCAACGACGCCGAATCGCGGTTCGGGCTGGGCGTGAGGTTGTCGACGATCAGCACCTGTGGCGTACCGGGGCGCGGCACTTGTCCAGCGGCGACGGGATCGACCGGTCGCGATGCGAGTGCGTCACGCCAGCGCGCTTCGAACGCCGGCAGGTTGCGCGCCTGCGCGGCCTTCATGCCTCGGGTCGGATCGGTGCCCGCGGTGACGCCTTCCAAGTGCACGACGCGCGCCACCGGCTGCACCAGCACGCGCAGCCCTGCATCGCGGACGCGGAACGCGAGATCGGTGTCCTCGTAGTAGGCCGGCGCATAGCGCGGGTCGAATCCGTCGAGACGTTCGAACAGGCTGCGTTCGAGCATCAGCGCTGCGCCTGAAACGTAGTCCACGTCCGCGCACCAGGCGAATGCGGGATGCGTGGGATCGGCAAACCGGCCCCGGCTCTCGCCGCGTCCATCCCGCGCGAGCATCGCGCCGGCCTCCTGCAGACGACCGTCGGGGTAGACCAGCTGCGCGCCGACGATGCCGACGTCGGCGTGCGCATCGAAGGTCGCGCGCAATGCATCCAGCCAGCCGGGCTGCGGCACGGTGTCGTTGTTGAGGAACAGCAGGAAACGGCCGCGTGCGATCGCGGCGCCTGCATTGCATGCGCCGATGAAACCGAGATTCGCCGGCAGCGCATGCAGCCGCAGGCCATCGACCTGCGCCAGCAGCGCGCGCGTATCGTCCGGACTCGCATCGTCGACGACGATCACTTCGATCGGCGTGCGCGGCGGGTGTGCTGCGATCGCGCGCAGGCACGCGATCGTCTGGTCGACGTGGCCATGCACCGGGATGACGATGCTGACGTCGGGCGCGTCGGAGACGGGCAGGGCAAACGGCGCGAATGGCGACGTGTCCGCTGCCAGCAATGCATTGGCCGAAGCGGGCGCGAAGAGCCCCAGTTGCGCGCTGACACGCTGCCACGTCGCGGCAGGGCCGCGGGTGCGCAGACTGGCCAGGCCGCGGCGGCACAGGCCGAGCGCGCGTTCCAACTGGAACCGCGCGCCCGCCAGGGAAAACGACATGCGTTCGTAACTCCAGCTGACTGTTCGGGAGGCGGCCTGCGGTCCGCGCCGGAGCGCTGGGATAGACTGCCCGGCGCTATTGTGGCATCCACATCGACCCGCCGCCGCGGGTGCAGGAATTCCATGGCCCGGATCGATTACGAAGACGACGACACCGACGATCTGAACGACGACGCGCCGCCCGCCTGGCGTCGGCGCGCGGTCACCGCGGTGCTCGCACTGGTCGGTCTCGGTCTCGGATTCCTGATTCCCTACACGCTGTACTTGAACCATCAGGTCAGCGAGAAGTTCGGGGCGCTGACCTGGCAGGTGCCGACGCGCGTCTATGCGCGTCCGCTGCAGATCGCGCCCGGCGTGGCGATGAACGCGGCGACGCTCAAGACCGAGCTCGATGCGGCGGGCTACCGCGAAGGCGACGGCGTCAAGCCGGGCACGTATGCGAGCGAGGGCGGGCGCTGGACGATATCCAGCCGCGGTTATCGCGACGTGGACGGCGCGGTCGCGCCCGGTCGTGTGCAGCTGTCGCTGTCGGGGGGACGCGTGTCGCGGCTGCGCGATGGCGATGGCGAGCGCGCGCTCAAGGTCGCGCGCATGGATCCGGCGCGTATCGCCACGCTCTACGGCCAGCGCCAGGAAGAGCGCCGGCTGGTGCGCATCGACGAAGTGCCGCAGCTGCTGACCGACACGCTGCAGGCGGTCGAGGACAAGGACTTCGCGCATCACCACGGCATCGACCTCAGCGGCATGGCCCGCGCGGCGATGATCAACCTGCGCGCCGGCGAGACCCGGCAGGGCGCGAGCACGCTGACCCAGCAGCTCGCGCGCAGCGGCCTGCTCGGCATCGGCCGCGAGCAGACCTATACGCGCAAGTTCAACGAAATCCTGTACGCGATGCTGATCGAGGCGCGCTACGGCAAGGGCCCGATCCTCGAGGCCTATCTCAACCAGGTCTATCTGGGCCAGCGCGGCGCGCAGGCGATCCACGGCGTGGCCGCGGGCGCGGAGTTCTGGTTCGGCCGTCGCCTCGACGATCTGGAAACCGAGCAGGTCGCGCTGCTGGTCGGCATCATTCGCGGGCCCTCGCATTATGATCCGCGCCGCAATCCGGAACGCGCGCTGGCGCGCCGCGATTTCGTGCTCGGCAAGATGCTCGAATCCGGTCTGATCGACCAGGCTGCGCACGACCGCGCCGCCAAACGCCCGCTCGGCGTCACCGAGACGCCCGGCAGCATCGCCGCGAACCGTTTCCCCGCCTACGTCGATCTCGTGCGTCGCCAGCTGGCGCGCGACTATCCGACCGGCGAGCTGCAGGGCGCGGGCCTGTCGGTGATGACCGCGATGGCGCCGTCGGCGCAGGCGTACGCGGAAGGCTCGACGGTGCGCACGATCAAGGATCTGAGCACCGGCAAGCGGCCGCCGCTGCAGGCGGGCCTGGTCGTGACCGACGTGCATTCGGGCGAAGTGGTGGCCGCGGTCGGCAGTCGCGATCCGGTCGAGCACGGCTTCAACCGCGTCGTCGAGGCGCACCGCCCGGTCGGCTCGCTGCTCAAGCCGTTCGTGTATCTGCTCGCGTTCGGCAATCCCGCGCAGTACTCACTGGCCAGCTGGGTCGACGATTCGCCGGTGACGATCACGCTGGAGAACGGACAGCGCTGGTCGCCCGGCAATTCCGACGGCCGCAGTCACGGCACGGTGCGGATGATCGATGCGCTGGCGCGCTCCTACAACCAGGCGACGGTGCGCATCGGCGAGGCCGTCGGCGCGCGGGCGCTGGCCGACCTGGTGCACGTGCTCGCCGGCGTGCGCGCGACGCCCAATCCGTCGCTGACGCTGGGCTCGATGGACCAGAGCCCGTATGCGATGGCGCAGCTCTACCAGTTCCTCGCTTCCGGCGGCGAGATCCAGCCGCTGCGCGCGGTGCGCGGCGTGATCGACGAGCAGGGCCGGGTGGTCAACCGGTACGACAACGCGCCGCGCCCTGCGCAGGAAGGCGACGCGATTGCCGCGCGTCTGGTGACGCTGGCCCTGCAGCACGCAGTGACCTCGGGCACGGGCCGCCAACTGGTCAGCGACGGCCTCGGCCGGCTCAACGCCGCCGGCAAGACCGGCACCAGCAACGACGGCCGCGACAGCTGGTTCGCCGGCTGGACCGGCGATCATCTGGCCGTGGTCTGGGTCGGCAACGACCAGAACGAGCAGACCGGTCTCTACGGCGCAACCGGCGCGATGCGCGTGTGGTCGGGCATCTTCTCGCGCCTGCCGAGCAAGCCGCTGGAAGTCGGCGATGCGGGTCTCGAATGGCAGTGGGTCGCGCAGTCCAACAGCACCGACGCCGACTGCCCCGATGCGCGTCGATTCGCCTTCGTCGCCGGCTACGCGCCGCCGTACCAGCCGTGCCCGACCTACGATCCCAACCAGACCTTCGTCGACGAGAATGGCAATCTCGTGGATGCGACCGGCGCGCCGGTACAGCAGGAGCGCCGCGGCTGGCGCGAGTTCTTCGGCTTCGGCCGTGACGAGGAGGCCGCGCCGCCGGCCGACACCGCACCGCCGGCCCCTGCGCCCGCACCCGCACCCGCACCCGCACCGCCTGTCGAGGAGTCGCCCTGATGCATCCGTCCCGTCTCGCATTCCGTCTGTCCGCGCTGTCGGCCGCGCTCGTGCTCGCCGCCTGCGCCAGTCCGTCGCCGAGCACCGCAGACGCCGCGCCGGTCTCGACCATCCCGCCGGCGACCATGGTCCAGACGATCCGTGCATCCGCCGGCGATGGCGACGGCGAACTCGCCGTGCAGCCGCTGCGCGATCCGATGGTCGAAGACCTGCGCGCACGCGCGGTCACGCTGGAGGCGCAGGGCGACCTGGCGGGCGCCGTCGCCGCACTCGACGAAGCCATGACGATCGTCGACAGCGATCCCGCCCTGCTGCAGGAGCGCGCGGAACTGGCGATCCTGCAGAACGATCTGCCCAGGGCCACGCAACTGGCCGAACGCGCCTACGCGCTCGGTGCGCAGGTCGGTCCGCTGTGCCGTCGCCACTGGATCACCCTCGAACAGGTGCGCCTGTCGACCGGAGACGCCGAAGGCGCGACCCAGGCGCGCGGCCAGGCCGATGGCTGCCGTGTCGCCGGGCCCAATCGCTACTGATCGCGCCACTGGCCGGGTCCGTGCTCGACGCGCGTGACGCCCGCCTCGCGGACCGCAGCCGCGAGGCCCTCGCCCCCGGCGGCCTGCTGGCGGAACGGATTCCCGCGTTCCGGCCACGCGTCGCCCAGCAATCGCTGGCGATGGCGGTGGCCGATGCGATCGACCAGCGCGCCACGCTGCTGGCCGAGGCCGGCACCGGCACCGGCAAGACGTTCGCGTATCTCGTGCCGGCGCTGCTGTCGGGGCTGAAGACGATCGTCTCGACCGGCACGCGCGCGCTGCAGGACCAGCTGTTCCATCGCGATCTGCCGCGCGTACGCGATGCGCTCGGCAGCGGCCTGCGCAGTGCGCTGCTCAAGGGCCGCGCGAATTATCTGTGTCTGTATCGCCTCGAGCAGGCGCGTGGCGAACCGCGGCTGGCCTCGCGCGAGCAGATCCACCAGTTCCAGCGCATCGTTGCCTGGGCCGGGCGCACACGCATGGGCGACATGGCCGAACTCGACGGCCTGCCCGAAGACACGCCGCTGCTGCCGCTGGTGACCTCGACCGTCGACAACTGCCTCGGCAACGACTGCCCGTTCTGGAGCGAGTGCTTCCTCGTGCAGGCGCGCCAGCGGGCGCAGGCCGCGGACGTGGTCGTGGTCAACCACCATCTGCTGCTGGCGGATCTGGCGCTGAAGCAGGAAGGCTTCGGCGAGATCCTCCCCGGGGCGCAGCTCTTCATCGTCGACGAGGCGCACCAGTTGCCGGAACTCGCCGCGCAGTTCTTCGGCGAGGGCATGAGCGCGCGGCCGCTGGTCGAGCTGGCGCGCGACGCGATCGCCGAGTGCAAGGACGTGCCCGGCGCGTTGCCGGTGCTGCAGTCCCCGGCACATGCGCTGGAAGAGGCCACGCGCGCGCTGCGCACCGCGATGGACGGACTGCCGCCACGTGGCACCCGCTATCGCGCGCTGTACGAACCTGCGGTCGAGGACGCGCTGCATGCGCTCGACGACGCGCTGCTGCATCTGCGCGATGCGCTCGGTCCATTGCGCGAAGCCTCACCCGGCTTCGACAGCTGTCACGCGCGCGCGCAGGCTTTCGTCACGAAGCTGCGGCGCTGGAACGACGGCAGCGCGGCGGCGGAGTCGATGTTCGACGACGACGCGCCGCCCGTCGAAGATGCCGAGTCGCCACCGCTCGACGACGGCGTGCTGTGGTACGAACTCACCCCGCGCGGCTTCCGGCTGCAGCGCACCCCGCTGGATGTCTCGGCACCGCTGCGCACGCATCGGGAAGCTTCTGGCGCGGCATGGATCTTCACCTCGGCGACGCTGGCGGTCGATGGCCACTTCGACCACATCGCGGAGCGCCTCGGCATCGAAGCGCCGCAGACCCTGCTGACGCCCAGCCCGTTCGACTGGCCGCACCAGGCACTGTGCTATCTGCCGCCGAAACTGCCGCAACCGTCGGCACAGGACTACACGCGCGCCGTCGTCGACGCGGTGCTCCCTGTGCTCGAAGCCTCGGCCGGACGCGCGTTCCTGCTGTTCGCCTCGCATCGCGCCCTGCGTGAAACCGCGGCGCTGCTGCGCGATGGCAGCCGCGCGTGTCCCTGGCCGCTGTTCGTGCAGGGCGAGGCGCCGCGCCACGTGCTGCTGCAGCGCTTCCGCGATTCGGGCAACGGCGTGCTGCTGGGCGCGGCGAGTTTCCGCGAAGGTGTCGACGTCGCCGGCGACGCGTTGAGCGTCGTGGTGATCGACAAGCTGCCCTTCGCCGCCCCGGACGATCCGGTGTTCGAGGCTCGGCTGGATGCGATCCGCCGCGCGGGCGGCAATCCGTTCCGCGACGAGCAGCTGCCGCAGGCGGTGATCGCGCTCAAGCAGGGCGTGGGCCGCCTGATCCGCACTGAGTTCGATCGCGGTGTGCTGGTGCTGTGCGACCCGCGGCTGCTCGGCCGCAGCTACGGTGGTGTGTTCCTCGATTCGCTACCGCCGCTGCCGCGGACCCGGGAGCTGTCGACCGTCGCCGCGTTCTTCGCGAACCGCGAGGCGCCGGTGCCTGCGACAATAGCGCCGGACGCGCCGTCCGAATCCTCCGTTCCGCATCCCGAATCCCTGTCCCGATGAAACTGCTCGCGTTTGAAACTGCCACCGAGGCCTGTTCCGTCGCCATCTGGGACGACGGCCGTGTGCTGGAGCGCTTCGAGATCGTACCGCGCCGGCACGCCGAACTCGCATTGCCGTGGGCCGAGGCGTTGCTGGCGGAAGCCGGTATCGCGCGCAGCCAGCTCGATGCGGTGGCGGTCGGCCGGGGGCCCGGTGCATTCACCGGCGTGCGTCTGGCCATCGCGCTGGTGCAGGGCATCGCACTGGCGCTCGACCGACCGGTCGTCGCGCGCTCCACGCTGGAAGTCCTGGCGATGCGTGCACAGACGACGCCGGGCACGCCGGTCCTGGCCGCGATCGATGCGCGCATGGGCGAGGTCTACAGCCAGGCCTTCGTGCACGAGGCCGATGGTCTGCGCGCGCTCGGCGCCGCCCGCGTGTCCGCGCCCGACGCCGTCGAGCTGCCGGGCGATGCGGCCGCGTGGTCAGGCGTCGGCACCGGCTTCTCGGCTGTCGATGGTGCATTGCAGTCGCGTCTGCGCGCGCGCTTTGCGTGGATCGACGCGACCGCGCTGCCGCATGCGGCCGATCTGGCGCAGATCGCTGCCGTGGCATTCGCGCGCGGTGAGGCGATCGCGCCCGAGCGTGTCGAGCCCGCCTACCTGCGCGACAACGTCGCGTTGACCCTCGTCGAACAGATCGCCTTGCGCGCCTCCCGTCGCGCGGCGGAACCCGGCACGCCGGGCACGGTCTGACACCGGACCTGCATGGAGAGCGCGACATGACCGCGACGTCCCCACCACCTTCGCCCTGGCGCGCCGGCCAGCGTGGCGCACGCCTGCGTGGCTGGCTGCGCCGCGAAGGTCTGCCGCTGGTCTGTCTGCTCGGCCTGCTGCTGGTCGCGCGCTCGTCGCTGGCCAACCACTACTACGTGCCCAGCGGTTCGATGGAACCGACACTGCTGCCGGGCGACCGCGTGGTCGTCGACATGCGTGCCTACGGCCTGCGCGTGCCGTTCACGCAATGGGCGGTGTGGGGTGGCGATGCGCCGGCACGCGGCGATGTCGTCGTGTTCCGCTCGCCCTCGGACGGCATCCGCCTGATCAAGCGCGTGGTCGCCGTCGGTGGCGACCGCGTCGATCTCGTCGATGGCCGCCTGGCGATCAACGGCGCACCGCTCGCCGATCAGCCCGGTGCACCGGAGGACTTCGGCGACGTGCAGGTCACGCTGAATCTCGATGCCGGCGGTGGTCCCGATCTCGAGGCACTGCAGGTGCCCGACGGCCAGGTGCTGGTGCTCGGCGATCATCGCGGCGCCAGCATCGACGGGCGCTATTTCGGCTTCGTGCCCGCGGCGGCGATCTACGGCCAGGCGCGCGGCGTGTTCTGGCGCACCGGCGACGGCTTCGGCTGGCGGAAGCTCTAGGATCTGTGGGCGCGCACTTGCGCGCGATGGCGCCCGATCTGGACTGCCCCCGCGCGCGCAAGCGCGCGCCCACACGCCAGCTGCCATCGCCGGGACGTGTTCACCCGGAGCGCTTGATCGCGGCCAGGGGCCGCGCTTGCGGAAATCGACAGCGCCTCACCGATCGTCGATCAGCTCGCCACCCGGCAGGAAGTTCCAGGTCCGGGTGACGTGGAGCACGTCGACCTCGTCGCCCGTCGTCGGCAGCGGCGGATAGGGCTCGGCCAGCCGCGCGATGCGGAGCGCCGCGTCGTCGAGCATCGCGGTGCCGCTGCTGCGGATGATGTCGGCCCGTTCCACCGAGCCGTCGCGGCGGATCGCCACGCTGATCACCAGTTCGCCGGCCAACTGCCGGCGCCGCGCTTCGTCGGGATAGTTGAGATTGCCGACGCGCTCCACGCGGTCCACCCATTGCCGCAGGTAGGCGGCGTAGGCGTATTCCTGCGTGCTCGCCGAGACGAACTTGCGCTTGGGCCGGCGCGCGTAGCGCTCCGAGCGCATGTGGATCTCGGCCGCGAGCCGCGCCATTTCCAGATCGCGCTCGATCTTCTCGGGCCCGCGCGGCAGCGTCGAGGGATCGGTCTGCGTGGTGGGATCTTCGACCGGCAGCGCGGTCTCGCCGCGGGTGCTGGCGACCACGCGGTCGAGCGGCGGTGGCTGCGCATCGGGCGACTGCGCGCGCAGTTCCATCGGAGCGACGCCGGTCGTGTCCTGCGGCACCTGGCCGATCTGCGCCTCGCGCGGGCGGTTGGTCTGCTCGTGCTCGCCGCCGCCCTGGTTGCTGGCCTGGGCGAGAAAGTCGGCCTGCGCCTGGGTCAGCGGACTCGTGGTCTCGGTCAGGATCACGTCCAGCGTCGGCATCACCGGCGCGGCGTCCTCGGTCGCGAAGCCGATGCCCAGCACCAGCAGGCCATGCACCAGCAGCGACAGGACGAACGTCGCACCGAGGCGCGCGCCGTCGTCGATCTGCGGTGGCGGCGGGGCGGCCTGCATCGTCGGCGGCGCGGTGCGCGTCAGGGCGTGTGCGTCGCGACCGGGCCGCGCTCGATCGCGTCGAACAGCAGGCCGGCGATATTGGTGCCGTAGGCCGCGTCGATCTCGCGGATGCAGGTCGGGCTGGTGACGTTGACCTCGGTCAGCCAGTCGCCGATGACATCCAGACCGACGAAGCGCATACCGCGTGCGGCCAGCGCCGGGCCGACCTGCGCGGCGATCCAGCGGTCGCGCTCGCTCAGCGGACGCGCCTCGCCGCGGCCGCCGACCGCGAGGTTGCCGCGGAACTCGTCGCCCTGCGGAATCCGCGCCAGACAATAGTCGACCGGCACCCCGTCGATCAGCAGGATGCGTTTGTCGCCGTCGACGATCTCCGGCAGATAGCGCTGCGCCATCGCCAGGCGGCGGCCGCCGTCGGTCAGCGTTTCCAGGATCACATTGAGGTTGGCATCGCCAGCGACGGCGCGGAAGATCGAGCGACCGCCCATGCCGTCGAGCGGCTTGAGTACGGCGTCGCGGTGTTCGGCGACGAAGACCTTCAGCGACGCCGCATCGCGGCTGACCAGCGTCGGCGGGCAGCACTGCGGAAATGCCAGCGCGCCCAGCTTCTCGTTCATGTCGCGCAGCCCCTGCGGATCGTTGACGATCATCGCGCCCTGCCGCTGCGCCACGCCGAGGATCTGCGTGTCGCCGACGAACTCCGGATCGACCGGCGGGTCCTTGCGCATCAGCACCACGTCGCCGTCGCCGAAACGGCGCAGCGCCGGCGTGCCAAGGGTGTACCAGTCGTCCGGATCTTCGCGCACGGTCAGCGGTGCAGTGCGCGCGACTGCCTCGCCACCGGTCATCGCCAGGCCGCCCGGAATCACGTAGTGCAGGCGATGGCCGCGGCGCTGTGCTTCAAGCAGCATCGCGAACGTCGAGTCCTTGGCGATCTTGATCGACCCGATCGGGTCCATCACCACGACGACATCCAGGGGCATGCGTACGACCTGCGGAATAGGGACGCACGATCTTATCAGGGGCGGTTCTCGCGCCGCGCCGCCGCATTTCGAGGCGCTGCGCACAAAGCGCGTGAAAATCTTGACAGGCCGACGCCGGGCCGCGGTATAACTCCGTCCTGCACCGGCGCGCGAAGTCCCGCGCCGCGCACCAGGGGAGAATGCATGACCAGTGACGACAAGCCGTCCTCCGGCAGCCTCGATGGCTTGCGGGTGATGGTGATCGACGACTCGAAGACCATCCGGCGCACCGCCGAGACGCTGCTGCGTCGCGAAGGGGCCGACGTCGTCACCGCCGTCGACGGTTTCGAGGCGCTCGCCAAGATCGCCGACCAGAAGCCGCAGATCATCTTCGTCGACATCATGATGCCGCGCCTGGACGGGTATCAGACCTGCGCGCTGATCAAGAACAACCAGGTGTTCCGCAACACGCCGGTGATCATGCTGTCGTCCAAGGACGGCCTGTTCGACAAGGCCCGCGGCCGCATCGTCGGCTCCGAGCAGTACGTCACCAAACCATTCACGCGCGAGGAACTCCTCGACGCGATCCGTACGCACGTCACCGCCTGATCAGGGGAGAGCAGGGCATGGCACGCATCCTGTTGATCGAGGATTCGCCGACCGATACCGCGGTGCTGACCCAGTGGCTGGAACGCCACGGGCATGAGGTCACCGCATCGGGCAACGCCGAGGACGGCATCATCGCGTGCAAGCGCGAGCGCCCCGACCTCGTGCTGATGGACGTGGTGCTGCCGGGCATGAGCGGCTTCCAGGCCACGCGTGCGCTGGCCAAGGACGCCGAAACCTCCGGCATTCCGATCGTCATCATCAGCACCAAGGGCATGGAGACGGACCGGATGTGGGGCATGCGCCAGGGCGCGAAGGGCTACATCGTCAAGCCGCCGACCGAGGACGCGCTGATCAGTCAGGTCAACGCGGTTCTGGCGGGCTGATGTCCACCCCGCAATCCGTCGACGCGCCCGCCACGGGCGCGTTCGCACTTCTGGCCGAGTACGAGCGGCGCAGCCTGGCGCACAGCATCGGCCTGCCCGACCAGCTCGACGCGCCCGGCCTGTGGCGTGGCGTGGGCTACCGCATCGGCCGGCGCATGCTGGCCTCGTCGTTCGACGAGGTCATCGAGATCCTGCCGATGCCGCCGGTGACCCCGGTGCCCGGCGCGCAGCCCTGGGTGCTCGGCGTCGCCAACATCCGCGGCAGCCTGCTGCCGATCGTCGACCTCAAGCAGTTCCTGGAGGGCGAGCGCACCGTGCTGCAGGAAAGCCAGCGCGTGCTGATCGTGCGCCAGCCCGGCGGCGACGTCGCGCTGACGATCGACGAACTGTTCGGCCAGCGCAGTTTCCTCGAGGAAGACGAGGTCTCGGCCGACCGCATCGCCGAAGGCCGCTACGGCCACTTCGTCGAACGCGCCTATGCGCATGCCAACGCGACCTGGGGCGTCTTCAGCCTCGAACGTCTCGGTCGCACCCCGGAATTTCGACACGCCGCGGCCTGATGGCCGCCGTCGCACCCAGCATCAGGAACGGACAGCCCGCATGAGCACAGCCGCCGATACTCTCGCCATCAAACGTCGCACCTTCGGCACGAACTTCTGGGTCGTGGTGCTGGTCGTGGCCGGCGCGATCCTGGTCCTCAACACCGGTTACGGCACGTGGAAGGCCTCGGCCCTCGGCGGCGCCAGTACCTCGGCCTCGAACCTGCGCGTGGACAGCCAGCGGCTGGCCAACCAGGGCAGCGACGCGGTCCGCGGCAACGCGGCGGCGTTCGCCACGTTCAAGGCCACGCGCGCGCAGATCGACGGTGACATCCAGCAGCTCAACGCCAGCTATGGCGACACGCCCGGCGTTTCCGGCGCGGTCGCCAAGGTCACCGAAACCTGGACGCCGCTCGGCGCCAGCGCGCAGCGGCTCGCCGACAGCGAAGCCGCGGTGACCGCATTCGCCGGGCAGGCCCAGCGCTTCAGCCAGGGTGTGCCGCAGCTGCAGGCCCTGCTCGACGAACTGGTGCGTGCGATGTCGAGCAGCGGCTCGCCGTCCTCGCAGGTCTACATGGCGCTGCGCCAGGTGGTGATCGCCGGCGACATGGCACGCCGCGTGACCGAGGTGCAGGCCGGCGGCGCCGGCGCCGCGATCGCGGGCCAGGGTCTGCGTCGCAATGCGGAAGATTTCCAGCAGGTCATGACCGGTCTGCGCGAGGGCGACCCGTCGCGCGAACTGCAGGCGCTGACCAACGGCAACGCGCTCGCCGCGCTGACCCGCGCCGACGAAGCCTGGGCGCGGATGCGCGCCGAGCTCGAAGCCATCCTCGGCAGCAGCGAGCAGCTTTTCCAAGCGCAGGCCGCCGCCGGTGCGCTGGTGACCGGTTCCGACCAGTTGCTGGCCGACAGCGAATCGCTGTTCAACGCCTTCACCGCGTTCGGCTCCATGACCGACCGCAGCATCCTCGGCAACATCTGGATCAGCATCGTCGCCGGCCTGATCGCACTGGTCGCCATCGCCGGTCTGCTTGTCTCGCTGAATCGCGCGCAGCGCGAGCGCTACGAGACCACGATGGAACTCAACAACCGCAACCAGGAGGCGATCATGCGCCTGCTGGACGAAATGGGTTCGCTCGCCGAAGGCGACCTGACGGTCAAGGCGACGGTCACCGAAGACATGACCGGCGCGATCGCCGACTCGATCAACTTCGCGATCGAGCAGCTGCGCAGCCTCGTGCAGACGATCAACGACACCTCGGTGCAGGTCGCCTCCAGCGCGCAGGAAACCCAGGCCACCGCGATGCATCTGGCCGAAGCGGCCGAGCACCAGGAGCAGGAGATCAACTCCGCGTCGGACCGGATCAACGAGATCGCGGTCAGCATCGACCAGGTGTCGAAGAACTCCGCCGAATCGGCCGACGTGGCGCAGCGCTCGGTGCAGATCGCGACCAAGGGCGCGGGCGTGGTGCGCGAGACGATCGCCGGCATGGACTCGATCCGCGACCAGATCCAGGAAACCTCGAAGCGCATCAAGCGGCTGGGCGAAAGCTCGCAGGAGATCGGCTCGATCGTCGAACTGATCAACGACATCTCCGAGCAGACCAACATCCTCGCGCTCAACGCCGCGATCCAGGCGGCCTCCGCCGGTGAAGCCGGCCGCGGTTTCGCGGTCGTGGCCGACGAAGTGCAGCGCCTCGCGGAACGCGCGACCAATGCAACCCGCCGCATCGAAACGCTGGTGCAGACGATCCAGTCCGACACCAACGAAGCGGTGACGTCGATGGAACAGACGACCTCCGAAGTGGTCGCCGGTGCGCGCCTGGCCGAAGACGCCGGTACCGCGCTGGGCGAGATCGAAAGCGTCTCGACCAGCCTCGCCGACCTCATCCAGGGCATTTCTTCGGCCGCGCACCAGCAGTCCTCGGCCGCGACCAACATCACCACGGCCATGCACACGATCCAGTCGATCACCAAACAGACCTCGCAGGGCGCGAACCAGACCGCGGCGTCGATCGGCAACCTGGCGCAGCTCGCCGCCGACCTGCGTCGCTCGGTCGCCGACTTCAAGCTGCCGGCCTGAGCCACGGAACGGATTCCATGACCGTCTGCTTCATTCGCGCTGACGCGCGCGGCGTCCTTCGCGGAACCGCCGCATGAGCGGTCTGCGCGATGCCATCGACCACACCATGCTCGGCTGGATCAAGCCGGAGCTGGACGAGGTGCTGCGCCAGGCGCGGATCGAACTGGAAGGCTTCGTCGAAGCACCGGACGATCCGGGCCGCATGCGTCTGTGCGCCGGGTATCTGCACCAAGCGCAGGGCACGTTGCGCATGGTCGAGCTGTACGCGCCGGCGATGGTCGTCGAGGAAATGGAGCGGCTGGCCGATGCGCTCCGCGACGACGCGACCGCCGACCGCGACATCGCGTCGGCTGCGCTGCTGCGAGGCATGCTGCTGCTGCCCGACTATCTCGAACGGCTGCAGGGCGGGCACCGCGACATTCCGATCGTGCTGCTGCCGCTGCTCAACGAACTGCGCGCCGCACGCGGCGAAACCGGGCTGAGCGAAAGCATCCTGTTCGCCCCGGATCTGGCGCGTGCGTTGCCCGACACCGCGCCGGTCGAAGATGCCGGTATCGACCCCGACGCCGCGCTGCGCCAGTTGCGCGTCGCGCTGCAGGCCTGGCCCGCGACCGGCAGCCCCGGCGATACCGGTGCGCTGGTCACCGGCCTGTCCGCCCTGGCCGCGCAAGCCGGCACCGAAACCCAGCGTCGCATGCTGTGGGTCGCCTCGCGCGTTGCCGACGCACTGGCCGATGGCGCGTTCGCGCCGGCCCTGCATCCCACGCTGCGCCAAGTGTTCGCCGGCGTCGAACGCGAAGTGCGCCAGTACGCGCAGGCGCCGCGTCTCGACGCGACGCTCGCCGACGGTGCACAGGAACCCACGCGTCAGCTGCTGTATCACGTCGCCCACAGCGACGCCGCGCATCCCGCGCTCGACGCGTTGCGCGAGGCTTTCGACCTGCAGGCGCAACTGCCGAGCGAAGCCGAACTCGAACATGCACGCGGCAGTCTGGGCGGCCGCAACCGCGCGCTGCTCGGCACCGTCGCCGCCGCGGTCAAGGAGGACCTGCTGCGGGTCAAGGACGCGCTGGACCTGCATCTGCGCACCGGCTCGACCGACATCGCCGGTCTGCAACCGCAGGTCGAGGTGCTGGCCGGCGTCGCCGACACGCTCGGCATGCTCGGTCTGGGCGCCGCGCGTACCGTGGTGCAGCAGCAGCGCGACACGATGCGCGGCATCGTCGGCGGTGCCATGCCGGCCAGCGAGGACACGCTGCTCGACGTCGCCGGCGCGTTGCTCTACGTCGATGCGACGCTCGACGACCAGGTGTCGCGTCTCGGCGCCGAGGTCACCGATGGTTCCGACGACACGCTCGCCGTCGAGGCGCAGCAGTCGATGGCGGTGCTCGTCCGCGAGGCGATCGCCAATTTCTCCGACGCGCGTCAGGCGCTGGTCGCGTTCGTCGAGACCAGCTGGGATCACGCCGAACTGCAGGAAGTGCCGCGTCTGCTGGCCGAGGTCGGCGGTGCGCTGGCGATGCTGGAGCTGCCGCAGGCCGCGAGTTATCTGGCCGGCGTGCGCCTGTATGCCGAACGCGAACTGATCGCGCGTCAGCGCGTGCCCAATGGCCGCCAGCTCGACACCTTCGCCGACGCGCTGGCGAGCCTGGAGTACTACCTCGAAGCGTTGCGCGAGCAGCGTCCGAACCGCGCCGACATTCTCGACATCGCGCGCAGCTCGCTGGAGGCCCTCGGCTACTGGCCGCTGCCGGAAGCGAGCGTCGCGCACGAGGCTGTGCCCGACGACAGCCCGTTCGACGAGGCCGACAGTGCGACGGCCGGCTTCCACCTCGACCAGTTCGCCCGCGGCATCGAGGTGTGGGAACCACCGGCTGCCGAGGTCGAACCGGCGCCTGCCGCAGTCGCAGGCACGGTGCATGCATCGCTCGCGCCGACGCCTGCGCCGGCGCGCAATGTCGCCGGTGGTTTCGAGGACGTCGGCGACGAGATCGACGACGAGATCCGCGAAGTGTTCCTCGAGGAGTTCGCCGGCGAGATCGAGAATCTCGACGCGCTGCTGCCGCCGTGGCGCGCGCAGCCGGACAACATCGAACTCGTGCGACCGATCCGGCGCGTGTTCCACACGCTCAAGGGCAGCGGTCGACTCGTCGGCGCGAAGGCGCTCGGCGAGTTCAGCTGGTCGATCGAGACCATGCTCAACCGCGTCATCGACGGTCGCCCGGCCACGCCGGCCGTGGTCGAGATGGTCGACCAGGCGTTCTATGCGCTGCCCGAACTGCAGGCGGTGCTGCGCGGCGAAGCCACGCTGCGCGCCGATCTCGACACCATGCAGGCCAATGCGGCGCGCATCGCCGCCGGCGACGACACCTTGCCGGTGCAGCCCGCGGCGCTCGCGATGGCCACCGATACCGTGGAGGTCGATCTCGAAGACGCGCCGGTGCCGGTGGCCGTCGAATCCGACGTCGCGCCGGTCGCGAGTGCCGACGACGCGACGTCCGACATCGCAGAGGCGGCGCCCGTCGCGGCGTCGGACGAAATCGAGACCGTGCCCGCGTCCGTCGACGCGCTGCTGCTCGAAATCCTCGACAACGAAGTACAGGGCCATCTGCAGACCGTCGGCGACTGGCTCGGTGCGATCGATGCCGGCGCACCCGCCGACGGCGAGCGTCTGCTGCGCGCGCTGCACACGATGCACGGCGCGTTCGCGATGGCCGAAGTGCCCGCGATCGGTCTGCTGCTCGGTCCCGCCGAGGAATACGCACGTCGTCTGGTCGCCGCCGGCACCGCGCCGGACGCCGATGTCACACCGGTGCTCGACGCGGTCTGCGTCGCCGCCCGCGGAGCGCTGCGCCAGCTGCACGCACCCGAGCCACGCATCGCGGTCATGACCGCACTGGCCGAGCAGGTCGGCGCATTGCGCGACCGCCTCCCCGAAGCGCCGGTCGAGCGGTTCGAATTCGATCTGCCCGACGACATCGATGCGCTGGACGATCTGTCCGATTCCACGTCGATCGCACTCGACCTAGACAGTGATGCCGGGCAGGTGGCGCAGGACGCCGAGCATCTGGAGGCCGAGCGCGCTGCGCAGCTGGAAGTCGAGCGGCTCGAAGCCGAGCATGCAGAGACCGAGCGTGTCGAGGCCGAGCGTCTTGAACAGGAACGCTTGGACGCAGAACTTGTTGCGCTTGCAGAGGCCGAACGCGCCGAGTCGGAACGCGTCGAGCGCGAGCGTCTGGAACAGGAGCGTCTCGACGCCGAGCGTCTCGCGCAAGCCGAAGCCGAACAGGCCGAAGCGGCACGCCTCGAAGCCGAGCGCCTTGAATCCGAGCGTTCTGAGGCCGACCGTCTTGAGCAGGAGCGCCTCGACGCCGAGCGTCTCGCACAGGCTGAAGCCGAACAGGTGGAAGCGTCCCGGATCGAAGCCGAGCGTGTCGAGAGCGAACGCGCGGAGGAAGCCCGTCTCGCCGCCGAGCGGATCGCAAAGGCAGAAGCCGAGCAGGCGGAAGCCGCACGACTCGACGCCGAGCGTGTCGAGTCCGAGCGGCTGGAAGCAGAGCGTCTGGCGGCCGAGCAGGCTGCGGAGACGGACGACGCCGCTGCGGCGACGGATCAGGCTGCGTCGGACAACGTCGAAGTAGAGGATGCGCGTCAGGCCGATGCTGCGCGGATCGCGATCGAAGCGTTCGAGAAACTGCGCCGTCAGGCCCACATCGACGCCAGCGTGCTGGTCGCCGAGCGTGCCCGCTTCGATCAGGACGAAGCCGCACGTCGTCTGCGCGATGCCGAGTCGGCTGCCGCAGAGGCAAACGCGTCGTCCGCAGAAGACTCCCTTGACGCTGCTGCAGACGACGTCGATGCAGTCGGGATCGTCGGCGATGCGTCCGATGTCCAAACGCCATCGAACGAGGACGTGGCGACGTCGCCGGAGATCGGATCGACAGACGTTGTCGATGGTGCGCTGGTATCCGACGTGATCGATGTCGAAGACGCTTCGGATGCGATCTCGGATCCGGCCGACAACGCCGACTCGGAAACCATCGACATCACAGCGTCTGTGGCAGACATCGAAGCGCACGCGTTGACTATCGACCCTGAAGTCGACGACGTCGCAGCCGTGCCACCTTCCGACCTCGAAGTTGCGCCAGTCGATTCGATCGACGACGAGACGGACGCGCCTGCAGACACCGCCGAAGCCGGGATCCCGGCCGATGCAACCGGTTCCTTGCCCACCGACGAGCTGCCGGTCAGCGAAGACGATCCCGATACCGCGCTCGCGCTCGAGGGTCTCGATCCGGAACTGATCGACATCTTCGTCGAGGAAGGCATCGACCTGCTCGACCATTCCGACGGCCTGCTGGCGCAGCTGCGGGTCGCGCCCGACAACCGCGACGCGGTGGCCGGTCTGCAGCGCGATCTGCACACGCTCAAGGGCGGCGCGCGCATGGCCGGCCTGATGGAAATCGGCGAGCTGGGTCATGCGATGGAGACCCTGCTCGAATCCGTGGCCGAGCGTCGGCGCACGCTGCGCCGTGGCGACGTGATGCTGCTCGAACGCGGCTTCGATCGCCTGCACACGATGGTGACCCGCGCCGGCGACCGGCGCGCGATCGGCCCGTCGCAGGCGCTGGTCGATGCGTTCAGTGGCAAGCGCCCGAGCGAATCGCAGACCGCGTCGCCGGCGCCCGCGGACGAGGCGCCGAAGGTCGAACTCGCGCCGCTGTCCGCGCCGCTGCCGCTCGACAGCGGCACCGCAGAGGATGAAGAGAACGCGCTGCGCGGTTCGCAGGAGCAGGTGCGCATCCGCGCCGACCTGCTCGACAAGCTGGTCACCTACGCCGGCGAGGTCGCGATCTACCGCGCGCGTCTGGAGCAGCAGCTCGGCGCGTTCCGCGGCGCGATGAACGAACTGACGCAGACCAATACGCGTCTGCGCGACCAGCTGCGCCGCCTCGACAGCGAGACCGAAGCGCAGATCGTCGCGCGTTACCAGCGCGAAGGCGAGGACACCGATACCACCTTCGACCCGCTGGAACTCGACCGCTTCTCGACACTGCAGCAGCTCTCGCGTGGTCTCAGCGAGACCGCGTCCGACTTCGGCAGCCTGCAGCAGATGCTCGAAGACCAGACCCGCCAGTACGAGACGCTGCTGACCCAGCAGTCTCGGGTGAGTTCGGATCTGCAGGAAGGCCTGATGCGCACGCGCATGGTGCCGTTCGACGGCCTCGTCCCGCGTCTGCGCCGCGTCGTCCGGCAGGCTGCGCAGGACACCGGCAAGCAGGTCCAGCTGCGCCTCGAAGGCACGCAGGGCGAGCTGGATCGCAACGTGCTCGAACGCATGGTCTCGCCGCTGGAACACATGCTGCGCAATGCGGTCGCGCACGGGTTGGAAGCGCCGGATGCGCGTCGCAAGGCCGGCAAGGCCGACGAGGGCAGCGTCCACATCGCCGTCCGCCGCGAGGGTTCGGAAGTCGTGCTGGAAGTCGGCGACGACGGCGCCGGTCTCGACCGCGCCGCGATCCGCCGCCGCGCCGAGGAACGCGGGCTGTTGCAGGCGAATGCCGAGGTCGCCGACATCGATCTCGATGCGCTGATCCTGCAGCCGGGCTTCTCTACCGCGACCGAAGTCAGTCGCCTGGCCGGTCGCGGCGTCGGCATGGACGTCGTCGCCAGCGAAGTCCGCCAGCTCGGCGGCACCTTCGACATCCGCTCGCGCGATGGCGCGGGCACGACGTTCACGCTGCGCCTGCCGCAGACGCTGGCCGTCACCCAGGCCGCGTTCGTGCGCATCGGCGAGACGAGTTTCGCAGTGCCGATCGCATCGGTGCGCGGCGTCGGTCGCATCGCGCGTGCCGAGGCGAAGCCCGGCGCGATCTACCGCTACGGCGGCGAAGACTATCCGCTGTACGACCTCGGACGCCTCGTCGGCCAGCCGTCGGCGCGCGCCGAAGGCCAGTTGCAGATGCCCTTGCTGCTGATCCGCGCCGGTGAGCTGCGCGCGGCGGTGGCGGTTGACGAAATCGTCGGCAACAAGGAAATCGTGGTGAAGCCGGTGGGGCCGCAGATCACGTCGATTCCGGGCATCTTCGGCGCGACGATCATGGGCGACGGCCGCGTGGTCGTGATCCTCGACATCGCGCCGCTGGTGCGTCGCTACGGCACGCAGACTGCGCAGGTCGATGCACCCGTGCACGCGGCAGAGCCGACAGTCGAACGCCGCGCGGTGCCGCTGGTGATGGTGGTCGACGATTCGGTGACGATGCGCAAGGTCACCGGCCGCGTGCTGGAGCGCCACAACTTCGAGGTCGTGACCGCGAAGGACGGCCTCGATGCACTGGAGCGCATGGACGAGCGCGTGCCCGATCTGATGCTGCTCGACATCGAGATGCCGCGCATGGACGGCTACGAACTCGCCACGCAGATGAAGGCCGATCCGCGTCTGCGCGACGTGCACATCATGATGATCACCTCGCGTACCGGCGAGAAACATCGCCAGCGTGCGTTCGAGATCGGCGTGGACCGCTATCTCGGCAAGCCCTACCAGGAGCCCGAGTTGCTGCGCCATGTCTACGAGCTGCTGAAGCTGGAGCGCGACGATGACTGACGCGATCCGTACCGTCGTGCTGGCGCGCGCAGGTGCCGCCTGCGACCGCGTGGTTGAAGGCCTGACCGAAGCCGGCGCCGAACTGGTCGCCACGCTCGATCCCGCGCAGCACGCGCCGGATGCGCTCGAAGCACTGGCGCCTTCCGTGCTCGTAGTGGTGCTCGATCCCGTCGACGAGGACGTGCTTGAGCCCTTCGAGCCGACCTTCGCCACGCCCGGCCGCACGGTGATCTTCGAAGAAGCTGCGCTGGTGCTTGAGCGCACCGGCTGGGATGCCGCGCGCTGGGTGCGCCATCTCGCTGCGAAGCTGCGTGGTGTCGGCGATGTGCTGCCGCCGTCGGCGCTCATTGATGCGCCGGACGAAGCGTCCCCGCTGACGCTGGAGTTCGACGCGCACACGGAAGCTGCCGTGTTCGTCGCGCCCGAAGCGCCTGCGGCGCCCGAGATCGAGAAGTCGATCACACCGGAATCGACATCAGACGACGGGACGCATCTCGCATTCGATCCGGTCGCGGCCGAGTTCGACGCACCGCCGAATGTGCAGACGCCGGCTGTAGAGTTCAGTTTCGATTTCGAACTCGCCGAATACGACGAGACCAGCTACACCCCGCCGGCCGCGCCGCCGGGGAAAGTGCGCGATCTCGACGAGAATCTGGCCGCGTGGTCGGACGGTCCGACGACGCCGGACGAATCTCCGGCTGAGGATGCGGTCGAGACCGATGCATCGATCGATGCGCCGGCCGCGCCGGCGCCCGGACCGGTCGTCGAATCAACATCCCAGCCGCTGACGCTGCTCGATGACGAGGCATTGCCGTCGTTCCGCGCGTCGCCGCCGGCGGACGACGAGGCGCCCGTGGCCGTCACGCCGGCCAAGACCTTGCAGCGCGACCTGTCCGATCTGGAATCGCGCATCTCCGGCCTGAGCCTCACCGATACCGACAGCTACGGCCACGGGCCGGTCAAGGGTGTCGTGCTGATCGAAGGCGGCCTGGGCGGACCCGACGCGGTGCGCCAGTTGCTGGGCGCGTTGCCCGAAGGCTTCCCGCGCCCGGTGCTGGTGCGGCTGCAGCTCGACGGCGGTCGATACGACCGGCTCGTGCGGCAGATGGAACGTGCGACCGCGATGCCGGTGCAGCTGGCCGAGGCCGGCATGACGGTCTCGCCGGGCGAGGTCTATTTTCTGCCGCCGGACCTGATGCCGAGCGCGGCCGGTGGCGCACTGCGTTTCGCCGAAGCCGGTGACATCGCCGGTCTCGCCGATGCGGTTCCGGCCGACGACAGCGCCCTGCTGTTTCTCAGCGGTGCCGATGCATCGCTCGTCGACGTGGCGATGGGACCTGCCTGGCAGGGCGCGCTGGTCGGCGGTCAGAGCGAAGAAGGCTGCTACGACCCGGTCGCGGCGCGCGCCGTCGCGCAGCGCGGTGGTCCGTCGGGCAGTCCAACCGACATCGCCGACTGGCTGATCGCGCGCTGGATGCCGAGCGCGCGCCGTTTCGATTCCGGAGGGTTGTCGCTGTGAGCGCAGATCGAGAAATCCGCGGCGTCCTGATCCGCGCCGGTGCCACGCAGCTGTTGCTGCCCAATGCGACGATTTCCGAGGTGCTCTCGTACTCGCCGCCGGAAGTGGTCGCGAATGCGCCCGACTGGCTGCTGGGGCGCCTGCGCTGGCGCGGCTGGCGTCTGCCGCTGGTCGCTTTTCCCGTGCTGTCGAAGCAGGGCGACGAACGCGCCGAACTGGCCAGCAAGGTCGTCGTGCTGAAGACGCTGGGCGGCGACGCGCGCCTGCCGTTCTTCGCGCTGCTGACCGAAGGCTTCCCGCGGCTGGTCACGATTTCCGAAGCGAATCTGCTCGACGAATCGGACGGTGACGGCGACGCGCTGCCGTTCGCGGTGCGCGCTCGCGTACGCCTCAACGACGACGTGGCATTGATTCCCGATATCGACATGATCGAACAGTCCGTGCGCGAGGCGCTGGCTGCCTGAGTCGCCGCCGGCGCTCAGCTGCCGGGAATGCTTGAACTCAGAGCCGGCGGTCAGCCGGCGAGATCACCGAACCGCGCCTGCAGCGCGGCGATGGCGGCCATGCCGGCGGTCTCGGTGCGCAGGATCCGCGGTCCGAGCCGCAGTCCATCGAAGCCGGCGGCGATCAAGGCCGCCCGATCGTTCGCGGACCAGCCGCCTTCCGGACCGATCGCGAGCACGATGCGGCCCGACGGCGGTGGCATCGTCGCGAGACCCGACGGCGCATCGGGATCGAGCAGCCAGCGCGACGCATCGGCAGGCAGATCGGCGAGCGCGGCCGCGAGCGCGCGCGGCGGCGCGACCGCCGGAATCTTCGAACGCCAGCTCTGTTCGCAGGCCGACACCACCACGCTGCGCCAGTGCGCCAGGCGCTTGGCCGCGCGTTCGGCGTCGAGCTTCACTTCGCTGCGGTCGCTGGAGACGGGCACGAACGCGGCGACGCCGAGCTCGGTCGCCTTCTGCAGGATCCAGTCCATCTTCTCGCCGCGCGCGATGCCCTGCACCAGGGTGATCGACAGCGGCGATTCGAGCGCGATCGCGCGGCTGCCGGTGATCTCGGCCACGGCGCTGCGCTTGTCCACGCGGACCAGGCGCGCGTCGTGATCGACGCCGTCGCCGTTGAACAGCACGCAGGCATCGCCTTCGCGCAGGCGCAGTACGCGCACCAGATGCGCCACGGCGTCGTCGGGCAGTTCGACCGGCTGGCCGCTCGCGAGCGGGCGATCGACAAAGGCGCGGATCACGCGCATGCGGTGCCCGCCTCGATGGCGTCGGCGGTGACCTCGGCCAGTAGTTGAAGTTGCGCGTCGTCGATGCAGTAGGGCGGCATCCAGTAGAGGATGTCGCCGAGCGGACGCAGCAGCACGCCGCGTTCGACCGCGTGTCGATACGCATGCAGGCCGACGCGCAGCGCAGGATCGAAGGGCGTGGTCTTGTCGCCATCGCGGGTGAGTTCGAACGCGACGATCATCCCGGTCTGACGCGTATCGGCGACGTGCCGGTGCGCGCCGATCTGCGCCGCGAGCGTGGCCATTTTCGCGGCCGTGTCGCGGTTGCGCGCCAGCACGTCGTCGGTGGCGAAGATGTCGAGCGAGGCCAATGCCGCGGCGCAGGCCAGCGGATTGCCGGTGTAGCTGTGCGAATGCAGGAAGGCGCGTTCGCGCGAGGCGTCGAGGAAGCCGTCGTACAGCGCCTGCGTCGCCAGCACCGTCGACAGCGGCAGGAAGCCACCGGTCAGACCCTTCGACAGGCACAGCAGATCGGGCTGGATACCATCGGCAACGCCAGCGTTGCCGGGCGCCTGCTCGCATGCGAAGAACGTGCCGGTGCGACCGAAGCCGACCGCGATCTCGTCGGCGATCAGGAACACGCCGTGCACGTCGCACAGCTCGCGCACGCGCTTGAGATACACCGGGTCATGCATGCGCATGCCGCCGGCGCACTGCACCAGCGGTTCCAGGATCAGCGCACAGATCTCGCCCGCGTGCGCATCGAGCAGATGCGCCAGCGCATCGGCCGCGTCTTCGGCATGGCCGGCCGCGCTCTGTCCGGCGCGCGCGGTGTAGGCATCGGGCGAGGGCGCGAACATCGCCTCGCACAGCAGTGGCGCATAGACGCGGCGGTACAGCGGAATGTCGCCGACCGCGAGCGCGCCGAGCGTCTCGCCGTGATAGCCGTTCTGCAGCGCGACGAACTTGGTCCGGCGCGGTTCGTCGCCGCGGTTCTGGAACCACTGGAACGCCATCTTCAGCGCGACTTCGACGCCGGCCGAGCCGTTGTCGGCGTAGAACACCTTGGTCAGCGGCGGGCGTCCCGGCTCGCGCGGGGCGACGGCGAGCAGGCGCTCGGCGAGTTCGACCGCGGCCGGATGCGTGCAGCCGGCCAGGATCACCTGCTCCAGCGTGCGCGCCTGCGTCGCGATGGCCTCGGCGATGCGCGACTCGGCGTGGCCGTGCAGGTTGGTCCACCAGCTGCTGCCCGAATCGAGGATCTTCCGGCCGCCGGCCTCTATCAGCCAGGCGCCTTCGCCGCGCACGATCGGCAGCATCGGCTGGATGTCGGGATGCTCGCGCATCTGGGTGCAGGGGTGCCAGACCGCGGCGAGGTCGCGGGTCCGCCAGTCGTTGCCGTCGGCTAGAATGGCCGCATCGTGAATCTGTCCAGTCATCCCGTCATTATCGCTCCGCAGCGCCGCCGCCGTGCAGACGGGAGGGCGCGGGCATGAGCAAGACGTTGCCGACCATCCACGACGTCACCGAGCACGAAGCGGCGCTGTACCGCATGGAGCGGCTCGATCTGGAGTTCTCCAACGGCGAACGGCGGCTGTACGAACGCCTGCACGGCCGCGGCCATGGCGCGGTGATCGTGGTGCCGATGCTGGATGCGGAGACGGTGCTGCTGGTGCGCGAGTACGCCGCCGGCTTCCACCGCTACGAACTGGGTCTGGTCAAGGGCCGCATCGACGCCGGCGAGACCGCGCTCGAAGCCGCCAACCGCGAACTCAAGGAGGAGATCGGCTACGGCGCGCGCAGTGTCGAAGCGCTGCGCTCGATCTCGCTGGCGCCGCAGTACATGAGCCACCAGGCGACGCTGGTCGTCGCGCGCGATCTGTACCCCGAGCGTCTGGCTGGCGACGAGCCCGAAGAACTCGACGTGGTGCCGTGGAAGCTCGATGCGCTGCACGAGCTGATCCTGCTCGACGAGTTCTCCGAAGGCCGTTCGATCGCCGCGCTGTTCATCGTCCGCGACTGGCTGCGTCACCACGGTGGCTGACGCCGCCGGGCCCGTCACTGCCGCGGTCCGAGACGGCGTCATCGCGATCGCGCGCGCCGCGGCCGACGCGATCCTCGCCGTCTACGCCGAAGATTTCGACGTCGTCCGCAAGGCCGACGCCAGCCCGGTCACCGCGGCCGATCTGGCCGCGCACCGCGTTATCGTCGACGGCCTGCGCGCGCTGACGCCCGACATTCCGATCGTCTCCGAAGAATCCGCCGTCGTCGTCCCCGCCGCGGAGCGCCGCGCATGGACCCGCATGTGGCTCGTCGACCCGCTTGACGGCACGCGCGAGTTCGTCAAACGCAATGGCGAGTTCACGGTCAACATCGCGCTGATCGAATACGGCGTCGCGGTGTTCGGCGTGATCCAGGCGCCGGTGACCGGTGCGCTGTGGCATGGCGCACCCGGCCACGGTTCGTTTCTCCGCGAAGGCGATCGCGACACTGCACTGCAGGCGCCGCGCCACGATCCTGCGAGGCCGGTCGCTTTGCGCGTGGCCGCGAGCCGCTCGCATCGCGATCCGCGCACAACGGCACTGCTCGAGCGGATCGGCGACGTCACCCCGGTGCCGCTGGGGTCGTCGCTGAAGTTCTGCCGGCTTGCCGAAGGCGGCATGGATGTCTATCCGCGCTTCGGCCCGACCAGCGAATGGGACACCGCGGCCGGCCAGGCGATCCTCGAAGGCGCAGGCGGCGCGGTGCTCGACCCGCAGGGCCGGCCGTTCCGCTACAACCAGCGCGACACGATCCTCAACGGCGATTTCATCGCGCTCGGCGATCCGGCGTTGCCGTGGCGCGACTGGCTCGCGGCCTGAGTACGCGCGTATCGCGCACACGACAGGATTCCGCGGGAGCGCGCTTGCGCGCGATGAGGCGTGCCTGGCGCGACCGGATCGCGCAAGCGCGCTCCCACAATCGCTCGTTGCGGTCCGATCAATCCGCACCCCGTCTTCCAGGAGTTCGACGTGACTGATGCCCCCGGCGATATCCATCGCATCCTCGACATCATGGCGCGTCTGCGCGATCCGCAGCGCGGCTGTCCCTGGGACGTCAAGCAGGATTTCGCGTCCATCGCCGCGTACACGATCGAAGAAGCCTACGAAGTTGCCGATGCGATCGATCGCGGCGACCTGCCGGGCCTGTGCGATGAACTCGGCGATCTGCTGCTGCAGGTCGTCTTCCACGCGCAGATGGCGCAGGAGCAGGGCGCGTTCGCGTTCGGCGACGTCGTCGACGCGATCAGCGACAAGATGATCCGCCGGCACCCGCACATCTTCGGCGATGTGTCCGCGGACGATGCCGAGACCGTGCTGCGCAACTGGGAGGCGATCAAGCGCGAGGAGCGCGCCGCGGCGGGCGACACGGACACGTCGGCATTGGCCGGTATCGCACGCGGGCTGCCGGAATGGCAGCGTGCGGTGAAGCTGCAGCAGCGCGCCGCGCGCGTGGGCTTCGACTGGCCGGGACCGCAGCCGGTGATCGCGAAACTGCACGAGGAGATCGACGAGGTCCGCGTGGAGTTCGATGCGGTCGCTGCCGATCCGGACGACACAGCGGCGCAGGATCGACTCGAAGAAGAACTCGGCGATCTGCTGTTCGTCGCGGCGAATCTCGCACGGCACGCCAAGGTCGATGTCGGCGCGGCGCTGCGACGCGCGAACCACAAGTTCGAGCGGCGTTTCCGCGCGATGGAAGCGATGGCCGAGGCCGAGGGCAGTGCGCTCGCAGGCCAGTCGCTGGACGCGCAGGACGCCTACTGGAACCGCGCCAAACAGGCCGAACGCGCGCCATGAAAACGTTGCTGCTGTTCCTCGCCACCGCGTTCTTCGAGATCGTCGGCTGCTATCTGCCGTGGCTGTGGCTGCGCAAGGACGGCAGTGCATGGTTGCTGCTGCCGGCCGCCGCAGCGTTGGCCGCGTTCGCGTGGTTGCTGACCCTGCATCCCACCGCGTCGGGGCGCGTGTACGCAGCCTACGGCGGGGTCTATGTCGCGGTCGCGCTGCTGTGGCTGTGGCGCGTCGACGGCATCGTGCCCAGCCGCTGGGATCTGCTGGGGGCCGCGCTGTGCCTCGGCGGCATGGCGGTGATCATGTTCGCCCCGCGCAGCGCCTGACGGCGGTTGACGCACGCGGGCGCCGGTGCGATCAATGGCGTGTACACCGCCTGCTCTGGGAGGACGCATGCGCCGCTTCGCCAGCTTCCGCGAGTTCTATCCGTTCTATCTCGGCGAGCACGCGCACCCGGTGTCGCGTCGCCTGCATTTCATCGGCAGCTGCGGCGCGCTGGCGCTGGTCGGCGTGGCGATCTGGCAGCGCAACCCGATGTGGCTCTGGGCCGCGCTGGTCTGCGGCTACGCATTCGCGTGGGTCGGGCATTTCTTCTTCGAGAAGAACCGGCCGGCCACGTTCAAGCACCCGATCTATTCCTTCATCGGCGACTGGGTGATGTTCAAGGACATCCTGATTGGCCGTATCCGCTTCTGACCGCGGGTCACTCCAAAAAGATCAGCCAGGCCGCGACCACGATCAGCGCGAAGCCGGCCCAGTGGTTCCACTTCAGCGGCTGGCCCAGATACCAGGTCGAGAAGCCCGCGAACACCAGCAGGGTGATGACCTCCTGCATGCCCTTGAGCTGCGGCGCGGAATAGACCGCGGCGCCGATCCGGTTCGCAGGCACCATCAGCATGTATTCGAAGAATGCGATGCCCCAGCTGACGACGATGACGGTCAGGATCGGGACGCTGCGGTACTTCAGATGCCCGTACCAGGCGAACGTCATGAAGATGTTCGAGCCCACCAGCAGAAGAATGGGCAGATAGCGCTCGTAGCCGGGCATGACGGAATTTCCGAAGAGGCGGGGACGGCGCAGATCGTAGCGCCAAGCCCGCCACGACGCGGGCGATCCACGAAATCTTCACAAATCCTGCACCGTGAAAGTGGGAAATTCACAAAGCTTAATCCACACGCACCCCAGCTACGGAGTCGTACATGCGCGCAGGTCAGGAACCCGGAGGCCTCGTCCTCATCGTCGAGGACAACCGCAATATTTCCGAGATGGTCGGCGAATACCTGGAAGGTCGCGGCTTCGAGGTGGACTACGCCGCCGATGGTCTGGACGGCTACCGCCTGGCCACCGAGAACAATTACGACGTGATCGTGCTCGACCTGATGCTGCCGCGTCTGGACGGCATCGAAGTCTGCAAGCGCCTGCGCGAGGATGCGCGCAAGTCGACGCCGGTGCTGATGCTGACCGCGCGCGACACGCTCGACGAAAAGCTCACCGGCCTGAGTTCCGGCGCCGACGACTATCTGACAAAGCCCTTCGCGATCCAGGAACTGGAAGCGCGTCTGCGCGCGCTGATCCGCCGCGAGCGCCGCCAGGTGGGTTCGGAAGTGCTCAAGGTCGCCGATCTGGTGCTCGACCCCGCCAGCATGCGCGCCACGCGAGGCGGCACCGAACTGCAGCTGTCGCCGATCGGCATGAAGCTGCTGACGATCCTGATGCGCGAATCGCCGCGCGTGGTGAACCGCCAGGAGATCGAGCGCGAGATCTGGGGCAACAGCCTGCCGGACTCCGACACCCTGCGCAGCCATCTCTACAACCTGCGCAAGATCATCGACAAGCCCTACGACAAGCAGCTGCTGCACACCGTGCAGAGCGCCGGGTATCGCATCGCCGACATCGAGCAGTCGCCGGCCTGAGCCGACGACGCGACGCTCGACCATGCCCCAGGGGCTGCCCAATCGCATCCGTGATGCGTTCACCTTCCAGGCGGTGATCGCCGGGATGACGTTGATCGTCTGCGTGATGACCGCGGCCTTCATCGGCCGCGAGGTCGTCGCGCGCCAGTGGCTGCAGGCCGAGGCCGATGCCTGGTGGCAGGCCAAGGCCACCAACGCGGCCTATCCGCCGCCGTTCGGCGTCAACCTGCAGGGCTATTTCATGCCTGCCGGTGGCGGCGACCTCGAGGCGATCATCGGGGGCGACCGCGCGGTCGCGAATCTGCTGTGGTTCAAGGGCGCGCCGGAAGGGTTCTCGCCGCGGCGCGACACCGAAGGCGTCCTGCTGGTCGACCGGCGCGAAGCCGGCACGCTGTATCTCGCCGCGTCGCTGTCGCTGTTCGATCGCATCCTCGCACTGGCGGCGGGCGGCCTCGCGCTGCTGATGATGGCGACGATGTTCGTCGTCTCGTGGATGACCTACCGCACGTCCAAACGCATGGTGCTGCCGATCCACCGGCTGGCCGACGAAGTGGGCCGCTGGAATCCGTCCGACAACGACGATGGCGTGCCAGCGGCGCTGACCACCCAGGACGATGCCGGCCGCGAGGCGCAGGCCTTGACCAGCGCGCTGCACGGGCTCGGCGATCGCATCGGCGCCTTCGTGCGCCGCGAGCGCGAGTTCACCCGCGACGCCAGCCACGAACTGCGCACGCCGCTGACGGTGATCCGCGTCGCCAGCGACATGATCGCCGCCGACCCCGCCACGCCGCCGCACCAGCAGCGCCCGCTGCTGCGCATCCGGCGCGCGACGCAGGACATGGAAGCGGTGATCGACGCGCTGCTGGTGCTCGCACGCGAGCGTGGCGTCATGCCGCAGAGCGAAGTCTTCGAAGTGGTCGACGTGGTCGAGGAAGAACTCGACAAGGTGCGGCAGTTGTTCGAAGGCAAGCAGCTGTCGCTGACCTGCGACATCCAGGGCCGGCCGCGGCTCGACGCGCCGCCGCGCGTGCTCGGCGTGATGCTCGGGCATCTGCTGCGCAATGCCTGGGCGTTCACCGAAACCGGCGGCGTCGACGTGATCGTCGAGCGCGACCGCATCATCGTCCGCGACACCGGCATCGGTATGACACCCGACGTGCTCAAGCGCGTGTACGACCCGTTCTACCGCGCCGATCCGTTCTCGCAGTCCGGCAAGGGTATCGGTCTGTCGATCGTGCGCCGCCTCGGCACGCGCTTCGGCTGGCCGGTCGCGCTCGACAGCACGCCCGACGAGGGCACCACGGTCACCATCGTGCTCGGCGACCGGCTGGTCTGAATCGATGCCGACGCCGTGGCGGCGGATCGAGCGCTGCACGTAAAAAAGTCCGCGCCCGGGTCAACTCCACGCCACGCGATGCGTTAGCGTCTCCAGTCGCCCATCAAGACCGGACCCATGTCGACCCGCCCCAAGCCCCGTCGCCGCGCCGTTTCGCGGTTCGTGCCCGTCGTATTGATCGCTGCCGTCGTCGCCGGCGGCGTCTGGTTCTGGTCCCAGCGCACTGCAGCCGCCGCGGAAGACGCCTGGCGCACGACGCCGGTCGAGCGCGGCGACATCCGCGTCGTGATCTCCGCCACCGGCACGCTCAGCGCGACCTCGACGGTCGTCGTCGGCAGCCAGGTCTCGGGCCAGATCACCGAGGTGCTGGTCGACTTCAACGATCCGGTGACGCAGGGCCAGGTGCTGGCGCGCATCGATCCGGCGACCTACCAGGCGCAGATCGAACAGGGCTCGGCCCAGGTCAACAGCGCACGCGCGTCGCTGGCGCAGGCGCAGGCCACGTTGCGCAACGCGCAGCTCGACTACGACCGCAAGGCGTCGCTGGCCGGCCAGCAGCTGGTCGCACGCAGCGATGTCGATCTCGCGCGCGCCGCGCTCGACCAGGCCAAGGCGCAGGCGAATTCCGCGCAGGCGCAGATCGTGCAGCAGACCGCGTCCACGCAGACCTCGCGCATCAACATGGAACGCACCGTGATCCGCTCGCCGGTTGATGGCACCATCCTCACGCGTTCGATCGAACCCGGGCAGACCGTCGCCGCGAGCCTGCAGGCGCCGGAGCTGTTCACCATTGCCGAGGACCTGCGCAAGATGCGCATCGAACTCGCGGTCGACGAGGCCGACATCGGCCAGGTGCAGGTCGGTCAGAGCGTGACGTTCACCGCCGACGCGTTCAACGACCGCCGCTTCAACGGCACCGTCGAACAGGTGCGGCTGGCGGCGACGACGACGAACAACGTGGTGACCTATCCGGTGGTCGTGGCGGTCGACAACGCCGACGGCACGCTGTTGCCGGGCCTGACGGTCAATGCCGAGATCGAAGTCAGCAACCGCGAGAACGTGTTGAAGATCGCCAACGCGGCGCTGCGTTACCGTCCGGCCGATGCGGCCGACATCGCCGCGGCCGCGCGTCCGGAAGGCGGCGCTGCGCCGCGCGGTGGCGGACTGGCCGATGATCTCGCCGCCGCGGCCGCCGCGATGCAGCTCACCGCGCCGCAGCAGGCCGCGTTCGACAGTGCGCTCGCGGCGATGCGCGAACGTCAGCAGGCGCCGCGCCCGAGCGGTCCGCCCGGCGGTCAGCGCGGCAATGCCGGTGGCGGACCGCCGCCGGGCATGACGATGGGCGGTGGCGGCAGCGATCCCAGCGTGCAGGCGCAGATCCGCCAGCGGATGATGGACCGCTTCCAGCAGACCTTCGCCGACTTCACCGCCACGCTCGACGCCAACCAGCGCGCGCAGTGGAATCGCACGCTGGCGGCGACCGTCGGTGCGACCCGCGTGACCGTCTACCGTCTGGTCGACGGACGCCGCGAGGCGGTGCCGGTGCGGCTGGGCGCCAGCGACGGCAGCATGACCGAAGCCTCGGGCGGCATCGCGGAAGGTGATCTGATCGTCACCGGCGAGCGCGCGGCGACCCGATGAGCGCGATCGCCGTTCCGCCGCAGGCCGGCAGCCGGCCGCCGGTCATCGAGACCCGCGGGCTGGAGAAGATCTATTCGGCCGGTACCGAAGCCGAAGTCATCGCGCTCAAGGGCGTGCACATGTCGATCGCGCACGGCGAGTTCGTCGCGATCATGGGGCCGTCGGGGTCGGGCAAGTCGACGCTGATGAATCTCGTCGGCTGCCTCGACACGCCGACCGGCGGCCAGTACCTGTGCGACGGCATCGACGTCGCCACGCTCGACCGCGAGCAGCTGGCCGAGCTGCGCCGCGACAAGATCGGCTTCGTGTTCCAGGGCTTCAATCTGCTGCCGCGCATGACCGCACTCGAGAACGTCGCGATGCCGCTCGGCTACGCGCGCGTGCCGAACGAAGAGCGCGCGGAGCGCGCGCGCGAGGCACTGGCCTCGGTCGGGCTGGAAAACCGCGGCACGCACCGCCCGAGCGAACTGTCGGGCGGCCAGCAGCAGCGCGTGGCGATCGCGCGCGCGCTGATCAACCGGCCGCCGGTGCTGCTCGCCGACGAACCCACCGGCGCGCTCGACACCAAGACAGGCGAGGAAATCCTCGCCCTGTTCAAACGGCTGCGCGACGACGGCCACACCGTGGTGCTGATCACCCACGATCCCGAAGTCGCCGCGCACGCCGATCGCACCTTCGTCATGCGCGATGGCGAGCTGCACGAGGAAGGCCCCTACGACACCCGCGCGCACGCGCAGACCGGAGCCGCGCCATGACCTATCTCGACGTCCTGCGCACCGCGATCTTCGCGCTGCGCGGCAACTGGATGCGCAGTGCGCTCACCTCGCTGGGTGTGATCATCGGCATCGCGGCGGTCATCGTGATGGTGTCGGTGGGCCAGGGCACGCAGGCCGAGATCGATCGCATGGTGTCGGGCCTCGGGTCGCAGCGACTGGACATCTCGCCCGGCTCGCGGCGCACGCCAGGTGGCGCGCGTCAGGCGAGCAGCAGTTTCTTCACCTTGAACGAAGGCGACGCCGAAGCGATCCGCAGCGAGATTCCCGAAGTGCAGCTGGTCTCGGGGTCGCTGCGCGGCAGCAGCCAGATCGTGTTCGCCGAGAAGAACTGGGCCAGCAGCTGGCAGGGCGTGCAGCCGGATTTCTTCGAGATCAACGGCTGGACGATCGTCGACGGCTCGGGCTTCGAGCCGCAGGACTACAGCGGCGCCGGCAAGAACGTGATCATCGGCGAGACCGTGCGGCGGGAACTGTTCGGCGAGGACAGCGGGGTCGGTCAGACGGTGCGCATCGGGCGCACGCCGTTCGTCGTGGTCGGCGTGCTGAATTCGAAGGGGCAGGGCGGCTTCGGCCAGGATCAGGACGACGTGATGATGGTGCCGCTCGAAACCGGGCGCCGACGTCTGCTCGGCGCAATGGGCATGCCGGCGGGCGCGGTGATGCAGATCGCATTGACGGTCGGCAACGCCGACGATCTGCCTTATGTGCAGGGCGAAGTGGAAGCACTGCTGCGGCAACGCCATCGCATCGCTCCGGGCGCGGAAGACGACTTCAGCGTGCGCAACATCTCCGAGATCGTCGCCACGCGTACCGCGACCACGCGCCTGATGTCGCTGCTGCTCGGTGCGGTCGCGACGATCTCGCTGATCGTCGGCGGCATCGGCATCATGAACATCATGCTGGTCTCGGTGACCGAGCGGATCCGCGAGATCGGCCTGCGCATGGCGGTCGGCGCCGGTCCCACCGACGTGCGCCGGCAGTTCCTCGCCGAAGCGATGCTGCTGTCGCTTGGCGGCGGCGTACTGGGCATCGCGATCGGTGTCGGCGGCGCTTTGCTCGTGGGCCGTTTCAGCGATCTGCCGACCGCGCTCAACAGCCAGATCGTGCTGCTGGCCGCGGGCTTCTCGGTCGCGACCGGCCTGTTCTTCGGCTACTACCCGGCGCGCAAGGCCTCGGAACTCGATCCGATCGACGCGCTGCGGCAGCAGTAGACGTCGCGAAGAAAAAGGGCGCCCGAGGGCGCCCTTCTCCGCAGTGCATGCGCGCGATCAGCGCGTGTAGAGCAGGCGGTTCGGCGAGCCGGTCCCGGGGTTGCTGACCCGGTTCGGTGTCGAATTGCTGTAGAGCCAGTTGCGCACCGTCGCCGGCGAGGCCGAGGGGTTGTTGGTCAGATACAGCGCCGCGGCGCCGGCCACGTGCGGCGAGGCCATCGAGGTGCCGCTGATGGTGTTCGACGCCGACGTGCTTGTGGACCACGCCGAGGTGATCGAGCTGCCCGGCGCGAAGATGTTCACGCAGCTGCCGATATTGGAGAACGAGGAGCGCGCATCGGTGGACGTGGTCGAACCCACCGTCACCGCATTGGCCACGCGCGCCGGCGAGTAGTTGCAGGCATTGGCGCCGTTGTTGTTGCCGGCCGCGACCACGACGGTGACGCCGCTGTTGATCAGGTTGTTGGTCGCGTTGTCGGTCGCGGTCGACGCGGGGCCGCCGAGGCTCATGTTGGCGACGGCCGGCAGCACGCGGTTGGCGCGCACCCAGTCGATGCCGGCGATGATCGTCGAGTTGGCGCTGCCGCCGGTGCAGCCGAACACGCGCACCGGCACCAGACGCACCTGCTTGGCCACCCCCCAGGTCGTGCCGCCGACGGTGCCGGCGACGTGCGTGCCGTGGCCGTTGCAGTCGTTGGTACCGCGACCGTCGTTGATCGCCGAGTAGCCCGACAGCAGACGCGTGCCGAACTGCGTGTGGCCGGTACGGATGCCGCTGTCGATGATGTAGGCGCGCACGTTGGCGGCCAGCGGATCGTAGACGTAGGTGCCGTTCAAGGGGCGGTCGCGCTGGTCGATGCGGTCCAGGCCCCAGGTGGCGCCGGTCTGCGTGGCCGACAGTTCGACGTAGGCATCCTGCTCGACGAAATCGACGCGCGGATCGTTGAGCAGGCTGGCCAGCTTGCGGTCGTCGGCGTTGACGACCATGCCGTGCAGCGCATGTGTGTAGAGCTGGGTGACCTTGAGGTCGTGCTGGGCGGCGACGTCGACCACACGCTTTTCCACTTCAGCGGCGACGGCGGCATCGGGCGAGGCCACGAGGGCCTTGTCGAGTCGGCCGGCGAGGCGGTCGGCATCGACGCGTTCGCGGATCTCGTCGCTGTTGAAGACGACGATGTACTGGCCGGGAATCGCGTTGTCGACCTTGCGCAGTTCCGCGGCGAACGCGGGCGAGGCAAGGACGGAGGCTACGGCGAGAACGAGCAGGCGCTTGTGGATCATCGTGATTTCCTTGATGAAGGGTGGCTACCGCGGTCTTCCCCCTGTTCCTGTCCCGGGCGACACGCATGCGCGCTGCACCGGTCGACCGACGCTGGCCGGGACGGTTGCACGTGTCAATGAACAGGGCGCCGTGCACACCTGACGCTCGCTCGCGCTGTGCGCCGCGGCACGGAAATCGCCGTGTAAGCGTTTCAAGCGCAGGCGGGAATCATTTCCATCGCGCAGAATCCGCAAGGCGCGGGTCGCGGTGACGCACGACGGGTCGTTCGATTCGCGTACTGGTTCGCATGGCCGTCCGGTCTTCCCGCGTAGAGAGAAGCGCCATGACATTCCGATGTGCGGGGCGCCCGGCGACGCCGGGCGTTGCAGTGTCTGCGAGTGGCTGCGTGCGACCGGCGGGTTCAACGCACCAGATACGGACCGATGATGTCCTTCCACATCGCATAGCCCGCGGCGTTCATATGCAGGCGATCGGCGATGAACAGATCCTCGCGCGGCACGCCGTCGGCATCGAGCATCGGGGTGAACACGTCGATGTAGGCGACGTTGCGCTGGGTCGCGGCCCAGTCGCGCAGTGCGGTGTTGGCGTCGCGCTGCACGCCGAGCAGGTGCGCACGCGACGGGCTGGGCTTGATGCCGAGCAGGGCGATCGGCGTGCCCGGCTGGGTCGTGCGGATGCGGGTGACGAAGGCTTGCGTGTCGGCGAGGACCTGCGCGGCCGAGCGGCCCTCGGCGATATCGTTGTCGCCGGCGTAGAGCACGATCTGCCGCGGCCGGTAACGCAGGGCGACTTCATCGGCGTACCAGATCGCGTCGCGGACCTGCGAGCCGCCGAAGCCGCGGTTGAGCACGGTCGCGTCCGGAAAATCGGCGGCCAGCGTGTCCCACATCCGCACCGAGGAACTGCCGGTGAACACGATCGGGCGCTCGGGCGGCGGTGTCGCCGCGTCCTCGGCCGCGAAGCGCGCCATGTCGGTGGCCCATTCCGGCGAGGACACCGGGTCCAGACCGGCCGGCACGCCGTTGCCGGTGGCGCAGCCAGCGAGCACGCCGGCGGCGAGCAGTGCGGCGGCGCACAGCGCCCGGCAGCGGTGGGACAGATGTCGAATGGGCATGGTGTCGCTCCTGGAAAATCCGCCGGCCAGTCAAACAGCCGCCGCCCGGCAATGCAAACCGGGGACCGCCGTCGCCTTGCGGACGATGTGTCAGAATTGCCGCAACGCGACTGCCCGACACATCCGGCCCACCATGTCTCCGACTGTTCCGCGGCCCGCGCCTGGCCGCAGCGTGGCGCGCGCCGCGCGTCGTGCCGTCCGACGGGTGCCGTGAACGATGGCGGACGGTATCGGTCATCGCCCACGCGGTTTCGTGCGCATGTTCCAGGCGACGGTCTGGTCCTGCCAGGGCCTGCGTGCCGCCTGGCTGCACGAGTCCTCGTTCCGGCTCGAGGTGTATCTGCTGGTCGTGCTCGCGCCGCTGGCGATCTGGCTGGGCGCCGACGGTGTGGAGCGCGCGCTGCTGCTGGGCAGTTGTCTGCTGGTGCTGGCCGTGGAACTGCTGAACTCGGCGATCGAAGCCGTGATCGAGCGCTACGGCCCCGAATTCCACGAACTCGCGGGCCGGGCCAAGGACATGGGCTCGGCCGCGGTGTTCGTCACGATGGTCCATGTAGTGGTGGTGTGGGGCCTGATCCTGCTGCCGCGCTGGCTGTGAGCGCGGTGGCGGCCACGCGCCGTGCCGATCGAATCTCAATGAGGATGTGTCACCGATGATGGAATTGATTACCGACCCGCAGGTCTGGATCCTGCTGATCACGCTCAGCGCGATCGAGATCGTGCTCGGCATCGACAATCTGGTCTTCATCTCGATCGCGGTGTCGAAGCTGCCGGTCGAGCAGCGCGAGTTCGCGCGCAAGTTCGGCATCGCGGTGGCGTGCATCACGCGCATCGGCCTGCTGCTGATGCTGGCCTGGCTGGCCGGGCTGACCGAGCCGCTGTTCGAGCTGTTCGGCCGCGGCATCTCGGTGCGCGATCTGGTGCTGATCCTCGGCGGTCTGTTCCTGATCGTGAAGGGCGCGATGGAGATCCGCGAGCAGCTCAAGGGCGAGGACGGCGAGGCGCACGGCACGGTCGGCAAGGCGACGGCTTCGTTCGGCGCGGTGATCGCGCAGATCGCGGTCATCGACATCGTGTTCTCGCTGGACTCGGTGATCGCCGCGGTCGGCATGGCCGGCGACTACGTGCCGGTAATGGTCTGCGCGATCCTGCTGGCGGTGGCGGTGATGCTGCTGGCGGCGCAGCCGCTGGGCAAGTTCATCGACGCGAACCCGACGGTGAAGATGCTGGCGCTGACCTTCATCGTGCTGATCGGTATCTATCTGCTGCTCGACGGCTTCGGCCTGCACATCCCGAAGGGCTACATCTACGGCTCGATGGGCTTCTCGGCCGCGGTCGAGATGCTGAACCTGTGGGCCAAGCGCAACGCGATGCGCGTGCGCGGCGAGCGGACGCCGCCGGTGGACGAGCCGACCGATCCGTTGCCGCGCTGATCCGATGACGATCCTCCACCAGATCGATCCCATCGCGGTCCACCTGCCACAGGTGGGCGCCTTCCATCCGTCGATCCACTGGTACGGCCTGATGTACCTGCTGGCCTTCGGCACGGCGTGGCTGCTCGGACGCAGCCGCATCCGCGCCGGGCGCCTGCCGGGCGTCAACGTCGAACAGTTCGGCGACCTGCTGTTCTACGGCATCCTCGGCGTGATCCTCGGCGGCCGGATCGGCTACGTACTGTTCTATGCCTTCGGCGATCTGCTGCGCGACCCGCTGATGCTGGTCAAGGTCTGGGACGGCGGCATGAGCTTCCACGGCGGCCTGCTCGGTGTGCTGGTGGCGGCGTGGTGGTGGACGCGCAAGCAGGGCCTGCACTTCTTCGACGTCATGGATTTCGTCGCGCCGTGGGTGCCGCCGGGTCTGGGCTTCGGTCGCATCGGCAACTACATCGGCGCCGAGTTGTGGGGCAAGTACACGCAGGCCGGCTGGGGCGTCGTGTTCCCGACCGATCCCGCGTTCCGCGGCTGGTCGGCCGAGCGCCTGCAGAGCGAATTCGCGACCGGCGCGCTGGACCAGTTCGCCCGCCATCCGTCGCAGCTCTACCAGGCGTTTCTCGAAGGCCTGGTGATGTTCGTCGTGCTGTGGTGGTTCTCGCGCAAGCCGCGGCCGCGCTATGCGGTGTCGGGCCTGTTCGCGCTGCTGTACGGCGTGTTCCGCTTTATCGTCGAGTTCGTCCGCGTGCCCGATGCCGAGCTCGGCTATCTGGCGTTCGGCTGGCTGACGATGGGGCAGGTGCTGTCGCTGCCGCTGATCGCGCTGGGCCTGTTCCTGCTGTGGCGTTCGCGCCGCGCGCCGACCCTGCAGCCGGTGCCGCCCGCGGCGACCGTCGACACGCAATAAGCGATGCACGCATCGCCCCGATCGATCCGGAGATCGCGATGAAGCAGTACCTCGATCTGCTGCAGCACGTCCTCGACCACGGCGCCGAGAAGTCCGACCGCACCGGCACCGGCACGCGCAGCGTGTTCGGCTGGCAGATGCGCTACGACCTCAGCGCCGGCTTCCCGCTGGTGACGACCAAGAAGCTGCACCTGCGCTCGATCATCCACGAGCTGCTGTGGTTCCTGCAGGGCGACACCAACGTCGCCTACCTGCGCGACAACAAGGTCAGCATCTGGGACGAGTGGGCCGACGCCGACGGCGAACTGGGCCCGGTCTACGGCAAGCAGTGGCGGCGCTGGACGACGGCCGACGGCCGCACGATCGACCAGATGCAGTGGCTGGTCGACGAGATCCGCCGCAATCCCGATTCGCGCCGTCTGGTGATCAGTGCCTGGAACGTCGGCGAGCTGTCGGAGATGGCGCTGATGCCCTGCCACGCGCTGTTCCAGTTCTACGTCGTCGACGGCAAGCTCAGCTGCCAGCTCTACCAGCGCAGCGGCGACATCTTCCTCGGCGTGCCGTTCAACATCGCCAGCTATGCGATGCTGACCCACATGGTCGCGCAGGTGACCGGCCTGGGCGTCGGCGATTTCGTGCATACGCTGGGCGACGCGCATCTGTATTCGAACCACTACGACCAGGCCCGCGAGCAGCTCACCCGCACGCCGCGCGCCTTGCCGACGCTGCGGCTCAATCCGGACGTCACCGATCTGTTCGGGTTCCGCTTCGAGGACATCGCGATCGAAGGCTACGATCCAGCGCCGGCGATCAAGGCGCCGATCGCGGTATGAACGGCGCGCGCATCGCGCTGGCGCTCGTCGCGTCGCTGGCGGCTGCGGGCTGCCAACAGATGCCCACGCGCGAGGGCAGCGTGGCGGTGATGTCCGCGGCGTGCGCCGGCGCATCCCCAGTCGATGCCGCGGAGACATTTTATCGCCAGGTCGTCGCGCTGAATCCCCGCGGGCTGCCGTCGGCGGATGCGATGCGCACGCTCGGCCCGTTGCTGTCCTCCGGCATGCAGGCCTCGATCGCGCGTGCGCGCGTTCGCCAGCAGGCCGAGATCGCGGCGTTCCCGGACGACAAGCCGTCCTTCATCGAGGGCAGCCTGTTCACCAGCCTGTTCGAAGGACCGACCGCTGTGCTGTCGGCGCAGGCCGATCCCGCCGCGCCGACACGCGTGGCGGTCGAGATGCGCTATGCCGGCCAGGGGGACGCGCGCTGGCGCGACCACGCGCTGATGCGCTGCGAGCACGCGCAGTGGCGCGTCGACGACATCGAGTTCGGCGGCGACTGGGACTTCGCGTCCGATGGCAGCCTGCGCGACGCGCTGGACGCCGAATGAGCCGGCCCGCTCTGGTCCTTGTCGCGGCGCTGGATCGCCATCGCGCGATCGGCCGCGGCAATGCGATGCCCTGGTATCTGCCCGACGACTTCCGCCACTTCAAGGCGCTGACGCTCGGCAAGCCGGTGCTGATGGGGAGACGCACCGCGGAATCGCTGGGACGCGCGCTGCCCGGACGCACCAACCTCGTACTGACCCGCAGCGGGCGCGTGCCGTTCGACGGGATGCAGGCGGCCGCGACGCTCGATGAGGCGATCGCTGTGGCAGCCGCGCAGCACGCGACCGAGTTGTGCGTCATCGGTGGCGGCGAGATCTACACGCTCACGCTGCCGCAGGCGGACGTGCTGCAGTTGACCCATGTCGACACCGTGGTGGACGGCGCGGATGCGTTCTTTCCCACCTGGGACGCCGCGGCGTGGCGCGAGATCTCGCGCACCCCGCATGCGGCCGATGCGCGCCATGCGCATGCCTTCGAGTTCGTCGAGTACCGCCGCGCCTGATCAGCGCGCGACGCGTGGGAGGGGACGCGTCGGCCGGTAGTGGCCGATGATGGTGTGGTCGAACAACAGGTCGTCCTCGCGTGTGCCGCGGGCGATGTTGTGCAGGATCAGCGGCGTGCCGGCTGCGCTGCGGCGATCCGATACGATGCCGATGTGCAGCTGGCCGCTGCGCAGACGCCAGGCGACGATGTCGCCGGGGTGGAAATCCGCAGCGCGCCGGCCGATCGCGCGTTGCCAGCCCTGCCGCTCGAACCAGCGCATCTGGTTGGGCACGCGCCGGTGATCGATGTTGCGATCGGGCGCGCCGGCGCCCAGTCGCGCGGATACGCGGCGAATGCGCTGCGCATGTCCTCGTGGATCGCACGCTGCAGATCCAGCCCCTGCGTGCGCAACGCGCGCACCACGACATCGGTGCAGACACCGCGGTCGTCGGGCACGTCGCCCCCGGGATAGGACAGACGGACATAGGCAGGGTCGTAGCGCACAGTCACGCCGATCTGCGCACGCGCGGCGTCCACCAGTGCCGGTATCGCGACTGCCGGCAGAGCGACGCAGGCGAGCAGCAGGAGCGCTGCGAGCCGTGACACCGCCCGCATCGGCGTCAGGCTTGGACCTTGCGCGGCGGCAGGCCGGACACGTCGCGGCCGGGCACCTGCACGACACGCAGCGTCTCCGCATCGAGCTGCAGCGCGGTGAGCGTGCCGCCCCAGACCGCGCCGGTGTCGAGCACATGCACGCCCAGGCCGAGGAACAGGCCCAGCGTCGACCAGTGGCCGCAGACGATCTTCAGATCGCGCTCGGCGCGGCCCGGCACTTCGAACCAGGGATAGATGCCGGGCTGCTGGGTGCCGGGCGTGCCCTTCTCCTCGAACGCGATGCGGCCGCGCGGCGAGCAGTAGCGCATGCGCGTGAACACGTTGATGATCGCGCGGTCGCGGTCGTAACCGGTCAGATTCGGCGACCAGGCGGGGCGATCGCCGTACATGTTGCGCAGCAGCTTCTTGTAGCCAGGGCCGCGCAGCTTGTTCTCGATCTCGCGCGCATGGCGCTGTGCGAGATCGACGTCCCAGCGCGGCGCGAGGCCGGCGTGCAGCATCATCCAGCCGAGCTCGCGGTCGACGTGCAGCAGCGGGCACGCACGCAACCAGTCGAGCAACACGTCGCGGTCGTGTGCGAACAGCACGCCCTGCAGGTCGGCGTTGACCTTGCGCTGATCTTCCTCGCGGCGCTCGGCGATCGCCAGCAGCGAGAGGTCGTGATTGCCGAGCACGCTGACCACGTTGTCGCGCAGCGAGTGCACGAGCCGCAGCGTCTCGACCGACTCACCGCCGCGGTTGACCAGATCGCCGCAGAACCACAGGCGATCGACCGCCGGATCGAAGCGGATCGCTTCGAGCAGTCGCTGCGTGGGGCCGTAGCAGCCCTGCAGATCACCGATCGCCCAGACGGCCATCAGTGCAGGGTTCGCGGAATCGAGAGCGTGAACGGCGGAATCGGCGCATCGAACTGCGCACCGTCGTCGCCGACCATGTCGTAGGACCCTTCCATCGTGCCGACCGCGGTCGAGAGCACCGCGCCCGAGGTGTAGGTGAAGGCTTCGCCGGGTTCCAGACGCGGCTGTTCGCCGACCACGCCGTCGCCGTGCACTTCCTCGATCCGGCCATTGGCGTCGGTGATGACCCAGTGGCGGGCCATCAGCTGCGCGGCCAGTCGGCCGGTGTTGCGGATGCGGATGGTGTAGGCGAACACGTAGCGGTCGTCGTCGGGCGTCGATTCCTCGTCGAGGAAGCGCGTCGCGATCTGGATCTCGAGTGTGTAGTCGGCTGTCTCGTCCATGCTGGAGACAGTGTATCCGCAGGCCATGAATGCATCGACTACGTCGTCACCGGATGATTCGCCAGACGCACGAAATCCGAGACCGCGAGCTGCTCGGCGCGCAGTTGCGGATCGATGCCGGCAGCGGTGATCGCATCGCTGTCCATCAGCGTCGACAGCGCATTGCGCAGCGTCTTGCGACGCTGGCCGAAGGCGGCTTTCACGATATCGGAGAAGCGCCGCGGATCGTCGATGCCGACGGTGTGCGCCGGGCGCGGTTTCAGACGCACGACGGCCGAATCGACCTTCGGCGGCGGGCGGAATGCGCCGGGGCCGACGACGAACAGCATCGTGACCTCGCAATAGGCCTGCAGCATCACGCTGAGGCGGCCGTAGACCTTGCTGCCCGGGCCGGATGCCATGCGCTCGACGACTTCCTTCTGCAGCATGAAATGCATGTCGGTCACGACCGCCGCATGGTCGAGCGCGTGGAACAGGATCGGCGAGGACAGGTTGTAGGGCAGGTTGCCGACCAACCGGATCGGCGCATCGCCTGCGAGCGCGGTGAAGTCGACATCGAGCACGTTCGCGTGGATCAGCTCCAGTGCGCCGTGCGCGGCGGCCTGCAGCGTCAGCGGCTCGAGCAGATCGCGGTCGAACTCGATCGCGGTCAGTGCGCCGTGGCGCTTGAGCAGCGGAAACGTCATCGCGCCCTGGCCGGGGCCGATCTCCACGAGCCGGTCGCCGGGCTGTGGATTGACCGCCAGCACGATGCGATCGACGACGCCCCGCTCGTGCAAGAAGTTCTGGCCGAGGGATTTCTTCGGCGGCTCGGAGAACGTGCCGGGCGCGGCAGGGGAACGCATCATCGTGTGGTCAAGCCGAATCGGATGGAGGGGAAGCTCACAGCAGGCGGGTGCCGGGCGCGACATCGCCGTCGGGCACGCACAGGCGCACGTGGCCGTCGGCGTCGTGGAAGCCGGTGACCAGGCATTCGGACATCAGCGGCCCGATCTGCTTGGGCGGAAAATTGACCACGCCCACGACCAGCCGGCCGACCAGCGCCTCGGGCGTGTAATGCGCGGTGATCTGCGCGCTGGACTTGCGCACGCCGAGCTCGGGGCCGAAATCGACATGCAGGATGTAGGCAGGACGGCGCGCTTGCGGGAACGGCTCGACCGACACCACGCGGCCCACGCGCAGATCGACGCGCATGAAGTCGTCCCAGCCGATGGTGGCGTCGGCGCTCACGCGACGTGCCTGCGGTTGCGGCCGAGCGCGGCGCACTGTTCGATCGCGGCGAACAGGCTCGACGGATCGGCGCGGCCGCTGCCGGCCAGTTCCAGCGCAGTGCCGTGATCGACGGCGACGCGGGGGTAGGGCAGGCCGAGGGTGAGGTTCACCGCCGATTCGAAGCCGCTGTACTTGAGCACCGGCAGGCCCTGGTCGTGATACATCGCCAGCACCGCATCGGCGTTCGCCAGACGTGCCGGCAGGAACGCGGTATCCGCCGGCAGCGGGCCTTCGAGCAGCAGGCCGCGGGCGCGCAGGCGCTCGAGCACCGGCGTGATGGTCTCGATCTCCTCGTGACCGAGATGTCCGGCTTCACCGGCATGCGGATTGAGGCCCAGCACCGCGATGCGCGGTGCGGCGATGCCGAAGTCCGCGCGCAGAGCGGCGTCGAGGATGCCGATGACGCGTTCCAGCAACGGCGCGGTGATCGCGTCGGGCACGGCGCGCAGCGGCAGGTGCGTGGTCGCCAGTGCGACACGCAGCGTCGGGTTGGCCAGCATCATCACGACGTCGCAGCCGGCGTCGTGGGCCAGCAGCTCCGTGGTGCCGGTGTAGGGCACGCCACCGGCGTTGATCGCCGCCTTGTGCACTGGGCCGGTGACCATGCCGTCGAAGCGTCCGTCGCGGCAGCCGGCCGCGGCATGCAGCAAGCCGTCGAGCACGCTCCGGGCGTTGCGCGGATCCGGAGTGCCGAAGGCGGTGGCCGCGGCGTGCGGCAGTTCGATCAGGCGCAGCGTGCCCGGCGCCACGTCGGTGGCTTCGGCATCGGTGAAGGCGATCGACAGGCCGATCGCGTCGGCCGCGCGTTGCAGGGTGGGACGGTCGCCGATGGCGACCAGATCGCAGTCCCAGGCGCGCCAGGCGGCGCGCACGCAGAGTTCCGGCCCGACGCCGGCCGGTTCGCCCGGGACCAGCGCCAACCGGACGGGTCGCATCTCAGCCGCCGCTGCCGATCTCGGGATCGCGGTTCGGGCCGACGCGGACGCTGACATAGGCTTCGCCGCGCAGCTCGCGCACGTAGCGGTCCCATTCGTCTTCCAGCTTGCGCTGGCCGATGGCTTCGCGGGCCTGGGCACGCCGGTTGTTGTCGTTGCCGGCCGCCTGGCGCGTGGCCTGGCGCTGGACGATGTGCCAGCCGGCCTGGGTGCGGAAGGGCTCGGAAATGTCGCCGTCGCCGATCGCCGCGACCTGGCCGCCGAAGTCCGGGCCGAACTCGTCCTGGGTGAACCAGCCGAGATCGCCGCCGTTGGCCTTGGTGGCGTTGTCTTCCGAGCTCTCGCGCGCGACTTCGGCGAAGTCGGCACCGCCGACGAGACGGGCACGCAGGCTGTCCGCGCGACCCTTGGCGGCAGCGTCGTTGCCCGGCTCGCTGCGGATCAGGATGTGGCGCGCCTGGTACTCGGTGACCGAACCGGCATCGGCCGACTGCGCGGCTTCGCGGCGATCGACCAGCTGCAGGATCTGGAAGCCGCTCGGGCCCCGGATCGGGCCGATCGTCTGGCCGGGCTGGAGACTGGTCACCGCGGTCGCGAATGCGGCCGGGATTTCATCGGCGCGGCGCCAGCCCAGATCGCCGCCTTCCAGCGCGTTCGGGCTGTCGGAGTAGCGCACGGCGGCGGCGGAGAATTCCATCTCGTTGCGATCGAGCAGCGATTTGATGCCGTCGACCTTCTGCTGGCCGGTCTGGATCTGCTCGGGGGTCGCGCCTTCCGGCAGCGCCACCAGGATGTGCGCCAGACGATACTGCGCGCCGGTCGCCTCGGCCGACAGCGCCGCATCGACTTCCGCGTCGCTGACCGAGATGCGGGTCTGCGCGAAGCGCTGGCGCATGCGCTGGATCATCAGTTCCTCGCGCAGCGACGCGCGGAAGTCGTCGAACGACATGCCGTCGCCCGCCAGCTGCTGGCGCAGCTGATCCATCGTGAAGTTGTTCTGCTGGGCGATCGCGGCGATCGCCTGATCGACTTCCTGGTCGCTGACGCGCACGCCGGTGCGCTGCGCATTCGCGGTCTGCAGGCGCATCGTGATCAGACGCTCCAGCACCTGGCGCTCGAGGATTTCCTGCGGCGGCAGCTGATCCTGGCGGGTGGCGTACTGGCCGCGGATGTTGGCGACGGCGCGCTCGAGTTCGCTGGCGAGGATCACGTCCTCGTCGACGACGGCGGCGATACGGTCCAGCGGCTGGAGGTCCTGCGCGTGCGCAGTCGACGCGAACAGCGCGGCAGCGGCCGCGAGGGAATAGATCAGTGTCTTCATTGGCTCAGGCCGGGGGTCAGGGTCTCATCGTCGTCGCTGTTGCGCAGCTCGGACGGCGGCACGAGATAGAGGTCATCGCGGTAATAACCGAGAATAGCACGGCGCAAACGGTCTTCCGTGTCGGGGCCGGCCGAGCCCAGACCCTTCAGTTCAAGTTCGAACATGATGGCGTTGTTCAGCTCGCCCTGGCGGTTGCGCAGGTAGCGACGGCCGACGACGCGGGCCGCCAGGCAGCAACTATCCCACTGCACGCCGGCCACGGCTTCGAGCAGGCGGTTGTCGGTGAACGAGTAGTAATAGCGGCCGACGAGGCTCCATGCCGGGCTGATCGGATACAGGAACGACAGGTCGGCCTGTTCGATCAGGTCTGCGCGGCGGCGGTAGGCGAAGTTCGCGATGCCTTCGTCGCCGATCAGATAGCGCGTCCGCAGCGACATCAGGTCTTCGCGGCGGAACTTGGGATCCCACTGGTAGCCGGCGCTCACCGTCCAGCGGTCGTTGATCGCGTAGGTTGCGTCGGTGACCCAGGCCGAACGGCCCTGCTCGACCTGCGCTTCGCCGGGAATCGTGACCCGCGAGTCGGAGAGATACACGATCTGGCCGAGGCTGGCCGACAGCTTTTCCTGGCCGTCGGATTCGCGGATCAGGCGCGTGCTGACCGCCATCGTGATCTGGTTCGCATCGGCCTGCCGGTCGGCGCCGGAATACCGGTTGTCACGGAACAACTGGCCCCAGCCGAAGGTCAGCGGCGTGGTGTCGAACAGCGGCAGCGCGGACTGGTCGCGGTACGGCGAGTTCAAATAGAACAGCCGCGGTTCGAGCGTGTGCAGATACTCCTCACCGCGCCAGCTGGTGTTGCGGTCGAAGAACAGGCCGGCGTCGATCGAGCCGATCGGCTGGCTGCGGCTCGGCGAACTGTTGCTGTAGAGCGCCAGGGTGTCGGCGGGCACGGGCTGGTCGCCGGGAATACCGAGCTCGGCGCGCGCGCGCTGCGCGGCGATCTGGTCGGTCAGTGCGCGGTCCAGCGCATAGCTGGTGTGGCGCCAGGCCAGCGTCGGACGCACGAACCACGCCGCGCCCTCGAACGGCAGCGAGATGTACGGCTTCAGGTCGAGACGGCTGCCGCCCGGGCGCGCAGCATCGTCGATGTGCGCGAAGCGCGTCGCGGTGGTGTCGACGCCGGCGTTGATCCAGTCGCCGTACGGGCGCTGCCAGGTGAACGAGGCATGCGGCAGGCGGTTGTAGGGCAGCACGGATTCGGGAAGCGTGTAGTCGGTCAGCAGCTGGTAGTCGCCGAGCACGCTCGCGTTCCAGAAACCGCGGTCGCCCGACGAGCCCTGGCCGAACACGCCGATCTGACTCAGTGCGCTGACCGACGAGATGCCGTCGACGTTGTTGCTGGAGTCTTCCAGATAGCGCGGGTCGCTCATCCAGGTCAGATTGGCGCGGCCCTGCCAGGTCGGATTGATGTCCAGCGAACCGCCGAAGCCGAGAAACGCACGGTCGGCCTTGCGCCGGTTCTCGACGATCGGCACCTGCTCTGCTTCCAGATCGCGCTCGCGGCTCGCGAGTTTGTCGGACGGCAGATAGGCGACGTCCAGCTCGCCGCGCGTGCGGTCGGTCATGAAGCGGAACTCGGTGCCTAGCTGCACGCCGCGCCGGCTCATGAAGCGCGGTTCGAGCGTCATGTCGTAGTTGGGCGCGAGGTTCAGATAGATCGGCTGGGTGTAGTCGAAGCCGTTGCGGCCGGATTGCGAGATGCGCGGGAACAACAGGCCCGACAGACGGCGTTCGTCGATCGGGAACCGGAACCACGGCACGTACAGCACCGGCACCTTGCCCACGCGCAGGGTCGCGTTGCGCGCCGTGCCCATGCCCATGTCGGTGTCGATGTCGATCTGGCCGGCCTTCAGTTCCCACCAGCGGTCGCTGGGCGTGCAGGTCGAATAGGTGGAGCCGAGCAGGGCGCCGACGGTGCCGTCCATGCGGATGTGATCGGCACCGCCGTTGCCGCGGCGTGCGGTCAGCTGGTACTGCACGCTGTCCATGCGGTAGGACTCGGCGATCGTGTCGCCCTCGACGCGGTCGGCCACGACGCGCATGCCGCGGTCCTGGTAGCGCACATTGCCGTCGGCGACGAAGGTGCCGTCGTCCTGCGAAAACTGCAGGTCGTCGGTGCCGAGGAACTGGTCGCCGCGGCGCAGGGTCACGTTGCCGGTGACGTTGCCGGTGAAGTCGCTGTCCACGCCGGCCAGCCCGTCGAAGGCGTCGCCGTCGATGTCGGTGGGCTGGGTTTCGCGCTGCTCGACCGTGCCGACCGGCGCCTGGGCGTCGGTGAAGGCCGGGACGGCGTCCTCGATCGGACACAGCGCCCAGTAATTGGGACGGAGCCTGTCGTCGGCGTTGGCGGACAGCGAAACCGCGATGCAGAACGGAAGGGGAAGCAAGCGGAGGGCTGTGCGCACGGTCGATCCGTTCAGCGGGAAAAACGGGCGCCAGCATGACCGATCCACCGGGCAGCGGCAATGCGGTCCGAAGACATCCTGTTCACCTGCGATATCGGCGATTCCGGGCCGGCTGCGGTGCCGGCTGAAGCGAGGTCAGCCGGCCAGTGCGCGCAGGTGGGCGACACTGCTTTCGCGCAGCGCCTGGAGGTCGTAGCCGCCTTCGAGCATCGAGACGATCCGGCCTTCGCAGTGCCGCTCGGCGATGGCGACGAGTTCGCCGGTCAGCCAGCCGAAATCCTCGGCATCGAGCTGCAGCTGGGCCAGCGGATCGCGCCAGTGCGCGTCGAAGCCGGCCGAGATCATCAGCAGCTGCGGGGCGAAGGCGTCGATCTCGGGCAGCAGGCGTTCGCGCCAGGCCTCGCAGAAGCGCCGGCTGCCGGTGCCCGCTGTCAACGGCAGGTTGACGATGTTGCCGACCCCGCGCTCGTCGCGCCGCCCGGTGTCGGGGAACAGCGGCATCTGGTGCGAGCTGACGTACTGCACGCGCGGTTCGGCCTCGAAGATCGCCTGGGTGCCGTTGCCGTGGTGCACGTCGAAATCGACGATCGAGATCCGGGTCAGGCCGTAGCGGTCCAGCGCATGCGCCGCGGCCACGGCGATGTTGTTGAACAGGCAGAAGCCCATCGCGATGTCGCCAGTCGCGTGATGGCCGGGCGGGCGCACCGCGCAGAACACGCGGCGCTCGCTGCCGCCCTGCACTGCATCCACAGCGGCGACGCCGGCGCCTGCCGCATGGAGCGCGGCCTGGGCCGAGCCGGGCGAGAGCACGGTATCGCTGTCGAGCGGAATGCGCCCGCTCGGCTGCGAATCGAGCACGGTGGCGAGCAGCGCGGCGTCGTGGACGCGCAACAGCTGGCCGCGGGTCGCAGGCGGCGACTGGCGCAGGTCAAGATCGGGGAAGGCGGCGCGCAGCGCCTCGATGACGGCGGCCAGGCGCTCCGGGCGCTCGGCATGACCGGGGCCGGTGTCGTGGTCCAGCAGACTCGGATGCGAGAACACCGGCACCCGCCGCTGGTCACCGCCGCCGAAGCCGACCGGATGGTGCATCGCTCAGCGCCGCCGCTCGTGGTGCCACAACACTTCGCCGTGGCCGCTGGCGCGTGCCAGCACCCGGGCGAGCACGAACAGCAGGTCCGACAGCCGGTTGAGATAGCGCACGGCCTGCGGGCGGACGGCCTCGACCCGCGCCAGCGCCACCGATTCGCGCTCGGCGCGGCGGACGACCGTGCGCGCGATGTGGCAGCGCGCCGCCGCTTCGCCGCCGCCGGGCAGGATGAAATCCTTCAGCGGCGGCAGGTCGTCGTTGTAATGGTCGAGCTGTTGCTCGAGGCGCGCGATGTCCGCGTCCTCGATCGCGGCGTGGCCCGGGATGCACAGTTCGCCTCCCAGATCGAACAGCTGGTGCTGCACGGTCGTCAGCAGGCTGCGGATGTCCTCGGGCACGTCAGCGGCCAGCAGCAGGCCGATCGTCGAGTTCGCCTCGTCGACGGTGCCGTACGCGGCGACGCGCAGGGAATCCTTGCCGACCCGCGCGCCGTCTCCAAGCCCCGTCGAGCCGTCGTCGCCGGTGCGGGTGTAGATCTTCGAAAGACGGTTGCCCATCCGCGCGACGTCAGTCGGCGTGCAGCGGACGCGCGGCAGTTGCCGGCTTCGGAAGCACGCGCGTCAGCAGCACGTGGGCCATCGCGGCGGCGCCGACGTACAACGCGGCGGTGCGCATATAGGGCAGCAGCCAGTCGCTGTAGTTCTTCCACCAGCCGGCGAGCGTGGGATCGGCGACCGAGGCGCTGATCCAGTAGAAGCTGCCTTGCGCCAGCAGATGGCAGACCGCGACCGACACCACGAGCGCGACGACCAGCTGGCCGATCGCGACCGGCGCGGATGCCGACAGATGGCGACGCAGCAGGCCACCGCCGGCCCACAGCGCGAAATACGCCGGCACCAGGCACCAGTAGGCCGGCGACACGCAGTAGTGCTGCCAGAACGACAGGCCCTGGCTGCTGATGACGAACCAGTCCACCGCGACCGCCAGCACCATCAGCGCCGGAAACGCCCAGCGCTGCCAGTTGGCCAGATAGAAGCCGCCGATGAAGAACACCGCCCACGAGGCATCGGGGATCGCGGCGAAATGGTGCAGCCGGGTCGCGGCCATCAGCGCGGCCAGCAGGGCGAAGATCGTGGCGCGGCGGGCGGTGAGGGTCATCGGACAGCTCCGGTGCAACGTCGGGTCGAAGCCGCATTCTAGCGGAGCCGCGGCGCGGGGCGCAGAGGGCGGCGCGTATCATCGCGGCCATGGTCGAAACTCATCCAGCACCGGTGCATCCGGTCCTCATCATCGGCGGCGGTCTGGTCGGCGCCAGTCTCGCGATCGCGCTCGACCGCGCCGGCGTCGCTGCCACGCTGGTCGAGGCCACGCCGCCGGCGTCGATGCCGGCCGTGTTCGACGAGCGCAACCTCAGCTTCGCCGAGGCCACGGTCAATGCATTGACCGCGCTCGGCGTGCTGCAGAAGCTCCGCGCGCCGGGCGGGCCGATCCGCGAGATCCACGTCAGCCGCGCCGGCGATTTCGGCCGGGTGAAGCTGGCCGCGGCCGATTACGGGCGCGAGGCGTTCGGACAGGTCGTCGTCGCACGCGATTTCGGCGAAGCGCTGGAAGCGCGGTTGGCGGAACTGCCGCGGCTGGTGCGGTATCGGCCGGCGCGCTTCGCGGGATTCGACGGCATCGAGGACGGTCTTCGTGTGGTGCGTCTCAGCGGTCCGGACGGCGACATCCGCGTGCGGGCGCAACTGGTCGTCGGCGCCGACGGGGCCGACAGCGCGGTGCGCCAGGCGCTCGGTATCGACGCCGAGACCCACGACTACGCGCAGACCTTGTTCATCGCGCGCCTGCGCGCGGCGCGTGCGCCGGATGGTCGCGCGTTCGAACGCCTGACCGACACCGGCCCGACCGCGCTGCTGCCGCGTGGCGACCGGCACTACGGTCTGGTCCATGGCGTTTCCAGCGACGAAGCCGATGCGGTCGCCGCACTCGACGACGCGGCATTTCTTGCGCGCGTGCAGGCCGCGTTCGGCTGGCGCGCAGGGCGGTTCCTCTCGGTCGGTCCGCGCAGTCGCCACCCGGCGCGGCGCGTGGTCGCGTCGCGTTGCATCGACACGCGCGCCGTGCTGGTCGGCAACGCGGCGCAGAGCCTGCATCCGATCGGTGCCCAGGGCTTCAATCTCGGTCTGCGCGATGCGCTCACCCTGGCCGAAGTCATCGCCGGCGCCGCGGATCCCGGCGCGCCGGCGCTTCTCGAACGTCACGTCGCGCGTCGTCTGGACGATCGCACGCGCACGCTCGCGTTCTCCGATGGCCTCGCACGCATCACCTCCAATTCCGCACGCCTGCTGCGGCCGTTGCGCAGTCTCGGCCTGCTGGCGATCGATCGCGATTCCGCACTGCAGGCCATGCTCGCCGGCGGGGCGATGGGCTATCGCGGCGATGTGCCGGCGCTGTGCCGGGGAGTCGCCGCATGAGCCGCCGCGAGCGACGCGATGTCGTGATCGTCGGTGGCGGCGTGGTTGGCACCGCGTGCGCGCTGGCGCTGGCCGCGCAGGATCTCGACGTGGTGCTGGTGGAGGCGCGCGCGCCCGCCGCGTGGTCGGCGGCGAGTCCCGATCTGCGCGTCTATGCCTTCGCGCACGACAGCGCCGGCCTGCTGCGTTCGGTCGGCGCCTGGGACGACATCCGCGCCGCGCGCGCGCCTCCCTACCGGCGCATGCAGGTCTGGGATGCGGGCGGCGGCAGCGAACTGGTGTTCGACGCCGACCAGCTCGGCATGCGCGAGCTCGGCTGGATCGTCGAGCACGGCCTGCTGGTCGACCGGCTGTGGGCCCGGCTGGCCGCGGCCGGCGTCGACGTACGGGCGCCGGCGCAGGTCGAGGCGCTGGAGCAGGACCGCGACGGCGTGACCCTGCGCCTCGACGCCGGCAGCCGGATCGAGGCGCGTCTGGCGATCGCCGCCGACGGCGCCGCGTCGACGCTGCGCACGCTCGCCGGCATCGGCACCCGCGCGCACGACTACGCGCAGGCCGGCGTGGTCGGCTATGTCGACAGCACCGGGCCGCATCGCGATACCGCGTGGCAGCGTTTCCTGCCGACCGGTCCACTGGCGTTGCTGCCGGTCGAGCAGGGCCGCAGTTCCATCGTCTGGACGCTGCCCGCCGATGAAGCCACGCGCATGCGCGAACTTGATGACGCGGCGTTCTCGGATGCGGTGACGCGTGCGTCCGGCGGCCGGCTCGGCACGCTGACGCCGCTCTCGCCGCGCGCCGCGTTTCCGCTGCGGCGCCTGCTGGCCGATGCGCAGCTGCAAGGCCGCGTGCTGGTGATCGGAGATGCGGCGCATGTCGTGCATCCGCTGGCCGGGCAGGGCGTGAATCTCGGCCTGCGCGACGTGATCGGGCTGGCCGATAGCGTCGCCGACGCGCGTCGTCGCGGCGCGCGCTGGGATGCGCCGCAGCGGCTCGCGCGCTGGGCACGCACGCGACGCAGCGAAAGCGCGGTCGCCGCGCACGCCTTCGAATCGATCAACCGCGCGTACTCGAACGAATCGCTGTTGCCGGTGCTGTTGCGCAGCCACGCGCTCGGCATTGCGCAGGCTGTGCCGCCGCTGCGCAACCTGTTGTGGAAGCGGGCGGCGGGACTTTGAGTCCGGCGTTCCGATTGCTGGTCGCCGCGCTGCTGGCGTGCGCCGCTGCACCGACGTTCGCGATGACCCAGTGCCCGGTCGAATCGGTCAAGCCGGGCTGGTTCGTCGCGCTTGGTTACGGCGTGCTCGCGCTCGCCGCATGTATCGGACTTGCCGCGCCGGTGTTCACTTGGCGGCACATCCGTGCATTGCGACCGGGCGTGCGCGCGCTGTGGCTGCTCGGCGCCTGCGTGGTGATGCTGGGACTGTGGCTCGCCGGCCTGATGATCTGGCTCGGCGCCTTCGTCCTGCCCTGCTGAGCGCGCGCCGTCAGTGCGCGAGCGCGGGCTTGCCGCGCATGCGCCGGATCAGCGCGACGATGCCCACCACGATGCCGCCGGCAACGATGCCGACCACCGCATTGATCACCGTCGGCAACATCGCGCCGAGCACCATGCCGACTTCGGGCAACGCGCCGAGGCCGGTCGCCGCGTCGTCGATCCAGGTCTGCACGTCGTGCACGCCGTGCGTCAGGATGCCGCCGCCGACGAGGAACATCGCCGCGGTGCCGACGATCGCCAGCGTCTTCATCAGCCAGGGCGCGACGCGCAGGATGCCGCGACCGATCGCCTGCGCCGCGCCGGACGCGCGCTTGCTCAGGTACAGGCCGGCGTCGTCGAGTTTGACGATGCCCGCGACGAGGCCGTACACGCCGACCGTCATCAGCGCAGAGATACCGACCAGCACGCCGACCTGGGTCGCGAATGCGGCGCCGGCGACGGTGCCCAGCGTGATCGCGATGATCTCGGCCGACAGGATCAGATCGGTGCGCACGGCGCCGCGGATCTTGTCCCGTTCGAATGCCACCGGATCGACGTCCGCGCCCGCGAGTGCCGCGGTGCGGCCCGGCTTGGCGGCGTCGTCCTCGGCCTTGTGCAGCAGCTTGTGCAGCACTTTCTCGAAGCCTTCGTAGCAGAGGAACAGGCCGCCGGCCATCAGCAGCGGCGTGACCAGCCACGGCAGCCATGCGCTGATCGCCAGCGCCGCCGGCACGAGGATCAGCTTGTTGCGCGCCGACCCTTTCGCGACCGCCCAGACCACCGGCAGTTCACGATCGGCCGTGACGCCGGTGACCTGCTGCGCATTGAGGGCGAGGTCGTCGCCGAGCACGCCGGCGGACTTGCGCGCGGCCACCTTGGTCATCAGGGCCACGTCGTCGAGCACGGTGGCGATATCGTCGAGCAGGGTGAGCAGGCTGGACGCCATGCGGGTCGATCCGGTGGGAGGGCGCGCGCAGTATGCAGCCCGGATGTGGCGGTTGCGTCAGCGCGCGAGCGCCCAGGCCGCGAGGCCGAAAGCCAGCACCGCGACGGTGCAGGCAACCACCGCAAGGACCTGCGCGCGCAGCAGGCGCTGTTCGACACGCGCCGCGCCCAGCTGCAGCACCTCGATGGTCTTCTGCATGTCCGCGGCGAGCTTGCCGATCGAGTCGGCGTTCTGGCTCGCGGCGTCCTGCAGCTCGGTGATCTGCGCGTCGATCACGTCGTTGCGGCGCTGCTGCCCCAGATCGACCAGAGGCGGCGGCGTGCGGGTGAAGATCGGCCGCGCCAGCCGGACGATTTCCGGCAGGTACGGGGCGACGACGGTGATCCAGCCTGCTGCCATGACGCGCTCCGGGGTTCGAATCAGTCGACGCTGGCGTAGACCGTGATCTCTTCGCGGTCGTGGTAGAGCTGACGCGCGCGGATGACCAGGTTGTCGTGCTCGCCGGCGTTGTTGGCGAACAGGTCCAGCGCCAGCAGCGTTTCCTGCCAGCGCTTCTTCATCGGCAGCTTGAGGTTGAACACCGCATTGCGGCACCAGCCTTCGCGGAACCAGGTCGCCATGCGCTCGGCGACCTTGCGCGGCTGTTCGACCATGTCGCAGACCATCCAGTCGACGGCGCCGACGGGCTGGTAGCGGAAGCCATCGACGCGGTGATGGTCGACCAGGCCGGTGTCCATCAGATCGGCCTGCATCGGTCCGTTGTCGACCGCGACCACGCGCATGTGTTCGCGCGTGAGCACCCAGGTCCAGCCGCCGGGCGCGGCGCCCAGGTCCACCGCACGCATGCCGGGTTTGATGCGTGCATTGCGCTCGCGTTCGGTCAGCAGCGCCATGAACGCTTCCTCGAGCTTCAGCGCCGAACGCGACGGCGCATCGGCGTGCGTGCGCAGGCGCGGAATGCCCATCGCCCACGGCGCACTGTCGCCCACCACGGACTGCGCGATGTAGGCGTGCGTGCCCGAGACGAAGAACACGTGCAGTCGCGGGAAGCGCGTCTCGTCCTTCTGGCTCAGGAAGCCGCGCTTGCGCAGCGCCGGACGCAGCGCATTGCCGAAGCTGCGCGCGAGGCCGGCGAGCTGCTTGCCCTCGTCGGATTCGGGATGCTCGACCATCAGTTCGCCGTGGCGGCCACGGCCGGCCAGGACGTCGAAGATCGGCGTGATGCGGTCGGTCGGGTCGAGATCGCGCAGTTCGGCCAGCAGCATCAGCTTCTGGCGCGCGAAGATCAGTTCGCGGAACGGCAGTTCGCTGGTCAGCGACGGGCCGTTGTCGGAATGGAACAGCACGTAGCCGTCGCCGCGCTTGGTCTGCGCATAGCCCGCGACGTGCACGCCGGCCGCGCGCTCGGTGAGCTCGGCGGCGAGATCGGGTTCGAATCCAGGGCGGCAGTAGCAGAGCAGGCCGCTGATCGCATGCAGGGGCGAGGTCATGCCGTCGGCCGGTTCGGCAATGGCGTCGGCGTGATCGGTGTCGATGTCGCTCATGTCAGTACTTCGCCCCGTCGGTTTCGCCGTAGGTACGCAGCACGGCGCGCGCATCGTCACGCAGCAGATCGCGCACGACTTCGATGCCGCGCTGGTTCAGCGCGCCGATCCAGTCTTCGGGCAGCGGGCCTTCGTCGAACGGCGTCAGCGCCTCGACGTCCTGCGAGCGTGCGCCGATCAGGAGCCGGTCGATGCCGGCCCAGACGGTCGCGCCGTAGCACATGCAGCAGGGCTGCGACGACGTCGCCAGCGTGACCGGGCCGCCGCGCTCGTTGAGGCGCGGCGTCTGCAGGCGCTGCTGCGCGAGCATGTAGGCCATCGTTTCGGCGTGCGCGACCGAGCAGCTATGCGGCATCACCCGGTTCACGCCGACGGCGATGATGCGGTCGTCGCTGCCGAACACGGCGGCGCCGAACGGGCCACCGCTCTGCGCCTCGATGTTCATCCGCGAGAGATCGATCGCGAGCGCGACCTTGGCGTCATCGCCGACGTAGGCGCGCGACACGTCGACGTGTTCGTGCACCCACGCGGGCAGGGTCAGGTGGACCTGGGCATACAGCATTGGACATTCCGGAAAAGAAGCGGGGGATCAGCGCAGCAGGCTGCCCGGCGCGGGCGCCTCGCAGCGCGAGTTGACGCAGGCGCAGGACTGGATCTCGACGAAGCCGCAGACCCCGGCGATACCCCGGCGTGCGCAGTCGGCCTGCACCGCCTGCGGATCGACCTGCGCGTTCGCATTGACGCAGGCCGGCTGGTAGCCGCAGCAGCTGCCGACGTTCTTCACCGCGCAATCGCTGTCGACGCGGCAGCTGGTGTCGAGATCCGGCACGCCCGACGGCGCGACGGGCCGATCGATGACCGGCGCACCTGCGGGCGGCGCGGCCTCGGCGACCGGCGGTGCAGGCGCCGCACATGCCGCCAGCACCAGCAACAGCAGGGCGGGCAACAGGCGGAACGACAGGGCGCGCAGGCGGGTCATGCCGGGGATGTTACCGCTCCAGCGCATCCAGCGTGTCGAGCGCCCGCCGGAACCGGACGTGGTCGGGCGCATCGGCGTCGGGGTGCTGCGACAGGTACGTCCGCAGCGCCATCCGATATTCGGCGATGAAGGCCGGATTGGTCGGGCTGGCGTCGTACTGGCGCCGTGCGCGCATTACCGCCTGCACGTCCTCGCGGCGTTGCAGGTCTCGTCCGTGTTCGGACGCGTCGGTCAGGATCACCACATTGCGCGCGAAGCCGGGCACGTACTTGACCTCGAAGCGCTGGCCCAGCGCCGGAATCTGGATCGCGTTGCGCAGCGGATACAGCGTCGCCGACATGGTGTCGAATCCGAATGCCACGTCGCGTCCGTCTGCAGTGCACAGCACGCCCTCGTACGTCCAGACGTAGGTGTCGTTGAGCTTGGAGCTGGTCTGGCGCGCGTCGATCAGTACGGCGGTGCCGCGCGTACCGACCGCGTTGAGAAAGACGGCATTGATGAACTGCATGCAGAACATCGCGAACATCCACGCGAGGAAGGTGGCGATGCCCCAGCCTGCGTTGCGACGCCAGATCGTCATGCCGATGCCAAACGCCAGATACACCGGAATCATCCAGAACGGATGCTGGTTCAGCAGATACAGCAGCATCGAGATCAACGTCATCGGCGAGGCGTCCTGTCCGTCGGTGCGGTTCTGCGTTGCGCGAGCGCGCGGAGCGTGACCTGCGATCCGCAATGCACCCGGGCGACCTGTTGATCAGCCCGCACGGGATGCAGGGTGTTCCAGTGGCCTCAACCGCCGGCCTTGTCCGCCGCCCAGGTATCGCGCAGGGTCACGCTGCGGTTGAACACCGGCCTGGCGGCCGTGTGGTCGACGCGGTCGGCGACGAAGTAGCCCAGACGCTCGAACTGGAACGACTGCTCGGGCGCGGCGGATGCTGCGGCCGGCTCGACGTAGCCGGTCACGCTGCGCTTGGACTCGGGGTTCAGATGGTCGCGGTAGGTCTTGCCGGTCGACTCGTCGTCCGGCTTTTCGACCACGAACAGCCGGTCGTAAAGACGGACTTCGGCTTCGACCGCATGCGCCGCACTGACCCAGTGGATCGTGCCCTTGATCTTGCGGTTGGCGCCTTCCATGCCGGGACGCGACTCGGGATCGAGCGTGCCGCGCAGTTCGACGATCGCGCCGCTGTCATTCTTGATCACCTCGTCGCAGCGCACGATGCCGGCGCCGCGCAGGCGCACTTCGCCGCCCGGGATCAATCGCTTCCAGCCCTTGGGCGGCACTTCGGCGAAATCGTCGTGCTCGATCCACAGCTGGCGCGAGAACGGCACCTCGCGCACGCCCTGCGCCTCGTCCTTCGGGTGGTTCGGGAAGCTCAGGGTTTCGGCGTGGCCTTCGGGCAGGTTGGTCAGCACCAGCTTGAGCGGATTGATCACCGCCATGCGGCGCGGCGCGCGGGCGTCGAGATCGTCGCGCAGCGCGCCTTCGAGCACCGAGAAATCGATGACCGAGTTCTGCTTGCTGATACCGACGCGGTCGACCAGCAGACGCAGGCTCGCGGGCGTGTAGCCGCGGCGGCGCAGGCCCTGCAGCGTGTACATGCGCGGATCGTCCCAGCCGTCGACCAGGCCTTCGCCGACCAGTTGGGTCAGCTTGCGCTTGCTCATCACCGTGTAGTTGATGTTGAGGCGCGAGAACTCGATCTGGCGCGGCTTCGCGGCCACGACCGGCAGCCCGCGCTCGCTCAACGAGGCCAGCAGCTCCGGATTGCCGGCCAGGTCGACGCGGTCCACCACCCAGTCGTACAGCGGGCGGTGATCCTCGAACTCCAGCGTGCACAGCGAATGGGTGATGCCCTCGATCGAATCGCCCAGCGCGTGGGCGAAGTCGTACATCGGATAGATTGGCCAGGCACCGCCGGTGTTCTGGTGGGCGACCTGCTTGATCCGGTACAGCGCCGGGTCGCGCAGGTTCATGTTGCCGCTGCTCATGTCGATCTTCGCGCGCAGCGTGCGCGTGCCATCGGCGAATTCGCCCGCACGCATCCGCGCGAACAGGTCGAGGTTCTCGTCGACGCTGCGATCGCGGAACGGCGAGTTGCGGCCGGGCTCGATCAGGGTTCCGCGGTACTCGCGGATCTGCTCGGCGGTGAGATCGCAGACGAAGGCGTCGCCCTGTTCGATCAGCTTCCGGGCGGCGCGGTAATAGACCTCGAAGTAGTCCGAGGCGTGGCGCAGCTCGGCCCACTCGAAGCCCAGCCAGCGCACGTCGTCCTCGATCGCGCGGACGAACTCGAGATCTTCCTTCTCCGGGTTCGTGTCGTCGAAGCGCAGGTTGCAGCGGCCGTCGAACTCGGCGGCGATGCCGAAGTCGAGGCAGATCGCCTTGGCGTGACCGATGTGCAGGTAGCCGTTGGGCTCGGGCGGGAAGCGCGTGCGCACCGTGGCGTGCTTGCCGCTGGCCAGATCCTCGCGGACGATCTGCCGGATGAAGTCCTGGCGTGCCGGGACGGCGGGATCGGTCGGGGGAGCGGCGGATTCGGCGGAAGACATGGAGGCTCGGACGGCGGCTGCGGGAGAGCCGTGCAGTGTAGCGGACGGTCCACATGCGACGCGCCAGCGCCGGGCGTGACGGCGTGGTCGCGATTTCTGTGATGGGCTCCTGCCATAATTCCGTGACGACGGTACGGAAACCGTGGCACGCGAGTTGCGATGGAGCAGGGGACACCAAGGGGGCGGCGCATGCGCGATCCGGCGCATCGGGGCATCGGAGACATCCAGACACGACTGCGTGCGGTCGACGGGCGGGCTTACCGATGGAGGTAACCGCGTCGCGTGCGATGCCCGGCCACGGCTGGGTGCTGACGGCATGCCTGCTGCTCCTGATGGGCCTGTTCGCGGCGCTGGTGTCCGCCACCCAGCTGCGACCGGGCGAGACCCGCCCGATCGAGGTCGGGACGCCCTCCGATGGCGTGGTCGAGCTGCGCTTCGAACTGCCGGCCGAGGCGACGACGCGCTGGGCGCTGTGGTTCCCGCGCGAGCCGGTGAACCGGCTGCAACTGGTCGCCGCCGATGGCTGGCGCAGCGAGGCGCTCGACTTCTTCAGCGTGGGCGCCGACGAGGGCATCCTGCCGGCCGGCTACGCGTTCCTGCTGCCGCGCAACGCGCAGGGTCCGATGGTGATCGAGGCCGAGATCGATGGCGGCCTGCACGGGAGCCTGCGTCCGGTGCTGGCACAGGCGACCGACATCCGCCGGGTCGAACGCTCGGGCGTCGCGCTGGCAGGCGCCGTCTATGGCGGTCTGCTGACCCTGGCCGCGCTTGCGCTCGCTCTGGCCTATGCCTCGCGTGACCGGCTGTTCATCGGTCTGTTCGGTTTCACCGTCGCGCTTGTGCTGCTGCTGCAGGCGATGAACGGTCATCTGTACGGGCTGCCGGGCGTGCGGTTCTTCGGCCTCTGGCAGCTGCAGGGCCTGTCAGCGCTGACGCTGGTGCACGCGGCCGCCGCGCTGTGGCTGATCGAGGCCTACACGATGCGCGGGCGCCGCTATCGCCATGCGCGCCTGGTGCGCGGCGTCGGTATCGGGCTGATCGCGCTGGCAGCGCTGTTCCTGCTCAATCTGCCGTGGCTGGCGCAGGTCTCCCAGGCGCTGAGCGCCGTCGGCTGGACGCTCGCCGGCATCGCCGTCTTCGGCATGCTGGCCGACGCGGCGCGGCGCGGGGTCTCCATGGCCTGGGGGCTGACGGTGGCGACCGCATTGATGGTGCTGACCGGCGTGTGGGTCGCGCTGGCGCGGCACGGTCTGGCGCCCGAGGGCCCGCTGCTGCATTACGGCTACCAGGGCGCCGCGGTGGCCTTCGCGCTGCTGCTCGCACTCGCGCTGACCCATCGCATCGGCGACTACCGCGACCAGCGCGACCAGGACCGGCTCGCCCGCCAGGACACCGAGCGCAAGATGCGTCGCGAGGCCGCGCGCGCGGATCTGTCGACCGCGCTGCAGACCCAGCTCAACGGGCTCGATCCGGGCGAGATTCCGTGGCAGGGCTTCCGCCTGCTGATGGACCACCTGCTGCCGCTCGTGCCCACCCAGTCCTGCATCGCGGTGTTGCGCGGCTACCAGGGCCGCGACCATCTGCTGGTCGAGCCGTCGGATGCATTGCCGTCGGTCGAACACGAGGTCAACCGGCGCGGGCTGATCCTGCGCCGGCAGGCGACCGCCGGTCTGGCCCTGCAGCAGCCGGTGCGTCCGTCCGCGGGCGGACCGGTCGTGGCCATGGAAGCGCTGATTCCGTTCCAAGTGCGCGCACCGGGCTGGGGCGTGCTGCTGCTGCGCCGCGCCGGCGGCGAAGGCTTCACGACCGACGAGATGTCGGTGATCGGCGAACTCGCGCGCGTGGTGCAACTGCACGTCGACCAGGCCGCGGCCGCGGTCAAGCTGCGCCGTTCGGCGGAGATCGACGCGCTGACCGGCACGATGAACCGCCGCACGATCGACGTCTGGATCGAACGCACCTTCGCCGAAGCCGAGCGCAGCGGCCGGCCGGTCTCTGTCCTGTTCATCGATCTCGACCACTTCAAGTCGGTCAACGACCGCTTCGGGCATGCCTGCGGCGACGAATGCCTGCGCGAAGTGTCGACCGCGCTGCGCAGCGTGCTGTCGGAGGCCGACATGTTCGGGCGCTACGGTGGCGAGGAATTCATCGCGGTGCTGCCGGGCCGCGACGGCGCCGAGGCACGCGCGCTCGGCGAGCGCATGCGCACCGCGGTCGAGAACTGCGAAGTCCGCCATGAAGGCCAGCGCGTGCGGCTGACGGTGAGCATCGGCATCGCCACGCGGCAGCGCGGCGAAGACGAGCCGGCGGCGGCGATCGCCCGCGCCGACAAGGCGCTGTACGCGGCCAAGCGCCAGGGCCGCAACTGCGTGCAGGTGGCGCCCGCCGTCTTCAGTTGAGGGCTGCCGCAGCTGAAGACCGCCGCGCGCCGCTGCTACGCTGCGCGTCCCCCACGCGAGGTCCTGCGATGCACGACACCCCGGCCGGTCGCGCCGCCCTTGCGTGGATGCTGACCGGCGCCGCATTGATCGGCACCAATGGCCTGATGGTGCGTCTGGCGGGCACGCCGCCGACGGTCTCGGCCTTCTACCGGATGCTGTTCGCCGGCGTGCTGCTGGCGCTGTTCGTGCATCTGCGCCGCGACTGGCGCCCGCTGCCGCGACGCATGTGGTGGCTGGCACTGCTGCCGGCCACCGCGTTCGCCGCCGACCTGTGGCTGTGGCACCGGAGCATCCTGCTGATCGGCCCCGGCCTGGCGACGCTGCTCGCGAATGCGCAGGTGTTCTTCATGGCGCTGGCCGGCGTGCTGCTGTTCGGCGAGCGCGTCGGCCTGCGGTTCGTGGCCGGCATCGCGCTGGCGTTCTTCGGCCTGTGGCTGATGCTCGGCGCGGACTGGGCGACGCTGCCGGCCGACTACCGCTGGGGCGTGTGGCTCGGGCTTGCGACCGGGCTGTGCTACGCGGTCTACAACATCGGTCTGCGTCACGTGCAGCGCGCCGGCAACATCGGCGCGTCGAGCGCAGCCGTTTCCGCACCGGTGGCCCAGGTGCTGGCGATGGTATCGCTGCTGTGCGCGGGACTGCTGGGGCTGGCCGGCGTCGCCGAAGGCGTGTCGTTCGCGATTCCGACCTGGCAGGCGCTGGGCTGGTTGCTGCTGCTCGCCGCGCTCGGCCATTGCCTGAGCTGGATCCTGATCTCGCGTGCGATGCAGCACCTCTCGGTCGCACTCGTCGGCCTGCTGCTGCTCGTGCAGCCGGTCTGCGCGTTCCTGCTCGACATCCTCGTGCTGCAACGCGAGACCCTGCCGCGCGAATGGCTGGGTCTGGCTTTCACGCTGGCCGGTATCTTCCTCGCGAGCCTGAAGAGGCGCACGCGTATGCCGCAGCAGCAAGTCTGAAGCCCTTGGAAGCGGGCCCGCGCGCCCGCATCCAGAACGCACGGCAATCTGCCGCGCCCCCGGAGATATCGCGATGCTCGGAATCGGAGCCTGGAAACAGCGTCTGCCGCGGCCCCAAGATGCGCTGCCCGGTCGCGACACGCCGGTGACGCTGCACAACGCGCACGCGGTGCACGGCCGCCCGCTGCAGGACGCCTTCGAAGGTCTGGAGCAGGTGCAGTTCGGCATGGGCTGCTTTTGGGGCGCGGAACGCAAGTTCTGGTCGCTGCCGGGTGTGGTCACGACCGCGGTCGGTTACGCCGGCGGGGTGACGCCGAACGCGACGTACCGCGAAGTGTGTTCCGGTCAGACCGGGCACACCGAAGTGGTGCTCGTCGTCTACGACCCGGCGCAGATCGCGTTCGAAACGCTGCTGCAGACGTTCTGGGAAAGCCACGACCCGACCCAGGGCATGCGTCAGGGCAACGACACCGGCACCCAGTACCGCTCGGCGATCTACTGTACGACGCCCGCACAGGCCGCGCTGGCGCACCGCAGCCGCGACGCCCACGCGGCGAAGCTGCAGGCGGCGGACTATCCGGACATCACCACCGAGATCCTCGACGAAGCGCCGCCGTTCTATTACGCCGAGAACGAGCACCAGCAGTACCTGCACAAGAATCCCGGCGGGTATTGCGGCATCGGCGGTACCGGCGTGGCCTGCCAGGTCGGCGTGCCGCTCTGACCTGACGTGGTGAATCGTGCGGCGCCCAGGTTGGCGCCGCACGCAGGGCGATCAATGATCGGCGGGCGCAACTTCCAGTACGCGCAGGCGCAGGGTGCGTCCGCCACTGACCCGCCAGTCGATGCGCTGGTCGATCGTCAATCCCAGCAGGGCCGTGCCCACGGGCGCGAGGACCGACACGTGGCCGGCGTCCACGTCCGCTTCGTGCGGATAGACGAGGGTGAGGGTGTGTCGGGCGCCGGTGGCGTCGTCGATGCAGGTCACGCGTGCATGCATGCCGACGGTCGCGTCGGCGGGCGCATCGTCCGGCAGCAGGTCGGCGCGATCGAGTTCGCGCTGCAGCGCCGCTGCGCCGGGGTGTTGCCGGTGGATCGGTGAAGCGAGCAGCGCGTCGAGGCGCGCGAGGTCGTGACGGGTCAAACGGATCGACGGGGCGTCGGAGGGCGGCAGGCCGCTGGTGGAGTGCGATGACATCAGAGTTCCTCGGGTTGGAAGGGCGCTCGAACGACGCCCATGAGAAAGGCGACGCAGTGCGCCGCCCGGGGTCCATTGTGCCGTGTCCCGCGTGCGCGGCGCGATTCAGGCCGCCGCGTGCTCGAACAACGCGGGCGGCAGATCGCGCAGCACGCCCGCCAGTTCCAGCAGGAACGCGTGCATGGCCGAGCTGCGGCGCCAGACCAGGGCGATGCGCCGGGTCGGGCGGGTGTCGCTGAAATCGAGCAGGCGCAGATGCGGCGACGGCGCGACCGGCGGCTTGGTCGCCAGCACCGGCAGCAGGGTCACGCCGACATTCGCGGCGACCATCTGCCGCAGCGTTTCCAGACTGGTGGCGCGGAATTCGGCGTGTTCGCCGGCGCCCGACAGGCGACAGACATCGAGCGCCTGTTCGCGCATGCAGTGGCCGTCTTCGAGCAGCAGCAGCTTCTGCGACGACAACTCCTGCAGGCTCAGGCGTTCGCGTGCGGCCAGCGGGTGCTGATCGGATACCGCGAGCAGGAACGGTTCCTCGAACAGGAACTCGGCATGCAGCGCGTCCTCGTCGACCGGCAACGCGAGGATCGCCGCATCCAGGCGCCCGTCGCGCAGCCGTGTCAGCAGCACGTCGCTCTTTTCTTCGACCAGCAGCAGTTCCAGCTGCGGAAACCGTGCGCGCAGCGGCGGCACCGCGTGCGGCAGCAGATAGGGCCCCAGCGTCGGGAACAGGCCGAGCCGGATCGAGCCGGCTTCGGGATCCATGCTGCGTCTGGCCAGTGCCTTCATCTGTTCGACATCACCGACGATGCGGCGCGCGCGGTCGGCGACCTGCACGCCGATCGGCGTCAGCATGACCTTGCGCGGCGCGCGTTCGACGAGCGCGACGCCGAGCTCTTCTTCGAGCTTGCGGATCTGCGTCGACAGTGTCGGCTGGCTGACGAAACACGCGGCCGCGGCGCGGCCGAAATGCCGCTCGTCGGCGAGCGCGACCAGATAGCGCAGGTCGCGCAGGTTCACGGCGCGTGCTCCGCACACGTCCCGGATCGCGCAGGCGATGCCGGGACGTGCGGGGCGCGGGCCGCGCGCGGGATCACGCCGCCTCGGCCTCGGCCGTCTCGACGACCGGCACGCGGATCAGGTGATCGAACGCGCTGAGCGCAGCGGTCGCGCCCTGGCCCATCGCGATGACGATCTGCTTGTAGGGCACCGTCGTCGCGTCGCCCGCGGCGAACACGCCGGGCACCGAGGTCTGGCCACGGTCGTCGACGATGATCTCGCCACGCGGCGACAGCGCGACCACACCCTTGAGCCACTCGGTATTGGGCAGCAGGCCGATCTGCACGAACACACCCTCCAGTTCGACACGGTGGCTGTCGCCGCCGACGCGGTCGCGGTAGACCAGCGCATTGACCTTCGCGCCGTCGCCGAGCACTTCGGTCGTCTGCGCGCTGGTCACGATGCGCACGTTCGGCAGGCTGCGCACCTTGCGCTGCAGCACTTCGTCGGCGCGCAGCTGCGCGTCGTATTCGATCAGGGTGACGTGGGCGAGGATGCCAGCCAGATCGATCGCCGCTTCGACACCTGAATTCCCGCCACCGATCACCGCCACGCGCTTGCCCTTGAACAGCGGGCCGTCGCAATGCGGGCAATAGGCCACGCCCTTGTTGCGGTACTGGTCCTCGCCGGGCACGCCCATCTGCCGCCAGCGCGCGCCGGTCGACAGCACCACGGTGCGCGACTTCAGCGACGCGCCGTTCTCGAGCTTGATCTCGACCAGTCCGTCATCATCGGCCGGCAGCAGCTGCGTCGCGCGCTGCAGATCCATGACGTCGACGTCGTACTCGCGCACGTGCTGCTCGAGCGCGGTGGCCATCTTCGGCCCTTCGGTCTCCGTGACCGAGATGAAGTTCTCGATCGCCATCGTGTCCAGCACCTGGCCGCCGAACCGCTCCGACGCCACGCCGGTGCGGATGCCCTTGCGCGCGGCGTAGATCGCCGCCGCGGCGCCAGCCGGGCCACCGCCGACGACGAGCACGTCGAACGGCTTCTTCGCCGCGATCTTGGCCGCTTCGCGCTTGGCCGCGCCGGTGTCGAGCTTGGCGACGATCTGCTCCAGCGTCATGCGGCCCTGGTCGAACTTCTGGCCGTTGAGAAACACCGTCGGCACCGACATGATCTCGCGCGCCTCGACTTCCGCCTGGAACAGCGCGCCGTCGATCGCCACGTGGCGGATGCGCGGGTTGAGCACGGCGGCGAGATTCAACGCCTGCACCACGTCCGGGCAGTTCTGGCACGACAGCGAGTAATAGGTCTCGAACAGGTAGTCGCCATCGAGCGCCGCGACCTGCTCGATCGTGTCCTGGGCCGCCTTCGACGGATGGCCGCCGACCTGCAGCAGCGCCAGCACCAGCGAGGTGAACTCGTGCCCCATCGGCAGGCCGGCGAAGCGCACGTCGATGTCGGTGCCCGGGGACGTCAGTGCGAACGAGGGCGTGCGTGCATCGGTGCCGGCGGTATCGACGGTGATCTTCGCGCTGGCATCTTTGAGGTCTTCGAGCAGCGACAGCAGCTCGCGCGACTTCGCGCCGTCGTCGACCGAGGCGACGATGTGGATCGGGCGCACCGCGCGCTCCAGATAGGCCTTCAACTGCGCCTTGAGATCGGCTTCCAACATGGCAACGCTCCTGACGACGGGTGGGGGCGTCCGCGACGCACCGGCGAAGCGGGCATCGGAACCGGGGGAGAGGGGTGGACCGCAGCCGGCGGGGGAGGAGACCGGCTGCGGTCCACCCCCATCCGCGCTGGGCGGGATGGGGGTGGAGACGGCGCGATGGACCGCGCCGTCGTGTCACACGATCAGATCGGAACGATCAGATCTTGCCGACGAGGTCGAGCGACGGGGCGATGGTCTTCTCGCCGTCCTTCCACTTGGCCGGGCAGACCTCGTTCGGGTTGGCGGCGACGTACTGGGCAGCCTTGAGCTTGCGCAGGGTCTCGCTGACGTCACGGGCGATCGCGTTGTCGTGGATCTCGAGGGTCTTGATCACGCCGTCCGGGTTGATCACGAAGGTGCCGCGCAGGGCGAGGCCGGCTTCTTCGATATGCACGCCGAACGCGCGGGTCAGCTGATGGGTCGGATCGCCGACCAGCGGGAACTGCGCCTTGCCGACGGCCGGCGAGGTTTCGTGCCAGACCTTGTGCGAGAAATGCGTGTCGGTGGTGACGATGTAGACCTCGGCGCCCAGCTTCTGGAACTCGGCGTAGTTGTCGGCGGCGTCTTCGACTTCGGTCGGGCAATTGAAGGTGAAGGCGGCCGGCATGAAGATCAGGACCGACCACTTGCCCTTGAGGCTCTCGTTGCTGACTTCGATGAACTCGCCGTTCTGGAACGCGGTGGTCTTGAACGGCTGGACTTCGGTGTTGATGAGGGACATGCAAGCTCCTGGACGGGGGAAGGCGGGCGACTCGAAAATCGCGGCCGGCGAATCCGGCTGCGCATAGAGTAGGCAACGTCTATCGATATGGGAAATCGATTATAGGAATTCAATCGATAGTCTTTGACTATCGATTTCGGTTCAGGAATAGACCGTAGGAAACGGTTCCACAGGGGCTTGCAATCGCTGTTGCGCTGCAGCAATATCGGGTCAACAGGCGTCGCGCAGCGGTTTTACGCGGCGCCAGCAGCCCTCCAAGGCTGCGTACCGGATTCCGTGTCCGTACCTCCCTCCCACACGTCCACGGAATTTTTGAAGGCGGCCTCGGCCGCCTTCATTTTGTCTGTTATTCCGCTTCGGTCGGATCCAGACCGATGAATGTCCGGATCGCCGGCAGCACCTCGGGGGCGCGTTCCGGGTCGTAGAACGCCGCGGCGGTGACGAAGTGGTTCCCGCCCGAGATGATCTCCAGCGTCGAAGCCACGCCCTTGCGGCGCAGCGCGAAGTCCAGCTTGCGGCTGTTGCCCACGTCTACCGTGCGGTCGCCGTCGCCGTGGACCAGCAGGAACGGCGGTTCGTCGCCATCCACGAAGCGCACGGCCATCGCCTCGGGCCACTGGCTTCGCGGGCCGAAGATCTCCTCGAGCTTGCCGCTGATGACGAAGTCGTAGGGGCCCGACAGGCCGATCACGCCCGCCAGATCCTTCGGCTTCAGATCGACCGCGGCCAGGTGTCGCGCATCCGTGCCCAGCAGCGCGGCGATCTGCGCACCGGCCGAGTGACCCGCGATGAACACGCGCTTCGGGTCGCCGCCGTATTCGGCCGCGTGATCGACGGTCCAGCGCACCGCGTGCGCGGCATCGCCCATGAAGGCAGGGAAGCCGGCCGCCGGCCATGTGCGGTAGTCCGCGACCACCGCGACGACGCCGTTCTGCGCCAGGCGGCTGCCGACGAACCGGTACTGCGCGCGCGTGCCGTACTGCCAGGAGCCGCCATAGAAGAACAGCACGACCGGCGTATCGGGCGCGGCGTTCTGCGGGCGATAGATGTCGAGCGCGAGCCCGCGTGTGGTGTCGTAGACCGCGGTGGCATCCGGCTGCGTGCTGTCGCGATTGACGAAGCCGAAGAACGCGCTCTGACAGCCCGAGACCAGCAGGGCGAGCGTGGCGGCGACACAGGCGTGGATTGAACGGCGCATCGGTGATCTCCTCGAGGTGCGACACCATGCCCGCCCGGGGGCCGGCTACGATGTGAAGTCATGATTACGAATCGAAGTCCCGCGCTGGATGCATTGCTGCGCGACGCCGCCGCCCGCATCGACGCGACCGACGCGCGCTGGCTGCTCGCGCACGCTGCCGGCCGATCGCAGACCTGGCTGTTCGCGCATGCCCGCGACCCCGCGCCCGACAGCGTGGCCGCGCGTTTCGAATCGCTGGTCGCGCGCCGTGCCGCGGGTGAGCCCGTCGCCTATCTCACTGGTGTACGCGGCTTTTTCGGGCTGGATCTGGCGGTGACGCCGGCGACGCTGATCCCGCGGCCGGAGACCGAGCTGCTGGTCGAATTGGCGCTGGCGCGGCTGCCTGCCGAACACGCGCGCGTCGTGGATCTCGGCACCGGAAGCGGCGCGATCGCTCTGGCGATCGCACGCAAACGATCCGACGCCGCGGTGCTGGCGACCGATGCCAGCGTCGACGCACTCGCGGTTGCCCGTGCGAATGCGCAGGCGCTGGACGTGCCGAATGTGCGCTTCGCCCACGGCGACTGGTACGCGCCGCTGGACGGCGCGCGCTTCGACATGATCGCCAGCAATCCGCCCTACATCGAAGACAAGGACCCGCACCTGTCGCAGGGCGATCTGCGCTTCGAACCGGCCTCGGCGCTGTCGTCCGGTGCCGATGGTCTGGACGCGATCCGTGTGCTCGCCGCGGGTGCGCCCGCGCACCTCGCGCCGGGCGGCTGGCTGTTGATCGAACACGGTCTTGCACAGGGCGCGGCGGTACGCGCGCTGTTCGAACAGGCGGGCCTCGTCGAGGTCGCGACCGAGCGCGATCTGGAGGCGCGTGACCGCGTGACGCTGGGCCGCGCGCCCGGGGCTCCGGAGGCCGGCTGATAGACTGGCGGCCGGTTTTTCCCGGATCCACGCGCATGCGCCAGCTCTATCCCGCCATCGAACCCTTCGACACCGGCACGCTCGCCGTCGACGACCGCCACACGCTCTATTACGAGCAGTGCGGCAATCCAAAGGGCAAGCCGGTGGTGCTGCTGCACGGCGGTCCGGGCGGCGGCTGCAGCCCGAAGATGCGCAGCTTCCACGACCCGGCCAAGTACCGGATCGTGCTGTTCGACCAGCGCGGCGCCGGGCGCTCGACGCCGCATGCCGATCTCGTCGACAACAGCACCTGGGATCTGGTCGCCGACATCGAGAAGCTGCGCACGCATCTGGGCATCGACCGCTGGCAGGTGTTCGGCGGTTCCTGGGGTTCGACGCTGGCGCTGGCCTATGCGCAGACCCATCCGCGCCAGGTCACCGAACTGATCCTGCGCGGCATCTTCATGCTGCGGCGCTGGGAGCTGGAGTGGTTCTACCAGGAAGGCGCGTCGCGCCTGTTTCCGGAAGCCTGGCAGCAGTACATCGCGGCGATTCCGGAAGACGAGCGTGGCGATCTGATCGCGGCATTCCACAAGCGCCTGACCAGCGACGACGAGGCCACGCGTCTGGCAGCCGCGCGCGCGTGGAGTGTGTGGGAAGGCGCGACCAGCTTCCTGCACATCGATGCCGATTTCGCCGACAGCCATGCCGACGCGCAGTTCGCACTCGCGTTCGCGCGCATCGAGAACCACTACTTCACCAATGCCGGCTTTTTCGAGGTCGACGACCAGTTGCTGCGCGATGCCTATCGCATCGTCGACATTCCCGGCGTCATCGTCCACGGCCGTTACGACGTGGTCTGCCCGGTGCAGAGCGCGTTCGACCTGCACCAGGTGTGGCCGAAAGCCGAACTCGTCGTCACCCCGACATCGGGCCACTCCGCGTTCGAGGCCGAGAACGTCGACGCGCTGGTGCGCGCGACCGACCGCTTCGCCTGACGCGCGCGTCGCGGTCGATCCGCGGCGACGTCATCCAACCTATCGATGCGCGACGGCAGGTCCGTCGCGCACAGGAAACTCCGATGTCTGAAGAAGAGCTCATCGTCAGGGACTGCAACGGCGCCCGCCTTGCCGACGGTGACGCGGTCACCGTGATCAAGGACCTCAAGGTCAAAGGCACCAGCGTCACGCTCAAGCGCGGCACGCTGGCCAAGCACATCCGTCTGACCGACGACCCCGATCTCATCGAATGCAATGTCGAGAAGGTGAAGGGCCTGGTGCTGCGGACGGAGTTCGTCAAGAAGGCTTGACCTCGAGGTGTCACGAAGCTGACCTAATCCGTGGAGACGTTGTGCATCACCGCGCCAACCACGCGGACGGGATGCATGTCCGGATTTCCGGGCCCGGCCCGGTAGCGGAAAGCGCGAGTTCCGGTCTCGGCCCACGTAGCATCCGCACGTTCGGGCGTCTTCGAGACGACCACGACGTCGCGCACTCGCCCCCGCTTGTCGATCGTGTACTCGAGTTCCACCGAATCCGCCATCGGGCGTTCGCGCGCAGTCTTGAGCGGCCCCCTGTCTAGCATCCTGGTCGCTGTTGTGCTCCTCGGCGTCCAGTACGCATGCAGCTGATCACGACTCACTTCGATCAAGCTGGTGTCCGAAGCGATACCGGCTTCCGACAAAAGCGTGCCCGTCGCCAACAGCGCCGCGATTACGAACTTCCGTGTGTGCATAGAGACGTTCCTCCATCGTGTCTCGACACGGTGGATCGTGTCTCACGCGCCGTCAAGTCGGGACAGCCCTCAAATCTCAATCCGCGGGCGAGCCGTCCGGATTGAAGTCCACCATCCACAGGCCGGCCCAGAGCTTGAGATCGAGCTCGTAGCCTTCCGCATGTTTCTGCATGAGCCAGGCCGGCGCGGTCGCGCGGGGCACGGTGTGGACGATGATCGCTTCGTCATCCACGCCGCCACCGTCGCCGACCTGCGTCAGCTCGCGCGCACGCACGAAGGCGACGCGTTCGTTGCTCATGCCGGCGGTGGTCGGGCCGGTCAGCAGCACGTCGACGCGGCCGGCGGACCAGCCGGTTTCCTCGATCAGTTCACGCCGCGCGGCGTCTTCCAGCGAATCGGTGGAGCCGCCGTCGCCGACCAGGCCGGCCGGCATTTCGATCGTGCGGGCGCCCAGTGGCACGCGGTACTGCTCGACGAACAGCACCTCGTCGTCGGGCGTCACCGCGATCACCAGCACCGCCATGCCGTTGCCGCCATGCGTGCGTTCGCAGGCTTCCCATTTGCCGTGGCGGACCAGCCGCAGCCAGTCGCCCTGATAGAGGACTTCGGTGTGTTCGCGCATCGATGGATTCGTCATGCGCCGATGCTAACGCGGGTCCGTGACGACCGACAGCGCACTCAGGCCATCGCGGGCGGCGCGTAATCCAGTCCGGCGACGCTGTGCAGCCGACGCCGCGTCAGCGGTCCGAAGCGCAGGGCTTCGCACAGTGCGTGGAGCGCTGCGGCATCGCCGGTGCGGCGTGAGAATCCAGTCGTGCCTTCGCCCAGCGGCGCATCGCAGGCGATCGTCGTCAGCTGGCGGTACAGGCGCGCCGCGTCGGCGTGCTGCCGCAGTTTCGGCCCGACCTGTCCGGCGCCGCGGAAGCGCAGGAACTGGATCTCGTCGCTGCGTTCCAGCAGCGCGTCGAGCGTACGGAAGTGATGCAGCAGACTCGCCGCGGTCTTGCTGCCGATGCCGGGCACGCCGGGAATGTTGTCGACCGCATCGCCGCACAGCGCGAGATAGTCGGCGATCTGGTGCGCCTCGACGCCGTGGCGATCGCGCACACCGGCCGCCGTCCAGCGCACGCCGCGCGCGTAGTCCCACTGTTCGTCCGCGCCTTCCAGCAGCTGCGACAGGTCCTTGTCGGCCGAGACGATGACACCGTGATGCGCGCGCGCACGACCGGCGACCAGTGCGCTGCCGATCAGATCGTCGGCCTCGTATTCGGTGTCAGCCAGCACCACGAATCCGAGCGCGCGGCACAGCGCCTTGCACTGCGCGAACTGGCGCCGCAGTTCGTCGGGCGCAGGCGGGCGGTTGGCCTTGTAGGCCGAGTAGAGGCGGTTGCGGAAGCAGCTGTCGAGCGCTTCGTCGAACGCGATCGCGATGTACTGCGGATTCGCCCGCTCCACCAGCTCGGCGAGAAAGCGCGCGAAGCCGTGCACGGCATTGGTCGGCCAGCCTTCGCCATCGCGGAACTCGTCGGGCATCGAGTGCCAGGCGCGGAACACGTAGAGGCTGGCGTCGACCAGATACAGCGGGGCGGTGGGCGGCGCAGGCGTGGCCTGCAGCGCCTGTGGCGGCAGGGTCACGGGGCTTGCCAGTCGGTCAGCAGCGTGGCCGGGTCCGGACGCTCGCGTTCGGGCGCTTCGATGCGCGGCGTGCCGATGTGGATGAAGCCGGCGACGCGCTCGTTCGCGCCGAGACCGAGCAGCGCCAGCACGTCGGGATCGTAGGCCGGCCAGCCCGACAGCCACGAGCCACCGAAGCCCAGCGCCTGCGCGGCCTGCAGCAGCGCGAAGCAGACGCTGCCGGCGGTCAGCAGGCGCTCGACCTCCGGGATCTTGGTGTCCTGCGGATCGAGCACCGCGACCACGACGATCACCAGCGGCGCATGCGAGAACCGACGGCGATCCTTGTCCAGGGCGCCGTCGCCAATATCGGGATCGCGCTCGAGCGAGCGCGCTGCGAGCCGTTCGCCGAGTGCGTCGCGATCGGCGCCTGCGATGCGCAGGAAACGGAACGGCACGCGCTTGCCGTGATCGGGCACGCGCGAGGCCGAACGCAGCATGCGCAACAGGGTGGCGTCGTCCGGGCCGGGGGCGTCGAGCTGCTTGGCGGGGACGGATCGGCGTGCATCGAGCGCCGCGAGCGCCTCGTGTTCAGTATTTGCGGAGATGGTCACAGACCTGCCGTGGGGGTTCGGGAATCTTATGCGAGGGGCATTACGCCCCTTCCCCCGATTCTCCTCCAAATGACGCATCACCACGACATCGGCGCCGGTTCCGGCTCGCGCGCGGGTCCTGCCCGCGACGCTGCGCGCGTCCTCGAGACGCTGCGCCACGACGCCGTGACTGCGTTGGGTGGTGTGCTGTCCGGGTTCTGGAGTGCGATCGAAGAGCAGGTGCGCCTGGCCGCGCTCGCGCGCCACGACTACATGGTGGCGCAGGAAGAGCGCATGGCCGTGCTGGAGCTCAACCAGCGCGCGCTGGAACTGGCCACGCGCTTCCGCAAGGCGATCGAAACCGAATTCGACCAGTGGCTGGCCGACCGCCCGGCGCCGCCGGTGGCCGACGGGCTGTCGCTGATGTCCGAGGGCGAGCTCGAAGTGCATCTGGCTGCGCAGCAGATCGTCGAGCTGATGGACCACCAGTTCCTGCACCCGCTGGCCGCGTTGAACGATCGTCTGGACGCATTGGCCGCGCGCCTCGGTATCGAGGGTGTGCACGCCAATCCATTGCGACCGGAAGTGCCGGTCCTCGCCTTCATGCGTCTGTTCAAGGCCGACGAGCTGCCGGCCGGCCTGCGCGCGATGGTGTTCAACCAGTTCGACAAGCGCCTGCCCGGCATCCTCGCCGAGGTCTATGCTCGGGCCAACGCATCGCTCGATGCCGCGGGCATCGGTCCGGGCGCCGTGTCGCAGCCGCCGCAGGCCCAGGCCCGGCCGGTCGTGCATACCGCCGCGCCTGCGCGATCCACGCGCCACGATGCTGCCGGCGAGAGCTGGGTGCCCGACGGCGGCGTGGTCGCGCACGCGGCGCCCGACACGCACGCAGCGACCGGCGGTGCCGACGCACCTGCATACGGGCCGCTGTCGGCCGGTCTGATGGACGTGCTGGCTGCCCACGGCCATGCACCTGCCGGTGCGGCTGCGCCGCGTGGTTACCGGGATCTGGTCCGCGAGCAATTGCACCAGTGGCGCGAGCGTCGCGCGCACGACATGACACCGGACGCGGGCGCCGATGGCGCGGGCGGTCCGGTGCTGGGCATGTCGCAGCTGCTGAGCGTCGCGCGGATGCTGCAGGGCGACGATCCCGCGCCGTTCGCACGCGCGCTGGTCGGCGACGACCGCCGCCGTCTCGGTGATGTGATCCGCGACGAACTGCTGCGCGGCCTGCGCGAGCTGGGCGTCGATACCGAGCAGACGCCGCTCAGCCGCGAAGACGAGGACGCGATCGATCTGGTCGGCATCCTGTTCCAGGCGCTGTTCGACGCCAACGATCTGCTCCAGCAGGCCCGCGACATCTACGGCCGGCTGGTGATGCCCTATCTCAAGGTCGCACTTACCGATGACTCGATGTTCAATCAGCGCGCGCATCCCGCCCGCCGGCTGCTCGATGCGGTGACCGAGGCCTGTGACGGCAACGTCGGTGACACGCCGCAGGATCGGGATCTGCTCGACCAGGCCGGCCGCGTGGTCGACCGCGTCGTCGACGAATACGAGAGCGACCAGGCGGTATTCGAACTCGCCGCGGGCGAACTGCGCGAGCGGCTCGACCAGCAGCGGCGGCGCGCGGATGTCGCCGAGCGCCGTGCGGCCGAAGCCATCCATGGTCGCGAACGCCTGCAGCAGGCGCGCCGCAGCGTCGACGACATGGTCGCCTCGCGCCTGTCCGAGCGCCGCCTGACGGCCGCCGTCGCATTCTTCCTCGATCGCCACTGGCGCCACCATCTCACCCAGACCTGGCTGCGCGACGGGCCGGACTCGGCGCGGCACCTGGCCGCGATCGGCATTGGCGATGCCATGGTCCAGGTCGACTTCGACGCCGCGCACGCACTCGGCACCGCGGTCGCCGACGAGCTGCTGGCGCTGCAGGTGCCGCTGGCCGAGTGCTATTCCAGTTGCGGCCTCGATGCGAACGCCGCGCGCGATGCGGTGGCGCGGATCATCGCGGCGCTGGCGCTGCCCGACACGCCGCGCAGCGTGCACGCGCCGCAGTCGTCCGAGGTCGAGGACGAGGCGCCCGATCCGGCCGTGCGCCTCGCAGGCGGGCACGATGCTTTGGATTTCGACCCGACGATCGCCGCACGCATGCGCCAGCTGCGCGTCGGCCAGTGGCTGCGTCTGGTCGACGACAACGGCCGCGAATCGGCGGCGCGTGTCGCGTGGATCAGTCCGCTGACCCAGCGCCTGCTGATCGTGAACCGGCGCGGCATCCGCCGCATGGTCGTGTCGCCCGAGGAACTGGCCGCGCTGGTCGGCGCGGGCCGTGCCGTCGTGCGCGCGGTCGATGCGCCGTTCGACGAGGCCATGAAGCAGCTGTGGCAACAGCTCAACGCGGCGAATGATCCTGCCGGCGACGCTGCGACCGCCTGATCTGTGTGCGCTACCGTTAAGACGCGCTGACGGACCTTGCGTTATTGTCCGGCGATCTTATGGGGGACGGAGTGGGCGCGATGCCCGTGTCGACGCAAGGACCGGGCGATGCCCTGCGGACGGAAACGCCCGCGCAACTGATGGAAGGAATCCGTCGCGAGGCCACCGCGCGGCTGCTGCCGCTGCTGGGCGAAACCCTGCGCAGCGAACGTGCGCGTCTGCAGCGCGCCTGCGACGACGCGACCCAGGACAGCCCGGCGCGCGACGCCGATGCCGAGGACCTGACCAGCCTGACCGTGCTCGCCGCCGAACTCATCCAGCACGAACACCGCTGGCAGAAGGCGCTGGGCGAAGTGTTCGCCGCGTGGCCCGAACCACCCGCGTCGCACGCGCGCAGTGCGTTCTCGTTGTTGTCGGACGACGAACTGCAGGCGCAGCTGATCGGGCAGCCGGTTGCCGAGGCACTCGACCGGCGTTTCGAGAGCGTGCGCGACATCATCGATCGCCGGCTGCACACGCTGGCCGGTCGCCTGCAGTATCGCGGCCGGCCGTCGAATCCGTTGGCCGCGCGTTTCCTCGTCGAGAGTTTCCTGCGCGCCTTCGAGGCCGGCGATTGCGGCCGTCGTCTGCGTGCGTCGCTGCTGCGGCGACACGAAGCGCTGCTCGATGCCGAACTGGGCGGGGTCTACGCCTGGTGCAATACGCGTCTGGCCGAAGTCGGCTGCGCCCTGGCCGGCGACAGCGACCATGCATCGCTGATCGCGGGACTCGGCGGCTCGACGGACACCTTGCCGGCCAACAAGACCCGGATCTGGGAGCAGGGCAACGCCGTCGCGCAGGCGGGTGCTGGGGCATCGCCCGCCGCACGCGGTGATGCGCCGCGCGGCAATCTGCTGCGCCGGCATGCTCGGCGCCAGCGCGACGCGCGGCGCGCGGAGCTCGACGCCGCCGAACGCAGCTTCCGGCGTGACGAATTCCTGTCCACGCTCGCGCTGCTGCAGTCCGAACGCAGCCTGCCGCCCGGCGACACACACGCGATCCGCCTGCGCGAGGGCCTGTATGCGGTGGCCGGCGGCCTGGGCATCGATCGCCACACGGTCGCCTTCGACGGCGAGCAGGACGAAGCGCTGATCCTGATCGGCGCGCTGTTCGACCTGATCGCCGCGCGCCATCAGCTGACCCCCGCCACCCGCGAGCGTCTCGCGCTGCTGTCGGTGGCCTGGCTGCATCTCGCGCTCGAGGATGCGCACCTGTTCGAGCCGTCGTCGCCGCCGGCGATGCAGCTGCTGTCGGCGCTGGTCGAGTTGTGGGACGGCGTCGATCCCGACGACCCGCAGTCGGTCGAGCAGCAGGCACTGGCCGACCGCGTCGCCGATGCAGTGCTCGACGGCGCGCAGGGCGATGGCCGGATATTCCCCGCGCAGCTGGCGCAGATCGATGGCGCGCTCGCTGCGAACCGTCGGCGCGCGGAGGCGGTGGAGCGTCGCACCTGGCAGGCTCTGCGCGGTCGCGAGCGGCTCGATGCCGCCCGCCGCCAGGCGCGGATCGAACTCGCGCGCCGGCTCGACGGCCGTCCGCTGCTGCCCTCGGTCGCCGGTTTCCTGGATGTCGAATGGCGCCAGGCGCTGGCGCAGTCCTGGCTGCGCGATGGCGACGATTCGGACCGCTATCGCGAAGTGCTGTCGCTCGGCGATGCGCTGGTCGAATCCGATGGGCTGGCGGCGAACGATGGCGGCAGTGCGGTCGCCGATCGCCTGCTCGGCATCCTGCCCGCGCTGCGCGACTGCTGCGCGCAATGCGGCAACGATGCGAACGCCACCGAGGCGCGGCTGGCCGGCCTGGTGGCCGAGCACGCCAGCCCGACGCCGCGTCAGGTCCACCTGCCGACACCGCCGAGCGACGACGACGTGCCGCTGTTGCCGGATGACGCCGATCCGCAGGCCGGTCTCGCCGACACCACGTTCGCCGAGGGGCAGCGCTTCGTGCAGCCCGACGGCGCGGGCGCGGGGCGGACCTTGCGAATCGCGTGGCGCAGCTCGCTCAGCGGCGCCTGCCTGCTGGTCAATGCGACCGGCGCGCGCGAATTCCTGCTGATGCCGGCCGAACTGCACGCGATGATCGAGGCCGGCCAGTTGCAGGCGCGCCCGGGTGGCGGCGCCGTGTCGCAGGCGTTGGCGACGCTCGCGGCGCAGGCCAGCGCGGCCTGATCGATCCGCCGCCGGCGCGCGGCATGCTGCGACCGGCGACATGGCCTAGGATGACGTCGACTCCAGGGCGAGGACGATGTCGATGGCGGTGACGATCGGCGTGGCGCGTGAAACCGCGGTGGGCGAACGGCGCGTGGCGCTGACGCCGGAGACCTGCAAGAAACTCGTGGCGGCCGGCGCGCAGGTGCGCGTCGAGCGTGGACTCGGCAGCGCCGCCCATTTTTCCGATGCCGCGTATGCCGATGCCGGCGCGACCCTGGTCGACGATGCACGGGCCGCGCTGTCGGGTGCGGGGGTCGCGCTGTGCGTGCGACCGCCGGAGATCGACCGCCTGCACCTGCTCGACGCCGGCACCGCGCTGGTCGGTGTGTTGCAGCCCGACGCCGAGGCCGCACGCGGCGACACGATCGTGTCGCGCGGGCTGGTCGCGTTTCCACTCGAACGCCTGCCGCGCACGACGCGCGCACAGTCGATGGACGTGCTCAGTTCGCAGGCCGGCATGGCCGGCTACAAGGCGGTGCTGATCGGCGCGCAGCTGGCGCCGAGGTTCTTTCCGATGCTGACCACCGCCGCGGGCACGATCCGGCCATCGAAGGTGCTGGTGATCGGCGCGGGTGTCGCGGGTCTGCAGGCGGTCGCGACCGCGAAGCGCCTCGGCGCGCAGGTCGAGGGCTTCGACGTGCGACCGGAAACGCGCGAGCAGATCGAATCGCTGGGCGGACGCTTCCTCGATCTGGGCGTCAGCGCCGCGGGCGAGGGCGGGTATGCGCGCGCGCTGACCGACGCGGAGCGCGCCGAACAGCAGCGCCGTCTCGGTGATCACCTCAAGGGCATCGACGTCGTCGTCTGCACCGCGGCGGTGCCGGGACGGCCCGCACCGAAGATCGTCACCGCGGCGATGGTCGCCGGCATGCGGCCGGGCAGCGTAATCGTCGATCTGGCGGCGGAGAGCGGCGGCAACTGCGAGGCGACGCGGCCGGGCGAGACGGTGGATGTCGGCGGCGTCATCGTCGCCGGGCCACTGGATCTCGCCTCGCTGGGCGCCACGCACGCGAGCGAGATGTTCGCGCGCAATGTGTTCAATTTCGTCCAGCTGTTGCTGGTCGATGGCGGGCTGGCGCCGGACTGGAGCGACGAACTGCTGGCGAAGACGGTGTGGCCGGCGCGCGCTGCAGTGGAAGACGCTGCGGCCTGAAGGCGACGCCGTCCCGACGCATGACGTCGGTACGCGAACGGTTTCGTTGCGCGCCGCCCGCGCCGCCACTCGTGCGAAGAACATCGCGCTGCGCCGGTGGCCGCTGAATTCGCGGCCTTTTTCGATCAGGGGCCTCGCGAGCCGCGACGCGGCGGGGCGGGATTCTCCGCGGCCCAGCGACGGCGCTGTTCGGGCGTCATCTGCTTCCAGCGTTCGCGCAGGGCGTCGCGCTCGGCATCGGGTAGCGTGCGCAACTTGCTGTAGAGCGCGCGGGCTTCTTCGCGCTGTTCGGGCGGCAGGTGCTTCCAGCTGTGCATGCCGTGACGCGCCTCGGCGCGCTCGGCCGGCGTCATCGACTGCCAGCGCCGCGCGTGTTCGAGCATGCGCTCGCGCTCCTGCGCATCGGCGCTGTTCCAGCGTTCGCGCACCGGCCCGATCAGCTGTTCGCGCTGTGCGGGCGTGAGCTGGTCCCACGCCGGTGGCGGCGCGGACTGGGCGAGTGCGGCATTGCCGCACAGCAGCAGCCACGGCAGCGCGGCGGCGAGGAGGACGGTTCGGGTCAGGGGCAGGGACATGGTCATTCCGCGGCGAGCAGGGTGGACTCGTTGGCGGCGAGCCAGCGATAGAAATCGGGGGATTCGTCGTAGCCGGCCAGCGCTTCGTCGACGCCTTCGTCGATGTGCGCGGCCGATTCGGCCGCCGCGAGTACGGGCGTCGCCGTCGGCGCGTCCGTGGCCGGCATCAGCATGCGCGCGCCGATGGCGAGCGCGCACACCGCAGCGAATCCGGTCGCCAGCGGGATGCCCCAGCCGCGCCGTGCCGGCGTGGTGGCTTGCGAGGCGACATGACGTGCGCGATGCAGGCGCGTGGTGGTCGCAGGCGTGATCGTGTCCTGCGCCTGGGCGTAGAGCGCGCGCAGTGCGGCGTCGTCCTGCGGGTCGTGCGACCGGTTCATCGGAATTCCTCCAGGTGCGTCTGCAGCGCCTCGCGGGCGCGGAACAGATGGGTCTTCACCGAGCCCTCGCCGCATCCCATGATGCGGGCGGTGGTCTCGACATCGAATTCTTCGAGCACGCGCAGCGAGAACGCTTCGCGCTGGCGCCGCGGCAATTGCCGCAGGGCCTCGGCCAACCGTCCCCAGGCCTCGCGTCCGTCGTGGTGGCGGGCCGGGTCGGGGCCGGCGTCGGCCCAGTCGATCTCCTCGCCGTCCGGCGCGCGCGCATCGCTGAGCCAGCTCAGCCGGAACGTGCGCCGGCGCTGCACGTCGATGATCCGGCTGCGCAGCACGGTCCAGAACAGCGGCGTCCATTCCGACGGCGGACGCTCGCGATAGCCGAGCATCTTGATCATCGCGTCCTGCACCGCGTCCAGCGCGTCGTCGCGGTGGCGCAGGCCGAGTTCGGCGAAGCGGAACGCGCGGCGTTCGACGCTGGCGAGAAACCCTTCCAGCGTCGTCGGCAATGCGGGAGTGGCGGCGTCGGCCGCGACGGTGGATTCGGTCACGTCGCCAAGCCTACCGTGCGCAATGTGCGCATGCGGGTCGGGAAAGTGGCTGCCATCCATCGTCGGGTCGTCGCCATTGGCGGGGTCTGCACAGGTCAACGCGTGTCCGGCGCGGCGGTTGACGTGGACGGCGCCGGCCGGCTGGCGCGCCGTTCAACGGCGGTTATGATGCGGACGACGGGCCCGGGGAATCGCAATGATCGATGGTGTCGTGGCGCTGTACATCTTCATGCTGGCGGCAATCGCCGGCCACGTGATCATCTCGCGGGTGCCGGTGATCCTGCACACCCCGCTGATGTCGGGTTCTAACTTCATCCACGGCATCGTGCTGATCGGCGCGATGCTGGTGCTCGGCCATGCCGACACGACGCTGGAGAAGGCGATCGGCTTCATCGCCGTGCTGATGGGGGCGGGCAACGCCGCCGGCGGTTACGTCGTGACCGAGCGGATGCTCGAGATGTTCAAGCCGTCGGGTCGTCCGGGGACGCCGGAGTGAGGGCCGCCATTGCGATGGCATCGCACGCAGGACGCATCGCATGAGCGGCCTGCAGTGGCTCGTCGCCGGCAGTTATTTCGTCGCCGCCACGCTGTTCCTGCTCGGCCTGCAGCGCATGGCCTCGCCGCGGACCGCGCGCTCGGGCATCCAGTGGGCCGGCGTCGGCATGGTGCTGGCGACGGTGGCGACGTTCTTCGTGCCGGGGCTCGCGAACATCGGCCTGATGCTGGTCGCGATCGCGCTGGGTACCGGGCTCGCGTGGGTGTCGGGCAAGAAGGTCGCGATCACCGACATGCCGCAGATGGTCGCGCTCTACAACGGCCTGGGCGGCGGGTCGGCGGCGGCGATCGGTGCGGTCGAACTGCTGCGCTGGTCGGGTTCGGGCGCCGCGCCGCCGCGGCTGTCGCTGGTGCTCGCGGTGCTGGGCGCGCTGATCGGCGCGATCGCGCTGTCGGGCTCGGTCATCGCGTGGGCCAAGCTCGACGGGCGCATGGACAAGCGCTACGTGTTCCCGGGCCAGCAGCTCTTCAATCTGGCGGTGTTCGTCGGCGCGCTGATCGCCGGCGGACTGATCGTGCATGCGCTGGGCGTGCCGGCGATCGTGGTGTTCTTCGTGCTGGCGCTTGCGCTGGGCGTGCTGATGACGCTGCCGATCGGCGGCGCCGACATGCCGGTGGTGATCTCGCTCTACAACGCGCTGACCGGTCTGGCGGTCGCGTTCGAGGGCTACGTGCTGGGTAACGAGGCGCTGATCATCGCCGGCACCATGGTCGGCGCGGCCGGCATGCTGCTGACGCGGTTGATGGCCAAGGCGATGAACCGCTCGATCGCCAGCGTGCTGTTCTCGAGCTTCAGCGCCGGCGGCACCGCGGCGGCGATCGAGGGCAGCCAGAAGCCGATCGAGGCCGCCGATGTCGCTGCGCTGATGGCGTATGCGGCGCGCGTGGTGATCGTGCCCGGTTACGGCATGGCCGTGGCCCAGGCGCAACACAAGATCTGGGAGCTGAGCCAGCGGCTGATCGAGCGCGGGGTCAAGGTCCGCTTCGCGATCCATCCGGTCGCCGGACGCATGCCCGGGCACATGAACGTGCTGCTGGCCGAGGCCGGCGTGCCCTACGACCTGATCGTCGACATGGACGACGTCAATCCGGAATTTCCGAACACCGACGTGGTGCTGGTGATCGGCGCCAACGACGTGGTCAATCCGGTCGCCAAGACCGACCCGCAGAGCCCGATCTACGGCATGCCGATCCTCGACGTGGTGCTGGCGAAGAACGTCGTGGTGATCAAACGCGGCAAGGGGACGGGCTTTGCCGGCATCGAGAACGCGCTGTTCTACGCCGACAACACCCGCATGCTCTATGGCGATGGCGCCGAAGCTGCGGGTGCGCTGGTCGCCGAACTCAAGGCACTCGACGGCGGCCACTGAGCCGTCGCGCGGATCAGCGCGACGCCACCGCCGCGATCACGATCGCGGCACCGAGCCAAGCCAGATCGACCGTGGAATTGGCCAGCGTCGCCAGCGTGTAGGCGTGGTGCGGGCCGAGTTTGAGCAGCGATTCCCACGGCAGCATGCCCATCGGCCGGGCGAGCTGCGCAGCGACGATGCCGAAGTTCGCGATCACGATCGCCAGCGCCGTCGCCGCAGTCCCGGCCAGTGCCCGGACCAGGCCGGGGCGGGCACGGGCGAGGCGCAGCAGCCAGGCTGCATCGAAGGCGGCGATGACGGCCATCCAGCTCGTCTGGGCGCCACGCGCGTCGGCAAGCAAAATCCACGCGGCAGCGATGCCGAAGCTGCCGAGCAACAACAGGGCGGTCGCCATCGGCCAGCGCCGGGCGCCCGCGGGGTGGTGCCTTGGCGGCATGGAAGGCTGCATCGCGGAAACGGCCGGCCAGCATACCGGCGCGCGGCGATACAATGACAGGCCTTGTCGTGGCCGCCCTTGGCCACCATCTGATGGTCCTATGTACTCCCGCAGCAGCGAACCCGTCCGTTTCGAGCGCGATTGCGCCGCCGTCCTCGTGCCGGCCGGCGAACACGTGACCCTGCCCGCGGGCAGCGCCGGCTACATCACCCAGGCGCTGGGCGGCAGCTACACGCTGTTCGTGGAGGGCAACCTGTTCCGGATCTCCGGCCGCGATGCCGACGCGATCGGCAAGGAGCCGCCGGTCCCGCTGGAACTGCCCGACGGCGCCGACGATGCAGCCGTGGAGCGCATGGTGTGGAACCAGCTGCGCACCTGTTTCGATCCTGAAATCCCGATCAACGTCGTTGATCTGGGGCTGATCTATGAAGCCGACGTACAGCCGACCGACGATGGCCAGCGCCGCCTCGAGGTCAAGATGACGCTCACCGCGCCCGGCTGTGGCATGGGCGACATCCTGGTCGACGACGTGCGCAGCAAGCTGGAACTGATTCCCACGGTCGTCGAGGCCGACGTGGAACTCGTGTTCGACCCGCCGTGGAACCGATCGATGATGTCGGAAGCCGCGCGCCTCGAAACCGGCATGCTCTGATCCGCTCGACGGACCGTTGGTCGCGTCAGCCGTCTTGAGCACGGTGCCCCGCGTCACTACCCCGGCCGCCTGAGGCCGTTCCCTGACAACCGAAATCAGACCCTGCGAGCCGCTGCGTTCGCGGGTGCGTCGGCGCGTCTGTCGTGCGGTGTCAACGCAGACGTGCGAACGACAGGCAGGCCATTCCGGCCGCCAGCGTCCCGGTCCATTCAGCGTGCGTTCGGTCCCGGAATCGTGACCCACATCGTCGATATGTGACGGGCTACGCCATTTTTCATGGAAATTTAACGCGTTTCTGCGTTGCGAACCGGCCGCACTGTCGCGTAGCGTCAGTTTGCGGTCAGTTTTGTCACGTCCGCATTCGTTGCGGAGTCGGCGTTGCCCGGAGTTCAGGCGGCGACGACGGCTCCCGATCTGCCGCCCCAGCGCGGCTCACCCACAGGTTTGGGGGTTATCGGATGTCGAATCACCCGCATCACGCGCCGCGCCGTCGTCTGCTCGTCGCTGCCACGTCCCTCGCGCTCGCGGCCCTGGCGCCGCTGTCGCTCAACGCCACGGACCGGCTCAACCTCGGCGGCCTGCAGTCGTCCGATACCCACGACCGCTTCATCGTCAAATACCGCGACGGCTCCGCGCTCCAGGCCGACCCGGCCGCGATCGACACCGCGCTGCGCGCCTCCGCCAGCCGGATCGCCGTCAGCGGCGGCGGCAAGCAACTGCGTCTCGAACACGTCCGGCGCATGGCGCTGGGCGCCGATGTGGTGCGCACCAGCCGCAAGCTCGACCGCGCGGATGCCGAATCGCTGATGCGCCAGATCGCCGCCGATCCGAACGTGGAATTCGTCGAAGTCGACAAGCTCAACCAGGTGTTCTGGACGCCGAACGATCCGCGCTTCAGCAGCCAGTACGGCTTCGGCACCGGCGCAGGCGGCATCCGCGCGACGACCGCCTGGGACACCACCAAAGGCGCGGGCGCGGTCGTCGCCGTGCTCGATACCGGCATCACCAACCACAGCGATCTCAACGCGAACATCCTGCCCGGCTACGACTTCATCATCGACGCCGCGGTGTCGGGCGACGGCGGCGGGCGCGACGCGGATCCCAGCGATCCCGGCGATTTCTACAACGGTCGCGCGTCGAGCTGGCACGGCACCCACGTGGCCGGCACGGTCGCGGCGGTCACCAACAACGGCGTCGGCGTCGCGGGCACCGCGCCCGAGTCGAAGGTCGTGCCGGTGCGCGTGCTCGGCCGCGGCGGCGGTTACGACTCCGACATCGCCGATGCGGTGATCTGGGCGTCGGGCGGCACCGTCAGCGGTGTGCCCGCGAACGCGAATCCGGCCGAGGTCATCAACCTCAGCCTCGGCGGCGCCGGTACCTGCGGCAGCGCGATGCAGAGCGCGATCAACGGCGCGGTCAACCGCGGCACCACGCTCGTCATCGCCGCAGGCAACAGCAACGCCAACGTCTCGGGCTTCTCGCCGGCCAACTGCAGCAACGTCATCTCGGTGGCGTCGAACACCAGTACCGGCGCGCGTTCGAGCTTCTCCAACTACGGCAGCGGCATCACGATCTCAGCGCCCGGTTCGGGCATCGTCTCCACGCTCAACAGCGGTCAGACCACGCCGGGCAGCGAGAGCTACGCGACCTACGACGGCACCTCGATGGCGGCGCCGCACGTCGCCGGCGTCGTCGCGCTGATCCAGTCGGTCTCCAATCCCGCCAAGACACCGGCGCAGATCAAGGCCCTGCTGACCAGCACCGCGCGGGCGTTCCCGTCGACGCCGTCCCAGCCGATCGGCGCGGGCATCGTCGATGCCGCAGCGGCCGTTGCAGCGGCGACCGGCGGCACCGTGCCGAATCCCGATCCGGGCACCGGCGGTCTGCAGAACGGCGTGCCGGTCACCGGCGTGTCGGGTGCGGCCAACAGCGCGCAGACGTGGACGTTCACCGTGCCGTCTGGCGCCCGCAACCTGGTCATCGCGATCTCGGGCGGCAGCGGCGATGCCGACCTGTACGTGCGCCGGGGCAGTGCGCCCACGACGTCGACCTACGACTGCCGTCCGTACCGCACCGGCAATGCCGAGAGCTGCGCGTTCGCGACGCCGCAGGCGGGCACGTATCACGTGCTGGTCCGCGGCTACACATCGTTCTCCGGAGTCACGCTGCGCGCCAGCCACAACTGAAGGCGGGTTCGGGGAGTTCCGGGGGAGGAAGGGCAGGCAGCGGACATCGTGATCGTGATGTCCGCCGCCGGCGGAGCATGCCGCACGCGGTGTGCTCCGTTTTTATCTGTCACCACTGAGGGGTAGAGAACAGGATGAAGACTCTTATCGCATGCATCACCGCCGGCACGCTGTCGGTCGGTGCTGCCGCGGCGGCGACGCGCGACGCGCGACCGGCCGCGTTCGACAACCGGCTGCCGGCCGAACAGACGGTCGAACTCAAGCGCATGCCGGCGGTCGACGCCGCGCGCCTGCGCGCCGAGGATGCGCGACAGGATCGCGCCATGGGCCAGCGCCCGATCCGCTTCGCGACACCGCACGCCGTCGACCTGACGCCGAACAACGCCGGTGACTGGGACGAGATCGCCGGCGGGAATCTGGTCTGGCGCCTGCGCGTGGAATCGAAGGACGCGCTTTCACTGAATTTCGGCTTCTCCGAGTTCCATTTGCCCGAAGGCGCGCGCCTGCTGGTCTATCCCGAAGGCCTGTCCAAGAACGCCGATCCCGAAGCGATCCAGACCTTCACCTCCGCGCACAACAAGGCCAGCGGCAGTCTGTGGACGCCGATCGTCCCGGGCGACAACGCGATCATCGAAGTGGTGGTGCCGAAGGCGCGCATGGGTGAGCTCAAGCTGCGCCTGACCAGCATCAACCACGACTACGTCGGCTTCGGCCGCCTCGCACGCGAAGGCGCGCTGGCCCAGACCAAGGGCGTGTCCGGCAGCTGTAATGTCGACACGGTGTGCCCGGACGGCGACGACTTCCGCGACGAGATCCCGTCGGTCGGTGCGTACTCGCGCTTCGGCACGTTCTACTGCAGCGGCTCGCTGGTCAACAACACGTCCAACGACCAGAAGATGTACTTCCTGACCGCGAACCACTGCGGCATGGGTACCGCGGATGCGGCGGCCAGCATCGTCGTCTACTGGAACTACCAGAACTCCACCTGCCGCACCCCGGGCAGCGCCGAGAGCGGCGCCAACGGCGACGGCAGCCTCGCGCAGAACCAGACCGGCGCCGTCGTCCGCGCGACCAATGCCGCGTCCGACTTCACCCTGCTCGAATTCGACGACGCCGCCGATCCGGCCTTCAACCTGAGCTGGTCGGGCTGGGATCGTCGCGATCTCGCACCGGCAGGCGCGACCGGCATCCATCACCCGCGCGTCGCCGAAAAGCGCATCACGCACTCCGACAACCCGCTGCGCGTGGAAGGCTATCTGGGCGCCAGCGGCAATACCCACCTGTGGGTGCAGTGGAACCAGCGCGGCACCACCGAAGGCGGTTCGTCGGGTTCGCCGATCTACAGCCCCGAGGGTCGCGTGATCGGCCAGCTGCACGGCGGCTACGCCTCGTGCACCACGACCGGCGCGGACCACGTCGACTGGTACGGCCGTCTGTTCACCTCGTGGACCGGCGGCGGCACCGCGGCGACGCGTCTGAGCGACTGGCTCGATGCCGCGGGCACGGGCGAGGAGTTCGTCGACACGATCGGCGCCGATGGCGGCGGCACCCCGGGCGTGCCGGTGGCCGGCTTCGATTTCACCGTCGACAACGACACGCTGACCGTCACCTTCACCGATACCTCGAGCGACGACGGCGAAATCGTCAGCCGCGCCTGGGCATTCGGCGACGGCACCACCTCGACCGACACCAACCCGGTCAAGACCTACGACGCAGCCGGCGTGTACTCGGTCGCGTTGACGGTCACCGACGACGAGGGCAACACCCGCACCCGCACCCAGCAGGTGGAAGTGGGCGACCTCACGCCGGATGCGACCGCACTGACCAACCGCACGCCCGTATCGGGCCTGTCGGGCGCGGCCGGTGCCGAGCTGCTCTACAGCATCACCGTGCCGGAGGGCGTCAGCGGTCCGCTGTCGATCACGACCTCGGGCGGCAGCGGCAACGTCACGCTGTACGTCAGCCAGGATGAAGAGCCGCAGGCGGATGCCTACGACTTCATCTCGCAGCGTCCGGGCAACAACGAAGTGGTGCGCATCGCCAACGTCGAAGCCGGCACGTACTACGTGAAGGTGGTCGGCGTGACCGCGTTCGCCAACGTCAGCGTGCAGGCGCGTCACAACCCGCCGAGCGAGGGCGGAGACGGCGGGCTGCGCAACGGCGTGCCGGTGACCGGTCTGAGCGGCGCGGCGGGCAGCCAGCAGTTCTGGACGATCCAGGTGCCGGCGGGCACCAGCAGCCTGCGCGTCGCACTGAGCGGCGGTACGGGCGATGCGGATCTCTACGTGCGCGCCGGCTCGCAGCCGACCACGACGGCGTACGACTGCCGCTCCTGGGTGGTCGGTAACAACGAGACCTGCACCATCAGCAACCCGCCGGCGGGCACGTACCACGTGCTGGTCAACGCCTACGCGACCTTCAGCGGGGCATCGCTGGTCGCGACCTGGTAATCGTCCGGACGTTCACCCCGGGCACGCCCGGGGTGGCGGCATCATCGCGGGGTCGCACGCAGACGCGTGCCCCCGCGGAGACCGCCATGCACCGTCCTCATCCCCACTTCGCGCGGCGCTTCGGCGCCGCGTTCTTCGTTCCGGCCCTGCTGCTGTCGGGATGCGCGATGGGCGGCGATCCGCCCGCCACCCCCTCCAGTGAGGTCAGCGCCATGCAACAGCGTTTCATCGTCCGCTACGTGCCGGGCAGTGCGCCCGAACGCGATCCGGCGCTGGTCGCCGACCGCATCGCCGAAAGCGCCCGCGGCGCGGGTCTGATCGACGCGAAGGGGATGCCGGGCAAGGTGACCTGGCTGCGCCGGCTCGCGGTCGGCGCCGATGTCGTCTCGATCGATCCCGAGCTCGATGCGGCGCAGACGCAGCGGCTGCTCGAGGCGCTCAATGCCGAGGCCGATGTCGAGTACGCCGAACCCGACGGTCGCATGACCATCGGTCCGGGGCCGGAGATGCGGATGCGCGGACCCGCGGTCGACTGAGCCGTCAGCCCAGCGGTTCGAAGCGGTTGGCTTCGACGTTCTTGCGGACCTTGAGCGGGTCCCAGATGCGGCCGTTCATCGCCACGTAGACGCCCGGCGGCTTGGACTGCACGGCGCCGACGGCGGTGCCGATGTTGAACTCCGCATCCGAGCCGCGGAACCGCGCCGGGCTCAGCGCGCCGGTCAGGATGATGGTCTTGTCGCTGATCGAGGACAGCACCTTGGCGGTCTCGACCATCGAGTCGGTGCCGTGGGTCAGCAGCACGTGCTTCGCCGGCTGCGCGGCGATCGTCGCGCGGATCAGTTCGCGGTCGTCGTCGGTGATGTGCAGCGAATCCTTGCGGATGATCGGAATCACCCGGAACCGGAACGCGACGCCGAGTTCCTCGAGCATGCGTCCGATCTGCGGATCGCCGACCTGGAAATCCGACTTGTCGTCGAAGTAGATCTTGTCGATCGTGCCACCGGTGGTGACGATCAGCAGTTCGTCCATCGTGATGCGGTCCTGCAGGGCAGCGAATCGGGCCGCCCATGATACCGGCGCGGGCGACATCCGCCGCCAGCGCGTTCAGCCCCTGGGCGGACGCCCCTTCGAAAAACGCGCCCGCATGCCGGGCAGGCTGGCCGAGAACACCACGGCCAGCGACAGCGCGATCCCGGCCCACGGCCACAGGCCCAGCTCGGGATGCGACCACGCGTACATCACGCCGTGCGAGAACCAGAACAGCGCGGCGATGCCCGACCACAGCGGCGCGCTCGGACGGCGCAGCAGCACCCCGGCGAGCAGCACCAGCGGCGGCAGCACGAACACCAGCAGGGCCGCGCCGAAATGCGCGTCGTTGCGATACCAGGCGGCGTAGAGCACGGCGATCAGCACCAGCGACGTCGCCAGCACGCGCGTGGCGGGCGGACGCATTCCGCTCATGCGCCGAGCTTCGCGGCGAGCGTGGCGATGCGGCGTCCGAGCGCGCGCGCGAGCACGGCTTCCTCCTCGCTCGGCTGGGGATCGTCCTGCTGTCCGGCGACGTGGCTGGCGCCGTACGGCGTACCGCCGCCGCGCGTGGTGGTCAGTGCCGGCTCGGTATACGGAATGCCTGCGATCACGCAGCCGTGGTGCAGCAGTGGCACCAGCATCGTCAGCAGCGTCGCTTCCTGGCCGCCATGCTGGGTGGCGGTCGAGGTGAACACCCCGGCGGGTTTACCGACCAGCGTGCCGCTGGCCCATTCGGCGCCCAGTCCATCGAGAAAATGCTTCAGCGGCGCGGCCATGTTGCCGAAGCGCGTCGGGCTGCCGAGCAGCAGGCCGGCGCATTCGGCGAGATCCGCGCGGTCCACGTACGGCGCGCCGTCCTCGGGCACCGGCGGCGCCGCCTGCTGCGTGACCGCCGCCACCGGCGGCACCGTGCGCAGCCGCGCCTGCATGCCGTCGACCTCGCCGATCCCGCGTGCGATCTGCCGGGCGAGGCGGGCGACCGACCCGTTGCGGCTGTAGTAGAGGACGAGGATGTCGGGCATGGGGACGCCTGTTTGCGGGAAAGGAACGTGCAGGATCTGAAGCGTTTCGCGTGTGCAGCGGCAGACGCTCGCAAGCGTCGCGCACTCTGCATTCTCGCGCAGTGGGCGATGCGTGGGGAGTCGATCGCGCCCGGCACGCCCCTGGATACCGTCATTGCGGCGAATGCCGGAATCCAGCGCCTTCCAGTCGGGCGCCCGCACTGTGCATAGAGCGAGCGCTGGACGACCCGTCATGCAGGTTGTGAAAACCCGGCTTCCGTCAGATGACGGCTGCGGTCTGACGGAAAGACCGCGTCGGCACCAAACCTTCATGCATCTCCACCGAGACCGCTTTGCTACGCTTCGCCGATGGAGCCACTCGCCACTTTCAACCGCTGGACCGACCGGATGGCGGACCGCGCACGCGCGCTGAGCTTTTCCCGCTTCCTGTGGCGTCGCTTCATCGACGACCGCCTGTTCGAAGCCGCGGGCGCGCTCGCCTTTACCACCGTGTTCGCGCTGGTGCCGCTGTCGATGGTGGTGTTCGGCGTGCTGTCGGTGTTTCCGGCGTTCGGCCAGTGGCGCGACCAGCTCAGCGACTACATCTTCTCCAACTTCGTGCCCGACTCGGCGCGCGCGGTGGAGCAGGTGCTGCTGCAGCTGTCGACCAATACCGGCCAGCTGACGACGATCGGCGTGATCGCACTGGTGATCTCGGTGCTGGTCACGCTGCTCAGCGTGGAGACCACGTTCAACCGCATCTGGCGGGTGAAGTCGGCGCGGCCCACGTTCGGGCGCTTCCTCGTCTACTGGACCGTGCTCACCCTGGGTGCGCTGGTGGCGACGGCGAGTCTGGCGGTATCGGCGCGGTTCTTCGCGCTGGAAATCTTCAGCACCGATTCGGGCCGTCTGCTGCGCGGGCTGATGCTGTGGGCGGCGCCGATGCTGATCGAACTCGCCGCGTTCACGACGATCTTCCGCGTGGTGCCGCACCGCACCGTGCAGTGGCGACACGCGCTGGCCGGCGCGACGCTGGCGGTGATGCTGTCGGAAGTCGTGAAATGGGCGATCGGCCTGTACCTCGGCAGCTTCGATGCCTACGAGAAGATCTACGGGCAGATCGCGTTCCTGCCGATCTTCCTGCTGTGGGTGTATCTGAGCTGGGTGGCGATCCTGCTCGGCGCGTCGTTCGCCTCGTCGATTTCAGCGTTCCGCTACCAGCCCGCGCACATGCGCCTGCCGCGCGGTTTCGAACTCTACGGCCTGTTGCGCATGCTGGGCCGGTTCTCGGCCGCGCGCGTGCAGGGCCGCGGGCTGCACAGCGACGAGATCCAGGCGCTGGAGCCGATGCTCACCGACACGCTGGTGCAGCAGATGCTCGCGCAGCTGGAGGAAATCGCGCTGCTGCGTCGCGCCGAATCCGGTGAATGGATCCTCGCGCGCGATCTCGACGGCCTGACCGTCGGCGAACTCTACGAAGCCTGTGACCTGCGCATCCCCGTCGTGGAAGCACATCTGCCGTGCCGCGACGATGCGCTCGGCGTCTCTGCTTCGGCCGCCCTCGACGAACTGCGCATTCCGCTGCGCGACCTGCTCAAACGGCGGGTCGGCAGCCTCTACGACTCCCCGGAGATTTCCGCATGAACCGCCTCGCCTCCTGCATCGCACTCGTCCTGTTGCTCGCCGCCTGCAAGCCCGATGGCCAGGCGCCTGCCGATGGCACCACGCCGCCTGCCGCAACGCCGGCGCGCGCGCAGGCCGAAGCCGCGCCACGGCCCGAAGCGAAGACACATCCCGCGCTGAAGGTCGAGACGATCGACGGCGGCAGCTTCGATCTCGCCGCGCATCGTGGCCAGTGGGTGGTCGTGAACTTCTGGGCGACCTGGTGCGCGCCTTGTCTCAAGGAGATGCCGGAACTCTCGGCGCTCGACGCGATGCGCGAGCACGTGCAGGTGATCGGCCTCGCCTACGAGGAGATCGAAGCCGACGACATGCGCGCGTTCCTGCAGAAGCACCCGGTGGTCTATCCGATCGCGATCGTCGACACCTTCGACCCGCCGGCCGATTTCGACACGCCGCCCGGCCTGCCGATGACGTATCTGATCGGCCCCGCGGGCCAGGTGGTCGAGAAGATCCTCGGCCCGGTCACGGCCGAGCGGCTGGAAACATTGATCGCCGGCGCGGGCGGGCCTGCTGTCGAAGCCTGAGGCGCGCTCAGTCTTCGAACGGCGCGAGCGGCGGCAGCACGTCGTAGCGCTCCGGCCGCGGCGTGCGCTTGAGCTTGGGGAAGCGCAGTGACGGCGCGTCGACGTGGCTGTCCGGCAGCCGGTCGAGCAGGTCGCGCAGCAGCGTCAGCCGGCCGCGGCGCTGGTCGTTGAAATCGACAAGCGTCCACGGCGCGTGCGGGGTGTGCGTCGCACGCAGCATGATGTCGCGGGCGCGGGTGTAATCGTCGTAACGCGTGCGCGCGGCGACATCGACCGGCGACAGCTTCCAGCGCTTGAGCGGATCGTGCAGGCGCTCGGCGAAGCGCGCTTCCTGCTGCGCCTGGTCGCAGCCCAGCCAGTACTTGAACAGCAGAATGCCGTCGTCGACGAGTTGCTGTTCGAACGCGGGCGCCTGGGCGAGGAAGGTGTCGACCTGCGACGGCGTCGCATAGCCCATCACCGATTCCACGCCGGCGCGGTTGTACCAGCTGCGGTCGAACAGGGCGATCTCGCCGGCCGACGGCAGATGCGTCACGTAGCGCTGGAAATACCACTGGCCCGCCTCGCGATCGCTGGGCTTGGGCAACGCGACGACGCGACACTGGCGCGGATTGAGATGCTCGGAGATCGACTCGATCGCGCCGCCCTTGCCGGCGGTGTCGCGGCCTTCGAACAGCACCAGCAGGCGGCGGCCGCTGTGCTGCAGCCAGCGGGCGACCGCGGCGAGTTCGATCTGCATCGGTTCCAGAGCGGCCTCGTAGGGCTTGCGCTTGAGCGGTTTCATCGCGGGCTCCTGTGCGGTGGAACGCTAGTCGCGTGACTTGCGCGGCGGCGCCTGCGCCATCGTGCGGGCGACTTCGAGCAGCGCGCCCTGCTGGCGCGTGTTGAGCGTGCGGTACGCGGCGAGCAACTCATGCTCGCCCTTGGTGCGTGCCGGGTCGAGCGTGGCGGCGAGGGTCGCCAGCAACGCGCCGGCCGGAACGCCGAACGCGCGGGCCAGTGCATCGAGCTGCGCGCTGCCGGGGGTCTTCTCGCCACGCATCCAGGCCGACACCGTGGCGGCACCGACGCGCGGAATCGCGGCGGCGATCTCCGCGGCGGTCAGGCCGCGGGCCTTGGCGAGCAGACGCAGCGTCTGGTCGAGGGCCATCAGGCTTCTTTCAGGCGGGGACGGATCGTCGCCAGGTTGCAGGGTTTCGTGCGCGCGTCGAGCTGGTGGCGGACGATCTTCTCCCACGCCGTGCGGCAGGCCGAGGTCGAGCCGGGCAGGGCGAACACGAAGGTCGCATTGGCGAGGCCGGCGAACGCGCGCGACTGCAGCGAGGACGTGCCGATCTCCTCGACCGACACCGCGCGGAACAGTTCGCCGAAGCCCGGCATTTCCTTGTCCAGCAACGGCAGCAGCGCTTCGGGCGTGGAGTCGCGGCCGGTGAAACCGGTGCCGCCGGTGACGAGGATGCCGTCGACCGTGGGGTCGGCGATCCACTTCGACACCAGCGCGCGCATCGCGTAGCGGTCGTCGGGCAACAGGGCGCGTTCGGCGATCCCGTGGCCCGCGCCGGTCAGGGACGCGACGAGGTAGTCGCCCGAACTGTCGGTGTCGAGGGTGCGACTGTCGGACACCGTCAGCACGCAGATCTGCAAAGGGATGAAATCGGTCTGGCTGCTCATCCGGCGAGGGTACTCCACCCGTGTCGACGGCCGCATCGGGATGCGCGGTCGCGGTCGTGCATCCACATGGCTCACTTCAGGCCGCGTTGCGACTCACTGCGCGGTCATGCGCGCGAGTTCGTCGGCCTGATGTTCCTGCGACAGCCGCGCGATCAGGCCATCGAGATGGCCTTCGAGCACGTTCGGCAGGTCGTACAGGGTGAGGCCCTCGATCCGGTGATCGGTGATCCGGCCCTGCGGATAGTTGTAGGTGCGGATGCGCTGGCTGCGGTCGCCGCTGCCGACCTGCAGCTTGCGCACCTCGGCGGTCGCGGCGGCGCGGCGTTCGGTTTCGGCGTCGGCCAGCATCGCGCGCAGGCGCTTCATCGCCTTGTCGCGGTTCGCGTGCTGGCTGCGCTCGGTCTGCGATTCGACGACGACGCCGGTCGGCACGTGGGTGATGCGGATCGCCGAGTCGGTCTTGTTGACGTGCTGGCCACCGGCGCCGGACGAGCGGAAGGTGTCGACCTTGAGGTCGGCCGGGTTGAGTTCGATCGGCTCGCCCGCGTCCTCGATCGGAATGATCGCCACGGTCGCGGCCGAGGTGTGGATGCGGCCCTGCGATTCGGTCTCGGGCACGCGCTGCACGCGATGCGTGCCGGACTCGAACTTGAGCCGTGCATAGGCGCCGCTGCCGTCGACCGCGGCGATCACTTCGCGGAAGCCGCCGTGTTCGCCGGTGCTCGCCGATTCCACCTCGACGCGCCAGCCCTGCCGCTCGGCGTAGCGCTGGTACATGCGGAACAGGTCGCCGGCGAAGATCGCGGCCTCGTCGCCGCCGGTGCCGGCGCGGATCTCGAGATAGAAGCCGCCGTCGTCGCGCGCATCGCGCGGCACCAGCAGCGCCAGCAGATCGGCTTCCAGCGTTTCCAGACGCGCATCGGCGGCGGCGATTTCTTCCTCTGCCATCTCGCGCATGTCGGCATCGTCGAGCAGCGCGCGCGCGGCCTCGCGGTCGTCCAGCGCGCGGCGCTCGTCGGCCAGCGCGTTCGATACCGGTTCGAGCTGGGCGAACTCGCGCGACAGCGCGCGGAACCGCGACTGGTCCGCGACGGTCGAGGGGTCGGACAGCAGGCGTTCGAGTTCTTCGCGGCGTTCGGCCAGCGCTTCGAGCTTACGGCGCAGGGTCGGCAGCATCGGGTGTCCGGGGCTCGGGGTCGGGCGGCAGCAGCGCATCGAGGCTGTCGGCCAGGGTGTCGTCGCCGCGCAGCGCGGCGTCGCGCAGCGCGGTGGTCGGCAGATGCAGCAGCCGGTTGGTCAGCGTGTGCGCCAGCAGTTCCAGCACCGCATCGGGCGACTGCCCGGCGGCGAGTTGCTGGCGCGCGCGGGCGAGCGCTTCGCCACGCACCGCTTCGCCATGCGCGCGCAGGCGCTTGACCGGCGCCAGACGGCCGCGCGCGGCGTTCGACTCGCCGAAGCGGGTGACCTGCAGATCGATGATCGCGTCGGCATCGGCGGCGGCCTCGCGGCGGCCGCGACGGTTGTCGTCGAGCGTGCGTTCGAGATCGTCGACGGTGTAGAGGAACACGTCGCGCAGTTCGGCCACGTCGGGCGCGATGTCGCGCGGCACCGCCAGATCCATCAGCAGCATCGGCCGGTGCTTGCGCGCGGTGAGCGCAGCGGCGACCTGCGCGCGGCCGATGATCGGTGTGCGGCTGGCGGTGGCCGACAGCACGATGTCGGCGAGGAACAGATGCCGGTCCAGTTCGTCGAGCGGCAGCGCGATGCCGCCGTGGCGCGCGGCCAGCTCCTGCGCGTGCGCGTAGGTGCGGTTGGCGATCAGCAAGCGCTTGACGTTGGCCTGCGCGAGATGGCGCGCGGCCAGTTCGATGGTCTCGCCGGCGCCGATCAGCAGCACCGCCGAGTCGGCCGGCCGCGCGAACGATTCCTGCGCCAGACGCACCGCGAGCGATGCGACCGACACCGGGCTGTTGCCGATGCGCGTCTCGCTGCGCGCGCGCTTGGCGGTGACGAACGCATGCTGGAACACGCGGTCCAGTTCGCTGCCGAGCGTGCCGGCCGCGCGCGCGCTGGCCCAGGCCTGCTTCACCTGGCCGAGGATCTGCGGCTCGCCGAGCACAAGCGAATCGAGCCCGGTCGCGACGCGGAACAGATGGCGCACCGCGTCGGCGTCGCGATGCCGGTACAGATAGGCCTGCAGCGAACCGCCGGCCAGCGCCGCGTCGTCGCCCGGATGCGTCGCCAGCCAGTGCGCCAGCGCGCTGCCATCGTCGTCGCACACGGCGTAGAGCTCGGTGCGGTTGCAGGTCGACAGCAGCGCCACCTCGCGCACCGGAGGCAACGCACGCAGCTGCGCCAGCGCCGCATCGAGCGCGTCGCCGGCGAACGCCACCCGTTCACGCAGGGCGACCGGCGCGGTCTGGTGGTTGATGCCGAGTGCGTAAAGGCTCATGGGCGGGCGTGCCTGTCGGAGACGCGATTCCGTTCAGGCGCTTGCGATAAGCTGCGGACGAAGGCGCCCATTTTACGGCCCGGTTGCCCCAGATGCCCGTTTTCTCTCCGCCCCGGACCGCGCGGCTGCGCGCCGCCCTGCTGGTGCCCCTGCTCGGACTGGCCTGCGTGGCCCATGCCCAACGCGGCGATCTCGACCGCACCGACAGCCTGCACCAGGATCTGCTGGGCGCGACGCTCGCCGGCGAGTTCGCGGTGCAGGCCGGTCGTCTCGACGAGGCCGCCAACTGGTATCTCGACGCCGCCCGCCAGTCCGACGGTGATCCCGGACTGGCCGAGCGCGCCACCCGCATCGCCCTGCTGGCCGGCGACGACCGCCGCGCCGCGCAGGCGCTGGACCTGTGGCGCCGCCATGCGCCCGATTCGCTGCCGATGCGCGCCGCCGAGGCTACGTTGTCCCTGCGCGCGGGTCGCGACCGCGTCGCCCGCCGTCAGCTCGAAGCCCTGCTGCGCAGCGGCGATCCGGCCGGCTGGCGCCATGCCTTCACCGTGCTCGGTGGCGGCGCCCGCGACCAGGCCCAGGCCGCGCGCCTGCTCGGCCAGCTCGTCGACAGCGGTGCCATTCCCGATACGTTGCAGGCCTGGATGGCGTTCGGCGGCCTCGCCCAGCGGCTGGACCGCACCGATCTGACCGAACGCATCCTCGAGAACATCGTCGCGCGTTTCCCCGGCGAGCCCCGTGTCGCGCTGCTGCGCGCGAGCCAGTTGCGCGAATCCGGTCGCCCCGACGAGGCGCGCCAAGCGCTCGCCGCGCTCGGCGATGCCGCCTTGACCGGCCCGGATCTGCGCATGGGCATCGCCGGCGAGTACGAAGCGCTGGGCGATCTGGCCGATGCCGAGCGCACCCTCGCGATGGGGCCGCAGGACGGCCGCACTTACGTCCTGCGTGCGTCGTTGATGGCGCGCGCCGAGAACAAGGTCGCGCTCGCCGCGCTCTATGAAGAGGTCAAGGCCGTCGCGCTGACGCCGAACCCGGCGCAGCGTCTGCTGCTCGGCCAGATGGCCGAATATCTGGAGCAGTACGACGAGGCGCTGGACTGGTACCAGACCGTGCCCGGCGGCCCGGAGCGCGCGCAGGCCCGTCTGCGTGGCGCCCGCGTGCTGCACGAGCTCGGTCGCCGGGATGATGCCTGGGCACGACTGCGCGAGCTGCAGTCCGATGGCACGTCCGACGAGGACATGCGCCGCAACGCCTACCTGCTCGAAGCGGAACTCCGGCAACAGGGCGACGACCCGGCCGAACTCGACGTCTACAACCGCGGCCTGGCCGCGATGCCGGACGATCCGGCGGTGCTCTATTCGCGGGCGCTGATGTGGGAGCGCCGCGACGACATCCCGCGTGCGGAAGCCGACCTGCGCCGCGTGCTGGTGGCCGATCCCGAGAACGTCGCCGCGCTCAACGCGCTGGGCTACACCCTGGCCGATCGCACCACGCGCTACACCGAAGCACTGGAACTGATCGACCGCGCGCGCGTGGCCGAGCCCGACAACGCCGCGATCATCGACAGCTACGGCTGGGTGCTCTATCGCCTGGGCCGCAACGAGGACGCCCTCGTCGAGCTGCGTCGCGCGTTCTCGATGATGAAAGACGCCGAAGTCGCCGCGCATATCGGCGAGGTGCTGTGGGTGCTCGGTCGCCACGACGAAGCGCGCAAGTATTTCGACGAAGCCCGCGCGATCGATCCGGAGAACCGCTCGCTGATCCGCGCGCTGGAGAAGACCGGCGCATGAACATCCGGATCGCATGTACCGCGTTGATGGCGTTCGGATTGGCCGCCTGTACCAGCGTGCCGGTACGGCCGCCGCTGCAGACCGTCGATCTCGCGCCCGCCGCGCTCGCCGATGCGCAGGCGCGGCTCGAAGCGCGCGAAGCCGCGGTGCGTGCGCTGCCGCAGCTCGCGTTCAACGGTCGCGTCGCGATGTCCAATGGGCGCGACGGCGGCAGTGGCCGCATCGAATGGCTGCAGACCGGCGGCGATTACCGGGTGACCCTGAGCGCGCCGGTCACCCGGCAGAGCTGGCAGCTGCAGGGCGGTCCGCAGGGGGCGCGCATCGACGGCCTCGACGGCGGTCCGCGCGAAGGTGCCGATGTCGGTCTGCTGCTGCGCGAGGCCACCGGTTTCGAGATTCCCGTCGCCGCGATGGCGGCCTGGGCCGCAGGCGCGCGCGCCGATGTCGCGGTGTCGGGCCCCGCCGAGGTCGCGTTCGACGCCGGCGGCCGGCTGGCGCGCGTGCAGCAGGACGGCTGGACCATTGATTACCTCGAATGGCAGCCCGAGCCGGCCGCGGGCGCTGCGCCGGCCCTGCCGACCCGCATCAACGCCCAGCGCGGCGATGCGCGGGTCCGCCTGATCGTCGACAGCTGGACGCCCGCCGACACCACGGCTCCGCGCGCGACACCATGAGCGATGCGGATCCCGCCGGCGGCTGGTCGATCTGGCCGGCGCCGGCCAAGCTGAACCTGTTCCTGCGCATCACCGGTCGTCGCGAGGACGGCTACCACGCGTTGCAGACCGTGTTCCGGATGCTCGACTGGGGCGACACGATCCGCCTGCGGCCGCGCGCCGATGGCCGGCTCCGCCGGATCGGCGACTCCGTGCCGGGCCTCGCCGAGGCCGACGATCTCGTCATCCGGGCCGCGGGGCTGCTGCAAAAAGAAGCAAACGTGTCGTCAGGTGTCGACATCGCCGTCGAAAAACGGATTCCGTCGGGCGCGGGTCTCGGCGGTGGATCGTCCGACGCGGCCACCGTCCTGCGGGCGCTCGATCGCCTCTGGCAGCTCGATCTCGGCGAGGACCGCCTCGCCGCGATGGGCCTCACGCTGGGCGCCGACGTGCCGGTTTTCGTCCGCGGCCGCAATGCCTGGGCCGAAGGGGTCGGGGAGTCGCTGCTGCCGATCGACCTGCCGTCGGCCTGGTACGTCCTCGCCGATCCGGGCGTGCACGTGAATACCGCGGGTCTGTTCCAGGCCCCTGAATTGACGCGAAATGCTGCACCCGCGACAATGGCGGACTTCGTTTCAGGTGCATCGCTCGGCAATGCGTTCGAGCCGGTCCTGCGTCGCCGAGAACCCGCCGTCGAGGCGGTGTTCGAGGTGTTGGCAGAGGTCGGAACGCCACGCTTGACCGGGACGGGCAGCGGCTGCTTCGTCGAATTCGCCACGCGCGAATCCGCCGAAGCCGCGCAGGCGCAGGTCGCATCACGGGTGTCGTCCCGTGTGGTCGGCGGCGCGGCGCGATCGCCGTTGCTGGATGCGCTCGAAGCGGGAGGTTGAGGGCGGTGGCTGGTGGGTGTCGATTCGCGGTGCATGCGCCGAGTCGACATCCACGAATCACCGCTTTCTAGGGGCGTCGCCAAGTGGTTAAGGCACCGGGTTTTGATCCCGGCATTCGCAGGTTCGAATCCTGCCGCCCCTGATACCCGTGCCGGATCCTGCGTGGTGATCGCCACGTGCCGGCATGGCCACTCCTCCATCCGCTCGGTCAGAGCGACGCGGAACCGCAGACATGAAAGAAGAGCGCAATCTCCTGATCTTCTCGGGCAACTCGAACCGTCCGCTGGCCAAGGCCGTGTGCCGCGAACTCGGCGTGCGCCAGGGCAAGGCGCTGGTCTCGACGTTCTCCGACGGCGAAGTCCAGGTCGAGATCGAAGAGAACGTCCGCCGCCAGGACGTGTTCGTGATCCAACCGACCAGCGCGCCGTCGGCCGAGAACCTGATGGAACTGCTGGTGCTCATCGATGCGCTCAAGCGCGCCTCGGTGGCCAGCGTGACCGCGGTGATCCCGTACTTCGGCTATTCGCGCCAGGATCGCCGCCTGCGTTCGACACGCGTGCCGATCACCGCGAAGGTCGTGGCGAAGATGGTCACCGCCGCCGGCGCCGACCGCGTGCTGACGATCGACCTGCACGCCGACCAGATCCAGGGCTTCTTCGACATTCCGGTCGACAACGTCTACGCCTCGCCGCTGCTGCTGGCCGACATCTGGCGCGCGCACGGTACCGACAACATGGTCGTGGTCTCGCCCGACGTCGGTGGCGTGGTCCGCGCCCGTGCGATCGCCAAGCGTCTCGACGACGCGGATCTGGCGATCATCGACAAGCGCCGTCCGCGCGCCAACGTCGCCACCGTGATGAACATCATCGGCGACGTGAACGGCAAGACCTGCGTGCTGGTCGACGACATCGTCGACACCGCCGGCACGCTGTGCGCCGCGGCCGCCGCGCTCAAAGCGCAGGGCGCCACCAAGGTCGTCGCCTACTGCACCCACGCGGTGCTCTCGGGCGCGGCGATCGACAACCTCAACAAATCGCAGCTCGACGAAATGGTCGTCACCGACACCATTCCGCTGTCGGAGGCCGCGCGCAACTGCACGCGCATCCGCCAGCTCAGCGTCGCCGAGCTGCTGGCCGAGACGATCCGCCGGATCGCGTTCGGAGAATCGGTCAGTTCGCTCTACGTCGACTGACCTGCTGCAACGTCTCGTCTGGTCGCGGACGAGATGCTTCACCGCCGCGAGGCGGTTTCAATCCTGAAAAGTGAATACAGAACATGGCTACCACGCATGAAATCAAGGTGCAGCGCCGCGAAGACGAGGGGAAGGGTGCGAGCCGCCGCCTCCGTCTTGCCGGCAACGTGCCTGCCGTCGTCTACGGCGGCGACCTCAAGCCCGTCAGCATCGAGCTGAGCCACAACGATGTCTGGCTCGCCAGCCAGCACGAGTGGTTCTACGCGTCGATCCTCGACCTGAGCCTCAACGGCGACGTCCAGAAAGTGCTGCTGCGTGACATGCAGCGTCATCCCTTCAAGCAGCAGATCATGCACCTGGACTTCCAGCGCGTGAACGCGAACGAGACGATCCGCACCGCCGTGCCGCTGCACTTCCTCAACGAAGACACCTCGCCGGCCGGCAAGGCGGCCGACGTCGTGATCACGCACGAGCTCAACGAAGTCACCGTGACCTGCCTGCCGGGCGATCTGCCGGAGTTCATCGAGATCGATCTCGGTGCGATGGTCGTCGGCGACATCGTCCACCTCTCGCAGGTCAAGCTGCCGAAGGGCGTCGAGATCCCCGAGCTGGCGCTGGGCGCGGACCACGACGTCGCCGTCGTCGTCGCCAAGCACGGCCGCGTGGAAGCGGAGCCGGAAGACGAGGCCGACGACGCGTCGGCGGACGTGCCGGCCACCAAGGCCGCGAAGGACGACGAGTAATCGTCGCGCGGGTGCGCCTTCGGGCGCGCCCGCGTTGCCGTCACGATGGCAGGACTGCGACTGATCGTCGGGCTGGGCAATCCCGGACCCGAGCATGCACGGACCCGGCACAACGCCGGGTTCCGTTTTGTCGACGAACTCGCCGCCAGGGCGGGCGCGTCGTTCCGGCTCGACAGCAAGCTGTTCGGCGAGACCGCGAAGGTCGACATCGCCGGCCAGCCGGTCTGGCTGCTGAAGCCGGCCACCTTCATGAATCTCAGCGGCAAGTCGGTCACCGCCGCGCTGCGGTTCTGGAAATTCGAACCCGAACAGGCGCTGCTGGCGCACGACGAACTGGATCTGCCGCCGGGGACCGCGCGGTTGAAGTTCGACGGCGGCCATGGCGGCCAGAACGGGCTGCGCGACACGATGCAACTGCTCGGTCACGGTCGTTTCCATCGGCTGCGCATCGGCATCGGCCATCCGGGCAGCAAGGACAAGGTCACGCCGTGGGTGCTCGGGCGTGCGAACGCCGACGACGACATCCTGATCGGACGCGCGATCGACGATGCGATCGACGTGCTGCCGCTGGCGATGGACGGCAATTTCATGGATGCGATGACGCGGCTGCACACGCAGCGGTGAAGCCGTCAGGGCGCGCGTGGCGCGCTGTCAGCGCACCTTCGGTGCGGTCGGTCGGTCAGTAACTTCGGCGCCATGGTCCGCCTGGCGATAGAATTCCTGCCTCTTCCGGGCGTCTATTCGCAGTGTTCTCTGTTCGGCTGCTCCGCAGCTTCCACTGACGCAGGCGGCGCAGCCGCCGACTGACTCCCCTCACCAGCGGCGCAGCCGCCATCTGACGGACTCCACATGGGCATCAAATGCGGCATCGTCGGCCTGCCGAACGTCGGCAAGTCGACCCTCTTCAATGCGCTGACCAAGGCGGGCATCGCCGCGGCAAATTTCCCGTTCTGCACCATCGAGCCGAACGTCGGCATCGTGCCGGTGCCGGACCTGCGCCTCAATGCGCTGGCGGCGATCGTCAAGCCGCAGAAGGTACTGCCGACGGCGGTGGAATTCGTCGACATCGCCGGCCTCGTCGCCGGCGCGGCCAGTGGTGAGGGCCTGGGCAACAAGTTCCTGTCGCACATCCGCGAGGTCGACGCGATCACCCACGTCGTGCGCTGCTTCGAGAACCCCGACGTCATCCACGTCAACAACAAGGTCGACCCGATTGCCGATATCGAGACCATCGATACCGAGCTCGCGCTGGCCGATCTGGATTCCGTCGAGCGCGCGCTGCAGCGCGCCGAGCGGTCGGCCAAGACCGGCGACAAGGACGCGAAGATCCGCGCCGAGGTGCTGGGTCGCGTGCACAAGGGCCTGGCCGACGGTCAGCCGGTGCGCGCGCTGAAGCTCTCCGACGACGACAACGCGGCGATCCGCGACCTGTTCCTGCTGACCGCCAAGCCCGTGCTGTACATCGCCAACGTGCTCGAGGACGGTTTCGAGAACAATCCGCATCTCGACGCCGTGCGTGCACGCGCAGCGGGCGAGGGCGCCGAGGTGGTGCCGGTGTCGGCCGCGATCGAGGAAGAACTCTCGCAGCTCGACGATGCCGACCGCGACGCATTCCTGGCTGATCTGGGTCTCGACGAGCCCGGCCTGAACCGCGTGATCCGCGCCGCCTACGGCCTGCTGACCCTGCAGACCTACTTCACCGCGGGCGTCAAGGAAGTGCGCGCGTGGACGGTCAAGATCGGCGCGACCGCGCCGCAGGCGGCTGCGGTCATCCACACCGATTTCGAGAAGGGCTTCATCCGCGCCGAAGTGGTCGGCTACGACGACTTCATCCGCTACAACGGCGAGTCCGCCGCGAAGGACGCGGGCAAGTGGCGTCTGGAAGGCAAGGAATACATCGTCAAGGATGGCGACGTGATGCATTTCCGCTTCAACGTCTGACCGGCCCCTGTCGTCGGGCTTCGCGAAAGGCGCCTGCGGGCGCCTTTCGTGCGTCGGGGCGCGATGGATGCACGGAAATTCGCACGCGGCCATGGCGCCGCGGCGCCGGGACGGTTAAGATGCGCGCCCGTCTGCAAGGTCATCGGCCAGGCGACGGGTCCGGTGAAATCCAGCGCCTTCCAGCGTTGACAGAACCGGGAACTGGCCCCAAAATCGCGGGCTGTTTTCACCGGCAACACGAAAGCGCCGGAGGGATACCCAAGCGGCCAACGGGGGCAGACTGTAAATCTGCTGGCTTACGCCTTCGGTGGTTCGAATCCACCTCCCTCCACCATCTTTCGAGTGCGGTGGAAACAAGTGCAGTGCGACAGGTTGTAATGCGGTATGCGGGTCCCGGTGCGGGAGTAGTTCAATGGTAGAACCTCAGTTTTCCAAACTGATTACGAGGGTTCGATTCCCTTCTCCCGCTCCATTGAACGTTTCAGGCGGTACCCTCAGTTCCACATCGTTGCTCACGTAGCTCAGTCGGTAGAGCACCTCCTTGGTAAGGAGGAGGTCGAAGGTTCGATTCCTTTCGTGAGCACCATCCTCCGCGGCTCCGCTTCCAGTGCGGATCCGACGCGGCACGCAGTCACCACCTCACCAGATTCGAGATTAGGCAGCCATGGCAAAGGGTAAGTTCGAGCGCACCAAGCCCCACGTGAACGTGGGCACGATTGGTCACGTTGACCACGGCAAGACGACGCTGACGGCGGCGCTGACGAAGATCGGTGCGGAGCGTTTCGGCGGCGAATTCAAGGCCTACGACGCGATCGACGCGGCGCCGGAAGA